>NZ_MUHE01000029.1 GCF_002217405.1 Flavobacterium psychrophilum DSM 3660 = ATCC 49418 | reverse complement strand
AAACTTTAAATGGTATTAGTAATATGTTTTAATTCGCATGACAATGGTGTGTTGTTGTACCATTTGTTATTAAATTTGCTAAAACAATAAGAGTACAGTGCCTCTAAATGAGGATACACACACCAAACATTGCAGTGTTTTTAAAATTAAAACGGCATAACCATTGTAAAAATTACAAAAAAAAACGCTTATAACCGATATTTAAAATCTTGTTATAAGCGTTTTTTGTGGCTATAATAAATTACCGTTAACGAATATTAAATTAAGTCATCATTTTTTTCGATTTTTTTATAATCTCCCGAAGCAGTAATTTGAGCAATTTGTACAATTACTTCCATTGCTTTTTGCATACTTTCTACAGGAACATATTCGTATTTTCCATGAAAATTGTGTCCGCCAGCAAAAATATTAGGACATGGTAATCCTTTGTATGATAATTGGCAACCGTCGGTGCCACCACGAATAGGTTTTATAAGTGGTTTTATGCCTAAGTTTTTCATCGCTTTTTCGGCAATATCTATGATATGAAATACGGGAACTACTTTTTCTTTCATATTGTAATATTGGTCATTTAATACAGTAATTACGATATCTTCTCCAAACTGTTTGGCATATTTCTTATTCATTTTTTTGGTAATTTTATGAATAAGCTCTTTGCGTTTTTTAAATTTTCTGGCATCATGATCACGAATAATGAGTTCTAGCTGTGTTTCTTCGATGCTTCCAGAAAGTTGTGTTACATGAAAGAAGCCTTTGTAACCTTTTGTTTTTTGTGGTATTTCGTCTTTTGGTAATTCGTTAATAAATTCGTTTGCTAATAGCATCGAGTTTATCATTTTTCCTTTAGCATAACCTGGGTGTACACTTTTTCCTTTAAAAATTATTTTGGCACCAGCGGCATTAAAATTTTCATATTCTAATTCGCCAATCTGACTTCCGTCCATGGTGTAGGCCCAGTCGCATGCAAATTTTTGTACATCAAAATGGTGTGCGCCACGGCCTATTTCTTCGTCTGGTGTAAAACCTACTCGAATTTTTCCGTGTTTAATTTCTGGGTTTTTAATAAGGAATTCCATTGCCGAAACAATTTCGGTAATTCCTGCTTTATCATCGGCACCAAGTAGTGTTGTACCATCGGTAGTGATTAGCGTTTGTCCTTTGTATTGTAATAAATCTTTGAAATATTTTGGCGAAAGCACGATGTTTTTTTCTGCATTTAATACGATATCGTTGCCATCATAATTTTTTATAATTTGTGGTTTTACGTCTTTTCCTGTAAAATCTGGAGTAGTATCAAAATGAGATACAAAACCAATGGTAGGAACCTCGTGAGAAACATTACTAGGCAAAGTTGCCATGATATAAGCTTTGTCATCTATAGTTACATCTTGCATGCCAATGGCTTTTAGTTCTTCGACTAATTTGTTAGCCAAATCCCATTGTTTTGCGGTGCTTGGTGTGGTTTCTGAATTTGGATCAGATTCGGTATCTATGGTTACGTAGCTTATAAAACGGTCTATAATGTGTTGCATGATATTTTTTTTAATGAGGGTCAAATATAAGATTTATTTAGGAAAAGAGAAATTCTTTTGTTTGGTAAAATGTAGCTTGAATTACAGTAATTTACAGGAATTATTCTATTTTTTTTGAACCATATAAGTCATATAAGTTCATTTAGTTGATTTATATGTATGAATGTTATGATCCGTTGTTGTAGCGATTGTATGCTGGCTATTTTATTTCACATTTAAAGTTGGATTCTTGTTATTCCATATTTCTTTTAATATTTTTTGATTTTCTAATTTTGATAAAAAATATTTTAATTCCTTGTGGATATTTTTTGGTAATTTTTTATTGTGTTTGATTTCAAATATTTCTCCGTCAAAACTAATTTTACAATATAAGTCATCTTGTTTATTATCAAAATGGAAATGAGGTTTTTTATTAATAAAGTGGTCATTTCCATAGATATTGAATTTATAGCCGAATTTTGATTTCCATTCTTTTAATATTTCAAACTCAGAATAAAAATAATTATTATCTATTTTTTCCTGTTTATTGCCTTTACTTATTTGAAATAATATTTCATCGAAACGTTTTTCTAATAAGTCATCATTGTTTACTTGTATTGGATCAGTTTCTTCATTAATTTCATATTCTTGGGGATATTGAAAAACACCCTCTAAACTTAGTCCGTTAATTTTGCCTTCTTTTATCATTTTCCACACAGCGTCGTTTTCTACAGTGTATTCAACTATCCAAGTTCCAATTGGTAGTTTTAAAAATTCTTTAGGTAATTTTTTTTTATTTTCGTTATTTATAAGAAAAGATTTGGTCAATGTTAAACCAAATGTTTCCTCATTGTGATTTATACTAATTAGATTTTCACATTCTTTTTTATGAAAGTCATTTTTTATTTGTTCAATTGTTTCTTTAGAGAAATAAACTTGATGGATTTCATTTATTATATTATTAGCATTCCTAATCATTTTTTTATTAGGAATTAATACTGGTGCTAAAATATAATTATTTGTCATTTTATGAAGTTTTGTGGAGTAAGCTAGCGAAAAACCTATATTTTTTTTGCAAATTAGTGTTTCATCTTTGTATTAATAACCTCAATTATTTTAGAAGTATCTGCTTTATAATCGAACCAAATGGTGTTTTCTGTTCGTTTGAACCAAGTAATTTGGCGTTTTGAGAATCGTCTGGTATTTTTTTTAATTTCTTCGATGGCAAAATTTAAAGTAAAATCAGCATCAAAAAAACTAAATAATTCTCTGTAACCCACCGTTTGGAGTGCGTTTAAATCTTTATTTGGATATAGTTTTTCTGCTTCGGCAAGCAAACCTTCGTTTATCATAATATCAACACGTTGGTTTATTCGGTCGTACATTATTTCTCGGTCGGCTTCTAAACCAATGATAATAGGGGTGAAGTTTCGGGTAATTTTGTCTTTGTTTAGGAACGAAGAATAGGGTTTTCCTGTTCCTAGGCAAACTTCTACAAAGCGCATCATACGTTGTGGGTTTTGTAAGGTTTGTGGGTTTTGGGAAAGGATTTTGGAGTAATATTCGGTGTCTAATTCTTGGAGTTTTTGTTGTAAATATTGAATACCATTTTCGTCATATTGTTCTTGAATTTTTTCACGAATTTCAGGTTTTATATTAGGAAAACTATCAAAACCTTTTAAGACGGCATCTGCATATAATCCTGAGCCACCAACCATGATTTGAATATTGTTTTTGCTAAAAAGTTCGTCGAGTTTTGTAATGGCTTCTTTCTCGAAATCTCCAACGGTATATTCTTCAAAAATCGATTTGTTTTGGATAAAATGATGCGTAGCCTGACTTAATTCTTCATCGCTTGGAACAGCAGTTCCTATTCGCATTTCTTTAAAAAACTGTCGGCTGTCGCAGGAAATAATGTCGCAATTATATTGTTTTGCTAATGCAATGCTTAAGCTGGTTTTTCCTATGGCTGTTGGTCCGATTATGGTTATTAAATAATTCATGAATTAGTAGATTGTTTATTTTTTTAGCCCTGATAGTAGCGGAAATCCTTTTTCTGGCTCTTTTAGCAAGGAAAAGATTGTAACGAATTGCTTCGCCAGTTCGCTCTTTCGGGCTCGGGTGTAGGAATAGCTCCTAAAAAAATTAAAATTTCATGATTTTCATCACTTTGTTTTTACGTAAATAGCCTTGTATGATATTTCGGGTGTCACGGTTGTTGGGCATTGGTGTAATGAGGTTTTTTAGTATTTGTATATTGCTAATTTGATAATTTAAATCGAAAAAAGCATAGCCTTTATATACACCATTTTCTATGAGAACAGCACTGTGTTCTCTGGTGGTTCTACCGCTGTCTATAATGATGATGCTTTGGTTTTCGAGGGTGCTTTTTGTAATAAATTCTTGCACTCGTTTGTTGTATTCTTGGGGCGTAATTTTGCCTATACAAGCGCCATCGCATTCGTTTATTTTTTGCTGAAAACAGTGAGTTTTTGTTTCGTATAAACCAGTTAATTTTTGGCACAAATTGTATTGTGATGTTATTCTGAATAAATTATTTTTTCCTTCCTGAAGGCTTGTGTAGGCTGTGATTTCTTTTTTTCGACCGTCGAATTTTTGTAATTTTAGATTCAAATACCCATTGGCATCTTTTTCGCAATATATGGCTACTGGGAAATGGGTTTTAGGCGATATTCTGTTATAAATAGGTCGGTTTCTTTTTATTTCTTCGGTTTCTTTTAGTAGCGCTATGAGTTCGCTTCCAGTTTCTTGGTAAGTAACGGTAAAAACTTCTTGTTGTATTTTTAGGGCACTTTTTGTGATTCCTGTAAAATGCTGGTTTACTCTTTTTTTGATATTTCTGCTTTTGCCAATAAAAATAATAGTTCCGTTTTCTTTGTGAATGTAGTAAACGCCTGTTTTGTTGGGCAGGGATTCGATAATATTTAATAATTTTGGTGCAATTCCTTTGGTAATTTCGGTTTTAATTTGCTCTTTTACAATGATTTTTTCCAAATCTTTGTCTAACAGCATTTTAAATAATTTGACTGTTGCTAGTGCATCTCCTTCGGCACGATGTCTGTTAGTCATTGGGATTCCTAGTGCTCGAACTAATTTTCCTAAGCTATATGAGGGTTGTTCTGGAATTAGTATTTTAGCTAGTTCGACTGTGCATAGCGTTTTTGCTTGAAAATCGTAACCTAGACGGCTAAATTCTGTGCGAAGAATTCGGTAATCGAAAACGGTATTGTGTGCAACAATTATACAATCTTTTGTGATTTCTACAATGCGTTTGGCTACTTCGTGAAACTTGGGTGCAGAAACCAACATAGCATTATTTATTCCCGTAAGTTTTACTACAAACGGTTGAATTGGGATTTCAGGATTTACTAAACTAATAAATTGGTCTACTATTTGATGACCATCAAATTTATAGATGGCGATTTCGGTAATTCCTTCTTCATTGAATTGTCCTCCTGTTGTTTCTATGTCTAGTATTGCGTACATTTTCAATTTCAATGTCAATGGAAAAAATCAATATTAAGGGCAATATCAAAAAATAATTTCAAAATATTAAAAATTGAATTTTTGTCATTGATATTGTCATTGATATTGAATATCATTGTTTGTTTATAATCATTTTTGAAGCTATTGCAATCAATTCCTCTGTTTCATTTAACATTAATATTCTTTGATTTTCATCTCCTTCTTTTATATAATTTAAAATTTTTAGCGAGTTTCTAGATTCTTTTAATTCTTTTACAACCACCGAAACTTTAATAATAAAATCTTTATCTGTAATTGTTCCTTGTGCTTCTCCAAAATTAAAAGAGGAACTTCCGGAAGATCTAATTATTTGATTTTTATAATATTCATTTTCATACGATTTATTCAAACTTCTTGTAAATAAAATACATTCACCAGCAAAACGGACTAATCTATCTTCAAAATTAAATATCTTTTCATTGAAAATATTATTTTTCTCCATTTCTATTATGTTTTTTTGATTTTTGCAATTGATTATCTTCCTCCAAAGATACTACTTCCTATTCGAACCATCGTGCTTCCAGATTCGATTGCGAGTTTGTAGTCACCAGACATTCCCATAGAAAGAATTGATAATTGACAATTGACAATTGATGATGATTTAGAATTATCGAAAATAGATTTCAAATGTGTGAATTCTTTCTTTATTTGGTTCTGATTTTCGGTAAATGTTGCCATACCCATGAGTCCCACAATTTTTATATTTTGAAATGATTTGAATTCGGTTGATGCTAATAATTCGTTCAGCTCTTTTTCGTCTAAACCAAATTTTGTTTCTTCTTTGGCAATGTATATTTGAAGTAAACAGGCAATAATTCGGTCATATTTTTTAGCTTGTTTGTTTATTTCTTCTAATAATTTTAGGCTGTCAACTCCATGAATTAAACTTACATATTCTGCCATAAATTTTACTTTATTGGTTTGTACATGTCCTATCATGTGCCATTGAATATCTTTTGGCATCACTTCCCATTTTTGGGTCATTTCTTGAATTTTGTTTTCTCCAAAAATGCGCTGACCTGCTTGGTAAGCTTCCATCAAATCAGAAATTGGCTTGGTTTTAGAAACTGCAACAAGCGTTACACTTTCTGGAATTGAGGCTTTTATTTTATTTAGATTTTGAGCTATCGACATAATTATTTTTCTTTTTTTTGCCACAAATTTAAGAAATTAGGAAATTTTTCTAATTTCTTAAACCTGTGTACAACTTGTTTTATTTTACAACTCATAAATTACCAAGCCACTTCTAAACTTGGGTTCTATGTATGTGCTTTTGGGTGGCATGATTAAATTGTTGTCTGCTAAAGTCTTTATTTCGGAAATATCCGAAGGGTAAAGCATAAAACCAACTTTAAATTCTCCTTCATCTATTAAATCTTTGATTGCCGAAACCGATTGTTTTCCTGGAATATAATCGATGCGTTCGTCATTTCTCAAATCCTCTAAACCCAAAAGCGGATGCAAAATGGTGTCGTACAAAATTTGTGCATCTAAATTTTTAAGAATTTTTTTTTTGTTATTGAAATTTTCGTTTATTTCTCCTTTGTAAAATAAAGCATAAAAATTTCCATCTAGATACATTCCAAATTCATGCTTATTTTTTGGTTTCCATAACTCCTGATTTTTGTTTTCGATGTTAAAATGCTGAGCGATTTTTGCAATAAAACCCTCTTTAGTAAAACCGTTCAAATCTCTAATAATTCTGTTAAATTCGTGTATTTTTAGGTTGCTTTCGGCAATGAGGAAACTCATAAAATGATTTATATTTTCATTTTTTGTATCCTTCTTTTCCTCTGCTAATAATTCGGCAGCAGCAGAGCGATGGTGTCCGTCGGCAATATACAGAGCGGGTATTTTTTCGAAATGATTTTGTAACCAGTCTATTTCGTTTTGCGCATCAATTTTCCAAAGTCTGTGTTTTTCTTTTTTGGTTGTCGCAAACTCGTAAAGCGGTTTCTTTTTTTTATGTGAATTGATATAATTGTTTATTTCGACATTATCGGGATAAGTTATTAGAACAGGTTCTGCATTAAAATCGGTATGTTTCATGTAATCTTTTATCAGTTCTACTCGAAACTGTAAAGTATCTTCATGTTTTTTAATTACATTACTTTTGTAATCTTCTACAGAAGTTCCTGCAATGATTCCCGAAAATATATCTGATTTTGTTTGAATTTCGTACAAATACAAAACGGGTATTTCTTCCTTAATTAATATTTCTTCGTCTTTAAAATCTTGGTATTTATGCGCCACACTTTTAAAACGTTTGTCGATCGTTATTTTCTGAGCATTGGCAAACGCAGGATGTATAACATGCAAAAAGGAGTACGGATTATAACTTAACCAAGCAGCTAGTTCTGCCGAATTATAATCGTCGTAAGTTCTACAAGTTACCAATCCTACCTTGTCGGCAGATGGTCGAACGGCTTTGAATGGAATTATTTTTGCCATTACATTAATTGAAAATTACTCATTGTTAATTAGGAGAATTGTTTTGAAACTTTTTCTGCTTTTTTGCTTTCGGCGTAATCATAAAAACCTTCACCAGATTTTGCGCCTAATTTTCCAGCCATAACCATATTTACCAATAATGGGCAAGGGGCATATTTAGGATTTTTGAAACCGTCGTACAGGACGTTTAGAATGGCCAAACAAACGTCTAGCCCAATAAAATCGGCTAATTGTAATGGTCCCATGGGGTGGCCCATTCCTAGTTTCATTACCGTGTCAATTTCTTGTACTCCAGCTACTTTGTTGTATAATGTTTCGATGGCTTCGTTTATCATTGGCATCAAAATTCTATTGGCTACAAAACCTGGATAATCATTTACTTCGGTAGGTGTTTTTCCTAATTTAACAGATAAATCCATGATGATTTTAGTCACTTCGTTTGTGGTGTTGTAGCCACGAATAATTTCGACAAGTTTCATAATAGGCACAGGATTCATAAAGTGCATACCAATTACTCTTTCTGGATGCACCACCGAGGCGGCTATTTGTGTAATTGAAATAGAAGACGTATTGGTTGCTAAAATCGTATTATGATCGCAAATTTCACTTAATTGTTTGAAGATATTTAGTTTTAAGGTCAAGTTTTCGGTAGCTGCTTCTACGACTAAATCGCAACCTGTAACGCCATCTTTTATATCTGTATAAGTGATAATGTTTCCAATGGTTTTGTGTTTGTCTTCTTCGGTAATTGTTCCTTTAGCCACCATTCGGTCTAGGTTTGCGGCAATGGTTGCAATACCTTTTTCGAGCGATTTTTCCGAAATATCTATTAGTTTTACTGTAAATCCTGATTGTGCAAAAGTATGTGCAATTCCGTTGCCCATAGTTCCTGCTCCAATTACTGCTATATTTTTCATTATTTAATATTTAAAAATTAAAAAGATTACTTTTCCATGCAATTTATTATCTGATAAGCCACTCGCAAAGCATCTGTTGCTTGTTCTAATGTAACCACTGGAGTTGTATTATTATTGATGGCATCTGCAAAAGAATCTAATTCGTCTAATATAGCATTATTAGGTTCTACCGATGGGTTTTCGTAATAAATTTGCTTTTTTATACCTTCGGCATTTTGCAAAATCATATCGAAATCGCCAGGAGTTTCAGGTGCATCTTTCATTTTTACCACTTCACAAACTTTGTCAAGAAAATCGACAGAAATGTAGGCGTCTTTTTGAAAAAATCTTGATTTTCGCATGTTTTTCATCGAAATTCTGCTCGCAGTAATATTAGCAACACAACCATTTTCGAAGGCAATGCGTGCATTGGCAATATCTGGCGAATCACTAATGACCGAAACACCGCTTGCTGATATGTTTTTTACTTTCGAGTTTACAACACTTAAAATAGCATCTATATCATGAATCATCAAATCTAATACCACAGGAACATCGGTTCCACGAGGATTAAACTCTGCTAAACGATGGGTTTCGATAAACATTGGATTTTTTATTTGATCCTTAACAGCTTTAAAAGCAGGATTAAAACGTTCTACATGTCCTACTTGTCCTTTTATATTGTATTCTTTAGCTAATGCAATAATTTCTTCAGCTTCTTCGACAGTGGTAGAAATGGGTTTTTCAATAAATACATGTTTGCCAGATTTTATGGCAACTTTAGCACATTTGTAATGCGAAAGGGTAGGAGTAACAATATCAATCACATCGACAGCGTGAATTAATTTTGCAATAGTATCAAATTGTTTGTAACCAAATTCAGCGGCTATTTTAGCCCCGTTTTCTTGATTTTCGTCATAAAAACCAACTAATTCATATTTTTCAGATTGTTGTAGCAATCGTAAATGTATTTTTCCGAGATGACCAGCACCTAAAACGCCAACTTTTAACATAAAAATGTATTTTGAACAAAAATAGGAATTAATTGATAATTGGTTATTGATAATTGATAATTTGTTTTCTAAATTTACAAAAAATAATACCCCAAAAATTGAAAGATACACCAAAACATCAAGGACTTCGTAATCAGTTAGTAACCGTTTTGCAACAAAAAGGAATTACTAATAAAAACATATTGGAAGCGATTAGTAAAATACCAAGACATCTTTTTTTAAATTCTAGTTTTGAAGATTATGCTTACCAAGACTTGGCTTTTCCTATAGGAGCAGGGCAAACTATTTCGCAACCTTATACTGTGGCATTTCAGACAGAATTGTTGGAGGTAAAAAAAGGAGACAAGGTTTTAGAAATAGGAACAGGTTCTGGCTATCAAACTGCAGTTTTGTGCATGGTAGGTGCCGTAGTATATAGTGTAGAACGCCAGAATGAATTGTTTAAAAAAACATCATTATTATTGCCAAAATTAGGAATTAGAGCCAAACACTTATCTTTTGGCGACGGATATAAAGGATTACCAAATTATGCACCGTTTGATAGTATTATTGTAACTGCTGGTGCGCCAGAAATCCCAAAAGCACTAATGGCACAGCTAAAAATTGGTGGAAAGCTCGTAATTCCTGTTGGCGAAAACAGTCAGATTATGACATTGATTATTAGAAAGGACGAAACCCAATTTGAGAAGCATGAGTTTGGAGATTTTAAATTTGTGCCACTCTTGGAAGATAAAAACTAAGTTTAGTAAACTTGGTTTCTAACACAAAATGGCCCCTTTTTAATAAGGTTCGAAAATAGTTAAAACAGCGCTGTATTATTAAATAAAATTTTTTAGGACTTCATTGCAACAGGAATCTTATTTTTAAATGGGTTGGGCTTTAATACCAATCTGTTTTTTTTTTATTTTTAAAGTAAGGTAAAGCAAGAAAAAATCTAGAGATAGAAACCAAATCTTGTGCTTCTAACTTTAGTATTTATTTTGTAAATTTGCACTCTAAAAATAAAAATTACAACAATGGAAAACGGAATATACGCTAAATTTAATACGGCTAAAGGTAGTGTTTTAGTAAAATTGACACATGATTTAACACCAGGAACGGTAGGTAATTTTGTCGCACTTGCTGAAGGGAACCTAGAAAATAAAGTAAAACCACAAGGAACACCGTATTATGACGGACTAACCTTTCACCGTGTTATTCCAGATTTTATGATACAAGGTGGTTGTCCTCAAGGTACAGGAACTGGAGATGGAGGATATAAATTTGATGATGAGTTTCATCCAAGTTTGAAGCATGACAGGCCAGGTATTTTGAGTATGGCAAATGCTGGGCCAGGAACTAACGGAACACAATTTTTTATTACTCACGTACCAACAAGTTGGTTAGACGGAAAACACACTGTTTTTGGTCACGTTATAGAAGGTCAAGATGTGGTAAATGCAGTTGAAGGAAATGATGTTTTAAAGACTTTAGAAATTGTTAGAGTTGGTGAAGAAGCTCAGAAATGGAACGCCGTAGAAGCTTTTAGAACTTTTGAAGGTTCTCGTGCAAAACGTGAAGCTGCAGAAAAAGCTGAAGCTGAAGCAAAAATGGAACAATTAGCTGCTGGTTTTGATAAAACAGAAAGCGGTTTGCGTTATAAAATGATTCAGAAAGGTTCTGGTAAAAAAGCAGAAAATGGTAAAACAGTTTCGGTACATTATGAAGGATCTTTAGAGTCTGGAAAGGTTTTTGACTCTTCTTACCCACGCAAAAAACCTATCGATTTCAAATTAGGTCAAGGTCAAGTTATTGAAGGCTGGGACGAGGGTATTGCTTTGTTGCAAGTAGGAGACAAAGCGCGTTTTGTGATTCCTTCTCATTTAGCTTACGGTTCTAGAGGTGCTGGTGGTGCTATCCCGCCAAATGCTACTTTGATTTTTGATGTAGAATTGATGGATGTAAAATAATATTTCTATAGAAATAAATACTTCCTAAAATAACAATACCCCTAAAAAGTTAAACGCTATTTAGGGGTATTTTTATAGGTCATGATTTGTTTTAATACCGTTTTTTACAGATTTTCCGCATAAACGATAAAACCAATTCTGGTTTCCATAAGGCTATGTTTTGCTATAAATAAATTAAAAAATCTTCATAAAGCACAATAAATTTTATGATTTTATGTTGTTAAAAACAAACAAACAAATTGCATTAATGGGTTATATTAAATACAAATAAAAAGCAAATAAAAAGAAGATTTAATCTTTTATGTTTAGTAATTTTACATTTTTTTAATGTAAAGATAAAGATATAATTTAGGGTATCTTTTTCTTTTAATGCTATTTTTTTGTCTATTGGCAATAATTGTAAGATAAGACAGTTTTATAAATACGACTAGGTGAAGATAATATTGTTAAAAAAACCTTAGAGTACTAGAAATGACAAAAAAATATTTTAGATAAAAAAAGTAAATCTTTTATCTAAAATAAAATAACACAATAACTATTAGTTTTTTATTCCTTAACAAAATACAATGAATAATAATAAAAAGGTACTAATTTTAGTACTGTCTGTGAGTTTTATTTACGGGATATGTTCTTTTTTTAATAGCTTTTTAATAGGCTATTTTCCTAGCTTTAAAAATGTTAATTTAATTGCGGACATAACAAAAGAAATACCTAAAAAAGCAAAAAACAAGAATCTCGAACAAAAAAAGTTACCCTTATTAGCCAGTACCGCTTATACAAATTTTGAGGATTATCTAAAAAAAGATGAATTGATAGATTTTGATAACAATTCGAAATCAGCTACGCTGGGGAATATAGCTGAGAAATTATTGCTTTTGTCTGAAAACAAAAACATCAAAATAAGAATAGCTTGGTTTGGTGATAGCCAAATAGAAGGCGATTTAATTACGCAAGATATTCGCAAAATGTTACAAGCTTATTTTCATAACCACAACGGTGTTGGGTATTTACCAATAAAATCTGTATCGTCTGATTTGCGACAATCTGCCAATATAAAGACATCAGACAATGTAGAGGTGTCTAATTTTAAAAAAGGATCAGCGATTAATAATTTATTTCTTTCGGGTTATCATTTTACTAGTCCAAATTTAACAATCACAGCAAAAGACAACACAAAAAAAGATAGTACCCAGCATTTGCAAAAATGGTTGCTATTTGGTAAAGGAGATTCTATTGCTGTTACTTATAACGGGGCTATAAAAAAATACGCAGCCACCAAAAGTTTTAATAGAGTTTTGATAGACAAACTACCCTCAAATAAAATTTATTTTGAAGTGCAAGCTAATAAAACACCTGTTTATGGTATTAGTTTCGAACCTGAAAAAGGTATTGTATTAGATAATTTTTCGTTTAGAGGTATTACCGGTGTCGAACTAAAAAAAGTGCAAAACCAACTTTTACAACAATTGAATACCGAAGGATATTACGATCTAATTGTTTTTCAATACGGGGTAAATTTAATGTTTAGAGCCAATGATACCGACTATAGTTACTATCAAAAAATTATGAACCCCGTGCTAGATAAGTATAAAAAAAACTTACCTAAATCTAAATTTTTAATGCTAAGTTGTTCTGATAGGGCTTTTAGATATAACAACCAATGGGAAAGTGCCGTAGGAATAGATAGTTTGATAAAAACCCAAGCAAAATTGGCCTTTGATAACAAGATACCTTTTTATAACTTATTTGCTTCGATGGGTGGTCGTGGTACGATGAAAAAGTGGTGCGATACCTTGCCTTCGTTGGCTAATAAAGATTATATTCATTTTAACCATCGAGGGGCAAAAAAAGTAGCTCAAATAATTTTTGATGTTTTGATTAAGGACTTTAAAAAAAGTATCAAATATCAAAAACAGCAAAAAGACAAACAACAAAAAGATAGCATATTTAAAGCCAAAGACCATGAATAGTATTGATTATACTAAAGTTTTACACCAGCTGGTTTACGATCCCAATAACCCTCTCTTATTTAATAGCGGGTTTTTTGTGTATTTTTTCATCATTTTCATTATTTTTTATTATTTATTACGAAAAAAATACATGGCACGAGCCACTTTGCTTAGTGCTTTTTCGCTTTATTTTTTTTACAAAGCTAGTGGTAGCTTTGTAATTCTTGTAGTCGTATCGGCAGTTATTGATTATATATTGTCTATTTGGATTTACCAACAAAGAAATAAAGTTTATAAAAAAACGCTCTTGGTGGTTTGTATTGTTCTAAATCTTGCAGTATTATTTTATTTTAAATACACGAATTTTTTTATAGATATTATTAATCATTTTAGTTTTACCAAACTAGATCCTATACATATATTATTGCCAATAGGAATTTCTTTTTATACATTCGAAAACATAAGTTATGCGGTCGATGTTTATAAAAACGAAATTAAACCCGAAAAAAATATTATCCATTATCTTCTTTTTTTATCCTTTTTTCCAAAATTAGTGATGGGACCTATTGTACGGGCAAAAGATTTTATTCCGCAATTAAAAAAAGAGTATTATGTGAGTAACGAAGATTTTTCGAGAGGTTTTTTCTTAATTGTATCTGGATTATTTAAAAAATTAATTATATCCGATTATATAACCCTTAATCTTGTAGATTATGTGTTTGATGGTCCGCAATTGCATAACGGACTAGAATGTCTTGTGGCAATTTACGGCTACGCAATTGTTATTTATTGCGATTTTAGCGGTTATAGCGATGTAGCAATCGGAATCTCTAAATGGCTAGGCATCACTATTCCTGCCAATTTTAAATCGCCTTATCAAAGTGTTGCCTTAAATGAATTTTGGCGTAGGTGGCACATTTCACTATCCTCTTGGTTAAGAGATTATTTGTACATCCCCCTAGGTGGTAACAAAAATGGAGTTATAAGAACCAATATCAATTTGTTTTTAACGATGCTAATTGGCGGATTTTGGCACGGTGCTAGCTGGAATTTTATTATCTGGGGTGCGCTACACGGAGTGGGTTTAATTATTAATAAAATATGGAATATACTTTTTAAAAAATATATACTCTTACCCAAAATTATAACCAATACAATATATGGTTTACTTACCTTTCATTTTGTATGTTTTTGTTGGATATTTTTTAAGGCACAAAATCTAGAAATAGCCAATACTTTTATATCGCAAATAGCCTATAATTTTACTTTTGAAGGGTATCAGATATTTATAAATAACTATAAATTTCCGTTATTAATGATAGTTTTAGGTTATACATTGCACCTTATGCCCGAGAGTTGGTCCGAAAAATACATAAAGCTACAAACCAAACTGCCGCTAGTTTACCATATTACTATTGTACTATGTTTTATTGCTTTGTATTCGTATTTTAAAAGTTCCGAAAGTGTATTGCCTATTTATTTGCAGTTTTAATATAATTGTTCCATAATTGAGCAAAAGCCTCTACAAATAAAAGCCCCTGCAACTGGTATCCTTTTTTTGAAAAATGTACTAAATCTGGGCGTAGTAGGCTTTTATTTTTCCATTCTACTGCTCCTTTTAATTGGTTAGTTACCGTAAATAAATCCCAGTAAGCAATGTTATTGTTATTGCAAAACTCCTGCATGCAGTTAGATAGTTTTATAAGCATGGCATTTGGCGCTTTTTTTTGGTAATACGATGCGGGAGGAAAGGTAAATAATATGACAGCCTCTGGATTAATTTGTCTTACCTCATTTACGGTGTTTTTTAAATACTCGGTATAAATTTCTGGGGTTAAAGTATAATTTTGTGCCTCATTGGTTCCCATAGAAAAAATATAGCAATCGCCTTTCAAATGATTTAACTGTTTCCAAAACAAGGGTGTTTGATTATAATCAGAAAATTTAGCGCCATTTACGCCTATAGAGTTGTATAAAACACCTTTGTTTTGGGTGTTTTCTAAAACCAAACCTTGTATTTGCACTGCCGAAGTATCTGTAAATTTAAGATTAAAACTACATCTGCTAGTAGTAAAATTAGCAATGGCTGCCAATCCATCGGAGGTGTACTCTGTAAATGGTGAATCATTTACTAAACAATTTTTTTTAGATGAAAATAAGGTAATTTTATTAAAATATTGTGCTATGCTATCTGTTTTTCTAAAGCGAAAATTAATCGAATGGTTTTCTAATTTATTTTCGATGCAAAAACCACTAACCCCACAATGTAAAGTAGTGTCTTTTTTTATAAGTCTATTGCCTTTCCAAAGCGTGCTAGATGAAAATATATAGTCTGAAGGGGTATTGCTATTAGCCAATTGGTACGGAAAAACAAATCCTCTTCCAGCATTACCGTAATATTTCTGCATTTCGGTTCTAATAACCTCGGTCATCATATCGGCCTGTATATGCGAATCACCTATGTGAATAAATGTAACTTTTTGTAAACTATCGCTCTTTAAACGATATAATTTTTGTAACAAAGGCAGCATAGCTTGTTTGTTTTTAATATTATTTTCCTGCTTGTTAATGGTTAAATTTGTCGTTAAAGAATCTAGGTTTTTAGTCATAAATAGCGTCATATCTTGGGCATTGGCAACTGTAGATAAAACAAGTAATAGAACCACTGAAAAATATTTACTAATCATATTATATTTTGAATAACGTTTTTTTGGCATAGCTTTTGTGTATCAAATGTAGTTTTTATTGTCTAAATTTACCAATGGTTATGCTTTTATTTAACTAAGACATTTAATATTATTCTAAAACCCATCGATATGAAGAGATTTAAGATTTATTTTTTTATAGTTACCCTGTTGCTTATTAGTAATGCTAATTATGCAACGTCAGTTATTCCTAATAACCATTTTTATATAGAGCAATATAAAATTTTGGCCGAAAAATTATCAAAAGAGTATAAAATTCCCGCATGTATTATACTAGGAATTGCAATTGTAGAGTCAGCTTCTGGAACAAGTAAAATTGCCCGTAAGTTAAACAATCATTTTGGTTTTGTGGGCAAGAACAATGTTAGCTGGTCTAGGTATAAGCAATATGAGTCTATCGAAGATTCTTACCGCGATTTTTGTAAAAAAATAAGCCAAAAGGCATTTTATTCTAAAATAAAAGACAGTGCTAATTATTTAGAGTGGATTGATAAAATAAGTAAAACAGGCTATTCTACCGCTCCTAAAGCTTGGCGAAAAAAAATTACTACAACCATAGTAAAACACAAGTTGATATAATAATAGGGTGTACAATATATTTTGTATGCCCTATTTTAAAATAAAATATTAGGATAATTAACGGTGCAAACTATTTCCGAAAATCTTATTTTATTGTTAAAATGCCTAATCCTACAATATATGGTATTCTTAGCTTTTTAATATTTGTGAGTTGCTATAAGGATTGTAAATTTTGTTACAAACAAACCCACTTAACTACAAAAATATAAAAAGAGGAAAAATAATTACTAACTGATAAATGCGGTAATTATATTGAAAATTTTTTTATTAATTGCCTTTCTAAAATAAGGGTGATTTTTATGTATTGTGTAATGAAATCATCTAATTTCTTTGTTTTTGCTAGCAGTCTCCATATTACTGTTTAATTTAAATTGTCTTTAACTTATATAAAAACCTCTTGTTTTTTAAGGAGCTATTGTATAAAAATTAAAAATTAGAAAGGAAGACTAAAAATATCTTATTTCCACTTTCCACTTTATCACTTTCCACTTTAATACTTTTTAATTATCTTTGCCGGATATGACACTTATAGCTACCAATAATAATAACAATCAGGAAATTGTAAAAAATGTTTTTACAATGTATCTTGAAAATAAAGGCCATAGAAAAACGCCTGAGCGCTACGCAATTCTTCAAGAAATATATGATAGCGAAGAGCATTTTGATATAGAGAATTTGTATATCAAAATGAAAAATAAAAACTATCGTGTATCTCGTGCTACACTTTATAATACTATAGAGCTACTGTTAGATTGCGCACTAGTGCGAAAGCATCAGTTTGGGCAAAACCAAGCACATTACGAAAAATCATATTTCGACAAGCAGCACGATCATATTATTATGATAGATTCTGGCGAAGTAATAGAATTTTGCGATCCTAGAATTCAGACTATAAAGAAAACTATGGAAGAAATTTTTGGGATAGAAATAGTAAACCATTCACTTTATTTCTACGCAAATAAAAAAGCTTAAATAAAAAAACAATACAAAACTAACTACACACACCCGAGGCAAAGCAGCAATGGAGCGCAACGGAATTAAACAACAACACGATGACAGTAGATTTATTACTAGGGTTACAATGGGGAGATGAAGGAAAAGGAAAAATTGTTGATGTATTAACCTCAAAATATGATATAATTGCTCGTTTTCAAGGAGGGCCAAACGCTGGTCATACTTTAGAATTTGACGGAATAAAACATGTTTTAAGAACAATTCCTTCTGGGATTTTTCATAAAAATAATATCAATATCATTGGAAACGGAGTGGTTATCGATCCAGTAGTTTTTAAAACTGAAGTTGATGGATTGGCAAAATTTAATTTAGATTTAAAATCAAAATTAATTATTTCTAGAAAAGCCCATCTTATTCTTCCTACACACAGACTTTTAGATGCAGCCTCTGAAGCATCGAAAGGAAAAGCGAAAATTGGTTCTACATTAAAAGGAATTGGTCCGACTTATATGGACAAAACGGGGCGTAACGGAATTCGTGTTGGCGATATCGAACTAGTCGATTTTAAAGAAAAATATCGTGCTTTAGCAAACAAGCATGAGGAAATGATAAAATTTTATGATGTTTCAATTCAGTATAATTTAGCTGAATTAGAAAAAGAATTTTTTGAAGCAATCGAAGACTTGAAAAAATTAGACTTTATCGATTCTGAAGAATATTTGCATCAAGCACAAAAAGCAGGTAAATCTATCCTTTGCGAAGGCGCTCAAGGCTCACTATTAGATGTCGATTTTGGTACTTACCCATTTGTCACTTCATCAAATACAACAGCCGCAGGTGCTTGTACAGGTTTAGGAATTGCACCAAATAAAATAAAAGAAGTGTACGGAATTTTTAAAGCATACACTACTCGTGTAGGAAGTGGCCCATTCCCAACAGAAGATTTTGAAGATGCAGGAACAACAATGGCAAAAGTGGGTAACGAATTTGGTTCTGTTACTGGTCGTCAGCGTCGTTGCGGTTGGTTAGATTTAGTTGCCCTTAAATATGCCGTGCAAATAAATGGGGTAACACAACTAATGATGATGAAAGGTGATGTTCTTTCTGGTTTTGAAACCTTAAAAGTATGTACCTCTTACAAATATAAAGGGCAGGAAATAGCTCACTTGCCATACAATATAGAACCCGAAAACATAGAGCCTGTATATACCGAATTTAAAGGATGGAAAGCTGATTTGACAGGTATGAGTTCCTATGACGAATTGCCTAAAGAACTTAAAGATTATATCGATTTTATCGAAAAAGAAGTTGAAGTTCCTATAAAAATTGTTTCTGTTGGACCAGATAGAAAACAAACAATTACTAAATAATTTATATAAAAAAAAAACGCTTTGATTTCTCAAAGCGTTTTTTTTTATAGGTAAAAGTTGTAAAAATTATTTCTTTACTTTTAAACTAGGTTTTTTATGGCCGTTTATAGTATCGGCGTTCATCTGGCGGACTAATTTTCCTTTTTCAAAATAGTTCCAAATGCCATTTTTCTTATCTTCCTTAAACTGACCCGAAATTACTACTTTCCCAGATCCTTCATAAACTTTGTATGGTCCTTGCAAAACATTTTTTGAAAAAGTAGATTCTTCAACTAATTTTCCTTCTTTAGAATATTTTTTAGAAATTCCTTCTTTAAGATTATTTTTATATGAAATTTCTTCTGCTAGCTTCCCGTTTGGATAAAAAACTTTTCGAGATCCCTCTAGTTTATCTTTTATGTAATTTTCAGTTGTCATGACTGTTTTAAGGCCCTTATGGTAATATTTCCAAGGCCCTTCACGGAGTTTGTTATGCATGTTGCCTTCGCTTACTTTGTCTTTGTTTTCATCAAAAAAAATAGTGTAGGCGTTATTTTTATTATCAAAATTACGAGTTGCCATAACTAGTTTTTTGTCGCTATTGGCATAATAAGTAAACAATCCTATTTCTTTTCCGTGGTTAAAATTACCTGTGTATCGTAGTATTTTCGAATCATTGTAAAACCCATTCCATAATCCTTGGCGCAAGCCACCTTCGTCGAAACTATTGGGTGAAACTATTGGGTTTATAGGTTCTGGCTTTGGGGTTTCTATTTTATTAATTTGGGCAAGCACAAATGAGCAATTTGCTAACATTATAAGTGCTATATATTTTTTTATTTTTTTATTCTTCATGATTTTAAAATTTGGCTGTTTTACATTAACTCTAAAAGTTTTTTGTATTATTAATTTGAAATGTATCTGGCAAGCACAGTATCAAAAATAATACCGATTATGATTTATAAAAAAAATCATTCGCCGTAACGAATGATTTTAATTTTTTTATTTGTTTTTGTCTTTTGCTTTTTGTGCTTCAGCTTGTTCCATTACTTCTTGTAATTTTTGTTGAAACTTACCTTTCTTTTTAGGTTCTTTTAGTTTGTTTTCTTGTATTTGAGCGTGAATCTTATCGTTGTCTACAATGTATCGCTTAATTACGAACATGATTCCTATGGTAATCACATTCGAAATTAGTGTGTATAAACTTAATCCTGAACCATAATTATTAAAGAAAATAAGCATCATTATTGGCGATATATACAACATCATTTTCATGATTTTTGCCATATCTGGCATTCCTTCTTGTTGTGGTGCTTGCATTTGTTGGTCTCCAGCTGTCATTTTTGTGTAAAAGAAAATTGCAATAGCTGCTAATAGTGCAAATAAACTGACATGATTTCCGTAAACTGACGAAATAATTGGAATGTGTTGTTTCCAAGATAAAACGGTATCAAAGGAAGATAAATCTTGTGACCATAAGAATCCTTTTTGTCTCAATTCGATTGCCGAAGGGAAAAACTGAAACGAAGCGTACATAAATGGTATTTGTATTAGGGCAGGAATGCAGCCCGCCATTGGGTTTACGCCAGCTTTATTATACAACTTCATTGTTTCTTGTTGTTTTTTCATTGGGTCTTTCGAGAACTTTTCGTTTAGTTCGTTTATTTCAGGACGCAAAACTTTCATTTTTGCCTGAGATAAGAAGGATTTATAAGTAATGGGTGACATTGCAATTTTGATGATTACTGTAAAAACAATAATTGCAATTCCTAAAGAAATATAAGAGCTTAAAAATCCGAATAACGGCATGAAAATAAACATGTTAATCCAGCCAAAAATCCCCCAACCTAGTGGGATAATTTTTTCTAGATTTTTATGGTAATCTTTTAAGAGTTTATAATCTGATGGGCCATAATACCAGTTCATTTTATAATCTACTTCACCATTATTAAAGGCTAAAGGAACATTTGCTTTAAAATGTTTAGTATAAATAGTGTCTCCTTTTTCTTCATCTACTACGTTCGAAGAGTATAATTTTGCTTTTTCAAACGGTGTGTTTGTTAATAATATAGAGGAGAAGAAGTGTTGCTTAAAGGCTACGTAAGTTACTTTGTCTAAAGTTTCTTCTTTGTCTTTTCCTTGTCCTACATTGTTGTGTTTGCCGTCTTCATATTCGTATCTGATGTCTGTAAAACGATTTTCGTTCGAAATGCTTTTTTCGCTACGGTATGATTTTAAATCCCATTCTAAATCTGCTGGTTTTGTTGTGTTTAAAACAGATGCTAATCCTTGCGAATGCACATCAAAATCTAACATATAATCATTAGGTTTTAAAACATATTTGTATTCTAAAAACTGATTTGCGCCAGCTTTCAATTTCATAGAAAGAATTTGATTTGTTCCTACTTTTGTTAGCGTTGGCTCGAAAAATAAATCTTTAGTATTTAATGTTCTGTTGTCTTGGGTTTGAAGTGTAATGTTTAAACCAGCATTATTGTCTTTAATGAGTTGTACTAATTTTCCAGAATCTTTAGAGATTTGTTTGAAGTTTTTTAAAGTCGCTTCGGCGATATAGCCACCTTTATTAGCGATTTTTAAAACTAGCAATTCGTTTTCTAATGTAGTAAATTCAGATTTGGCAGAGGGTAGTGTGGCAGAATAAGCAAAACTACCTAGTGTTGCTTTCATTTTTGCTACTTGAACTGAGTCTGTTGGTAAAATAGTTTTTTGCGAATTTTTTGCTACTTGATTAGCTTCGCTTTTAGTCTTTTCAGTCAGTTCTTGTTTTGCTTTTTTATCAATTTCTGCTTGTGTGGGTTTGTTTTGGTACATAATCCACATCATGATACCAAAAATTAATACAAATCCAATAATCGAATTAAGGTCTAATTTCTTCTTTTCCATCTTTTAAATTTTGCTCTAAGCATTAGGCTTCAAGCGGTAAGCTTATGTTAGTCTATCTTTTTTTATTTTGTTACCAAAATAAATGGTATCCTCTTATTTATTTTTATGTTTTACTGCTGCTGCTATAAAACTAACAAATAATGGGTGCGGAGCCAATACGGTACTTTTGTATTCTGGGTGGTACTGAACACCTATAAAAAAGGGGTGGTTTTCTAGTTCTATAACTTCTACTAAACCAGTTTCGGGGTTCACACCAGATGCTTTTAATCCTGCTTTTTGCAATACTTCTAAATACTCACTATTAAACTCATAACGATGACGGTGGCGTTCTAAAATATCTGATTGTCCGTATATTTTATGTGCCAATGTGTTTTCTGATAAATGACATTTCCAGGCTCCTAAACGCATGGTTCCTCCTTTATCTGTAATTGTTTTTTGTTCTTCCATTAGGTTTATGACCGGATGTGAAGTGTTTTGATTCATTTCGGTCGAATTAGCATCGGTATATCCCAATACATTTCGTGAATATTCTATCACAGCCATTTGCATACCCAAACAAATTCCTAAAAAAGGAATGTTTTTTTCTCGTGCGTATCGAACAGTTTCTATTTTTCCTTCTATGCCACGACCACCAAATCCTGGTGCAACTAGTATGCCATCTAATCCTTTAAGTTGTTCATCTGCCGAATTGACATCTAAAAATTCAGAGTGTATAGAAATTACATTTACTTTTGTTTCGTTTGTGGCTCCTGCATGAATAAATGCTTCAAGAATTGATTTGTATGAATCTTGTAACTCGACATATTTGCCAACCAAACCTATGCTTACTTCGTGTTTTGGGTTTTTATGTTTTTGCAAAAATTCGTTCCATTGTTTTAAATCAGGAGTCGATTTTTCTGGTAAATCTAATTTTTTTAATGCGACTTTGTCTAATCCTTCTTCAAGCATTAAATTGGGAACATCATATATCGTTGATGCGTCTATAGATTGTATTACTGCTTCTCTTTTTACATTACAAAATAAAGCTAGTTTGTGACGTAAATCTTCAGATAATTCGTATTCTGTTCTGCATACTAAAATATCAGCTTTTATACCACTTTCCATAAGTGTTTTTACAGAATGTTGCGTTGGTTTTGTTTTTAACTCTCCAGCTGCTGCAAGAAATGGTACTAGAGTTAAATGAATTACAATTCCGTTGTTTTCTCCCAATTCCCATACCAATTGGCGTACTGATTCGATGTATGGTAAAGATTCGATATCACCTACTGTTCCTCCAATTTCGGTAATTACGATGTCATAATCGCCTGATTTTCCAAGCAATTGCATGCGTTCCTTAATTTCGTTTGTAATATGTGGTACAACTTGAACTGTTTTTCCTAAAAATTCGCCACGGCGTTCTTTTTCGATTACCGAAAGATAAATTCTTCCTGTGGTTACGTTGTTTGCTTGAGATGTTGGTACGTTCAAAAAACGTTCGTAATGACCTAAATCTAAATCGGTTTCGGCTCCATCATTGGTAACATAGCATTCGCCATGTTCGTAAGGATTTAGTGTTCCTGGGTCGACATTTATATAAGGGTCAAATTTCTGAATTGTTGTTCTATAACCTCTTGCTTGTAATAATTTTGCTAAAGAAGCTGCAATAATTCCTTTTCCTAATGAAGAAGTAACTCCGCCTGTAACAAAAATATATTTGGTTTGATTCATTGTGTTATGTTGTTATAGTTGTGTAAAAAAACGTGGCAAAAGTACAATTATTAATTGATAATTAATAATTGATGATTGACAATTAACCGTTAATTTTTGAATCCTTTTTTGATATTAAATTGCAAATTGTGAGGATTTATTTCTATATTCTTAGCAACTAGTAAGCCAAAAATAATATTTATGAGCCAAAAATATTTTAATTATTAGCTGTATTTATAATCATGAGCTGCATGATTGCTTTTCTGGTTTGCAAAAATTAAACAGAAAAAATCATTATTAGCAAAATTTTATTTGAAACAATTTTTAGGATTATTTGTAAAATTTGATCTAAGTTAGTTCTTAGATTTAGATTTTAGTCTAAACTATTTTGAGCTTCGGGTTACTTATTCTTTAGATAATAGGCGCCATTAATGCTTTGAATAAAGTGGGAAAACCTGTTCCTTTAGTTTGGAATTTATACCATTTAAAGTTTAAATTTACTGGGATAAAAAAACATACAGTTTGTCATTTCGAGGTGCGAGGAATCTCATCAAGTTATTCAAATTATGAGATTCCTCGTTTCTCTGAATGGCAACATCCTCAATAAATATTCCAGTGTTTTTAAAGCTAAATTGGTATTATTTGAAGCTAAATTCTATTTTTATAAAATATTTCGTATTTCATAAAGCAAAAAAATCTTGTCTTATTTTTAAGACAAGATTTTTTTTTATGGTTTTGGGTACTTCTTTTTTATGTTTCTAATTAGTTCTTCGAGTCCGTTTAGTTTTAGTTCATAGATAAGTTTTAGTTGTTCTCCTAATTCACCTTTTGGAAAACCTTTGTTGCTGTACCATACGATATAATATTCTGGAATATCTATGAGAAAATAACCTTCGTATTTGCCAAAAGGCATCTTTGTATGTGCTAGTTTGATGAGTTGTTTTTGGTTTTGGTCCATTTTTTTCAAAAGATTAAAGATGCTAGATATAAGAAAAAAGATTGTTTAGTTTTTATAATCTATCGTCTTCTCTTTATTCTTATTTTTTCCAATTTATAGTAATATCTTTTTCAATATCTGGGTTTAAGCTTAATAGAACAGGGCAATTGATGGCTGTTCTTTCTAAAATAGTTTTTGTTTTTTCATCGGTAGTAATCGGAATATTCATGATGATTTCTATCCTAGAAATTTTTCTTGGTTCGGCTTGCATAATTTTAGTTACATCGATAGTGGTTCCTATTAAATCTACATTCAAATCTCTGGCTTTTATGGCCATTATGGTCATCATACAGCTTCCTGTGGCATTTGCAATTAGGTCTGTTGGAGAGAATGCTTCGCCTTTTCCGTTGTTGTCTATTGGTGCGTCTGAAAGGATTTCTGTTCCTGATTGTGTGTGAATAGACGAAGTTCTTAAATTGCCTAAATATGTTATTTTCGATGTCATTATTTTGCTTCTTTTATGGTTAGATCTGTGTCGTAAAATAAGATGTAAACTCCTTTGTTTGCATAACCTCCGTCAGGATTTTGTTTGTAATAAAATTTGTTTTCAACTTGTTCTGTGGCGGTTTCGTTTAGTGTTTCAATGATATTTTTTTCTTGAGCTAATCGTAATAAAACATCAAAAGTAATATCAAAACCACGTGTTGCAAACTGGTTGGGTAATATTTTATTTTTTCTTCTAAAATTGTTTTCAAAAATACTGGCTTCGTCTGATTGGTTAGCTCGAGTAAGCGACGGATAGTGCATTTTTAATTTTGTGAGACGAGTCATTGGAATTTCGTCGTAATCTAGTGCCTCATTTTCGCCTAAAGTAACTAGTTTGATATCGTAATTGGGTAGTAAATTTACTAAGGTATTTGTAATATTTAAAATAAGATTTGTTTTTGCAGTTTCCATGATGACAAAATTGGTTTTGTCTTTAACTAAAATTGTTTTCAAATTTTCGATATCTAAAGTTCCTTTTTCTGTAAATTGTGCAAAAAGAACGTCTTTCTGATTTTCTGAAATATATTGTTTTACCGATCCTTTTTTAGGATCTACGATGGCAATTATATTTGCGTTTTTTGCTCTCATAAAATCGAACATCGCATTTTTGATATCATCAACAGATGGTGTTGATTGTACTAAATTTGAAAATTTTTTGACATAATCTTTAGACAATGGTGAGAAAACAGGCACGTTGTTTGCGCTTAATAAATCAGCCGTTTTTTCGACATTATTTTGGTAAAAGGGGCCAATAATGGCATCGAAAGTTTTTAGATTGTTTTCTTGTAATAAACTTGTTATGTTAGATGTTGATTTGGTTTCGTTAGAATCTAAAATGGCAACATCAATATTTAAGCCCATTTTCTTAACAGAATCTATAGCTACTAAAGCTCCTGCATAAAAATCGAGTGTCATATTGAGAAATTTATCTTTTTTGAGTCGTGCTTTGGTCGAATTGATAGTGTCTTGGTCTAATTTTGTTAGATTAAATGGTAGTAATAATGCTAGCTTTTTGTTTGTTGCTTTTTGAATACTTTTAGTTAAATCCTTGTATTCTTTTTTTATTGCCAAAGTTGATGGTTTTACAGGAATTTTGATAGATATTCCTTCTATAACGCTGTCTTTTAATTCCGGATTTAGCGCTAATAATTCCTCTTGAGTTACTTCAAATTGATTAGAAATACCGTATAAAGTTTCTTTTGCTTTTATAACATATAAATTCTCTGCGGGCTTTGGTGCTGGTGTGTTTACAATTATAGGCTTTGGTGCAGCAATTGTTTTTTTGCCACTTATTAATAATTTAAAACCTATTGGCAATTCGGTATTTATAATTTCAGGATTTAACTTTTCTAATTGTTCTATTGTAATTTCGTATTGTTTAGCAATCGCGTATTTGGTTTCTTTAGCTTTTACTTCGTGGTACACAGGTGTTTTTAAATTGTTTGGCTTCGGTTTTTGGGTGGGAATTAGTTTTCCTTTGGCTGGAATAACTAAAATCATACCTATTTTTACCCCTTCTTTTAGCGTTTCAGTATTTGCTTTCTCTAGATCACTAATAGTAATATCGTATAATTTAGATAAGCTATACAAGGTTTCTTTTGCCAAAACGGTATGTTTGTTTGTTATGGCTTTTGTAGGTGTTTCGTTTTTTGCTTTAACTTTGTTAGGAATTATTAAAATATTATTTTCTTCGACTCCTTTCTGAGCGTCAGGATTTAGTTGGTATATGTTTGCTGGTGTAACGCTATATTTTTTTGATATTTGAGTTATGGTTTCTCCTTTTTGTACTTTGTGTTTTATTAAATTTGTTGATTGTGCCAATGCTGGATTAGTACTAAAAATTAAGAAGCAAACGGTATATAAGAGGTATTTCATAGTGTAAAATTGTATAGTATAAAACCCATTCAGGGATTTTTTTTCTGAACCGCATAGTTGCATAATTTATTCAATTGGTTTTACTTTTTTTGCAGTAAAACATGGCTGAGCAAAAGAAAAAAAGCGTTTGTCCAATTTTTTCCCGATGTGCCTATGTGGTTTTTTCTGTTAATTAATAATTGTAGAGCATAATAGTATAGCTAATATTATGCCATTTTATTATTCTTTTTCAATTTGAACGATAAACATATTTTTGTACAATGGGTTTTCTTTTTTTAGATTATATTCGAAAAGCGCTTCATTCGCATTTTTTAATTTTTTTGTAAAAACATAGTAAGAAAAAATATTTACATTATAGAAAAATCCTGTATTTATTTCTCCAGAATCTGTAAGTTTTCTTGTTAGAAGATCTCTTGGTTCTGCTTCAGAAAAAGTATCTGCGATGATATAATACCCATTTTCAATATCTTTTAGGTTCCTTAAAATTTCAATTTTTACGGCTTTTCCTAGGCTATAATTATGGTCTTTTAGCGCTTTTTTTATTTGTTCGGCTGTGGGTTTGTTTTCGGAATTATCTAATAGTTTTTTATTAGTTTCTACAGCTTTGTTTTGGTATCTTTTTAGTTTTACTTGTGCTAATTTGTCATCATAATCTCTGGCTTCCGAGCTGTAAAAAGTGGCTTTAGATATTCTACGTTTCAGTTCTATATTTTTCTGAACCCCAAGAGAATCTATTTTTGTAAATAATTGCTTGTTTCTCTTTTCGTTTGCTTCTTGTTTGGTTTGAATATTTTTAATTACTTCGAGCAATTCTGCATCTTCTGAAGTGTTATTTTTTATTTTCTGATTTTCATTTATTTTTTTCTTGTATTCGTGGTTTTCTGCTAGGGTAATTCGTTGTACTTTGGTCATTAAACCTGTATAAATTTTTCGATTGTCGGCCAAATCTTTTTTCAATTCGATAATCATTCCGTTTGTTTCGCTAATATTTTTATAGGAATCTTTTTCTAAATTTTTCGATTCTTCTAAGTCATTTATATCTTTGTTTTTTAGTGTTTCAAGATTATCACTCATAGTTACCACAAGGGAATCTAACTTCGAAATTAAAATTTCTTGAATGTTTTTATTGGCTTCTAAAACCAATTTTAGTTTTTTTGCCGAACCACCTTTGGTTTCATCAATTTCATTCAAATTTACTTTTAATGAATTTACTTTTAACACCTTCTGATTCATTTGTTTCTGAACTGTTAGTTTGTCTTGTAAATCTTCAATTTCGGTAGTTTTTGCTTTGTTTTTTTCGATAGCTGCTTGTTTTTCAGCCAAGGCAATCATGAGTTCTTCGTTATTGTTGTTTGGTTTTATTTTTTTTGTATTGATAGCCAGCTTGTTGCCTTCTATTAATCCGTTTATGATTTCTGGGTTTTGAGTTTCTAGTTGTTCTATAGAAATGCCATACTTTTTTGAAATAGAATATTTGGTTTCTTTTGATGCTACAATATGAAATATAGTTTCTGCATTTATAATTCTTGCCTGACCGTTTAAGGTTTTCTTTTTGTTGGGGATAACAATATTTTCTCCAATTTGTAATCCGTCTTTTAAGGCTTCTGTATTAGAATTGTCTAAATCTTGTACCGAAACATTGTACAAACGGGCAATACCAAACAAAGTTTCTTTGGGCTGTACTTGGTGTGTGTTTTTAGAATCGTATAAAATAATTGCTTTATTGGGTATGATTAGAATTTGATTTTCTTGAATTCCGTTTTCGGTTCCAGGATTTATCTTATAAATGTCTGAAGGCGTAATATTATATGTTTTTGCAATTTGAAAAATATTTTCGCCTTTAATTACTTTATGGTTAAGCGTTTTTTCTTGTTGAGCAAAGACAAAATTAGAGATGCACAAAAACAATAATACTAAATATTTCATAAGATAAATTTTGTTTTAAAAAAAATAAGTCATTACAAAGTTATCTAATGTAATGACTTATCATAATTTATTTTAATATTTTTGATTATCGGATTCATTCATCGATAAAAAATGGGTTTTCATCTAAAAAAAAAACTATTCCCACTCTATAGTTGCTGGTGGTTTCGAGCTAATGTCATATACTACTCTATTTACACCTTTTACCTTATTTATAATATCGTTAGAGATTTTCATTAAAAATTCATAAGGAAGATGTACCCAGTCTGCAGTCATGCCATCTGTAGATTCTACGGCTCTAAGCGCAACAACTTTTTCGTAAGTGCGCTCATCTCCCATAACACCAACACTATTTACAGGAAGCAAAATGGCTCCTGCTTGCCAAACTTTGTCGTACAATCCGTGTTCTTTTAATCCGTTAATAAAAACGGCATCAACATCTTGTAAAATTTGAACTTTTTCGGGTGTAATATCACCTAAAATACGAATAGATAATCCTGGTCCTGGAAAAGGATGTCTTCCTAACAATTCGGCATCAATCCCTAGAGTTGCTCCTACTCTGCGAACTTCATCTTTAAAAAGCATACGCAAAGGTTCTACGATTTGCAATTTCATATAATCAGGTAAACCACCTACATTATGATGTGATTTGATGGTTGCCGATGGGCCTTTTACCGAAACAGATTCGATAACATCTGGGTAAATTGTACCTTGTGCTAACCATTTTACATTTTCAATAATTTTCGATTCGTCATCAAAAACTTCTATAAAAACACGTCCTATTGTTTTGCGTTTTGTTTCTGGGTCTGAAATTCCTGCTAGTTCAGAAAGAAATCTGTCGCCAGCATCTACGCCTTTTACGTTTAAACCCATTCCTTTGTATTGGTCTAGAACACTCTGAAATTCGTTTTTGCGTAATAATCCGTTATTTACAAAAATACAATATAGATTTTTACCAATAGCTTGGTGCAATAAAACGGCTGCTACTGTCGAATCGACACCGCCAGAAAGGCCAAGAACCACTTTGTCGTCTTGTAGTTTTTCTTTCAATTCTGCTACCATGTCGCTTACAAAAGCATTTGGTGTAAAGTTTTGAGGAACTTGGGCAATTTTCACCAAGAAATTCTCTAACATTTGCTTTCCATCGGTCGAGTGAAATACTTCTGGATGGTATTGTATGGCGTAAGTTGTTTCGCCTTCAATCTTGTAAGCTGCATTTTCTACATCTTGTGTGCTTGCTAATTTAATTCCGTTTGTAGGTAATTTTTTTATCGAATCACTGTGTGACATCCAAACTTGAGAGTTTAGATTTACGTTTTCGAAAAAAGTTTCATTCTCCTTAATATAGGTTAAATTAGCACGGCCATATTCGCGAGTGTTCGAAGCGGCTACTTCACCGCCAGAAAAATGAGCTAAATATTGTGCACCGTAACAAACGGCAAGCAAAGGTAGTTTTCCGCGAATTTCTGATAAATCTGGGTGCAAAGCATCTTCTGAACGAACAGAAAATGGGCTTCCGCCAAGGATTACAGCTTTATAAATAGATAAATCGGTAGGGATTTTATCGAATGGGAAAATTTCGCAGAATATATTTAATTCGCGAACTCTACGGGCAATAAGTTGTGTGTATTGTGACCCGAAATCTAAAATTAGTACGTTGTGTTGCATATGCAAAAATACTTTTAAAATTTTAAATTTTAAAATATAATTTATGAAAATTTTAAGCATCGAAATTAAATGAAAATCTGTATTTTCGCAACATGATGACAGAAACTCAAATTGAGGCAATAAAAATATTATTAGCCTCACCCAAAAAAATAACAATCATTCCGCATAGAAATCCTGATGGCGATGCTATGGGGTCTACGCTAGGATTATATCATTTTTTAATACAACAAAACCATGAAGTAGTGGTTATGTCTCCTAATGAATTTCCTGATTTTTTAGCTTGGTTACCCGCTTCAGAGAACACTTTTATTTTCGAAAAAGACAAAGAAAATTGTATCGAAATATTAAATAAATCTGATATAATTTTTACTTTAGATTTTAATGCTTTGCATAGAACTGGCAACATAATGCAAGCTACCTTAGAAACTTTACAAAAGACATTTGTCATGATAGACCATCATGAGTTTCCAGATGATTTTGCAAAATATACCTTTTCGGACACAAAATATGGTTCTACTTGCGAGATGGTGTATCATTTTATACACCAATTAAAGCAAGAAGAATTAATTAATACAACCGTTGCCACTTGTATTTATACTGGAATTGTAACTGACTCTGGTTCTTTTCGTTTTCCAAAGACAACAAGCACAACACACCGTATAGTTGCCGATTTGATAGATAAAGGAGTCGAGAACAGCACTATTTATAATCAATTATTCGACAAAAGTTCTTATAGTCGTTTGCAATTGTTAGGGCGTGCGCTTCAAAATATGAAGTTAATGACTCATTATAAAACGTCATACATTACCTTATCGCAAGAAGAATTAGATACTTATAACTTTGAGAAAGGTGATACAGAAGGGATTGTAAATTACGGACTTTCTATCGATGGAATCGATTTTACGGCTATCTTTATCGAAAATTCTGCCGAAGGGATTGTAAAAATTTCATTTCGCTCGCAAGGAAGTTTCGATGTAAATCAGTTCTCTAGAAATTATTTTGGCGGCGGCGGACACATTAATGCCGCAGGTGGAAAATCTGACAAATCATTACAAGAAACTATTGCTGATTTTGAAAGAATTGTAAAAGAAATTAAAAAATAACGTTCACATGAAAACATTAAAAATCATAGGATGTATGCTTCTTGGTATAAATTTAGTAACTTGTTGTACTAAAAAACAAGAGCCAAGAAGACCTGTTTCGCAAACATCGGGCGAGTTTATGAAACAATCTGTAGCGAGAAATAAAAAACTAAACGAAAGTGAAGAAAATATTATTGCCAAAATAATTAAAAAAGATACAGCCGTTAGTTATATTGCATCTACAAAAGGATATTGGTACTATTATAATACAAAAAACACGACCCAAACAGCAAAGCCAATAAAAGGGAATATTGCTTTTTATGATTGCGAAATTAAAGATATAAATGGGAATGTTATTTATAGTCAATTAGACCTAAAACAACAACAATATGTTGTAGACAAACAAACCATTATGATTGGTTTGCGGGACGGAATTAAATTAATGCAAAAAGGCGAGACAGTAACCTTTTTATTCCCTTCACACATGGCTTTTGGCTATCATGGCGATAACAAAAAAATAGGAACAAACGAACCGCTAATTTGTACAGTTACCTTAAATGATATTCGAAAAATGCCAAATACAACCCAAAATTAAAATTAACTAACTATATTTTTTTAACAATGAATAAAATAACAAAATTAGTATTAAGCCTTACCACATTAGTCTTATTTTCATGCAACTCAAAACACGATAAGTTGTCAGATGGTCTTTATGCCGAAATGCAAACCAGTAAAGGAAAAATTTTACTACAATTAGAATTTGAAAAAACACCAATAACCGTTGCAAATTTTGTATCCCTTGCCGAAGGAACAAATACTTTTGTAGAAGAAAAATTTATAAAAAAACCTTTTTACGACGGACTAAAATTTCATAGAGTCATTGCCGATTTTATGATACAAGGCGGTGATCCAGACGGAAATGGTTCTGGTGGTCCAGGTTATAAATTTAATGACGAGTTTCGTGATGACTTAATAATGAACAAAGCAGGAATTCTTGCTATGGCAAACGGCGGACCAGGAACAAACGGAAGTCAGTTTTTTATTACCCACAAAGAAACAAATTATTTGAATGGTCGCCACACAGTGTTTGGGCATGTTATAGAAGGTCAAGATGTGGTAAATAAAGTAGCTCAAGATGACGAAATTATTAAAATCGAGATTATCCGAAAAGGTGAGGCAGCTAAAAAGTTTGACGCTCCAAAAGTATTTAAAGATTATTTTGATAAGCAACTAGTTGCACAAAAAGAAAACGACACTAAATATGCAAAAGTAATAGCAGATAAAATAGCTTATTTTGCCACTGTTAAAGCCAAAGCAACAAAAACAGAATCAGGATTAATGTACGCTATTGTTAGTAAAGGAACTGGAAAAAAACCAGCAGCAGGAACAACCTTCTTTTTTCATTATGCAGGTTATTTTGAAGATGGAAATCTTTTTGATAGTAGTTACGAAAATGTAAATCGTGAATTCGGAAAATTCGACCCAAGCAGATCCGAACAAAATGGGTACCAACCATTTCCATTCGAAGCAGGAAAAAAAGAGGGGCTAATCCCAGGATTTATAGAAGGATTAGAGAAAATGTCCTTTGGAGATAAAGCAGTCGTATTTATACCCTCTGCGCTAGGTTACGGACCACAAGGTATGGGAGGCGTTATTCCGCCAAACACTAATCTTATTTTCGAGTTAGAAATGTTAGAGAAAATGCCCCAAAAATAATATTAATATCTTAAAATAAAATGAAAAATAAATTAAACTTATTATTAGTATTCCTTTTTGTAATAGCAAATGGTTATGCACAAAAAGGCGCAAAAAAAGTTGTTAAATCTAAAACGATAACAACACAAACTACAACACCTAAATATACAGAAGGGATATTTGCTGAATTTGATACTTCAAAAGGGAAAATTCTAGTACAATTAGAATATGCAAAAACACCAATCACTGTTGCAAATTTTGTGTCCTTAGCAGAGGGTACAAATATCACTGTAAAAAACGATTTGAAAGGAAAACCATTTTATAACGGATTAAAATTTCATAGAGTAATTGCTGATTTTATGATTCAAGGTGGAGACCCATTAGGAAACGGTTCTGGAGATCCAGGATACAAGTTTAAAGACGAATTTACCGATGCAAAATTTGAAAAAGCAGGAATTCTTGCCATGGCAAATTCTGGGCCCGCAACAAACGGAAGTCAGTTTTTTATTACCCACAAAGACACACCATGGTTAAACGGAAAACACACCATTTTTGGATATGTAGTTTCTGGTCAAGATGTAGTAAACACCATAGCACAAGATGATGTAATAAACAAAGTAGTTATTATTAGAAAAGGTGCTCTAGCTAAAAAGTTTAACGCATCAAGTATTTTTACAGATTATTACGCAGCTAAAGATATAAATGCGAAAATTGAAGCAGAAAAAGCAGAAAAAGAAAGAGCTATTGCAAATGAAGTTGCATTAAAAGAATTTGCAACAGGACAAACAACAACAAGTGGCTTAAAATATATTGTTTTAAAAGAGGGGAGTGGTCTTATTCCTACAGCAGCAAGTAATGTCAAAGTGCATTATACTGGAAGTTTTACTAGCGGTAAAGTTTTTGACAGTAGCGTTCAACGTGGGCAACCAATAGATTTTAACTTGAATCAGGTAATAAAAGGTTGGACAGAAGGTCTTCAATTAATGAAAGAAGGTGCAAAATACAAATTTTTTATTCCTTATAATTTAGCATACGGAGAGCAAGGTTATCCAGGTGCTATACCTGCAAAAAGTGACTTAATTTTTGAAGTAGAATTAATCAAAATAAATTCTGACACAAAGCAATAAATCATACACGATATACGCTATACTAAAAAGGAGAACAAAATTAAATTGTTCTCCTTTTTTAGTAATAAAATTAGTTTAGCCTTTAAACGACACTATCCCGCAAAGTG
>NZ_MUHE01000028.1:27856-63034 GCF_002217405.1 Flavobacterium psychrophilum DSM 3660 = ATCC 49418 | reverse complement strand
GGATTTTCTTTTTATAAATATTTTCTTTGAAAAAACACTATTTATCAACATGCAAACTGTGCAATCTCGCTACATATTTTCCAATGACATCAAATTCTAAATTTATTTTTGTTCCAATTTTAAAATCACAAAAATTGGTATGCTCATAAGTATAAGGAATAATAGCCACGCTAAATTCATTTTCTTTAGAATTTACAACCGTTAGGCTCACTCCATTTACAGTAATAGAACCTTTTTCGATGGTAATGTTATTCAAAATCTTATCATATTCGAAAGTAAAATACCAGCTTCCGTTAGCTTCTTCAATACCCTTACAAATTGCAGTTTGATCTACGTGACCCTGCACAATATGTCCGTCAAGTCTGTCTCCAAGCTTCATGGCGCGTTCCAGATTTACCACATCATTTACATTCCAATGGGATAAATTAGTTTTATCTATAGTTTCTTTGATGGCCGTTACGGTATAAACATCGTTATCTATATTCACAACAGTTAAGCAAACGCCATTATGAGCTACACTTTGGTCTATTTTAAGTTCGTTTGTGATATTAGAGGCTACTTTAATATGAATATTTTCGCCGTCTTTCTCTAAAGCTTTTATCGTGCCGAGAGTTTCTATGATTCCTGTGAACATTGCTAGTTTTATTTTAGTAAATTTGCATTCAAAATTAGCAATAAATACGTTAAACTGATGACAAAAAGAGCAGAAAATATAATTGTAGGCATTTCTATAGGAGATTTAAACGGAATAGGCAGTGAAGTAATCCTAAAATCGTTTGAAGATTCGAGAATGCTAGAATTATGTACCCCTATAATTTTTGCCAATGTAAAAATCCTTTCATTTCTTAAAAAAGAACTTCGACTAGAAGCGCCTTTGCACGGAATAGACAGATTAGACCAAATGGTTATAGGTAAAATAAATGTATTAAACGTGTGGCGAGAAGGCGTAAATATAAATTACGGGCAGCTAGATAATGCAGTAGGTAAATATGCTATAAAATCTTTTGTAGCAGCAACCAATGCACTAAAAGAAGGCGGTATAGATGTTTTAGTTACGGCACCCATAAGTAAAGCGAATATTCAAACTGAGGACTTTAAATTTCCGGGTCATACCGATTATTTAGACCAAGAATTAGAAGGCGATGCACTAATGTTTATGATTCAAGACAATTTGCGAGTAGGATTACTTACAGATCATGTTCCGTTAAGTGAGGTAGCAAAACATCTGACCGAAGAATTAATTAGAAAAAAAATAAAAACAATTAACAAATCATTAATTCAAGATTTTGGCATCAGAAAACCCAAAATTGCAGTTTTAGGACTCAACCCTCATTCTAGCGACAATGGCGTTATTGGGAACGAAGAAGACAAAATAATCAAACCAACTTTAAAGAAAATCTTCGATGAAGGAACCTTGGTTTTTGGGCCGTTTTCTGCCGATGGTTTCTTTGGAAATAACCAATATGAAAATTATGACGCCGTAATTGCAACCTATCACGACCAAGGATTAATCCCTTTCAAAACGCTATCTTTCGGAAAAGGAGTTAATTATACAGCAGGTTTAAATAAAGTAAGAACATCGCCAGACCACGGCACTGCTTTCGAAATTGCAGGAAAAGGAATCGCCAATAACAATTCGTTTTTAGAAGCAATATATACAGCAATAGATATTTTTAAATCCAGAAGCGAATACCAAGAAATGACAATAAGACCACTTAAAACAAAAGAAAAGCAGTTATAAACAAAAAAATGTTGATAACGCTTTTAAGTTTATAAAAAATTTATATCTTTGCACTCCCTAATAAAGGAACAAATTGTTGTTAAGATGAAAGTTACAAATGAATTTTTGATCCCATTTATAGGATTAAAGCTAGGTAAACATCAGTTTGAATACCAAATTAGCAAAGCGTTCTTTAGCTACTTTGAGTTTGACGAATTTGAAAGCGCCAACATCAAAGTAAGCATAGTATTAGAAAAGAAAAACACAATGCTTGAATTAAATTTCAATCATTCAGGTACCATAAATGTTCCGTGTGACTTAACTAGTGAAGAATTTGATTTACCTATAAACGGAAATCTAAAACTAATAGTTAGATTTGGAGAAATATTCAATGACGAAAATGAGGATTTACTCACTTTACCCATAGGAGAACACCAAGTAGATGTATCACAGTATATTTATGAGATGGTAGTTTTATCTATACCGCTCAAGAAAATTCATCCAGGGATACAAGATGGTACTCTAGAAACTGAAGCATTGTCTAAACTGAAAGAAATAAGTGTTACTGAACAAGCACAAGACGAAAATGTTCAAGAAGAAACAGAAATAAAAGCAGAGAATACAGACCCACGTTGGGACAAATTGAAAACACTATTAACGGATAAATAATTTTGCAAAATGGCACATCCTAAGAGAAAGATCTCCAAAACAAGAAGAGACAAAAGAAGAACTCACTATAAAGCAACTGTTGCTCAAATCGCAACTTGCCCTATAACTGGTGAAGCACATTTATACCACAGAGCCTACTGGCATGAAGGTAAAATGTACTACAGAGGTCAAGTAGTTATCGACAAGCAAACAGCTGTTGCTTAATACATTTTTTGTATAAAACACCTAACTCTCACTAAGTGAGAGTTTTTTTGTTGACTATAACCGAAAATGAAAATTGAAATAAAAAAAGCTTTTCATTTAAAGTTTTTTTGTAACTTCATCGTCTTTTAAATTTTTTTTAAAAGTATTATTCGAATTTTTATGAATACAATTACTGCCGCAATTACCGCCGTTGGCGCATACGTTCCCGAATTTGTTCTTTCTAACAAGGTGTTAGAAACCATGATCGATACTAACGACGAATGGATAACATCTCGTACGGGAATAAAAGAAAGAAGAATTCTTAAGGAAAAAGGAACAGGAACATCCTACCTTGCTATAAAAGCCGCACAAAACTTAATCGAAAAATCAGGAATAAATCCTGCAGAAATAGACATGGTAATCATGGCAACCGCAACACCAGATATGCCAGTGGCATCAACAGGTGTTTTTGTAGCCACCCAAATTGGCGCTGTAAACGCTTTTGCTTATGATTTGCAAGCCGCTTGTTCTAGCTTTTTATATGGAATGTCAACCGCTGCAGCTTACATACAATCAGGTCGTTACAAGAAAGTATTGTTAATTGGTGCCGATAAAATGTCCTCAATAATAGATTATACAGACAGAGCTACTTGTATTATTTTTGGAGACGGAGCAGGAGCCGTTTTGTTCGAGCCAAATACCGAAGGACTTGGGTTACAAGACGAATATTTACGTTCGGACGGAATAGGAAGAGATTACTTAAAAATAGACGCTGGTGGTTCTTTACTTCCTTCTTCAAAAGAAACGATTGAAAACAAACAACATACAGTTGTTCAAGATGGTAAAACAGTTTTTAAATATGCGGTCTCTGGTATGGCCGATGTGAGCGAAAAAATTATGCAACGCAATAATTTAACACATGAGAATGTTAATTGGCTTATTGCACACCAAGCAAACAAACGTATTATCGATGCTACTGCGCAAAGAATGGGTGTTGACGAATCGAAAGTGTTAATTAATATCGAAAGATATGGAAATACAACCTCCGCAACTTTACCATTATTGCTAAGTGATTTCGAAAATAAATTTAAAAAAGGAGATAATCTTATATTTGCAGCCTTTGGTGGCGGATTTACATGGGGTTCTATCTATTTAAAATGGGCATACGATAAAAAAGATTGAAGAAATTAAAAGAGATATGTACTATCAATCTTTAATTCCTTCAATCTTTTAATCATTAAATATAAAACTATAACTAAAACGAATAACCATGGATTTAAAAGAAATTCAAAATCTAATCAAATTTGTAGCAAATTCAGGTGTTGCAGAAGTAAAGTTGGAAACAGGTGACGTAAAAATCACAATTAGAACAACTTTAGAAGGCAGTACAGAAACAACTTATGTACAACAAATACCTGCTCAAAATATGCTACAACAAGCGGTTGCTCCTCAGCAAATTGTGCCAGTAGTACCTACTACTATTGCTCCTGCAGTAGATGAAAATGCTAAATACATTACTGTAAAATCACCAATTATTGGAACCTTTTACAGAAAACCATCGCCAGATAAACCAATGTTTGTTGAAGTTGGAAGCACAATAGGAAAAGGTGACGTATTATGTGTAATTGAAGCTATGAAATTATTTAACGAAATCGAATCTGAAGTTTCAGGTAAAATTGTTAAGATTTTAGTAGATGATTCTTCACCAGTAGAATTTGATCAACCATTATTCTTAGTAGACCCTTCTTAATGATTGTAAATAGTTAATGATGAGTGTTATACAATCATCGTTTCCTGTAATTTATAATTTATAATTAACAATTTACAATTATTAAAAGATGTTTAAAAAAATATTAATAGCAAATAGGGGCGAAATAGCACTTCGTATTATTAGAACCTGTAAAGAAATGGGTATTAAAACCGTTGCAGTTTACTCTACAGCCGATGCCGAAAGTTTACATGTAAAATTTGCTGACGAAGCAGTTTGTATTGGGCCACCACCAAGTAATTTGTCTTACTTAAAGATGTCAAATATTATTGCTGCCGCCGAAATTACAAATGCAGACGCAATACACCCAGGTTACGGATTCTTGTCCGAAAATGCTAAGTTTTCTAAAATATGTCACGAACATAATATTAAATTCATTGGTGCCTCACCAGAAATGATAGACAGAATGGGAGATAAGGCTTCGGCAAAATCGACCATGATAGAAGCAGGAGTTCCGTGCGTTCCAGGTTCAGTAGGTATTTTAGAATCTTACGAGCAAGCAGAACAATTAGCTGCCGAATTTGGCTATCCAGTCATGCTTAAGGCAACTGCTGGTGGTGGCGGAAAAGGGATGCGTGCCGTTTGGAAACAAGAAGATTTACTAAAAGCTTGGGAAGGCGCTCGACAAGAGTCAGCTGCTGCTTTTGGAAATGATGGCATGTATCTTGAAAAACTAATCGAAGAACCTCGTCATATCGAGATTCAAATCGTAGGTGATTCTTTCGGAAAAGCCTGTCACTTGTCTGAAAGAGATTGTTCAGTACAACGTCGTCATCAAAAATTAACGGAAGAAACCCCATCTCCTTTTATGACCGATGAACTTCGAGATAAAATGGGATTAGCAGCAGTAAAAGCTGCCGAATATATTAAATATGAAGGCGCAGGAACGGTCGAATTTTTAGTAGATAAACACCGTAATTTCTACTTCATGGAAATGAATACCCGCATACAAGTAGAACACCCAATTACAGAACAAGTAATTGATTACGATTTAATTCGCGAGCAAATTATGGTTGCAGCTGGAATTCCAATTTCAGGAAAAAATTATTTACCACAATTACACGCAATCGAATGTCGTATTAATGCTGAGGATCCTTACAATGATTTCCGCCCTTCACCAGGAAAAATTACGGTATTGCATTCGCCAGGCGGACACGGAGTTCGTTTAGACACGCATGTTTACGCAGGTTATACGATTCCGCCAAATTACGACTCGATGATTGCAAAGTTAATTACAACAGCTCAAACACGTCAAGAAGCGATCAATAAAATGAAACGTGCCTTAGACGAATTCGTTATAGAAGGTATTAAAACTACCATTCCTTTTCACAGACAATTAATGGATGATGAAAGATATGTTGCGGGCGATTATACCACTGCATTTATGGATACTTTTGTAATGAAAGAACAAAGATAAATTGACAATCCCACTTGAAAGAGTGGGTTTTTTTTATTAGAAAAAACAACTGTAAACACTCTGTTTAACGCTATTATTTAATTACTTAAGTAACCTTGTTTGAAAATAAATGTCATCAACAACGTTATGAAACTTTACAAATAAGAATGAAAACGGATTTCAAAATCATTAGATGATGTTCTAGTGTGAATAAAATTTATTAAGAAAGATAGTTTGCTTTAAACAGGTAATTTTGGAACATTAATATATTTTATCTTCGTATTTTTGCCTTTTAATTACTCATGAAAAACACTTACCCAATTGCCGAAAGGCTAAAAAGCAAGACAACGATCGATTTACTTTTTTCGGGAGGAAAATCTATATCTAAATATCCTTTACGATTGGTTTATACACCTATTTGTTTAGGGGAGGAGGAGCAAATAAAAATGGGGGTTTCGGTTTCTAAAAAATATTTCAAAAAAGCAGTCGATCGAAATTATTTTAAGCGAGTTTTGAGAGAAACCTATCGTTTAAATAAACATTTGTTATTAGAAAACACAGAAAAAAAGTATGGGTTTATGTTTTTTTATCAAACCAAAGATCGGCTAACCTATCAAGAGATTAACGAAAAAACGATTCAGTTATTTCAAAAATTTGTTCAATATCAAGAAAATGAAAACAAAAAAGAGTTACTCTAGCGAGCAACTCTTTTTTTATAAACCGAATTAATAACGTACTATAATTGTGGTCCTGCTTGTATTAGGTTTTTACCTTCTTCATTATCTGTGTATTGCACAAAATTTTTGATAAATCTTCCTGCTAAATCTTCTGCTTTTGTAATCCATTGCGAAGCATCGGGATAAGTATTTCTAGGATCAAGAATATCAGGGTTTACATCATGTAATGATGTTGGAACTGCAAAATTAAAAATGGGTACTATTGTAGTTTCTGATTTTTCGATAGAACCATCTAAGATAGCATCAATAATAGCACGGGTATCTTTTATAGAAATACGCTTTCCTGTTCCGTTCCAGCCAGTGTTTACCATATAAGCTGTAGCTTTATGTTCTTCCATTTTCTTTACCAATTCTTGTCCGTATTGTGTAGGATGCAATGATAAAAAAGCTTTTCCGAAACAAGCCGAAAAAGTAGGTTCTGGTTGTGTGACACCTCTTTCTGTTCCTGCTAATTTTGCAGTAAATCCAGATAAGAAATAATATTTAGTTTGTTCTGGTGTTAATTTAGATACTGGAGGCATAACTCCAAAAGCATCGGCAGTTAAGAATATTACTTTTGTAGCATGACCAGCTTTAGATACGGGTCTTACAATATTGTCTATATGATTTATTGGGTAAGAAACTCTTGTGTTTTGAGTAACTGATCCGTCTTTAAAATCTATTTTTCCGTTAGCATCAACAGTTACATTTTCAAGTAATGCGTTTTTGCGAATTGCTTTGTAAATATCTGGTTCGTTTGCTTGGCTTAGATCGATTGTTTTTGCATAGCAACCACCTTCAAAATTGAAAACACCATCGTTATCCCAACCATGTTCGTCATCTCCTATTAATTCTCTTTTAGGATCTGTAGATAAAGTTGTTTTTCCTGTTCCAGATAATCCGAAGAAAACGGCAACATCACCATCTTTCCCTTTGTTTGCAGAACAGTGCATCGATGCCATTCCTTGCAATGGTAAGTAGTAATTCATCATCGAGAACAATCCTTTTTTCATTTCGCCACCGTACCAAGTTCCTCCAATTAATTGAATTTTTTCGGTCAAGTTAAACGCTACATATACTTCAGAGTTTAATCCGTGTGCGGCAAAATCTTTAAATTCAGTTTTAGAACCATTCATTACTACGAAATCTGGTTCTCCGTAGGTTTCCAATTCGGCATCGGTTGGACGAATAAACATATTTTTTACAAAATGTGCTTGCCAAGCCACTTCAACAATAAAACGAACTTTTAGGCGAGAATTCTCATTAGCGCCACAAAAAGTGTCTATTACAAAAAGTCTTTTTCCAGATAATTGAGAAACTGTGGTTTGTTTTAGCGCATTCCAAGTGTCTTGAGAAATTGCTTTGTTATCGTTTACTGCTTTTTCTGAGGTCCACCAGATGGTGTTTTCAGTTATTGCATCTTTTACGATATATTTGTCTTTTGGGGAGCGACCTGTAAATTCGCCTGTCATTACATTTACAGCGCCAAGTTCAGTTAGCTGTCCTCTTTCGTAGCCTTCAAGAGCAGGATTTAATTCTTCTTGGTATAAAAATTCAAACGAAGGGTTATGAATTATTTCTGAAGCGTTTGTTATTCCGTACTTTTCTAACGAAATCGGGTTCGTAGATTGTTTATATGTTTCCATAAATAATTTTATGTGTGAATACTTGAACAAAGTGCAAAAGTATAAATATTATTTCAAACAGCTTAGATATTATTCTTTTTTTATACCTATATAATAAAAAGTAATTACCCAAGAAGCTATAAGAAGTAATCCCCCTATTGGTGTTATTGGACCTAAAAATTTAAAATTCAAACCAATTATAGTACCTGATGTTAATAAAAATATAGAACCTGAAAATAAGATCGTTCCAAATAAAGTGAGATAAAAAACAACTTTTTTCTGTTTCATTTCCATGAATGTTGTCATGCTTACAAATAGCAAAAACAAAGCGTGATACATCATATATTTTACACCTACTTCAAATGACGATAACTGTTCTAGTGTTAAAACTTTTTTTAAGGCATGAGCTCCAAAAGCACCTAATATTATCGATACAAATCCAAAAACTAATGCAGTGAGAATGATTTTTTTATTCATAATCTTTTTAATTAAAACTTCTGTTTTCTTTCGTCAAAAATATAACATTTTATTACATTTGCGTTACTTTTTTACAATCAAAAAATGAGAAACGTACTTATTATTGGCGCAGGACGCTCAGCATCTTCACTTATAAAATATCTTTTAGACAAGTCTGAAACAGAAAACTTGCACCTTACTATTGGCGATTTGTCTCTAGAATTGGCCCAGCGAAAAACCAAAAACCACAAAAATGCTACCGCTATTGCTTTAGATATTTTTGAGGCAAACCAGCGGCAAACAGAAATTCAGAAAGCAGACATCGTTATCTCTATGCTACCTGCACACCTGCACATCGAAGTAGCAAAAGATTGTGTTCTTTATAAAAAACACATGGTAACCGCTTCTTACATTAGTGATGCTATGCAAGAATTAGACGCAGCTGCCAAAGAAAACAATTTGGTTTTCATGAACGAAATAGGGCTCGATCCAGGTATCGATCACATGAGTGCCATGAAAGTGATAGATGAAATACGTAGCAAAGGCGGAAAAATAATACTTTTCGAATCATTTTGTGGCGGATTAGTAGCGCCAGAATCTGACAATAATCTTTGGAATTACAAATTTACTTGGGCACCAAGAAATGTAGTTTTAGCAGGGCAAGGTGGCGCAGCAAAATTTATACAAGAGGGCACTTACAAATATATCCCATATCACAAATTATTTCGCAGAACCGAATTTCTAGAAGTAGAAGATTATGGTCGTTTTGAAGGCTATGCTAATAGAGATTCTCTAAAATACCGAAGCATTTATGGTTTAGACGATGCCTTAACCTTGTATCGAGGAACAATTAGAAAAGTAGGCTACTCTAAAGCATGGAATATGTTTGTACAACTAGGTATGACAGATGATTCTTATATAATAGATGATTCTCAAACGATAAGTTACCGTGAATTTGTAAACCTATTTTTACCATACCACCCAACAGATTCTGTCGAAATAAAACTTCGTTTAAGTCTTGGTATCGAACAAGATGACATCATGTGGGACAAACTATTAGAACTCGATTTGTTCAACAAAAATAAAATTGTAGGTCTAAAAGATGCCACACCAGCACAAATTCTCGAAAAAATACTAACCGATAGTTGGACTTTGCAACCACAAGATAAAGACATGATTGTCATGTACCACAAGTTCGGATACGAACTCAACGGAAACCAGCATCAAATAGATTCTAAAATGGTTTGCATTGGCGACGACCAAACCTATACAGCAATGGCAAAAACAGTAGGATTGCCAGTAGCAATGGCAACTTTACAAATCCTAAACAAAAAAATTACAACACCAGGCGTTCAGTTGCCTATAAATTCCGAAGTGTATTTGCCAATCTTGAAAGAATTAGAAGAATTTGGCATTCATTTCAAAGAAACCCAAATGCCTTATGTAGGTTACAATCCTGATAAAATTAGAAATTAATTTTCTTTTTTTGGACACAAAAAAAATTGCCACAGATTTCTTTAATAAATTTGAAGACATATTTTATTAATCTGTGGCAAAAAATTAAACACGGCTACTTACAAGTGATTTAAAACTAAATCTTTATTTTTGATTTAAATTTATAGCCCATGAGGACAAATCAGTTACAAATAGAAATAGATGGTATAGACAAAGAGATTCTTCGTTTCCTGATGGAAGACGCTCGAAAACCAATACTTCAAATTGCTAATAAAATAGGAATCTCTGGCGCAGCCATTCACCAGCGATTGCGAAAACTAGAAGAAGCAGGTGTAATTTCAGGGTCAAGATTAATCGTAAACACAAAAGTATTAGGCTACAATACCATGGCTTTTGTGGGTGTTTATTTAGAAAAAGCATCCAGTAATCCCGAGGCCGTAAAAGAATTAAAAAAAATACCCGAAGTTTTAGAGTGTCATTATACCACAGGAAATTGGAGTATTCTTATCAAAATTATATGCCGTGATAATGAGCATTTGATGAACTTGCTAAACAAAAAAATACAGCCTATTGCTGGTGTTTCTAGAACCGAAACCTTTATATCTTTAGACCAACAAATAGAAAGACAAATTCAATTATAAATTTATGTAATACGATTTATCTTTCATCAAAAACCATTTTGCTATAAATCCTTATCTTTGCTTGAAACAAAACCAAATGACTATTTCAACATCAAAAAAAATATACTTTGCTAGCGACCAACATTTAGGAGCGCCAACCGCCGAAGCCAGTTTTCCTAGAGAACAAAAATTTGTTGCTTGGCTCGACGAAATAAAGCAAGATGCCGAAGCCATTTTTTTGTTAGGAGATTTATTCGATTTTTGGTTCGAATACAAAACAGTTGTCCCAAAAGGTTTTGTTCGTGTTTTAGGAAAACTTGCCGAAATTCGTGACAGCGGAATTCCAATTTATTTCTTTGTAGGAAATCACGATTTATGGATGGATGATTACTTCGAAAAAGAACTCAATATACCTGTTTATCATACAACTAAAGAATTTACTTTCAATAATAAAAACTTTTTGATAGGTCACGGAGACGGTTTAGGGCCTGGCGATAAAGGATACAAACGCATGAAAAAAGTATTCGTGCATCCGTTTTCTAAATGGTTGTATCGCTGGTTGCATCCAGATATTGGCATGAAATTAGCCCAATATTTATCGGTCAAAAACAAACTCATCTCGGGTAGCGAAGATGTTGTTTTTCTAGGAGAAGACAACGAATGGCTAGTGCAATATGCTAAATACAAACTAGAAAGCAAACATTATGACTTCTTTGTTTTTGGTCATCGCCATTTACCAATGGAAATAGAAGTAGGCAAAAACTCGAAATATATTAATCTAGGCGATTGGATTGGATATTTTACCTATGGTAGTTTCGATGGTAGTATTTTTGAACTTAAGAAGTACTAAAACCTCAATTCTAGATCCCTTATACAATTTATAAGGATATACCACATAAGTTCATTTTAGTTTTTTTATATTGTTTAAAAACTCTAATTTTGCATCGTCTCAAAGGGGTGCTAGATTTCAAAAAACGAATAACAGCTGAGATTATACCCACAGAACCTGAGCAAGTAATGTTGCTAAGGGAATAAATGACAAATAAGGTAATGTACAAGTTATCTAAGTCATAGAAACATTAATTTTAAAAAAAAAGAATAATTCCCCCTTTTATTCGTAAAATCTTTACGGATGAAACATTTATTACAAGCAAGAAGCAAAAGGGCAAAAACAAATCCTAGCTTAAAACCTAAAGCAGCAAAACAAAGCCTAATTACAGGCGTAATGCTAATAATTGCCTATTGCCTACTACCTATTGGCGTTATAGCGCAAGAAACAGACACTACAAAAACAAAAAAATTAGACGAAGTAATGGTACAAGCCATTCGTGTTAACGAAAAAGCACCAGTTTCCTTCTCTAATTTTACAAAAAAAGAACTCGGAAAACGAAATTTAGGTCAGGACATTCCTATTTTGATGAATTACTTGCCATCGGTCGTAACAACTTCCGATGCCGGAAATGGTTTTGGATACACAGGAATTCGAGTTCGTGGCTCTGATGCTACTCGTGTAAATGTAACTGTAAATGGGATTCCGTATAACGACTCAGAAAGCCAAGGAACTTATTTTGTAGATATGCCAGATTTTGCCTCGTCTTTACAAAGCATTCAATTACAGCGTGGTGTAGGAACTTCAACAAATGGTTCTGGGGCTTTTGGTGCAAGTTTAAATATGTTGACCGATAATTATTCTGAAAAAGCAAATGGTGAAATTTCAAATTCATTTGGAAGTTTCAATTCTAGAAAACATACTGTAAAATTTAGTACAGGGCTAATAAACGGGCATTTTGAAATTGCAGGAAGATTATCAGACCTTCGCTCTAGCGGATACATAGACCGGGCTTTTTCCAATTTAAAAGGCTACTTCTTACAAGGAACTTATGTAGGCAAAACCACATTAATAAAAGCAATGGTTTTTGGCGGAAACGAGAAAACCTATCAAGCATATTATGGTATCGATGAAGCTACTTTAAAAATAAACCGTACCGAAAACCCAATAGGAGCATTTACAGACCAAGCAGGAAACCACCGTTTTTATGACAACGAAACCGATAATTACAAACAAGATCATTATCAATTGCATTGGAATGAAAAAATTTCTGAACATTGGAACACCAATTTAGCTTTTCATTTTACAAACGGTTTGGGTTATTATGAAAATTATAAAGAAGACCAAAAGCTAGTAAAATATGGCATTTCGGATATAATTTTGGGAGGAGTAACTATTAAAAAAAGTGATTTAATTCGTCAGAAATGGTTAGATAATGATTTTTACGGCACCACTTTTTCTGCTAATTTCAAAAATCAAAAATTAGACTTTATACTTGGTGGAAGTGCTAATAAATATGAAGGAAAACATTACGGAAAAGTAATTTGGACTCGATTTGCATCAAATACGGAATTAGGTGATCATTATTATGATGATTTTGCTACCAAAACAGATGCAACGGTATTTGCAAAAGCAACGTACAAAGTGGTTAATAAAATTAATTTATTTGTAGATTTACAATACCGAAATGTAGGTTACAAAGCTAACTTTGTTCCAGCATTAGTAAACGAAAATTTAAATTTCTTGAATCCCAAAGCAGGAATTACTTACTTACTTAATAACAATAATCATATTTATTTCTCTTATGCCAAGGCAAATAGAGAGCCAAATAGAACCGATTACGAAAACGGAACGCCAAAAGCAGAAAGTTTAGATGATTATGAATTAGGTTGGCGTTTTGCAACACAAAAAACACAAATAAATATAAATGGTTTTTACATGCAATACAAAAATCAGTTGGTTTTAACAGGCGCTTTAAATGCGGTTGGGAGTCCAATAAGAACTAATGTTGGTGAAAGTTACCGTGTAGGATTAGAAATTGATGCTAATATAAAAATAGCCAATAAATGGGCAGTTCGTCCAAATATTACCATTTCGGAAAATAAAAATAAAGATTTTGTAAACGATAACGGAACAAGTTTAGATAAACTTGGAAACACAAATTTAGCCTATTCTCCAAAAATTGTTGCAGGGAATATTTTGAGTTTTGTGCCAATAAAAAACTGGGAAATTTCTTTATTATCAAAATTTGTTGGCGAACAATTTTTATCAAATTTAGAAGATAAAAATTCAAAACTAAAGGATTATTATATTCAAAATTTTCATTTAAGTTACGTCATCGAACCTAAAAAAATAGTAAAAGCAATTGAAATTTCTTTTCTAGCTAATAATATTTTTGATACTCAATATATATCAAATGGGGCAGATTATGGTGGTGGATATGTGGTTTATTTTCCGCAAGCAGGAGCCAATATTTTAGCAGGGCTAACACTAAAATTTTAGGAAAAACGAGCGCATAAAAAAAACCATCAAAATTTTTTATTTTGATGGTTTTTTTTATTTAAATAAAACTATATTTTTAATTTCTTAGCCATATCTGCAGAAAGGGCTTTTTTGTTTAGCATAATATCAGTTGTTTTATATTTTACAAATTCTTTTGTCATATACAAATACCCTTTGTAGTCGTTTGTAGTTCCCCAAGAATTTTTTACAATATAGTATTCTTTTCCGTTTTGGTCTTTAGATAAGCCTACAATATGCATTCCGTGGTCATCGGTCGTGGTGTAATTATCAAACGCTTTTTGGCGCATTTCTTCGGTAACAACTGCTTCTTTTTTAGGGCCGTTAAACAAATCTGCTTTTTCTTCTGGCGTCATATCGTCGATTTTCTTTTCAGGAACAAAAGCCACTCCGTTTTTCCAGCTGAATGTTTTTTCGCTCACATCGCCTCCCCAAGCTACTGAATAACCTGATTTTAAAGCATTGTCTATAACATCTGTTAGTTCGTTAATTTTTACGTTATATACTTGGTCGAAAGCCCAATTGTCTGGAACCATCAATACAAATTTCGAGTAATAAGGATATTCTTGTAAAGACGAAATTTCGATATAATCTTCGGCATTAATTCCTACCACTTCTTTTGCAAAGGTTTCGGGTGTGTATTTTTTTCCGTTATAATCAAATGATTTTGGTGTTTCTCCCAAATAAGAATCAATTACTGCTGTGTAAGCTTTTTCCCAGTTTGGTGTGAGTTCCCCGTTAGGATTTTTTACAACCGCAGCTAGTAAAGCTTCGCCTAAAGCTGCCATTTCGCCAAATTTATTTTTGTCTGTTCCGTAATTTAAACCTGTATAAACAGATTGTGGTACAGCGCCATATTTGCGATACATATTCATCACGTCATGAAAAGCACCACCATCACCTAGTGTAACTGCACCGTGCATACGAACATAATTTCTTCCTTTTTCTACATAAGCATTACGTGCTGAAAAGATTTGAGACAATTCTATGGGCTTTTTCCCCATTTTTATCATTTCTGATTCTAAAAAGGAGTTTGCCGAATAACTCCAGCAAGTTCCAGAGGAACCTTGGTTTTTTATCGATGTGTTTTCGACATTTACAACATCTGTAAATTTGAAAGCTTCTTTGCTTTTTTCGCTCGCATTTATTTTTAATGAATTCACTAAATTGTCTTGTGCAAAGCTTGATGCACCAGCTATTAATGAAGTCGCTATAAATAGGCATTTAATTGTATTCATGTTTTTTATTTTTTAATGGTTTGTAAAATTAAAAAATGTTCTTTCTTATTTTTTAATTTAACAGTAATTTGGGTTTTAATTAAGAATTAAACCAATAGGTAAGGAAGTTGCAGGGTTGCAATTAAACCGCTAATTGAACACGTAAGAAAGTTAATGATTTGCGAATTAGCGGTAAAGTAAAAGTTACTGAAAGGGTTTGTTCTTTACAACGTTTCTTTCAACCATTTGTAAAACTCTTTTTGCCAAACCTGTGCATTTTGTGGTTTTAGAATCCAGTGATTTTCTTCTGGGAAGTACAAAAATCGACTCTTTATTCCTCGCAATTGTGCTGCTTGAAATGCTTCTTGTGCTTGCCCAATAGGTACTCTAAAATCGTTTCCGCCTTGTATGATTAAAATGGGTGTATTCCATTTATCTACATAATTAATAGGATTAAATTTAGTATAAGTTTGTTGTGCAATTTTATTGTCTTTTTCCCAATAGGCTCCACCAAAATCCCAGTTGTTAAAGAAAACTTCTTCGGTTGTGCCAAACATACTTTGGGTATTAAAAACGCCATCGTGTGCGATAAAGCTTTTAAACCTGTTGTTGTGAATTCCGGCTAAATAAAACACAGAATAACCACCATAACTAGCACCAACGCAACCCAAACGAGATTTATCTACATATTTTTCTGTAGCAACATCGTCTATTGCCGAGAGGTAATCTTGCATCACCTGTCCGCCCCAATCGCCAGAAATTTGCTCGTTCCAAGCTTGTCCGTGGCCATACATTCCTCTTCTGTTTGGTGCTACAACGACATATCCTTGCGATGCCATAAGAGAGAAATTCCAACGGAAAGAATACGATTGTGTTAGCGGGCTTTGTGGTCCTCCTTGGCAAAATAATAAAGTTGGATATTTTTTAGTGGCATCAAAATTAGGAGGAAGGATTACCCAAACTAGCATTTTTTTGCCATCGGTGGTGGTTACATAACGTCTTTCGTATTTTGGTAATGCTAATTTGGCATAGGCATCATTATTTACTTTGGTAATTTGCAACCATGTTTTTTTCTTTAAATTATAAGAATAAATTTCTAATGCGTGATTCATGTCGGTTCTTGTAACAATCGCATTATTGGCAGTAATATCTACAATATCATGCACATCGAAATCACCAAAAGTAAGTTGTGTTACTGTAATGGCAATTCTTGTTAGGCCAGGAAAATTAACTTCAAATAATTGTTGTGTTCCGTCTGTTGCGGCAATAAAATATACTTTTTTGCCATCTTTACTCCAAGAAAAACTAGAAACCGAGTTGTCCCAGTTTGCAGTTAGGTTTATTTTTATTCCTTTAAAATCGACAATAATATCGTTTTTATCGGCTTCGTAACCATCGCGTTTCATTTGCAAATAGGCTAAATTTCCTTCCGATGAAAAAGCAGGATTGGTATCGTAGCCTAAATTATCTTCGGTTCTATTGATGGTTTTTTTGGTTTCAAGATTGTACTGGTAAATATTAGTATTGGTTGAAATAGCATATTTTGTTCCTGCTTCTTTTTTGCACACATACAAAATGCTTTTGCTGTCTGGCGACCAAATATAATCTTCGTCTCCACCAAAAGGTTTTTGAGGAGAATCGAAACCTTCACCTTTTAGAATATCTATTCCAACAGATTTGTCTTTATTTTCTTTATAAAAAACGTGATTAAATTTCCCTTCGTTCCAAGTGTCCCAATGGCGATAATCTAAGCCATTGTATATTTGAACATTCGATTTTTCTAATTCTGGATAATAATCTTTTCCGTGAACTTTATCAATTTTTACTTCTTCGCTATAAACAAGATATTTTCCGTTGGGAGCAATATTTTTGTCTAACAATAGGCTTTTTGTATCTTTTACTTCTGTAGCTTTTCCGCCAATTACGGGAATGGTGTAAAACTTAGAGTTCGATTTGTCTTCTGCTATTGATGGTGTCGAGACGCTATATATTACATTTTTGCTGTCTTTAGAGATTCCTAAAGCCGTAACTCGTCCTAGTTTCCATAATAATTCTGGCGACATTGTGTTTTGTGCCACAAGGTTTAAGCTCATTGTGAATAGTGTTAAAATCAGTATTTTTTTCATGGTATTGTGTTTATTAAATTAAAAAACCATCAGTAATAACCAATGGTTTGATGTAAATAAAATTTATAAATTTCCTTGAATGGTTGCAACCAAAGCTAGAAATTCTTCTGGGGTTAGTGTTACTTTATTCTCGAAGCGCATTTCGTTCATCTCGTTAAGCGGAATAAGGTGCACGTGAGCGTGAGGAACTTCTAGTCCTATTACTGCCATACCAATTCGTTTGCACGGTACCGATTTTTCTAAGGCAATTGCGATTTTTTTGGCAAAAGCCATCAGTCCTAAATACAAATCATCATTTATATCGAAGATTTTGTTTATTTCTTGCTTCGGAATACACAAAGTATGTCCTTTTGCATTAGGGTTTAGATCGAGAAAAGCCAAAAAATTGTCGTCTTCGGCAATTTTGTAACAAGGAATTTCTTTGTTTACTATTTTGGTAAAAATACTAGACATAATTAATCTCTTGTAATTTCTAAGACTTCAAATTTTAAAATTCCATTGGGAACAGTAATTTCGGCAATTTCTCCAACAGATTTTCCTAGTAATCCTTTCCCGATAGGGGAAGTTACAGATATTTTTCCTGTTTTAAGATCTGCTTCACTTTCGGCAACTAAGTGGTAGGACATTTCCATTCCGTTAGATTGGTTTTTAATCTTTACGTGCGATAAGACTAATGCTTTTGAAACATCTAACTGAGATTCATCAATTAAACGGGCATTAGAATATACTTCTTCCATTTTCTTAATTTTCAATTCTAAAAGACCTTGTGCTTCTTTTGCAGCATCGTATTCTGCATTTTCAGACAAATCACCTTTATCTCTTGCTTCTGCAATATCTGCCGACGCTTTTGGGCGTTCAATTGCTTTGAGTTGTTCTAACTCGTCTTTTAGTTTTTTTAATCCTTCGGCTGTATAATAAGATACTGTACTCATAATTTATTCGTTATATATAAATAGAAAAAATCCCATCGCAACGGGATTTCTTTCTACAAAGATATTATTTTTTATTTCAGTTTATAATTTTATATGACAATCATACTACTACAAAGTTAATTAAATTAAATTTGTGGAAACAAAAAGGCTAATTTTTTTTTAAAATGAACAAATATTCCCTGCTACTAATAGCGATTCTTACTTTATCTTGTCACAAAGACAGTGTTGTAAATGATAATACTTATTTGCCTAATTATTCTTTTTCGGTTGTTATAAACACCAGTTTGCCATCTTATAATAACCTTAACTTTCCTAGCAATCCTGTTTTAATTACTAATGCTGGAGCAGGAATAAAAGGGATTGTTGTGATGAAAGTGGGTACTGATGATTATCGTGCTTATGAAGCCAGTTGTCCAAATCAGTATCCGAGTGATTGTTCTCTTATGACCTTAAATGGGATTAACGCAAAATGTCCTTGCGATGGTAAAGAATATAGTTTATATACTGGGGTTGGTTCTGGTCAATATCCTCTAAAAGCTTATCGGGTAGAAGTGAATGGTTCTAATTTGAGAGTTTACAACTAAAATATAAATTAAACGATTAATTCTAATAATATACAGTGTTTTTTTTAACTCTTTTTAATATCTGGGTGTTATCCAGGGAGGGGGCTTTTTGTTACAAGCGAAGTTCGCTGCAATTCCTAATGCAAAAAAAGGTAAGTAAAGAAAATTTGACCAAATTAAATAATCTGTTTCTTAATGCGAAGCAGATTATTTAATTCTAGACTATCATTATCTTTACCTTCTATTCATATAAATAGAAATATAATACAACAAAGTTGCAATAGATCCTAAGGCGGCTACTACGTAAGTTCTAGCAGCCCATTTTAAGGCATCTTTAGCGCCCGCTTGTTCTGCTGGGTTAAGCATGTGTTTGTTTTCTAACCATGCTAATGCACGATTGCTCGCATCATATTCTACGGGTAATGTAACAATAGAGAACAATGTTGTGGCTGCAAAAATGACAATTCCTACTAGTAATAATGAAGGAAAAGTTCTAATCATTAGTATTCCTGCTAATAATATCCATTGCATATAACTCGAGGCAATATTTACTACAGGAACTAGTTTAGATCGCATAGTTAGCCATTGGTAACCCACGGCATGTTGTACTGCGTGACCGCATTCGTGTGCTGCAACTGCGGCTGCGGCTGCATTTCGTTGGTTATACACTGCTTCGCTCAGATTTACTGTTTTATCCGCAGGGTTGTAATGATCTGTGAGTTGTCCTGCCACCGAAATTACTTTTACATCACCAATGCCATTATCGGCGAGCATTTTTTCGGCAATTTCTTTTCCTGACATTCCGTTTTGCAATTGCAAATGCGAATAATGTTCGAACTTACTTTTTAGTCGTGAACTCACTAGCCAGCTTGCTAGCATAATTGCGCCCATTAAAATCATTGAAGGTAAATTATACATATTTTTGTTTTTGTATTGAATTATAAAGTTATGTAAATATTATCAAATTTGAAACCAAAATTTAGAAATGTCATTTTGACGGTTTTAAATTTCAAAAATCAATTATAAAAATCAATTATAAAATTACCCAACTAAATTTATTACTTTTCCAGGAATAATAATCACTTTTTTAGGCATGTTCCCGTCGAGTTGTTTGATGGTTCGCTCGTCTTTCATGATAATTTCTTCGATTTGGGCTGGTGTTAAATCCAGAGGCAAATTGATGGTAAATTTCATTTTTCCGTTAAACGAAACAGGATATTCTTTGTCGCTTTCTACCAAGTATTTTTCGTGGCAAATAGGAAAAGCTACTGTTGATATTGATTCTGAATTTCCTAATTGGCTCCACAATTCTTCGGCAATATGTGGTGCATAAGGCGAAAGAATAATGGCTAACGGTTCTAGAATGGCTCTTTCGTGACAATTTTGTGTTTGCAATTCGTTTACACAAATCATAAACTGCGAAACCGAAGTATTGAAAGAAAAATTCTCGATATCTTCTGTGACTTTTTTGATGGTTTTGTGCAACGATTTCAGGCTTTCTTTCGATGGTTCGTTGTTGGTTACAATTAGTCCGTTATCATCAAAATACAAACGCCATAATTTTTTTAAGAATCCGAAAACACCTGTAATTCCTGCGGTGTTCCAAGGTTTTGATTGTTCTAGTGGCCCAAGGAACATTTCGTACAAACGCAACGTATCTGCTCCGTATTCGTTACAAATATCATCTGGATTGACTACGTTGTATTTCGATTTTGACATTTTTTCGACTTCTCGACCGACGATGTATTTGCCGTTTTCTAAAATGAATTCAGCATTAGCATAATCAGAATATAGTGGATGCTTTTTGAAAGCTTCGATATCTAATTCATTAGTAGTTTCATTGATAATAGCTAAATCGACATGAATGGCTTGTGTTGTTTTATCAGAAATTAAGCCTTTAGAATACAATTTTTTGGAATCTTCACTTCTATAAACAAATGCACTATTTCCCAAAATCATTCCTTGGTTAATCAATTTTTTGAATGGTTCTTCGGTTGGTGCATACCCTTTGTCTTTTAGGAATTTGTTCCAAAAACGAGCATACAACAAATGTCCTGTGGCGTGTTCGCTTCCGCCAATGTACAAATCGACACTTTCCCAATATTTAATTGCTTCTGGCGAGGCAAATTCGTTGTCGTTGTGCGGGTCCATGTAACGCATCCAGTACCACGAAGAACCTGCCCAACCTGGCATGGTGTTTAGTTCTAATGGGTAAATGGTTGTGTTGTTAATATTTTCATTAAAATCGACTTCATTTGTTATTGTATTCCACGCCCATTTGGCAGAATTTCCTAATGGTGGTAATCCGTCTTCGGTGGGTAAGTATTTTTCTACTTCTGGTAAAGCGATTGGTAAATGTTTGGCATCGATCATTTGTGGCAACCCATTTACATAATACACCGGAAACGGTTCTCCCCAATAGCGTTGACGAGAGAAAACAGCGTCACGCAAACGGTAATTTGTTTTTCCTTTTCCTTGGTTTAATGTTTCTAATTCTGCAATGGCTTTTTTGGTCGCTTGTTTGTAATTTAAGCCGTTCAAAAAGTCCGAATTGGCAATAATCACATTGTCTTTTGATCCATAAGCTTCGGTAGAAATATCAACATTATCGAAGATATTTTTTATTTCTGGCATTCCGTTTTGTCCTTTGAAGAAATTGGCAAAAGCATAATCTCTTTCGTCGCCACAAGGAACCGCCATCACGGCTCCTGTGCCGTAACCTGCCAGTACATAATCGCCTATCCAAACTGGAATTTGTTCTTTAGTAAACGGATGTTCGGCATACGCACCTGTAAATACTCCTGAAATGGTTTTTACATCGGCCATGCGTTCTCTTTCGGAACGTTTTGCGGTTTTTTCGATATAGGCTTCGATAGCTGCTTTTTGTTCTGGCGTGGTAATTTCTTGAACTAAAGGGTGCTCTGGTGCTAAGGTCATAAACGTAACTCCGAAAATGGTATCGGGGCGGGTGGTAAAAACTTCTATAGCTTCTTTGTGTTGTTTCAAATTAAAAGAAACCATGGCTCCTACAGATTTTCCTATCCAGTTGCGTTGCGATTCTTTGATGCTTTCGCTCCAATCGATGTCGTTTAGTCCTTGTAGCAAACGTTCGGCATAAGCAGAAATGCGCATGCTCCATTGGGTCATTTTTTTACGAATCACAGGGTGTCCGCCACGTTCTGAAACGCCGTTTATGATTTCGTCGTTTGCTAAAACGGTTCCTAATCCTGGGCACCAGTTTACTTCGGTTTCGGCTAGGTATGTTAAACGGTATTGTAGTAGTATTTTTTGTTGTTTGCTGGACGAAAAACCAGTCCAATCTTGGGCTGAAAAGGGAGCAATATTGTCATCGCAAACGGCATTGATGTTTGTGTTTCCTTCTTTTTGAAAGAGGGAAATTAATGTTGTAATGTCTTCGGCTTTGTCATTCGATTTATTGTACCAAGAATTGAATAGTTGGATAAAAATCCATTGGGTGTGTTTGTAATAATTGGCATTTGAGGTGCGTATTTCACGACTCCAATCGAATGAGAATCCTATTTTGTCTAGTTGTTCTCTGTAGCGGGCAATGTTTTCTTTGGTGGTTTTGTCTGGGTGTTGTCCTGTTTGTATGGCGTATTGTTCGGCTGGGAGTCCGAAGGAATCGTATCCTTGTGGATGCAATACGTTGAATCCTTTGTGGCGTTTGAATCTGGCTACAATATCTGATGCTATATATCCTAACGGATGTCCTACGTGTAATCCTGCTCCTGATGGATAAGGGAACATGTCTAAAATATAATATTTGGGTTTTATTGAGGTATTGCTTGCTGCAAATGTTTGGTTGTTTGCCCAGTTTTTTTGCCATTTGGCATCGATTTCGTTTGGATTGTATTTCATTCTTTCTAAAAAAAGGTTCTTAAGGTTTTGTGAAATTTCTGGGGCAAAAATGGTTTGCTTTTAGCCCTGATGGAGTGAAAATCCTTGCCATTTTTCTTGGCAAGATTGTAGCGAGAGCAGGAATAGGGTTGGCAAAAATGCCTGAAATTTTCGCTTCAAATTTATTATTTTATTTGGTAAATTAGTCCGAGTCCGTAGTTTTTGTTGTTTATTATTGGGTAGCTAATAAGTGAGAGGTCTTTGTTTTTGTTGTCGAAATTAAAGGGATTCCAGTGGTTTATTATTGTGGCAATGGCTATTCCTACTCCTGCTCCTGCTACGACATCGCCAGACCAGTGTTTGTTGTTTGCCATGCGCAATATGGCTGTGCTTGTTGCAAAGAGATAGCCTGATGAGGCATACCAGATATTGCTGTCTTTGTATTCTAAAAATAATAGGGTGGCGTTATTGAAGGCGGTTGCGGTGTGACCTGATGGAAAGCTATTGTTTGCTGAACCGTCTGGACGCCAATCGTGTGCTGCGGTTTTTCCTAAAAAGACGACACCGCCAACGGTTAGGTTAGAGATGATGCTGTTTGTTATTATTTGTTTGTAGTTGTGTTTTGATTTTAGTCCTATTGCTTTTGCGGCAAAGATTTGGGCTAGCGGGACAAATTGTAGGTAATTATCGGCTGTGGTATGAAAATCATGTCCAAATGCGTTTCTTATGCCTTGTTGTATGTTGTTTTGTAAATAGTTTATTTTTAGAATTCCTCCTGCGGCGATTAGCGTTGTGGGTAAAATTAATTGCTTTAGGTTGGGTTTTTCTTTTACATGATTGGGGCTTGTTTTTATAGTGTCTTGTGCGTAAATAGCACTTGTTAGGACGAGTAGTAAAATAAATGTGATGTTTTTCATGTTTTTAAAATTTTACGGTTACTCCAACGGTGTTGATGCCGTATTGTCTTGATGCTGAAAAATTATAGGTATATTTTTTTTGGCTGGTTTCTGCTTTTTTAGTTTCTTTAAAACGGTTTTTTGCGATTGTTTTTCCTATAAAGTAACCCATGAATATTGCCATAGGATAATCTGAGGTCCAGTGTACTTGGCTTTGTACCATTTGAAAACACAATCCTGCCATTGCAGTATAACAAACTGGTTTTAGCCATTTGTAATCAGGGTAGTTAGTAATTATGATGGTGAGTCCTGACATGATTGTGGTGAGATGTCCTGATGGCATGGCGTCGTAATTTGGGGTGTCTTTTGCGTAGGCAGGAAAACTAGGAAAGGGGTTCCATTCTCCACCTGGATGTCCTTTTTGCATTGCAATAAACGGGCTTTCTCTTCCTGTAATTCTTTTTAGAGATTGAACAAATACGCCAGATACTAGTAAGCTTTCTATTAGGCTACTAGCGGTGGCTTGTGCTCTGTAATTGTTTTTTAGAAGTCCGTAAGTGGCAAATCCTGCGCCTAAAAGTACGACTGTGGTACCGTTTCCTAGTAGATAAAATGCGGCGCCGATGTTTTCTGGTTTATTTTCTAGGGGGCCTAATTTTCCGTATCTATTAGATTCGCTTAGTCCGTTTCGTTCTGACCAGGCTCTAGATTGGTCTGTTATTTGCTGGTCTATTGGGAGTAATATTAGGGTCGATGCAAGTGCTCCTGCTAAATACCATGCGTGGTCTTTTGCTACAAAATCTATATTTGTGTTTAGGAAGTCTTTTGGTGCTTTTGTTACTATTTCAAGTAATTTGGGTTTAGAATAGGTTCTTGTTGTTCCGTCTGAAAATTCATATTCTTGAGAAGCACGTGTTTTTTCGTGTTTATTCTCAATTTGTTTTAGACTGTCTATTTCCTGAGCAACTAGATTAAATTGTAAACTTGCAATTACTGCAAAAAGGGTATAAAAAAGACTTTTTTTCATTAAAAATGCTTTTGATAAAAATTATATTCTTGCGACAAATTTACATTTATTATAACAAAAGCGAAAGTTTGAACGTTAATAACTTTAAATAAAGAAATTCTTTATTATTTTTACCAAATAATTTTATGTAATATGAGTTCTTCTTTCGATAATTTTCAAAAACGCAGGTTAATCACATCTTATTTTTCGGTTGTGTTAAGTGTTTTCCTTGTACTATTTTTACTAGGAATGTTAGGTCTTTTTATTGTAAATTCTAAAAAACTGTCTGACGATTTCAGAGAAGGCATTGCCATGTCGGTTTATTTTAAAGATGAAGCAAAAGATACGACCTTGACTCAGTTTAAAACACAGTTGAAGGCTTCGAAGTTTACTAAAACATTTGCATATATAACTAAAGACCAAGCCGCAAAAGAGCATACGGATATTATAGGAGAGAATTTTATGGAATTTTTAGGCATGAATCCTTTGCAAAATTCTTTCGATATTCACTTAAAAGCAGATTATGTCGTGGCAGATAGTATTTATAAAATTGAAAGTAAATTACGTGAAAACAGCTTAATTTCAGACATTGTTTATGACAAGCAATTGGTAAATATGGTAAACGATAACATAAAAAAAGTGAGTTTTTGGATTCTTATCATCAGCGCAATTTTTTGTGTGATTGCCGTTTTACTTATAAACAGTTCGATGCGTTTGTCTATACATTCTAACCGATTTATCATAAAAACCATGCAAATGGTGGGAGCAACAAAATCATTTATTAGAAAACCATTTATTTGGCGTGGTATAAAACTAGGAATGATAGGAGCAGCAATTGCTATTGCTGCCTTGCTTGGCGTCTTGTTTTATATAGATGCTAATTTTCCTAATCTAGGAATATTTAATGATAAGTTAGCCATTGTAGCCATATTATTGGGGGTTTTAGGTACTGGAATTCTAATTACTTTGCTAAGCACCTATTTTGCAACACAGCGGTTTTTGAACCTAAGAACAGATGATCTTTATTAAATTTAGATAAAAAAAACAAAAACATGGAAAACAAAGAACCGGGATTTCTTTTTGAAAAAGTAAATTACACGATTTTATTAATCGGAATTGCAATTATTGCAGTAGGATTTATATTAATGTCTGGTGGCGGAAGCGATAATCCAGCCGTTTTTAATAAAGAAATTTTTAGTTTCAGAAGAATACGATTAGCGCCAACAATGGTTTTAATTGGTTTCGGAATTACAATTTATTCTATTTTGAAAAACCCTAAGAAAGATAATTAGATTGTTAGGTTAAAATTATATTTAACACAATTTAAAAATCTAAAATCTAAAAAATGAATTATATACAAGCCATTATTCTTGCTATTATAGAAGGAATTACCGAATTTTTACCCGTTTCTTCAACTGGACACATGATTATTGCCAGTTCTTTTTTCGGAATTGCACACGAAGATTTTACTAAACTTTTTACCATTGTTATTCAATTGGGAGCTATACTTTCGGTTGTGGTCTTATATTTTAAAAGGTTTTTTCAAACGTTAGATTTTTATTTCAAGTTATTAGTTGCTTTTATTCCAGCGGTAGTTTTAGGATTGCTTTTTAGTAAAAAAATTGATGCTTTATTAGAAAGCCCTGTTACAGTTGCCGTTTCGCTTCTAGTAGGAGGAATCATTTTACTAAAAGTCGATGATTGGTTTAACAATTCATCTGAAACAGAAATTACTTACCTAAAAGCTTTCAAAATAGGATTGTTTCAATGTATTGCTATGATTCCGGGCGTGTCTAGAAGTGGCGCTAGCATTGTTGGGGGAATGTCTCAGAAGCTAGCCAGAACATCGGCAGCAGAATTTTCGTTTTTTCTTGCAGTTCCAACCATGCTTGGTGCAACGCTCAAAAAATGTTACGATTATTATAAAGACGGTTTTATACTCACTCACGACCAAATAAATATTCTGATTATTGGAAATATAGTCGCTTTTCTTGTAGCCCTTTTAGCCATAAAAACATTTATTGGCTTTTTAAGCAAAAATGGTTTCAAAGTTTTTGGTTATTACCGAATTGTAGCTGGAATTGTATTATTGCTTATTCACTTTTTTATTCATCCGCTTACCCTCATTTAATGACTCCAGAAGATTATCTAAACGGTCAAGTTTTACTCATAGACAAACCATTAAAATGGAGTTCTTTTCAAGCAGTAAATAAATTAAAATATTCGCTTATAAATAAATTAGGATTACCAAAGAAGTTCAAAATTGGCCATGCAGGAACACTCGATCCATTAGCCACAGGTTTGTTAATTGTTTGTACAGGAAAGCTTACAAAAAGCATTTCCGAAATACAAGGTCAGGCCAAAGAATATACAGGTACTTTCTACATTGGCGCCACTACACCATCGTATGATTTAGAAACCCAAATAGACGCCACTTTCCCAATAGCACATATTACCGAAGCCTTAATTCACGAAACAGTGAAACAATTTTTAGGCGAAATAGATCAAAAACCACCCGTTTTTTCGGCTATAAAAAAAGACGGCGTGCGATTATACGAACACGCTCGTGCTGGTGTTGAAGTAGAAATCGCTTCTAGAAAAACACAAATTTACGAATTCGAAATTACTCGAATCGCTTTGCCAGAAATCGATTTTAGAGTCGTTTGTAGTAAAGGAACTTATATTCGTTCGTTAGCTTATGATTTTGGATTGGCTTTGCAATCTGGCGCACATCTTACTGTTTTGCGAAGAACAAAAATTGGCAATTATGATGTAAAAAAGGCTATTGATGTTACTTTGTTTGATGAATTGATTGTTGCAAAAAATGAATTATAAAATCTCTCTTCTTTTTTTATTGTTTAATTTTTGTGCCTTTTCACAAAAATTTGATGCTAGATATACTCAATTTGAATTTTCTATGCCTTTCAAATCTAATGGGTTTTATGGCAGTACAAATTCTGACGGAAGTAGAAACGACTACCTGTTTATCCCAGACGGATTAAGCGCTAAAATTGGTTACGGAATACATTACGAAGAAAACATTTCGTTTGGATTGCATTCAGGAATAGATTGGAAAATAAACGAAAAACTCGTCGTAGCGCCTATTTTTCTTAATACCAGACTAAATCTTGAAGTTGGGCAAGGCGCAATAGCATTACAGTTTGGTTGGGGAAAAGCATTGGCAATTGGAAGAGGTAATCTTTCTGGAACCTATAGAAAATTTAATATAGGCTATAAAAATGATGACGATCTGACTCTTTTTGCTGATTTATCTCTATACAATTTTGCGATAAGTGGTTACAAAGACTTTGGCACAATAAGTATAGGGATAAATAAAATTATTTTTTACTAATTTGCTAATTGCTCTAAATCACGCATCAAAGTAGCTAACTCATTCTGAGTACTCAATCCTTTATCATGTAAATACCATAATTGTAAATCTGTTTTTGCGGTTTCATCAACAATGCCGTATTGTTCTTTATAACTTTTAATTAAATTTACTGCGCCCTCGGGTCTAGGTCCCCAAGATCCTTTAAGTTGCATGGTTTCTTTTTCTAAAATAATTATTTTTGGAATAGATTTGCTTCCGTTAGTCAAAAACAAGTTCATTAAAGCCTCATTTTCATCTCTAAAAATTAATCTCAATTCGATAGACTCAGATTCGTTAGCAATTTTATTAAAAACAGGTATTAGCTGAGCCGCATCTCCACACCAACTTTCACTAATAACCAACCAATAATATTTTTTCTTAAGTGAATTAAAAGATTTTAGTACCTTTTCTTCTATGCGAATCGTTTTGTCTAATCTATTCATTCTAGTATCATTCAATTTGCTATATTGCAATAAATCGTCAGACTGCTCGTTTCCAGTCGATTTGTTTTGCAATAATAACTCCGTTATTCTTTTTCTGTATTCAGAATAAGGAATCGATTTTAATAAACCTTGAGCAATAATTGTTTTCATGTTACTAATTTTACGTAAATTTAGTGACAAATTACTTATTAAAAGGTGATATAAGTCACTTTATTGAAATGGCTATAATTAAAATTATTTTTTTATGAAAAATCGTTGTTCTTGGTGTTTGTCCAGTAATTTATATAAAGAATATCATGATGCCGAATGGGGAAAGCCCGTTTATGATGACCAAACTTTATTCGAATTTTTAATCCTAGAAACGTTTCAGGCGGGTTTAAGTTGGATTACTATTTTGAATAAAAGAGAAAATTTTCGTCTTGCCTTTGATAGTTTCGATTACAAAAAAATAGCAACTTATTCCGAAGCAAAACAAGAACAATTATTGCAAAATGCAGGAATTATTAGAAACAAACTCAAAGTAAAATCGGCAGTAACAAACGCAATTGCTTTTATCAAAATTCAAGAAGAATTTGGTAATTTTAGCCAATATATTTGGGGTTTTGTAGATGAAAAACCTATAGACAACAAACCCAAAACACTAAAAGAGGTTACTGCAACAACAGCCATATCCGACGCTTTGAGTAAAGATTTAAAAAAACGAGGCTTCAAATTTGTGGGTTCGACCGTGATGTACGCATACATGCAAGCCACAGGAATGGTAAACGATCATGTGGAAGATTGTTGGATAAGAGAATAATTTACAGTAATATCAAATAAAAAAATGAAAATCTATTTTAAAATTCTAGTAAGCTTATTTTTAATAAGTTGCATTAAAAACAACGAAGTTACAAATCTTCAAAACACTATTCCGACATTTAAAGTTAAACTAGATACTGTAAATTTATTTGACAAAGAGAGAAATAGAATAATACCCGTTGCTTTTTATTCTCCCAAAACAGATAAAAAAATTGAAAACCAAAAGGTGGTAATTTTAAGTCACGGATATAGTGAAAACAGACTAGGAGCAAATAAATCTTACTCCTATTTAACCAAAAAACTGGCTTCCAAAGGGTATTTTGTAGTAAGTATCCAGCAGGAATTGCCCACAGATGACTTAATCCCTAAAATGGGAATTCCTCAAATTGTTCGGCGTCCGTTTTGGGAAAGAGGAACTGAAAATATACTTTTTGTTCTTAATGAAATAAAAAAAACAAAGCCTGAACTAGATTACAAACATCTCGTTTTAATAGGGCATTCAAATGGTGGAGATATAAGTGTTTTATTTGCTCATAAATACCCAGATTTAGTGGATAAAATAATTTCATTAGACAATAGACGTATGGAATTACCAAGAACTAAACAACCTAGAATCTATTCGCTTAGATCGAGTGACCAGCCTGCTGACGAAGGTGTTTTGCCAACTATTGAAGAACAGGAAAAATTTGGAATAAAAATCATAAAACTGCCAAATACAATTCATAATGACATGAATGATAGAGGAAATAATAAACAAAAAAAGGAAATTAACAATTATGTAATGGCATTTTTAAATGAGTAAATTCTTTGTAAATTACTTTTTTAAAAACTTCAAAAATTCATCTCTAGGAATTTCTCGGCAACCCAAACTATTTAAATGATCGTTGTAAATCTGGCAATCTAATAAATTGTAATGGTTTGTTTTTAGATAATCTGCCAGCGAAATAAATGCCATTTTCGAAGCATTACTTACTTTAGAAAACATACTTTCACCACAAAAAACGGGAAACATATCTACACCATACAATCCGCCAACTAAAGTGTCGTTTTGCCAGATTTCGACCGAGATTGCTTTGCCTAATTCATGGAGTTTGCAATACGATTCTATCATTTCATTGGTAATCCAAGTGCCATGTTGTCCTTCTCTTTTTACACTTTGACAATTTTGAATTACTTCTCGAAAGGCTTTATTAAAAGTTACCTTAAAAATATTCTTATTGATAACATTTCTCATACTGTGAGAAACTACCAATGCATCAAAAAACAAAACCATTCTTTGTCTTGGCGACCACCACATGATGGGTTCCCCTTCTTCAAACCAAGGAAAAATGCCGTTTTCGTAAGCCAACAACAATCTTTGGGTAGATAAATCGCCACCAATAGCCAAAAGACCATCGCGTGTTGATTCATTTGTATTTGGAAAAGATAATTCTTGGGTTAAAAAATGCATAATTAATGTTTTTAACCACTAAGTTCACGAAGAAGTCACAGTGGCACTAAGAACAAAAAAAACACTAAGTTTATTTAAAAATACTGGTGTACTTTGTGTAAAACTTAGTGTTCTTTGTGGTTAGAATAAAATTAGAAAGGTAAATCGTCGTGTTCTTCTTCTTTAAAGCTTACTGCTGGCTCGAATGTTTCGGCAGTTGGCATTGGTGGCGATTGCGGGCTTGGTGCTTGTGCTGTTGCTAAACGCTCTATTCTCCAGCCTTTTATGCTGTTAAAATATTTAGTTTCGCCTTGCGGATTTACCCATTCTCTACCACCTAAATTGATCGATACTTTTACATCTTCTCCAACATTATAGCTGTTTAATAAATCAGCTTTATCTTGAACAAATTCTATCATTATCGATTGTGGATATTGTTCGTCTGTGGTTACAACCAATTCTCTTTTTTTAAATGAGGCACTAATTTGTTGCTCTGCCCCAACCACTTTAATTTTCCCTGTAACTTCCATAACTTATCGTTTTGCTAATAATACTTTCCATGCCGAAAGTACGTCTTGATTATTCAAATATTCTTTTGCTTTCAACTGTATTTTTTGCTCATCGTCTGAACTTAAAACACCTTTTACGGCAAAATTTTCGTGTACAAATATAGTAATTTCTTCTTCACTTGGCAATGCTTCGATATTTCCTAGCATACCTAAATCATTTCCATCAAAAACAGTACTTTCTTTTATAAAATTAGGGATATTATCTACCCCAATTCCTAATGTTACTAATGGTTTTGGTACTTCAAACAAACCTTTATTAGAACGAGAATACCAGTTGCCTCCCAATCTCGATACTAAATCGATTTTATATTGATCGATAGCCCCGTTTTTATCTAAAATATTTTCATTAATGTGAATACGAACTACTTCACAAATAATTAAATTGCCTGCGCCACCTTCCTGACCTAATTCGATAATTTCGTTTACTTTACATTCAAACTGAACTGGCGATTCTGCCACACGAAAAGGTTTTACAACATCGGAAGCAATGGGTGTTAAACCAGCTTTTAAAAATTCGTTAATTCCTTCTGCATATTCTGTACTTGATAGTGAGGTTTGTTGTACAATATCATAATTTACCACATTTATAACCACTTCGCGAGTGGTCTTTGCGTTTTCTAAAGTGTGTTTTGTGGTATTATCACGCACTCTTCTTGCTGGGGAAAAAATAAGAATGGGCGGATTGGCACTAAAAACATTAAAAAAACTAAATGGCGATAAATTTGGGTTTCCATCAGCATCTATTGTACTGGCAAACGCAATAGGTCTAGGACTTACTGCTCCTTGCAAATAGCCTTGTAGTTGTGCTGTAGTGATGTCTTTAGGAGAAAGGCTGAGCATAATTATTTTATTTTCAACAAAAATAAGAAAAGCAATTGAATAGAAATAATTATCGAGAATCATTAACGCCTTTTTTTATATATTTATACACTCAAGATAAAATATGCAGTTTTCAAATAATAAAAACACAACTCGCTGGTTTCTAATTATTTCCTCGTTCTTAATCACAGTGCTGATTTTGTGGAATACCTATACTTTTTTTCAAATTTTTAAAAACGAAGAACGTTTAAAGATAGAATTATGGGCAGAGGCACAAAAAAGTATCAACGATGCCTCGTCAGACACTGATCTGGACCTCCCTTTTCAAATTATATCTAACAATAACACGATTCCTATATTGTTAACCAATGAGAAAGACAGCATTTTGCAATCCATTAATATTGATGAAAGAATTATTAAAGATTCGATAAAAGCAAAAGCACTTTTACTAAATTTTAAAAACGCCAACAAACGGGTTGAAATGGAATATGTAAAAGGAAAATTTCATTATTTGTACTATACAAATTCGCCGTTATTAAACAAATTAAAATATTATCCTATTGCCTTATTGCTAATTATTTTTTTATTTGGAGCACTCGTTTACAATTATTATAAAACCAATAAAATATCTGGACAAAACAAGCTTTGGGCAGGAATGGCAAAGGAAACAGCACATCAAATAGGGACGCCATTGTCCTCTCTCATTGGTTGGGTCGAAATTATGAAATCCGATAATGTAGATGAAACCATGGTCGAAGAAATAGAAAAAGATATTCACCGATTATTAAACATTACCGATAGATTTTCGAAAATTGGCTCTGAACCTGTTTTAGAGCAAACAGATTTGGTTGAAGAAACCCAAAAATCTTACGAATATTTGCAATCTCGGTTTTCTAAACAAGTTATTTTTACCTTTAAAGCACCCGAACATAAAATACCAATTTCGATAAATCCAATCTTGCACAGCTGGACAATAGAAAATTTAGTAAAAAATGCCATAGATGCCATGAAAGGACGAGGTTCTATTGCCATAATTATTGAAGACGATTGGAAAACTACTAAAATAAAAATAACCGATTCTGGCAAAGGAATTCCTAAAAATCAATTTAAAACCATCTTCGAACCTGGTTTTACAACCAAAAAAAGAGGCTGGGGATTGGGGTTGTCATTAACCAAAAGAATTGTCGAAGAATACCACAACGGAAGGATAAAAGTATTACAATCTGAACTTAATAAAGGAACAACAATCGAAATAAGTTTTAAACGATGAATTTAAGTTATTGGGAACTCAAAAATTGGTTTACAAATGTAGATTATACCATTGTAGGTAGCGGTATTGTAGGGCTTCATACCGCATTGCGATTGCGTGAAAAATTTCCTGAAAGCAAAATTCTTATCCTAGAAAAAGGAATGCTGCCAGAGGGAGCCAGTACAAAAAACGCAGGTTTTGCTTGTTTTGGAAGCTTGTCGGAAATTATCGACGATTTAAAATCACATACAGAAGAAGAAGTTATTCAACTCGTGCAAAAACGTTGGCAAGGCTTGCAATTACTCAGAAAAAATCTGGGCGACGAAGCTCTAGACTTTAAGCCTTTCGGCGGATATGAATTGTTTCTAAAAAATGACGAATCTACTTATTATGAGTGTTTGCAAAAGTTACCATTCATTAACAATATTTTAAAGCCAATTTTTAAAGCAGAAGTTTTCGAGAAAAATATTGATAGATTTGGTTTCAATAACATACAGGAATATACTATTTTCAATCCCTTTGAAGCACAAATAGATACCGGAAACATGATGCAAGCTTTACTAAAAAAAGCACAGTCGAACGGAATTTTAATTCTGAATAACCAGACTGTTTCTACCTTTCATGACAATCAAAAAGACGTACAGGTTCAAGCAAACGATTTTACTTTTAATACAAAAAAACTGCTTTTTGCCACCAATGGTTTTGCAGAAAAATTAACTAAAAACCAAGTAAAACCAGCCAGAGCACAGGTTTTAATTACAGCACCTATACCAAATTTAGATATAAAAGGCACGTTTCATTTAGACAAAGGCTATTATTATTTTAGAAATATAAATGATCGCATTCTTTTTGGCGGAGGCAGAAACCTTAATTTTGAAGACGAAAACACTTCGCAATTTGGTGAAACAGAAATCATACAAAACAAACTAGAAGAAATGCTAAAAACCGTAATTTTGCCCAATACAAATTTCAAAATTGCCCATCGCTGGTCTGGGATTATGGGATTAGGTAATAGCAAAAGACCAATCGTAGAAGCCTTGTCAGAAAACGTATATTGTGGCGTGCGGTTGGGCGGTATGGGTGTAGCAATAGGAAGTTTAGTAGGACAAGAACTAGCAGATTTAATATAATGGCAACAAAAAAAGTAGTAAAACCAAAATTAAAACCAACTCCTAAAAAAGGAAACAGAAGTTTTGGAAGCAAAATAAAAAGTTTTATATTCAAATGTATCTTATGGTTTGTAGGGCTTTCGGTATTTTGGGTAATCATTTTTAGATTTGTCCCCATATTTTATACACCACTCATGATTTTTCGAGCCTTCGAGCATCACGAAGCAGGAAAAGAAATGGTTTGCAGCCACCAATGGGTTCCTCTCGAAGATATTTCTCTTAATTTGCCAAAAGCAGTTATTGCAAGCGAAGACGGACTTTTTTTAAAACACAACGGCTTCGATTTTTCGGCAATGAGTAAAGCCTTTAGTGGCAATTTGAAAGGCAAAAAACTAAAAGGCGGCAGTACAATATCGCAACAAACCGCAAAAAATATTTTCTTGTGGCAAGGGCGTAGTTATCTCAGAAAAGGATTAGAAGCCTATTTTACTGTTTTGATAGAGCTTATTTGGGGCAAAGAACGCATTATGGAAGTGTACCTAAACAGCATCGAAATGGGCGATGGGGTATATGGTGCGGAAGCCGCAAGCAAGCATTGGTTTCACAAAAGCGCTAAAAATTTAACAAAATACGAAGCAGCCTCAATCGCATCAATTTTACCAAATCCTAGAAAATATAAAGCAACCAACTCTTCGGCTTATGTAGAAAAAAGGAAAAACAAAACTTTACGAGTAATGAAATCCGTTGGAAAAATAGAATATTAAAAATTTATCGGTATTTAATTAATTTTTGCTGCGGATTTAAAATATTTTTATAAATTTCTACAGATTATATAAA
>NZ_MUHE01000028.1:24250-27817 GCF_002217405.1 Flavobacterium psychrophilum DSM 3660 = ATCC 49418 | reverse complement strand
TTTATATAATCTGTAGAAATCCTTGAAATCTGTGGTGTAAAAAAAACTATCGTACTTTACTATATTAAATAATTTGTTACACAGTACTAATTTGTAAAAGTATTAGTAATTTAGTCCTCAATATCAAAATATAAAAAATGATTTCACTTTTCAAGAAAAAATACATATTCCCAGTAATAGCAAGTGCTTTTTTATTTATTGGAGCAAGTTTCAGAGAAGACTTTTTCGAAATTGCCAAGCAAATAGAAATCTTTACCACATTATTCAAAAATCTCAATATGAACTATGTTGACCAGACAAATCCAGGAGAATTAATGGATAAGGCAATAAAAAGCATGTTGGCACAACTAGATCCGTACACCAACTATTTTACCGAGCAAGATGTTGTAAAAGCCAAGATAAACAACACAGGCGAATATACAGGAATTGGGGCAATATTATCCAGAAAAGAAGGAAAACTCATTGTTCGCGAACCCTACAAAAATTACCCAGCAGACAAAGCTGGATTAAAAGCTGGCGACGAAATAATTCAAATTGGCGATGTAAATCTAATCGATTTCAAAGACGATGCAACACAATTATTAAAAGGAGGAAAAAACACAAAAATCGATTTAAAATACAAACGAAACGGCGAAACAAAAACCACACAACTTATCTTAGAAGAAGTAGAAATAAAAGCCGTACCCTTTTTTGGAAAAATAGACGACAAAACAGGCTATATTGTTTTAGAAAAATTTAATGCAAAAGCATCATCAGAAACAAAAGAAGCACTCGAAAAACTAAAAGAACAAGGTGCCACACAAATCATTCTAGATTTGCGAGGTAATCCAGGAGGATTACTATCAGAAGCAGTAAATGTATGTAACTTATTTGTAGCCAATAACGAAACCATTGTAACCACAAAATCACACATTGCAAAGCACAACAACACCTATAAAACAGCAAAAAATCCTACCGATTTAGACATACCATTAGCCATATTAGTAGATGGTCATAGTGCTTCGGCAAGCGAAATTGTGTCTGGCGCTTTGCAAGATTTAGACCGAGCCGTAATTATTGGTTCGAGGAGTTTTGGCAAAGGATTAGTACAGCGTTATGTCGATTTAACTTACGGAACCCAACTAAAAGTGACTATTTCTAGATATTATACGCCTTCCGGCAGATGTATTCAAGCTTTAGATTATACTAAAAAAGATGCAAACGGCAAAGCCATTCGTACCGAAGCCAAGAATTACAATGCTTTTAAAACCAGAAAAGGCCGTCCCGTTTTTGATGGTGGCGGTGTCCTACCAGATATAGAATTAGAAGAAGCCAAAACCAATACCATTATTGATGTTTTAACCAGAAACGATGCGATTTTTAACTTCGCAACCCAGTATTGTACTAAAAATTTAAATTTAGGCACCAAAATACCTGTTCTTACCGATGCAGATTTTATAGAATTCAAGAAATTCCTAAAATCTCAGTCTTTTTCTTTCGATACAAAAACTGATATAGCACTAAAAGAAATGCTCGAAGAAGCTAAAAAAGAAAAAATAGACACAGCCATAAAACTGCAATACGACGCCTTATTAGCTTCGTTGCAAAAAGCAGAAGACCTAGAAGTAGATAAAAACAAACCCGAAATACTAAACCTATTGCGTGACGAAATCATAACACGAAACCAATATAAAGAAGGATTGTATTTGTTTTATACTAAAAACAATTCCGAAATAAAAAAAGCAACACAATTGCTAAATAATACGGCTGCATATAATAAAATATTAAAAAAATAGGTGAAGGATTAGACCAGTTTTTGGGTTGGCAGATATTTTGGAAAAACGGACAAGAATCGAAAATAAATTAAAAAAAAAAACAGTGGAGAATGGTCAAAAACTGTTGGAGAAAATGGACTTAATTTAGTCCCAAAACATTGGCGGTAGTAATCTCTCAAAACCGCAAAAAACAAACATAATAATGAAAACACTGAAACTCTTTTTTTAATTTTTCCTTTCATAGCTATTGGTCAAAACAAGTTGAAAATCGAAATAGAGAAACTAAAACAAAACAGTAAATATGAATATGTTTATGCTTTCGAAAATAACTATGCGGTTTTTAGAACTTTTAACCACAAAATGGGCGTTATTAACAGCGCAGGAAATGTAGTTATTAAACCTGTTTTGCATATATTTATAACAAAAAAGGACTTAAGAATTTATTCGAAGTAGGAAATGAAATAAACAAAAAATTTAAAATAGGTTTTATCGATTTAAGAGGAAATATTAAAATTCCAATCATATATGATGATGTTTTTTACGTTAATAACGCTATAATAAGAGTTATAAAAGACAATAAAAATGGTGTTTTAGATACTTTAAACAATATTGTTTTACCAACTAAATTTGACAATATTTCACTTAACAATAATTTAATCATTGCACAAATTAAAGGAACAAAGGATCTTTATAATTTTCAATGAAAACAGATAAGTAATTTACAATTTACCGATATTTCAAATTTCACTAATAATAAGGCAATTGTTACTTTTCAAAACAAGTTAACTTCAATTATAGATAATACAGGAAATATTATTTTAAAAACTCTTAAGGATTTTAGTTTCGAAAAAGTTTTAAATGATGATATATATTTAGTAAAAAATAATTTAAACGCTAAAAAAGGAGTAATAAATTTAAAAGGCGAACTGATTATTAAATCTAAATATAATGAAATAGAACAAGTAAAGTCGTTTTTTATAGCTAAAATTAATAACAAAAAGGTTTTATTTCATTAACGGATTCAATTATTAAACCTTTTGATTATGATAAAATCTACTTCAGTTATTTTACAACCTCATTTGTTCTTAGGGACTACAAAGTTGGCGATAATTTTATTATGCAAAAAGACAATTTGTATGGTGTAATTAATCCGTATATTGTAAACGACATAATTCCATTACGGTATAAAAATATAATCACATTATTTGATAAGTATTATATAGTTCAGAATGCTGAAGATAAAAGTGGTTTGTTATTAGAAAATGGTGTAATGGTTCTAAAGGAAGAATATAAATTTTATAACAATTATGAAAATAAAATTTTTGCCACTAAAAAAACAAACAAATCTTGATTAATTTAGAAGACGAAAAATTTAGCGAAAAAGAAGTGTTTTTAGATGCGTTTGTGAAATTTAAGTATGAACAAGAATTCCTGAAAAATGCAAACCAAATATTTAAATTAAAAGGAAAATTTGGAGTTATTAATTATAAAAACATCATAGTTATTCCTTGTAAATATCAATTAATAGAGAATATTTATGATTCATACGAATTTATCGTAAAGAAAAACAACAAATATGGAGTAGTAAATTCAGAAAATAAAATAATTGAAAACATTGATTATGATCAATTTAATATATTAAAAGAATCAATATTATTTACAAAAACGAATAAAAAAACATTACGAAATATCGTACAAATAATTATAGGACGCTACTAACAGATACCAAGTGTTTGAGAAATACCACAAGCTACACGAATTTCTATTTATGAGCTTAAAAAATTAGTCTTATACCATTTAAAGTTTAAATTTA
>NZ_MUHE01000028.1:0-24118 GCF_002217405.1 Flavobacterium psychrophilum DSM 3660 = ATCC 49418 | reverse complement strand
AACGAGGAATCTCATCAAGTTATTCAAATTATGAGATTCCTCGTTCCTCGGAATGACAACATCCTCAATAAATATTCCAGTATTTTTAAAGCTAAATTGGTATTAATTAGAGTAATTCGTGGTTCAAATAGTAAAATAGTATGTGTAGCGGATTGTCTAAATAATTATTGCCGCAAGAGAAACTATAAATGATTTGGTAATCCGAAAAACAGAACTCAATTTAGCCCTAAAATACCCTTACAACGATATTATAAATGACCCGTAGCACAATTTATACCATGGCTACAAAGAGAATAATAAAAAAAGAATACCGTTTTAGTTCTAAAAAAAAGCGCTAATATTTCGCACATATATTGTAATTACAAGGAACGAAGAATATCATAATCTAAATCACTTAATAGTATTTCTCATGCCTCACAATAGCAAACCGTGTATTTGTTATTTCAGTAAATTTAATAATAAAAAGGGATGGGTTTGTTATAGTATCATCTCATCATACAAAAGAACAACATCATAGCCTTTAGTGCTAAAATAATCGATAGGATTATTTTTAGAAATGGCCATTACAAAATCGCCACCCCAAGCCCCAAGACTTGTTATAGCTCCATCAAAATCTGGAAATAAAACTTCTTTTATAGTTTGCATTTCTAGAATTTTGCTCATAAGAACTTCGTGCTTTTCTATTTGTTTGGCAAACTCTTCTAGTTCGGTTGTGTTTATAATGGCTTTTGTAATTTCGTTTATTATTGCAATTGAATTTGCAAAATCGCCTTGTTTCTTACGGTAATTTGCGATAGCATTTTTGCTGTTTTGTTTTTTATTAAGGTAAACGAAGTAAATATTTTCTTTGAAGGTTGGATTAAAATTGATAGTTTTTATAATTGGTTTTTCCTTTTCCAATCGATACAAAATGGCCAAATCATTTTGCGCACAAGCAATATCGTAACCGCTTCCGCCAAAAGCATTTTTAAGCAAAACAAAAGCATCAATTTGCAACCAACTGGCAATATTATTTATTAATGTTGATGAGGTGCCCAAACCCCAAAATTTAGGAAAAGTAAGGTTTGTAGAAACAATATAACCATCGGAATGATTAATAAAATCACTATTTAAAAGGAAAGATTCGTATAGAATTTCGACTAAGGTTGTTTTTGTAATATTGTTTTCAAAGTATTTTTTGCTTCTAATATCGGAAAATAAAATGGTATCATCAAACCAAATACTACCATCAAAATCATAACTTTTCCATACAATTTTTTTATCAAAACCATTTTCTATAATTAAGTTTTGCCCCATTTTTGTAGGCAAAGCCAAAGCAACTGCGCCGTCTAAAACGACATATTCGCCTGTAATGAGTAGTTTTCCGTTACTGTAAAATGTTTTTTTCAAAAGATTATTTTCTTAAACTTTCAATAAAAGCGACAACCGCCGAATGTGAAACGGTATTCTCTGTAAAATGATTTTTTATTAAAACCCTCTCGTTTTGGGTAGCTTCAAACTGATTGATGATGTTATTTAGATGCATTTTCATGTGTCCTTGCTGAATTCCAGTAGTGGTTAAACTCCGTAAAGCAGCAAAATTTTGCGCCAGTCCAGCCACGGCAACAATTTGCATGAGCTCCTGCGCCGATGGTTTTTCGAGCATTTCTAACGACATTTTTACTAACGGGTGCAATGAGGTTAATCCGCCAACGGTTCCTAATGCCAAGGGAATTTCTAGCCAAAAAGTAAAAATATCATTTTCTATTTTGGCGTGCGATAAGCTAGAATATTGCCCATTTCTAGCGGCATAAGCATGAATTCCTGCTTCGACAGCACGAAAATCATTTCCTGTTGCCAGAACCACTGCGTCTATTCCGTTCATGATGCCTTTGTTGTGTGTCACGGCTCTAAAAGGTTCTATTTCGGCAATTTTTACGGCTCTAATAAACTTTTGGGCAAACTCTTGTGGGTTTTCTATATTTTTTTCGGATAAGTCAGAAACTGGGCAAGAAACCTCGGCACGAACGATGCAATTGGGTACATAATTCGAGAGAATACTCATAACAACTTCGATATTTTTCTCCGTTTCTGATAAAATTTCAGATTGTAAAGCTTCTTCTTTTAGTGTTTTGGCAAATTGCTCTAAACAAGAATTGATGAAGTTAGCGCCCATCGAATCTTTGGTTTCGAAAGTAGCGTGCAGTTGGTAATAATTTTCTAAATCGGAAGTTTTATCACGCAATTCGATATCGAGAATGCCACCGCCACGTTTTTGCATATTTGTAGTAATGCTTTCTGTATGGGCAAATAGTTTCGATTTTATTTGATTGAAAAAGGTAATTAAATTTCTCGAATCTCCTTTAAAAATAAAATGAACTTGTCCTATTTTTTCGGAATTAAGGACTGTGGTTTTAAATCCGCCACGGGTTCCCCAATATTTTGCCGCTTTTGAAGCCGCAGCAACCACCGAGCTTTCTTCTATTGCAAACGGAATCGTATGGTTTTTGCCATTAATCAGAAAATTTGGCGCCACACCAAGGGGTAAATAAAAATTTGTAATGGTATTTTCGATAAATTCATCATGAAGTTTTTGTAGTTCTAAATCAGAATTCCAATACTTTTTGATGGTTTGGGTTGCTTCTTCAGCATTAGAGAAATGAGTAGATGCTATCCAATTTATTTTTTCTTCTTTAGATAGTTTAGAGAATCCGGTAGTCAATTTTGGCATTGTAGCTTAATGTTTTTTTGGTAAGCGAATCTATAATGATTCGATGTTTTTAATAAATTCGAAAACTTCTACTGTATTTTTTAGGCTCATTAGCGAAATAAACAATCGTATGAGCTTTAAAAATATAATCTCTAATAATATATTATCAAAATAGATTAACTTTTTATACTTAAAAGGGAATTTCAAATTTTTAGCAAGTCCTTTTTAAATTTTCTTAAAACTTGTGGTTTATCTTCGGAAACATAAACAACTTGGTAATTCAATAAATTAGAAACTATTTTGTAAAATAAGTCTTCATATTTAGAAAATGTTTTTTCTAAAAAAGCATTTAATTCTTCAATAATATGCAATTCGTTCTTAGAAAAAGCATTCAAAAATTCGATTAATTTTTCTTTTATATTCGATTTTGATGGTTTCAATAATTAAGTATATAATATTCAAAATTAGCAAAAAAAACGATATAAAATCAGAATTTAGCACTTGTTTGTTATTTTGTAAAACAGAAATTAACACTCATAATTGCGATTATGTCCAAAATTTTCACTAAAATTGGCATCGTTTATAATTATTTAACATGAAAACAGTACAGAGAACATTTATTTTATTCTTATTTGCTTCATTATCAGCAATTGCACAGCAAAAAATTACTTTAGAAGAAATTTGGGGCGGAGCCTTCCGAACCAAAGGAATGACGGAGCTTGCAGCTCTGAAAAACACAAATCAATATACGGTTTTAAATTCGGACAAAAATTCGAGCGCAATCGATTTATATGACTTTGCTACTTTAAACAAAGTTTCTACCTTAATAAATTCTAAAGATTTTTCAGATTTGCAAGGGATAGATAGTTATACTTTTAGTAGCGACGAAAAGAAAATTTTGATTGCTAATAATACAAATCAAATTTTTAGACATTCCTTTTTGGCAAATTTTTATATCTATGATATGGTTAATAAATCATTAACAAAAATTGCCGATGATAAAATACAAGAACCTACTTTTTCGCCCGATGGTTCTAAAATTGCTTTTGCCAAAGAAAACAATTTATATGTGTATGAGTTAGCGTCTAAAAAAACGACACAAATTACTACCGATGGTAAGAAAAACGCCATTATTAATGGAGTTACAGATTGGGTTTACGAAGAAGAATTTGCCTTTGTGAGGGCTTTCGATTGGAATGCTACTTCAGATAAAATTGCTTTTATTCGTTTCGACGAAAGTCAAGTTCCAGAATTTTCGATGAATATATATGGTAAGGACTTATATCCTGTTACAGATGTGTTTAAATATCCTAAAGCTGGAGAAAAAAATTCTGACGTTTCGTTACATATATATGACATAAAAACAGCAAACGTTAAGAAAGTAGATTTAGGAAATTATAACGATTTTTATATTGCTCGTTTAAACTGGACAAACGAAGCAAACACATTGTCAGCACAGGTTTTAAACCGCCACCAGAGCACCCTAGATTTGTTATTTATAGATGGCAATACGGGTGCAAAAAGAATAGTTCTTAATGAAAAAGACAAGGCTTATATAGATGTTACAGATAATTTAACCTTCCTAAAAGACAATAGCTTTATTTGGACTTCAGAGAAAGACGGCTTCAATCATATTTATTTATACGACAAAACCGGAAAACTGAAAAACCAAATTACAAAAGGAAATTGGGATATTACTAATTATTATGGTTTCGACGAAAAAACGGGAACAATTTACTATCAATCGGTAGAAAACGGTTCGATAAATCGTGATGTATATAGTATTAAATTAAACGGAAGCGGAAAAACGCGTTTAACTTCTGCTACAGGAACAAATGCGGCGACTTTTAGCCCAAACTTTCAATATTTTATCAATTCGTATTCGAGTGCAAAAAACACCCCAAAATACACTTTAAACGAATCTAAAACAGGAAATTCTATAAAAACGATTGTGTCTAACGAAGCTTTAGAAACTAAATTGTCTTCTTACAATTTGCCAGCCAAAGAGTTTTTCGAACTAACAACGGCAAAAGGAAATAAACTAAATGCTTGGATGATTAAGCCTACAGGTTTTGATGCAAACAAAAAACACCCAGTATTTATGTATCAATATTCAGGGCCAGGATCGCAACAAGTAAACAACGATTGGAACGGCGCTGACGATTATTGGTTTATGATGCTAGCGCAACAAGGCTATATAGTAGCTTGTGTAGACGGTCGAGGAACAGGTTTTAAAGGAGCCGATTTTAAAAAATGCACACAAAAAGAATTAGGAAAATTTGAGGTAGAAGATCAGATTGATGCCGCAAAAGTTTTTGGAACTTACACTTATGTAGATAAAACAAGAATTGGTATCTTTGGCTGGAGTTTTGGGGGTTTTATGGCATCTAATTGTATTTTTCAAGGCGCAGATATATTTAAAACCGCCATTGCTGTTGCTCCAGTAACTTCTTGGCGATATTATGATAGTATTTATACCGAAAGATACATGCAAACACCACAAGAAAACGCAAGTGGTTACGATAATAATTCGCCTATTAATCATGTAAATAAGCTAAAAGGAAATTTTCTTCTAATACACGGGACTGCAGACGATAATGTGCATGTACAAAACTCAATGAAAATGATTGAAGCATTAATACAAGCCAACAAACAGTTCGATTGGGCAATATATCCAGATAAAAATCATAGTATTTATGGCGGAAAAACAAGATTACAATTGTACACTAAAATGACTAATTTTATTAAAGAAAAATTATAATAAACACCAAACTAAAACAAATTGATATGAGTGAAGTAGTAGCGCAGAAAGGACATCCAAAGGGGCTTTGGGTATTATTCGGAACAGAAATGTGGGAGAGGTTCAATTTTTACGGAATGAGAGCAATTTTAACTTTGTTTCTTGTAAATTCATTGATGATGAGAGAAGAAGACGCATCATTAATATATGGTGGGTTTTTGGGACTTTGTTATTTAACGCCAATGTTGGGTGGATTTATTTCAGACCGTTTCTTCGGAAATAGAAATTGTATCATGCTAGGTGGTTTAATGATGGCGGTAGGACAGTTTTTGTTGTTTTTTAGCGCAAGTGTTTTTAGCTCAAATATTTCTCTAGCAACCACATTCATGTGGTCAGCATTAGGTATTATTATTTTCGGTAACGGATTTTTTAAACCAAATATTTCTAGTATGGTGGGAAGTTTATATCCTAAACAAGAGAAAAGTAAGTTAGACACGGCGTTTACTATTTTTTATATGGGAATAAACTTAGGTGCTTTCTTAGGACAGCTAATTTGCCCTATTGTTGGAGATGTTAAAGACGCAGGAGGAATTAGAGATATTCATGCTTTCAAATGGGGGTTCTTGGCCGCTTCAATTGCTATGTTAATAGGAACGATTATTTTTTATTTTCTAAAAAATAAATATGTAGTCACTCCAGAAGGAAAACCATTAGGCGGATTGCCAAAAGATAACGATGATTCTCATTATGAAGAAGGAGAATCTCAAAAAGCAGTTTTCTCACAAACAGCATTAATTAGTGCATTAGTTGCATTTTGTGGTTTGGGTCTTTTGTTTTATTTTGTATTTGGCCAAAACCCTATTTATTCTTTAATTTATGCAAGTGGTATTACCTTGGCGGGGCTAATTATTTCAGACTCTTCTTTAACTAAAGTAGAAAGAGATAGAATTTTAGTGATTTATATTGTTGCCTTTTTTGTAATATTTTTCTGGGCAGCTTTCGAACAAGCAGGCTCATCATTAACTTTTATTGCAGACAATCAGTGTGATAGAAACTTTTTTGGTTATAACATGCCTCCATCTATGGTGCAAATATTTAATGGTCTATTTGTTGTTGCATTTGCAGTTCCATTTAGTATGCTTTGGGATTACTTAAGAAGTAAAGATAGAGAACCAATTTCTCCAATGAAACAAGCTTTCGGATTGGCATTAATTGCTTTGAGTTATTTTATAATTGCTCACAATGTAAAAGATTTAGGAAACAGCGGTTTGTTAGCTATTAAATGGTTAATCTTATTGTATTTAATTCAAACCTGTGCTGAATTATGCTTGTCACCTATTGGATTATCTTTAGTTGGTAAATTATCGCCAAAACGTTTTTCCTCGTTATTATACGGAGTTTTCTTTTTATCGAATGCCTCAGGTTACGCTTTAGCAGGAACTTTAGGTTCTATTATGCCAGCAACAGGAGATAAATTTAATAAAGCAAAAGAGCTTGGAATCGATTTGCAAGCTGTTTTAGATAAAAAAATTGTGCCAACTGCCGAACAATTAAAATTATTAGCGACCAACCAAATTAGCGATCACAACCCTATTTTTGCTGGTTTTGAAATTCATAATCTTTTCGAATTCTTTATGGTATTTGTTGTTTTAACAGGATTAGCGTCATTAATATTGTTTGCGCTAACACCTGTTTTGAAAAAAATGATGCACGGCGTTCGTTAATCATTCAAAAAATAGTAATAATATGTTTCAAACCTACAAGAAATCTTGTAGGTTTGTTTTTTTAAAATCAAAAACCATGAGTCAAGACTTAACATTAGATCAAATTCAAAATTTTGAAGGCAAATACCCCAAGCAACTTTGGTATTTGTTTATTGTAGAAATGTGGGAACGTTTTTGTTTTTACGGAATGCGAGGTGTTTTAACATTTTTTATGGTCGATCAGCTTTTGCTGAAAGATGGAGCAGCAAACTTGCAATATGGTGCAATTCAGGCATTTGTTTATGCTTTTACGTTTATAGGAGGAATTTTTGCTGATAAAATTTTAGGATTTAAAAAATCCTTGTTTTTTGGAGGGATTGTAATGATTATAGGAAATTTATTAATTGCATTTTCACCACAGCATTTATTTTATTATGGTATAGCATTTTCAATCATTGGGACAGGTTTTTTTAAGCCTAATATATCATCGATGGTTGGAGAATTGTATCATGAAAACGACAATCGTCGTGACGCAGGATTCGGAATGTTTTATGCAGGAATAAATATTGGAGGACTCTTAGGTGGTGCTTTGTGTATTTATTTAGGAAAATATCAATCTTGGAGTTTGTGTTTTCTAGCCGCAGCAATCGTAATGGTTTTAGGGTTGGTAACCTTTTTGTTTACTAAAAAATATCTTGGGCCAATAGGGGACTCTCCTTTAATTAATTTAGCGCCAAAGACAAGACAAATTCGTGAAATTGCAGTATATGTGGGTTCGATTCTTACAATCCCATTTATTCATAAAATGGTAAAAAACACTAAATATACAGATTATTTCATGTACACAATAGGAATTATCGCATTAGCATATTTTATCTATGAACTTTTAAATCTGAAAGATATAAAACTTCAAAAAAAATTATTTGCAGCATTCATATTTATATTTTTCTATTTTCTATTCAACACTATTTATGAGCAAAGTGGCGGTTCATTATCGCTTTTTGCAAAAGACAATCTGAATGATAGTTTGTTGTTTTTTCATATAGATCCAAATATTGTAAACAATTCTTCAAACACATTATTTGTAGTTATTTTTAGTCCAATGATTGGGTTATTATGGCTCTGGATGGCAAAAAGAAAAATAGAACCCAATACCTTAATTAAGTTTGGAATAGGATTTTTATTTCTTTCCGCTTCATTTTTCGTGTTTTATTATACCAAGTTTTTTGCAAATGCCAAAGGTGTAACATCATTAAACATATTTACTTTTGGTTATCTAGTAACTACAATTGGCGAACTATGTCTTGGTCCAATAGGCATGTCTATCATTACAAAGTTATCTCCAAAAAGATTATTCGGGATGATGATGGGATTATGGTTTTTAGCATCAGCTTTCGGGCAATTAGCGGCGGGAAAGTTAGGTGCCGAAATTTCGAAATCTAATTCAGGCACAACATTAGTAACAAAACTACAATCATATACCGAAGGATACCATCAACTTGCCATTTATGCACTAATTGCAGGAGTTGTTTTAATCGTGGTATCGCCGCTGATAAAAAAATTAATGCAAGAAGTAAATTAGTTTTAGAAGTTCGGCATTGTTTTTGATTGGTAAAAGGAAAAACGAATGATGAAAAAAATACTCTTAGCTTTTTTCTTACTTATAGGAGCAATTTCTGTTCAAGCGCAAGAGATAAGATGGGTTACTCTCGATGAGGCATTGGCTAAACAAAAGAAAAATCCAAAAACAATTTTTATGAATGTTTATACAGATTGGTATGCGCCATGTAAAATGCTTGATAAAGAAACTTTTCAAGATGCAGAGGTAATCGATTACATTAATAAAAATTATTATGCCGTAAAGTTTAATGCCGAAGGGAATTCGGCCGTTATCTTCAAAGGAAGTAATTTTTCTAATCCAGGGTTTGATCCCAATAGAAAAGGTAGGAATAGCGCCCACGAATTAACTACTTTCTTAAAAGTTCAGGGTTATCCCTCTATATACATCATCGATAAGAATGGTGATACGCAACAACGAATAGTAGGTTATAAAACGAATGAGGAATTGTTAAAAATTTTAAGATAATTATTTTTGTTATAATTTCTTTTTTACATTTACAAACAATAATTTAAAAAACAAGTACAATGAATAAATTTAAATATTTACTTTTTTTAGTACCAGTTGCGGCGGTACTGTTGTTCTCTAGCTTTAAATATAATCAGAACACAGCAACGACAGCAATAACAAAAAAAAGCACTAAAGAAGATTTAGTTTGGCATACCAATGTTAAAGAAGCGATCGATCTTGCTAAAAAAGAAGACAAACCTTTATTCTTGTTTTTTACGGGTAGCGATTGGTGTGGTTGGTGTATTCGTTTGCAAAAAGAAGTTTTTAAAACTCCAGAATTTGAAGCCTGGGCCAAAGAAAAAGTAGTTTTAGTCGAATTAGATTTCCCTAGACGAACAGAGCAAACAACCGAATTGAAAGACCAAAACAATCAATTGCAACAAGCTTTTGCTGTTCAAGGGTTTCCAACAGTTTGGTTTGCTAAAGGTACCAATAAATCAGGAAAAATAAATTTCGAACAATTGGGAAGCACAGGATATGTTGCTGGCGGACCAGGTGCTTGGCTTTCTGGAGCAGATCAAATTATTGCAAAATTTGTTCATGATTCTAAAAAAGAATCAGCCGCAAAACGGCTAAAGCCAAAAAAATAAAATTATAATTTATAAAATCCCTTTTCGTAAGTACTATGAAAAGGGATTTTTTCTTTGGCACAAGTTTGCTTCCAATTTGTAACATAACTTTTGTAATTAGAAGCATCGGCAATAATAATTTTAGGTTTTATGGAAGATAGTAGTCGTTCTAAATTTATTTTTGGCGACTCTCTTAAAATTATAATATCTGCATTCATAGTCTTTTTATAAATGTTCGATTTGTCTATAATTAAAATCTTATTTTTATTAAAATAAAGGGTATTTGTAATGGGTTTACAATTGCTTATTCCGCAAAAATTTGCCGTTGCATAAGTTTGAATCATTTTCTTCTCGAAACCATTTTCTGTTAAACCGTTGTTTGTATAAAGCATAATTTTTTTGCCTATTCTCTTACCAATGATTGTGCTTTTTCGTGCATTAAAAACAATTAATTCCTTTTTAATTTCTGATTGCCAATTTGTAGTAACAAACAAAATCTGGAGGATTAAAATGCTGCCCAAAGCCAAAATAATTTTTGTAAAGTTGGGTTTTTTAAACCAAATTATACAACTAAAAATAACAAGATAAGAGGCAATAAGCAGCCAAAAATTGAGGGGAATATTCTTGATAACAAAAGTTTCTATAGAAGCAATCCAGTTGATATAAGTGTTAGTAAAAGTAATACTTAACGCAACTGTTTTAGAAAGCAAAACAGGAACAAAGTCAAAATAAGCTAATATCATGAGTAAAACACCTATTGCCATAATTACCATAAGGCAAGGAATTAAGACCAGATTTGTTACAAAAAACAACCCTGGAAACTGATGAAAATAATAAATACTAAGTGGCATTGCGCCAATTTGTGCCGCAAAAGAAACAGTAATAATATCCCAAAAATAAGCAACTAATTCCGACTTAGGTTTCCAAAGCATTTTAAGCATTGGCTGTAGCCAAAGAATAAAAAACAAAGCAATATAACTTAGCTGAAACCCAATATCGAATAAAAACAGAGGCGCTACGAGTAGGATTAAAAACAACGAAACTAGCATGGTATGAAAAACATTTGTTTTTCGATTTAGAAAAATACCTATGGCTACAAAACTAAACATAGCAGCCGATCTAACCACCGAAGGTGCCAATCCTGCAATTAGAGCAAACAACCACAAGGAGCTTAGAATTACTACTAACCTAAAAAAATTTCCGTAATTGTTTTTAGGTAATGGTTTTAGTATAAAAGTAACAAACATAAGTATAAACCCAACGTGCAAGCCTGAAACCGAAAGGATATGAACTGCGCCAGCATACTGATAATCACGCAACACTTCTGGCGATATGTCTTGCTGTTGTCCCAGAATTAGCGCAGATATTACTGCCAATTCTTCCTTCTTGAACCCGCTTTTTTCTAAATTTAGAATAATTTTTTTTCTAAAATTTTCGGTATAATACCAGATGCTTTTATCTATTATGGTGCTAACTTTTAGCTGCGAAGTTTCTGCAAATACTTGTGCATAAATCCCTTTTGTTTCAAGATATTTTCCGTAATTAAACTGGTCTGGATTATTTGGTTTAAAATTCCGAACCAATTGTTCTTCGATTTTAAGTCTTGTTCCTATAACAAAGTCTTTTGTAATTGGATTATTTTTTAAATTCAATAAAATTTTTCCAGAACTTGTTTTGTTGTCAATTTGAGTTATTTGGGCAATATATCTATCATTATTGCTGGTATTCTTTAGTTTTTCAATAATAGTAACCTGTATACTATGATTTGACTCGAAATTTTTGAGGTTATTAGTATAATGGTTTTCCTCGAAAGTATCGTTATGAATTATTGTTGTTGTAATTCCTATAACGAAAAAAAGAAGGTATAATGAAACTGAAAAAGCCTTTCTTTGTTCGAATTTACGATATGATTGAACCAGAAAATAGCTAAACACGCACACAGAAATGCCTAGTGCGCTAAAAGCACATTTGACACTCATTGGGTAATAATAAGTTGTTATAATGCCTAAAATAAACCATAGGCAAATTCTGACAATAGGAAATTTTAATATTTTCATTATACTAAGATAATAAAATATTTTATTTAAATTTTAACAGCATTGGGGTAAAAAAATATTCATAAAACAAAATGCCTCAGAAATTTCTGAGGCATTTTGTTTTATGAGTTATATTATATTAAGATTTTACTAATTTATCTTTTCTGTTTTTTATATTCAAAACTTTGTCTTTGCTAGCAAGGGCAGGTTTTTTTATATCGCTAAGCACATTTATAGCTTCTTCAACATAAGCGTCTTTAGATAAGCTCTCGTGCCAATCTTTTCTTTTTTGCCCCAATAATGAGTCTTTTTTGATTAGTTCTGTTTCTTGTGGGAGCGAAGTAAATTTGAGCGAATTTTGAAATTTTGAAATTGCTTTAAATTTTTTAGTTCCTTCTTCTATTGATGTTTGCTCAGCCTTAAATTTAGTAAGGTTTAGACTAATAACATTGTCTTCTTTTCTGTCATTAATCCATTTTGCATTTTCATCTATTAGTTTAAACTGTGCATTTTCTAATATTCTTTTTTGACTATCGGCAACTACTGTTTCGAAATTATTTACAGATTTTAAGGCTTCAAAAGAAGCTTCATCAATTTTATCCCAAGGCATTGCGTTTTTCACATCACGTTCTCCTATTTTTATATAAGAGTAGCGGTCTGGCATGGTGATATCGCTAGAGACACCTTCCATTTGTGTTGACCCACCATTTATTCTGTAAAATTTTTGAGTAGTCGTTTTTAATGCTCCAAAGTCGCCCATGGCATTATTTGCAACAAACTGGTTTAAATCGATTACGTTTTGAACCGTTCCTTTGCCGTAAGATTGTTTGCTTCCTATGATGACACCTCTTTTGTAATCTTGTATTGCTGCGGCAAAGATTTCTGATGCCGAAGCCGAAAAATTATTTATCATAACCACAAGTGGTCCGTCCCATTGTATTTTTGGGTCATGATCAGAGAGTACTTCTTTTTTTCCTTTAGCTGATTTTATTTGTACTACGGGTCCTTCATCAATAAATAGTCCTGTAATATCTACGACAGTTTTTAGCGAACCTCCTCCGTTGTCACGTAAATCCATTACAATACCTTCAACGCCGTCTTTTTTAAGTTTCTCGATTTCGATGGCAACATCTTTTGCGGCATCGCGGTTGTCATTGTTTTCGAAATCGATATAAAATTTAGGCAAATAAATCACGCCGTATTTTACGCCATTTTTCTCGACAATGCTAGATTTTGCATAGGTTTCTTCAATTTCTACAATATCTCTTATAATGGGTATAACAACTATCGATCCGTCTACTTTTTTTACGGTAAGTCTTACTTCGGTTCCTTTAGGGCCTTTTATTTTTTTTACCACTTCGTCTAGCCTCATTCCGGTAACATCTACTGGCTCATTACTGCCTTGTGCGACTTTAAGGACTAAATCTCCTGGTTCTAGTTCTTTTCCTCTCCAGGCTGGTCCGCCAGAGATTAATTCTGAAATTTCTGTAAAGTCATTTGTTTTTTGAAGCCTTGCGCCAATACCTTCTAATTTTCCGCTCATACTCACGTCAAATTTTTCTTTTTCGTCTGGTGCGAAATAGTAGGTGTGCGGGTCAAACTGTGTAACGATGGCGTTTACATAAGCCACAAACCAGTCGTTTTCGTTAGATTCTTTGATAAAATCGAAATAATCTTTTAGTGTTTTTATTGTTGTTTCTCTTGCTTCTTTTTCTAATTGTGAAAAGGTTTTTACAACATATTTCGGGTCTTTTTCTTTTTTAGCGGTTTCTTGTTTTTCTTTTTCTACTACGGTGGCCAATATAGAAAGCTTCATTTGTAAACGCCATCTGTTTTTTAATTCGGAATAGTTTTTCGCAAAAGCATTTTTATCTGAATCTAAATTAATAGTCTCATCTATTGTAAAATCGTATGGTTTTTCGTTTAGCGATTTGTAAACTACTTCGACCTCTCGCATGCGTTTTTGCAAACGCTCATAGGTTAGTTTAAAAAAAGTTAGGTCGCGATTATGAATCATGTCATCTATTTGTGATTCATAAGTTTTAAATTCATCTATATCTGCTTGTACAAAAAATCTTTTTGAAGGATCTAACGCATCAAGATAATCTTTATAAACTCCTTTAGAAAAATTATCGTCTATAGCCATAGGATTATAATGTGCTTTTTCTATAACAAAGGTTATTAGATCCAAAAGTGTTTTGTCTTTTTCTGGGTCTTTTTCTTTCTTTGACATAAAACTGCACAAGGCGGCAGAGATAGCAAGAACGGCTAAAATTATTTTATAATTCCTTTTCATAAAGTTCATAATTGCATTCATAAATATTTAACTAAAGTACATAAAAAACTATGCCATAATGCTAATTAAGCTATAATTTTTTGTTAAAGATGTAAAATTAGTTACTTGCCAGTAAAAATGCTTAATTTAGCCTCACTTTTTTGTGTTAAATTTACCTTTTATATAAATTAAAATGAGCAAACCATTAATATTAGTTACAAACGACGACGGTATTTCGGCGCCAGGGATCCGCTCACTTATAGCTGTTATGCAAGAAATAGGGACTGTTATTGTTGTTGCGCCCGATAGTCCGCAAAGTGCCATGGGGCACGCCATAACTATAAATAGCACCTTGCATTTGAATAAAATTTCTGCTGAAAATGCAGCTGTAACCGAGTATAGTTGCTCAGGAACTCCTGTAGATTGCGTAAAATTGGCTGTAAATGAAATTTTGAAACAAAAACCAGACTTATGCGTTTCTGGTGTAAATCACGGATCGAACTCTTCGATAAACGTTATTTATTCAGGTACAATGAGTGCTGCTGTAGAAGCTGGTATCGAAGGAATTCCTGCCATTGGTTTTTCATTATTAGATTATGATTGGAATGCCGATTTTGAAACTTTTAAACCTTACATAAAAAAAATAGCACTCGAAGTATTGCAAAAAGGATTGCCTGATAGTGTGGTTTTAAATGTAAATTTTCCCAAGCGAAAAGAAGAAGATTTAAAAGGTATAAAAATTTGCCGACAAGCAAAAGCCATGTGGGAGGAAAAATTCGACAAGCGAAAAACGCCACAAGGCAAAGATTATTACTGGCTCACGGGCGAATTTGTAAACCACGATAAAGGAGAAGATACAGATGAGTGGGCTTTGCAAAACGGCTACATTTCAGTAGTGCCAGTTCAGTTCGATATGACGGCACATCATGCGATTCAGGCATTAAATAATTGGGATTTAAATAAATAAGAGTATGAACAAAACAGATTTATTTATAGGTGCTTTAATAGGATTTGTTGCTACTTTTTTAGGAACCTATTTTTTCTTTACTTTTTGTACAGAGTATAGCTTTTCTGAAGGTATTATAGGTATGAAAAACCAAGGTTTTTTAGGAAAAGTAATCACATTGGGGGCTATCCTAAACTTAGTGGCTTTTTTCATATTGTTAAAAATAAATAAAGAACTCATGGCCCGTGGGGTTGTACTAGCAACAATACTTTTGGCGGTATTTACAATGTTTGTTTAAAAAATTAACAGAAAATGAAATATTACATTATTGCAGGAGAAGCATCGGGCGATTTGCACGGTTCGAATCTCATGAAAGGCATTTATAAAGAAGATTCTCAGGCAGATATTCGTTTTTGGGGTGGCGATCTCATGCAGCAAACAGGCGGAACTTTAGTAAAACATTATCGCGATTTGTCGTTTATGGGTTTCCTAGAAGTGGTTTTAAATTTGAAAACCATTTTAAATAATATTAAGATTTGTAAAGCGGATATTATAAGTTTTAAACCCCATGCAATCATTTTTATAGATTATCCAGGGTTTAATATGCGCATTGCAAAATGGTCTAAAAAATTAGGAATACGCAATCATTATTATATTTCGCCACAAATTTGGGCTTGGAAAGAAAACCGAATTAAAGCCATTAAAAATGATGTAGACAAAATGTATGTTATCCTCCCGTTTGAAAAAGATTTTTACGAAAAGAAGCATCATTTTTCGGTCGAATTCGTTGGTCATCCGCTAATAGATGCTATAAATAATCGTCAGAAAACCAATGCAGCACAATTTAAAAAAGACAATAACCTAGACGGAAGACCTATTATTGCTCTTTTGCCAGGAAGCAGAAAACAAGAGATTGAAAAAATGTTGTCTAAAATGTTGTCTGTCGTAAAAGATTTTCCTAATCATCAGTTTGTCATTGCTGGTGCGCCAAGTCAGGAATATTCGTTTTATAAGCAATTTTTAACAAACAATCAGGTACATTTTATAGCTAACAAAACCTATGATTTGCTAAGTATTTCTCAGGCAGCACTGGTAACCTCTGGCACAGCAACGCTCGAAACAGCTTTGTTTAAAGTCCCCGAAGTAGTTTTGTATAAAGGAAGTTGGGCTTCGTACCAAATTGCCAAACGAATTATTACACTAAAGTACATTTCGTTAGTTAATTTAATTATGAATAAAGAAGTAGTTACAGAGCTTATTCAGGACGATTGTAATTCGGAAAAAATAAAAGCAGAACTCGAAAAGATAATACAGCCATCATACCGAAGTACATTGTTAGAAAATTATGATTTGTTAGAAAAACAATTGGGCGGCGCAGGAGCAAGCGATAAAACAGCAGGTCTTATTGTTAGAGATATGTTCAAGCAAAGTAGCAAGTCATAAAGTTTTAATACCACAAAACCTTTTTGGTTAATTTGTGTTTGAAAACAACAAGAAGTTTAATTAGCTCAACATTTTTTTAGAAAAATTTAATCCGTAATTAATGAAATTATTTATAACAGGAATATCAACCGATGTAGGTAAAACCATCGCCTCATCAATCCTAGTCGAAGCATTAGAAGCCGACTATTGGAAACCAATTCAAGCAGGCGATGTAAACAATTCAGATAGTCATAAAATCGAATCCTATATATCTAATAAGAAAACTATAATTCACAAAAACAGTTATTTATTAAACACACCTTCGAGTCCGCATTTGGCCGCAAAAATAGACGGAATAACCATTGCGTTACCTGAAATAACCCAACCTGAAACTAAAAACCATCTCATAATAGAAGGCGCAGGAGGTCTTTTTGTTCCCCTAAACGAAACAGATTGTGTTATCGATTTAATAAAACCAGATTATAAAGTCGTTGTTGTTTCTCGTCATTACCTAGGAAGCATCAACCATACCTTACTTACTATTGAAGCATTACAAAACAGAAAAATAAATATTGCAGGAATTATTTTTAATGGAAATAAAAACAAAGCAACAGAAGACATTATTTTATCAAAAACAGGCATAAAACAGCTTGGCAGAATAGATGACGAACCTTATTTTGATAAAAATGTAATTTTAGAATATGCTACATTATTTAGAGAAAATCTAGAAAACCTATAATCAGAAAAAATAAACAAGATAAAAATTTGCATAAATCTTGTTTCTTGCTTCTTACATCTTTTATCTTTGCTGAATGAATTTATCCGAAAGAGATCAAAAACACAACTGGCATCCCTATACCCAGCACAAAATATCGCAACCCGAAATTGCTATAACAAAAGGAAAAGGCGCCTTATTATGGGACGACAATAATAAAGAATATATCGATGCAATTGCGTCATGGTGGGTTAATCCCTACGGACATTCCAACCAGATTATTGCCAATGCCATATACAAACAACTCACCACTTTAGAGCATGTCCTCTTTGGCGGATTTACACACGAACCAGCAGTTTTATTATCCGAAAAACTCATAGAGATATTACCAGATAACCAACAAAAAATATTTTATTCAGACAATGGTTCGACCGCTGTAGAAATTGCCATAAAAGTAGCAATGCAATATTTTTATAATAAAAACGAAAAACGAACAACCATCATTGCTTTCGAAAACGCTTTTCATGGCGACACTTTTGGTGCCATGGCCGCCAGTGGTATTTCATTTTTTACCGAAGCATTCAACGAATCGTTAATACAAGTTGTCAGAATTCCCGTACCAACTGCGGGCAACGAAAAAGCAAGTGCAATCGCATTAACAAACGCCATAAAAGAACACCATTGTGCCACTTTCATTTTCGAACCCTTAGTACAAGGCGCAGCGGGAATGGTCATGTACGAAGCTTCAGAGTTGGATAAACTAATAAAAATTTGTAAAGAAAACCAAGTTTTTACCATTGCCGACGAAGTGATGACCGGTTTTGGCAAAACAGGAAAAACTTTCGCCTGCAATTATCTAGCACAAAAACCAGATATGATGTGCCTCTCTAAAGCCTTAACAGGAGGAACAATCCCTATGGCTATTACCACATTTACCCAAGAAATTTTCGATGGTTTTTATGACGACGATGTAAATAAAGCCTTATTTCACGGACATACATTTACAGCAAATCCTACAGGTTGCGCAGCAGCTTTGGCAAGCATACAATTGCTAAAATCTGACGAAATGCAAGAAAATATTAAAAGAGTAAATACTCAACATTTACAATTTCAAGAAACCATAAAACGCCACGAAAAAGTAAAAACAACACGCGTACTTGGCGTAATCTTTGCATTAGAAATAAAAACCAACAACCAAGAATCTTATTACGGAAACCTACGCAATAAACTCTATAATTTCTTTATAAAAAACGGCATAATTATGCGCCCAGTAGGAAATATAATTTATATTCTACCGCCCTATATCATTACAAACGAACAATTGCAAAAAGTATATCAAACTATACAAGAAGCATTAGAAATAGTTTAAATTTGTAGCTATTCCTGCTATCCGTTGCAATCTTTTCTTTTTCTAAAGGAAAAAAAGAAAAGGATTTCCACTGCTATCAGGGCTAAAAAATCATAAGTTGAATAAAAAAATAGTCATTACAGCCCTTTCCTCTTTTTCCCCATTAGGCAATCAACCCAAATTAATCTGGGAGCAATACCTAAAGGAAACGTCCTTAATCTCCGAAAAGCAAATAGGAAATCAAACCATTCCCGTGGCAACTATTTCAGAAGAATTACAAAAAACCGTTGAAGCACTAAAAACATCAGACAATAAATATAAATCATTAGACAATTCTGTTTTATACGCTATTTTAGCTTCTCGCGAGGCGGTTAAAAACGCAGGTTGGACAAAAAATGATGTTTTCGGAATCAATATTGGCTCCTCCCGTGGCGCCACCCAATTATTCGAAAAACACCACCAAGAATTTATACAAACAGGAAAAACAGGAACATTAGCCTCACCAACCACAACTTTAGGCAATATTTCCTCTTGGATAGCCCACGACCTAAAAAGTTCTGGGCCAGAAATATCACATTCTATAACCTGTTCTACCGCTTTGCATGCCTTGCTAAATGGAGTAGCTTGGCTCCGAGCAGGCATGGTCGATAAATTTCTCGTTGGCGGCAGCGAAGCACCACTTACACCCTTTACTATTGCACAAATGCAAGCCTTAAAAATTTATTCGAAAGAAGAAAACGAGTATAAATGCCAGGCTTTCGATTTGCATAAAACCAAAAATACGATGGTTCTTGGGGAAGGAGCCGCTATGATTTGTTTAGAAATCGACCAAAGCAAAAACGCATTGGCTTATATAGAAGGAATAGGGTATGCTACGGATATTCTAGAACACGGAATTTCTATCTCTACCGAAGCAGATTGCTTTCAAAAATCGATGAAAATGGCCTTGCAAAACACCAATTTATCTGATATTGATGTTGTTGTGATGCACGCACCAGGAACCATAAAAGGCGATTTGTCAGAATACAAAGCCATTCAAAAAGTTTTTAATAAAAGCTTGCCCATGCTCACAACCAACAAATGGAAAATTGGACACACTTTTGGCACATCAGGTATGTTAAGCCTCGAGCTGGCTATTTTAATGATGCAACACAACCAATTTATTGGAGTTCCTTTTGCAGAAAAGCAAACGGAGCGAAAATCTATTCGCAAAGTATTGGTAAATGCAGTTGGTTTTGGAGGAAATGCAGTTAGTGTGCTTTTGAGTTTGTAAAAGAAGGTAAAATAAAACCAAATTTTCGGCAAAACTTATTTCAAACCAGACCTTATAAACCTTGATTTTTCTTTAGTAAAACTCGCTTGGGAGCCTGATTGATCAAAAAAAGAGTGTGAGTTCTAATTAGAAAAACAGCAGAATTGTTGCCTAAAAAAAGGTTTAAAGAAAGCGAAGAATCTGTTGCGAAACGTTACATTAAGAACGATTATTGGTAACATTTTAGAGGTAAAAATTTCTTTCAAACCAAACAATAATATCACATTTGAAAAAGAAACCACGCTTTGGGTTTAAACTGCGGTTGGAGATATTCATAATGCACTTTTATCAGGTATTGCTATAATCTAAAAATGAAATATCACTAAATTAAAGTACAAATAGTTCTTTGTTTCAAATTTTTAAGTTGCATTTTTCTAAAGGTCTTTTTTAAAATAACTCTAAAAACTTAAAAAGAGGGTTTTTAAGGAACGACTATTTAATAAAAATCTATTTCATTCACGGATAAAAAACTTTGTACCTTTGCACCTCAAAACCTTGCACCTCAAAAAAAATGATTGAAGATAAAACCCCACAAAGAACAAGCATAGCACAATTAGGAGAATTTGGTTTGATAGACCATCTGACCAAACAATTCGAAAACACACAACCATCAACCTTAAAAGGGATTGGCGACGATGCTGCTGTTTTAGACTTTGCCTCGAAAAAAATAGTTGTTTCGACCGATTTATTAATTGAAGGTGTACATTTCGATTTGGCTTATATGCCTCTCAAACATTTGGGTTACAAAGCTGTCGTGGTAAATATTTCTGATATTTGCGCCATGAATGCACGAGCAACTCAAATTACGGTTTCGATAGCGGTTTCTAATCGTTTTCCGTTAGAAGCTTTAGAAGAATTATTTGCAGGAATTAATTTAGCAGCACAGGAATATAAAGTTGATGTTATAGGTGGCGATACAACCTCTTCACAAAAAGGATTAATTATTTCTATCACTGCGATTGGCGAAGCTGATGAAGCGGAAATTGTGTACAGAAATGGCGCAAAAGAAACTAATTTATTAGTAGTAACTGGCGATATTGGCGCAGCTTATATGGGATTACAGGTTCTAGAGCGAGAGAAACAGGTTTTTAACGTGAACCCAAATTCGCAACCAGATTTAGATGCTTACACTTACCTCATCGAACGCCAGTTAAAACCAGAAGCTCGTAAAGATGTTCGTACTTTATTGCATGCCTTGGAAATAAAACCAACTTCGATGATAGATATTTCGGACGGATTATCCTCAGAAATTATGCATTTGTGCAAACAAAGTAAGGTAGGTTGTAATTTGTATGAAGACAAATTGCCTATCGACCCTCAATTTATTTCTGTTTGCGAAGAATTTAATATCGATTCGACAACAGTAGCCATCAATGGTGGAGAAGATTACGAATTGCTTTTTACCATTGCCATGGAAGATTTCGAAAAAATAAAAGGCAACCCAAATTTTACAATCATTGGTCACATGACACAAGAAAGCGAAGGAGTGCATTTAGTAACTCGTGCCAACACCAAAATAGCTTTAAAAGCTAGGGGTTGGAACGCTTTAGAAGAATAATTTTTATTAATTATAAGAAGAAAAACAAACAAATAACGTTTGAATAATGCTATTTAGAATTATAAAAACAGGCTAAAATGTTTTAGTCTGTTTTATAATTCTAATTGTATAGTTTACAAGAAACGGAAGAGCCTAAACAGAAAAAAGGACAACGCCAATTTGTACTATCAAAACCTATTTAAATCGACCTATATTTTTGGAGTATTTTTCTCTAATAAACGGGATGGTTTGGTTATAAAGCGGCCACATTGCAAGGGTGATAATCTTTAACTCTTCTTAGATGAATTGTCAAACCACCAACAAATAAAGTAATTATTTAAGACAATGGTGCTTTCTGTAATAGAAAATCGTTAGTTATTTCCCAAAACACAGCACTTATTTTTCGGTCACCTTATTCTCTCGAAATCAATTCAGTAGAACTTGTTTGGCTACTATGAAAAAGAAAATAACTAATAAAGTTTATAAAACAATAGACAAAATCAAATTAAAATTAGTTAAAATAGTTAAGGAATTAATCACAAAAACAATCATAATGAGCTTATGTATTTTTTTTTGCTTAAAATCAGACTATTATAAATGTCTAAATTGAATAATAAAATGGTATTATAAACAAATAAGGCTGTCTGAAAAAAAACTTTTCGGACAGCCTTATGATTATCAAAAACATTATAAAATTGTTTAGCCTTTTTGGGAAATATTTTTTATATTGTTTCTTGTGTTAAAACAAACTACAAGTCAAATTTAATTCCTTGTGCTAAAGGTAATTCGTCAGAATAGTTAACTGTGTTTGTTTGTCTTCTCATGTAAACTTTCCAAGCATCAGAGCCAGACTCACGCCCGCCACCAGTTTCTTTTTCTCCACCAAAAGCACCCCCAATTTCTGCACCAGAAGTTCCAATGTTTACATTAGCAATACCGCAATCTGAACCAGAGAACGATAAGAATTTTTCTGCTTCTTTCATACTATTGGTCATAATTGCCGAAGACAATCCTTGGGCAACTCCGTTTTGTACTTCGATTGCATTTTCAACTTCACCACTATATTTCATTAAATATAAAATAGGAGCAAACGTTTCGTGTTGTACAATTTTGTAAGTATTTTCGGCTTCGATAATGGCTGGTTTTACATAACAACCAGATTCGTAACCAAGACCTTCTAAAACTCCACCTTCAACTAATACTTTTCCGCCTTCTGCTTTTGCAGCTTCAATGGCAGCTAAATAAGTGCTTACAGATTCTTTATCGATTAACGGGCCAATATGATTTTTTTGATCTAAAGGATTGCCAATCGTTAGCTGCCCATAAGCACCCACGATAGCATCTCTTACTTTATCGTAAACAGATTCATGAATAATTAATCTTCTTGTAGAAGTACATCTTTGTCCAGCAGTTCCCACAGCACCAAATACTGCTCCTGGAACAACCACTTTCAAATCGGCAGTAGGTGTAATAATAATGGCATTATTTCCTCCTAATTCTAGTAAAGATTTACCAAAACGTTGTGCTACTGTCGAACCAACAATTCTTCCCATACGAGTAGATCCTGTTGCAGAAATTAATGGTATTCTTACATCGGTAGTCATCATTTCGCCTACTTTATAATCGCCATTAATAATACATGAAATACCTTCGGGTAAATTATTTGCTTTTAATATGTCGGCAATAATGTTTTGGCAAGCCACAGAACACAATGGCGCTTTTTCTGAAGCTTTCCAAACGCATACATCTCCACAAATCCAAGCTAAAGCGGTGTTCCAAGCCCAAACAGCTACTGGAAAATTAAAGGCAGAAATAATTCCTACGACACCAATAGAATGCCATTGTTCTCTCATAACATGACCTGGACGTTCTGAAGGAATTGTTTGTCCGTTTAATTGTCGAGATAAACCTACTGCAAAATCGCAGATATCTATCATTTCTTGAACTTCACCATATCCTTCTTGCAAAGATTTACCCATTTCGTAAGAAACTAACTTACCAAGGGGTTCTTTTAATTCTCTTAATTTATTTCCAAATTGGCGAACAATTTCCCCTCTTTGTGGTGCAGGCATAGCTCTAAAGCTTTTAAAGGCTTCGGTTGCGCTTTGCATTACTCTTTCGTAATCGGCAGCGGTAGTTGCTTTTACTTTCCCTATTAATAGACCATCTACTGGTGAATAGCTTTCTAGCAATTCTCCGTTAGAAAACCATTGGCTTCCTGTTGAAGTTCCTTCGTTTACTGCTTTTATACCTAATTGTGCTAATGCTTCGGTCATGCCGAATTGTTCTGCTATTGTTGCCATTATATTGTTGTTTTTTTAATTCTGATGCAAAGTTATGATTTTTTGTTTAATCGTAAGGTTGTTTTTTATTTAAACCTTTAAGTACTTGCATTTCTTTGTTATCTAGTAAATTAAGTGCGACAAAAGTTAATAAGTTATAATGCTAAAAGAGGCGAAACTCTATTAGTCGATTAAAAATTAGCCATGTGCGCAATTAGTAAAAATACCCGTTGGGTGTAATTATTTAAAGTAAAATAAATCGATTAGATATTGGTCAAGATACTTAAATTCAGCACCTTGAAGTCGCTAAATAACCAATATCTATATCAAATATAGTAAAAAATTATTTTAAAGTTTTAGAAGTTATAAGTTCTTTGAATTGCGAATTAGAATATAAATTATACCATTTAAAGTTT
>NZ_MUHE01000027.1:67334-71543 GCF_002217405.1 Flavobacterium psychrophilum DSM 3660 = ATCC 49418 | reverse complement strand
TTTTTTGAAGCGTTGCTAATTGTTGGGGGTATTTAAGGCTTTATTGACATCGATTGCGTTTCTTTTTAGTTGTCCTAGTAGGGTTTGTGCTTGCTTTCTCCTGTTTTGCTGGGTTGCTTAATGTTTTGTCTTTATGTTTTTACTCCTTATATATAGTATAGGGGTTTTGTGTTATGGAATGTTGAATCTTATAACGCGGGTATCTTTATTTTTTTAATGGGTTTTGTATTATTGCATTTGCATTTTGTGGTTTGCAACGCAGATGACACGGATTTGATAAATTAAAAAAAATGGATTTGTTTGTTTTTGGAAATAGCTGGGTCAAAATTTTGAATGCTGAATGCTGATGTGCTGCGCCGCGTGAGGGATAGCAGCGGAAATCCTTTTTTTGAGGCTTTTCGCCGATAAAAAAGATTGTAGCGCATAGCCCGACCCGACCTTTTCGGGAGGGGCACGCCCAAAAAATTAAAAATTAAAAAACATACCTTATATATATTGTATGTTTTTTCGAAACTAGTATATTTGCATTCATAAATTTACAATAATGATTAAGATTACATTACCTGATGGTTCGATTAAAGAGTTTGAGAATGGCGTAACTCCTATGGATGTTGCTAAAAGTATTAGTGAAGGTTTGGCTAGAAATGTGATTTCGGCAGCTTTTAATAATATTACGGTGGAGACTTCGACGGAATTGACCACGGATGGTTCTCTTGTTTTGTATACTTGGAATGATAAGGACGGAAAGAAGGCTTTTTGGCATTCGACTTCGCATGTCATGGCGCAAGTTTTGGAGGAGATGTATCCTGGTTTGAAGTTGACTCTTGGTCCTGCAATAGATAATGGTTTTTATTATGATGTAGATTTTGGTGATACTAAAATTGTGGAAGCTGATTTTAAAAAAATAGAGAGTCGTATTTTAGAGATTTCGAAAGAAAAACATGAGTTTAAATTGCGTCCTGTTACTAAGGCTGATGCTTTGGAACTTTATAAAGATAATGAATATAAGTTCGAGTTGATTTCGAATCTGGAAGATGGTACGATTACTTTTTGTGATCATGCTACTTTTACCGATTTGTGTCGTGGTGGGCATATTCCGAATACTGGGATTATAAAAGCTGTAAAGATCATGAGTATTGCTGGTGCTTACTGGCGTGGCGATGAAAAAAACAAGCAATTGACTCGAGTTTACGGAACTTCGTTTCCAAAACAAAAAGACTTGACTGATTATTTAGAGTTACTGGAAGAGGCAAAACGTCGTGATCATAGAAAATTAGGTAAAGAATTAGAATTATTTGCTTTTTCACAGAAAGTTGGTCAAGGTTTGCCTTTGTGGTTGCCTAAGGGTGCTGCTTTGCGTGATCGCTTGGAGCAGTTTTTGAAAAAAGCTCAGAAAAAAGGTGGTTACGAGCAAGTGGTGACTCCGCATATTGGGCAGAAAGAATTGTATGTTACTTCTGGTCATTATGCAAAATATGGAGCTGATAGTTTTCAACCTATTTCGACTCCTGCCGAAGGTGAAGAGTTTTTATTGAAACCTATGAACTGCCCGCACCACTGTGAAATATATAATGTAAGACCTTGGTCTTATAAGGATTTGCCCAAGCGTTATGCTGAATTTGGTACCGTATATAGATATGAACAAAGTGGAGAATTGCACGGTTTAACTCGTGTTCGTGGATTTACACAAGATGATGCGCATATTTTTTGTACACCAGATCAGTTAGATGAGGAATTTAAAAAAGTAATTGACCTAGTATTATATGTGTTTGGTTCGTTAGGATTTGAAAATTTTACAGCTCAAATATCATTAAGAGACAAAGAAAATAGAGATAAGTATATAGGTAGCGACGAAAATTGGGAAAAAGCTGAAAATGCGATTATCAATGCGGCACGTGATAAAAATTTGAATACTGTTGTAGAATATGGTGAAGCGGCTTTTTATGGTCCTAAGCTTGACTTTATGGTTAAAGATGCTTTGGGTAGAAGCTGGCAATTAGGAACCATTCAGGTAGATTACAACTTACCCGAACGCTTCGAATTGACCTACAAAGGTTCTGATGATCAGTTACACAGACCTGTAATGATTCACCGTGCTCCTTTTGGTTCGATGGAACGATTTATAGCCATTTTATTAGAACATACAGCAGGAAATTTCCCCCTTTGGCTCATGCCAGAACAAGCTATAATATTGTGTTTGAGTGATAAATATGAAATATATGCGAAAAAAGTTTTAAATCTGCTAGAAAATCACGAAATTCGCGCCCTAATTGATAACAGAAACGAATCGATTGGAAGAAAAATTAGAGATGCAGAAATGCAAAAAACCCCGTTTATGCTGATTGTAGGCGAGGAAGAAGAGAAAAATAACACCATTTCTATACGCCGTCATGGGCAAGAAGGAAAAGGAAATATTACGGTTACAATAGAAGAATTTGCTAGAATTGTAAACGACGAAATAAGCAAAACATTAAAAACATTTGAAGTTTAACTAAAAAATTTAGAGCCATAGCAATTAGAAACAGTAGAGGTTACCAGCCTCGAGTAGAAAAAAAAGACGAACACAGAATAAATAACTTTATCCGTGTTCCAGAAGTACGTCTTGTAGGAGAAAATGTTGAACCTGGAGTTATAAAAACTTCGGAAGCAATGAAACTTGCCGACCAATTAGAATTGGATTTAGTTGAAATTTCTCCAAACGCAGAACCGCCAGTATGTAAAATTATGGACTATAAAAAGTTCGTTTACATGCAGAAGAAACGTGAAAAAGAGCTAAAAGCTAAATCAACTCAAATTGTAGTTAAAGAGATTCGTTTTGGTCCTCAAACTGATGAACATGATTACGAATTTAAAAGAAAAAATGCAGAAAAGTTCCTCAAAGAAGGTTCGAAACTAAAAGCATTCGTATTTTTTAAAGGACGTTCTATTATCTATAAAGACCAAGGGCAAATCTTATTATTAAGACTAGCAACAGATCTCGAAGAACATGGTAAAGTAGAAGCTATGCCAGTTCTTGAAGGAAAAAGAATGATTATGTTTATTGCTCCGAAGAAGAAAAAATAGTAATTAAGCAAATGGCACAAGGCAAAAGTTTTAAAAACTTATGTCTTGTGGCTTATGGCTTATCACTTAAAGATAGTAAGTAAGAATAAATTAAAAAAAACTAGGAAAAATGCCTAAAATGAAAACCAAATCTAGTGCCAAGAAACGATTTAAAGTTACTGGTTCTGGAAAGATTAAAAGAAAACACGCTTTTAAAAGTCATATTTTGACTAAAAAATCTAAAAAACGTAAATTAGCTTTGACACATTCAGCGCTAGTTCACGCTACAGATATGAAAAGCATCAAACAACAATTAAGAATTATCTAGTAAGCCATTAGTAAAAAGTCAATAGCCATAAGTTTTAAAAACTTTTGCCTTTTGCCTAATTACTTTTGCCTAAATAATCTTTAGGTTAAAAATTATTTAAAATAACCTTGAAGTGGGCCATTAAGTACTTTCGATTAAATTCAAGTCGCCTTACTACAAAAAAACATTAAAATTATGCCAAGATCAGTAAATTCAGTTGCTAAAAGAGCAAGAAGAAAAAAGATAATGAAGCAAGCCAAAGGTTTCTTTGGTCGTCGTAAAAACGTTTGGACAGTTGCTAAAAATGCGGTTGAGAAAGCAATGTGCTACGCTTACCGTGATAGAAAAGTAAATAAGAGAAATTTCCGTGCTTTATGGATTCAGCGTATCAACGCTGGAGCTAGACTAGAAGGAATGTCTTATTCACAATTTATGGGTAAAGTAAAAAAACATAACATCGAATTGAACCGTAAAGTTCTTGCAGATTTAGCTATGAATCACCCAGTAGCTTTCAAAACTATACTTAACAAAGTAAAATAAACGTTTTATCAACAACAAATTTATATTACTTACTATAAGAAAATCCCAGTCTAAAGATTGGGATTTTTTTTGTTTTCATCTTAATTCATAATTTATACAATTTTCTTGCGAGTATGCCTTTGCCAGAGATATTCACGCAAAGCCACAGAGTTGCAAAAAAAACACTCAATTAATTAGCCAAAATATTGTCGTTTGGGCGTTACCACAAGGGTCGGGCTATACGCTACAATCTCCCGAAGAAAAATCGGGAGGATTTTCGCTGCTATCCCTAACGCAAAATGATGTCTAAAATTCAACCTTATACCAATTTATCTTTAAAA
>NZ_MUHE01000027.1:0-67269 GCF_002217405.1 Flavobacterium psychrophilum DSM 3660 = ATCC 49418 | reverse complement strand
CTCGTTCCTCGGAATGACAAACTGTATGTTTTTTTATCCCAGTAAATTTAAACTTTAAATGGTATTATTTTTAACATAACTTTCAGAAAATTACCACATCCTTTCCCTATTTTTGAAACAAACTAATAACAAATGAAAAACATAATCTTAACCACTTGCTTAATGCTAGGTATTACAACAATGAATGCACAAACAACCAGTACCGAGAAAAATAAAGACGCCCAAGGCTACACTTACGAAATAGTAAAAAATGACAAAACAGGCGTTAGACTATACACACTACAAAACGGACTAAAAGTATATCTCGCCCAAAACAAAGACGAACCAAGAATACAAACTTATATTCCCGTAAGAACAGGTTCTAACAATGACCCCGCAAACAATACTGGCCTAGCGCACTATTTAGAACACATGGTTTTTAAGGGAACTAGCAAAATAGGAACCCAAAATTGGGAAATAGAAAAAAAATTAATCGCACAAATTTCCGATTTATACGAACAACACAAAGCAGAAACCAATCCCGAAAAGAAAAAAGCATTGTACAAACGCATCGATGAAGTTTCGCAAGAAGCCTCTAAATATTCGGTGGCAAACGAGTATGATAAACTTATTTCATCTTTAGGAGCCAAAGGAACAAATGCACATACCTGGCTAAACGAAACGGTTTACAAAAACAATATTCCAGCAAACGAATTAGAAAAATGGATGATTGTCGAAAAAGAACGTTTCTCAGAATTGGTTCTACGTCTTTTTCATACCGAATTAGAAGCTGTTTACGAAGAATATAACCGAGCGCAAGACAATGATGGACGATTACTAAATACCCAATTAATGAAAGATTTGTTCCCAACAACACCATACGGAACACAAACAACCATTGGAGAATCAGAACATCTTAAAAACCCATCGATGGTGGCGATTCATAATTATTTCGACACTTATTATGTTCCAAATAATATGGCAGTTGTCTTAGTTGGTGATCTAGAATTTGACAAAACCATCAAAATGGTTGATACCTATTTTGGCACCATGAAGTACAAAGAACTTCCAAAATTAAAAGTACTAACCGAAAAACCAATGACCTCTGTAGTAAGAAGCGAAGTAAAAAGTCCAACAGCCGAACGATTAATGGTAGCTTGGAGAACTGCTGGTGCTGGTACAAAAGAAGCAATATTAGCTGAAATTACTTCTAGCATACTATCAAATTCTGGCGATGTTGGGTTAATTGATTCAAATATCAATCAAAAACAATTGGCATTAAGTGCGGGTTCATATACCTCCATTTTCAACGATTATGGTTACCAAGCTTTAATGTTATCTACAAAAGATGGACAAACATTAGAAGAAGGCGAAAAAATGCTACTCGGAGAAATTGATAAAATTAAAAAAGGCAACTTCGAGGAAATGATGATTCCAGCAATCATTAATAACATGAAACTTGATGTGATGAAAACTTTTGAAACTGGCGACGGATTAGCAACCACCATTTACCAAGCATTTATACAAGGTAGAAGCTGGAGCGATATAATTGCAGAAACTGACGAAGCAGCAAAAATAACCAAAGCCGATGTAGTAAAATTTGCTAATGATTTTTACAAAAACAATTATGTTGCGGTATATAAAACCAAAGGAGTTAATGATAAATTGGTTCGTGTTTCTAATCCTGGCATCACTCCTATTCAGTTAAACAGAGAAGCACAATCGGAATTTTACAAAACATTTGCAAAAATAAACTCTGGAGATTTGGCACCCGTTTTTGTCGATTTCAAAAAAGAAATTCAAAGTAAAAAAGTAAAAAACACAACGGTAAGTTTTGTGAAAAACAAAACCAATGAAATTGCTAAGCTATATTATATCTTTAATATGGGTTCAGATCATAACAAAAAGCTACCATTGGCTATAGAAATGTTAGATTATCTAGGAACTGATAAGATGACTGTTGAAGACATTAAAAAAGAGTTTTACAAAATTGGAATAACCCTTTCTGTAAATGCTGGAAACGATTTAAGCTATATTTATCTTTCAGGTTTAGAAAGTAATTTACCAAAAGGAATTACTTTGTTAGAAAATTTATTAAAAAATGTAAAACCAGACCAAGAAGTTTATAATACAACAGTTGCTACGATTTTGAACACTAGAAGTAATGCAAAAAAACGAAAAGAAAACATCATGAATGCCTTGACAAACTATGCAAAATATGGTGCTAACTCTCGCTTTAGAGACATTATTTCTGAAAAAGAACTAAAAGAAATGAATGCTTCGGAATTAACGGATTTACTAAAAGACTTAAATAATTACCAACATGAAATCTTCTTTTACGGTAATGATTTAAATCCAATTCTTGCTTCGTTAGAAAAAAATCACAATCTAAATGCAAACAAAGCCATTCCTACAGCAAAAGAATATGCAGAACCTGTAACAGATAACAAAGTTTATTTTGCAAATTACGACATGGTTCAAACGGAAATGACTAGAATTGCCAAAGGAGAAAAATATAATTTTGCCAATACAGGAACAGTAAATGTATTTAACAACTACTTTGGCTCTGGATTATCATCGATAGTTTTTCAAGAAATTAGAGAATCTAAATCGCTTGCCTATTCTGCAAATGCAGTTTACAGAATGCCTGCCGACAAACTTCTAAGCGATTATATGCAAGTTTCTATTGGTACCCAAGCTAACAAATTGCCACAAGCGGTAGATGCCATTTCGGTATTACTAAACGAAATGCCAAAAATAGAAAGGCAATTTAATAACGCAAAAGAGTCGAGTTTAAAACAAATTGCTTCTACTAGAATTAGTAAAACCAACATCTTCTTTAGTCAATTAGCACTCAAAAAACTAGGTTTCGATTATGATAACCGAAATGATGTTTATAAAAACATTCAGAATCTTACGCTAGAAAACACCAATAATTTCTTTAATAAAGAAGTAAAAACCAAAAAATATAATACTGCTATTATTGGTAAAAAAGAAAGTTTAGATTTTGAAGCCTTAAAAAAATTAGGGACAATTGAAGAAGTTACTTTAGAAGAAATTTTTAATTATTAAGGCTTTAACCAAATAAAGTGTATGCTTTTTAGCCACATATTTTTTTGCAACCAAAGTACAAAATTTTATTAATGCTTTAAATTTGTGGCAAAATAAATTAAAAATCGATGTCTTTTTTAGACCATCATTATTAATAAAAACTCTTTTTACAACAATATTTTTTTTTAGAAAAATCTCAATCGAAAGGTTGAGATTTTTTTTAAACATAATTATAACTCAACTAATAAAGGTATAATTAGTCATTAGGTAAAAAATCATCAATAGATTGTTATTATATAAATATTTGATTATAAAAATCTTAAAAAAACAGATTATTTTACAATTTAAATTAACTAAGAAAAATTTGTTTAATCTTCTTTTGTTATTTTTACATTAAAACTTGGTGCCTGATAATCTTTATCTAAATAATCATTAGGAATAGTTACCCGATTACCATCACGCATTTGGCGGTAATGTGGGGAGAGAATTTCTATACCTGCTTCGTTACAACAATCTTGTATATTAGCGTGCAATTGAGAATATATTCCAGATTGCTTGTTGGCTTCTCTCGTATAAGCATTTATTTGATAAGACACATAAAAATCATCTAAACTAGTTTGTAGTACAAATGGTTTTGGCTCTTTTAGCAATAAATCTGTTCTGTCTGAAGCGTCTAATAATACTTGGTGCATAATTTTCCAAGGTATATCGTATCCAATAGTTACTGTGGTATGCAGTATTAAGCCATTTCCTGCTTCGGCTTCGTTACTGTAATTTATTGTATGACTGCTCATTACAGTGGTATTTGGTATAGAAATTACTTCGTTTTTTACGGTTTTTATTCTTGTAACTAGCATCGATTTTTCGATTACATCCCCTACTACATCGCCAATTTTTACACGGTCTCCTATTTTAAATAATCGCATATAGGTTAAAACAATCCCCGCAACAATGTTTGATAGTGAACCTGAAGATCCAAAAGTAAAAAGAACTCCCAAAAAAACAGAAACTCCTTGAAATATTGGCGAATTACTTCCTGGTAAAAACGGAAAAATTAACACAAACATAAAAGCATATAATACCAATCTTAAAATTTGATAGGTTGGATTTGCCCAATCAGGGTAAAATCCTGCAAGATGCAATTTGTCATTTTCGATCTCTATTTTAAGAAAATGTATTCCTTTTAATATATATTTGAAAACAATATATATTACTATGATGGTAAAAAGATTGGGTAAATAATTCCAAAATCCTAATATTATTTGCTTGGTAGGATTTAAAATATAGCCAAAAAGAGTGTCGGTAAAATGTTCTGTCCAAGGAAAAATACCAAATAAAATTGGCAAAGCAATATATATTAGTAATAGAATAAATAACCATTTTATGACTCTATTAAGTGATAATAATGCCAATACTTGTCTTTTAGCATCAAACAAATTGTAATTTCCAATTTTAATTCCTTTAATTCGCTTATTTTCCTCAAATTGTATTTTATTTCCTATCCAGTTGAAGAATTTAATAATATAAAAAAATATTCCAATAATAATTATTAACACTAAAATTGCCAATCCTATTTCTTTAGCTAAAGTTGCAAAACTTGTTTCCTTTTTGTAGCTTATGATTGCATTTACAATAATTATTTTATACTCGTTGGCTAATGCTAATTTTGTGGTATTGTTCCAAATGGCATCGTTATCTGAAAGACTGATTAAGATATTTTCGCCAGCCATTAAATCGATTGTTGTTTCGGTTGCTATAATATTTATCGAATCGCTTTTGAAATAAAAGTTATCTGCTAATTTTTTTATTCTACGCTCTATGGCAATTGCTCTATCCTGAGCAGAAAAACTACCTAGTTTACTATAAATAACAAATAATGTGTCATTAAAAAAACCATTTACAGCATAATATTTTGCAGAAGATCGCAAAGCATCAATTTGTTTTTTTTTATCTAATAACCGTAATGAGTCTTTACTTACTAAAACATTTAGTTGTTTTTGTAAAGTTTCTTTTATTAGATTATCAGTTGTTTTTAGCGATTTTATTTTTGCTTCTAGTGCTATTTTTTGAATAGAATCCTCAGATATTTGTTTCTTAATTAGAATAACTTTCTTGTTAAAATTTGCAAGAGCAGCTGTGTTAATCGAATCGTTTTCATGTTTTTCACTCTGTGTTTGCGCACTTGCAAGGCAATAAGCGAATATTAGCAGTAACGATAATTGTTTTATTAATGTTGTCATTTTTGTGGTTTCCTCAAATTAATCAATCGCCATGAGATACTTTGGCATCAAAAATAGCGCTAGTTTTTTAAAATTAATCAAAAGTAGAAATAATACCAATTATATATATATAATAGTGTGATTTTAAATAATAAAACAATAAAAAATCATAAGCTTATCATAGTTTTTTATGTGATTAATTCCTTAACTATTTCATCAAATTTTAATTTGAGTTCTTCGATTGCTTTATAAATTTTATTATACTATTTAAAATTGAGCGAGTAATATTAGAAAAAATTTCGTTTCGTTTTTTCTAATAAAACAGGATTTTTGTGTTAAAATTTCTAACCCAACCTTTTGTAAATGCTATATTGCATTGCATAAGCGAATGGAATTGTGAAAAACAAACCAATACAAAAAGCAATAATTCCAATTATCGAAAATATTCCTGCTATAATCATTAACAATAAAACAGGAAAAAAGTTATTTAAAATTCTAGAACAGCTTAATTTAAGAGCATCGATAAAATTTAAATTTTTAAAAAGCACTAATGGTATTGCTATAAATGTAAGTATCGATATGGCATAAGATACCATAAAACCTAGTATTTCTCCTAAGGTATTTGGTAACATATTTTTTATTAAATTATCTAATAATACCGAAAATAAAGAAATTGTAGCTGTTGCTAATATAATATCTAAAAATTTTGGGCTATTTACATAATGATATATCGATGAAAAAGTGACTTCTTTACCATTATCTGCATCATAAGCCATTTTTAGCATTCCTGCTACAAAAGGGCTAATAAGGACTGTAAAACCTATAACTATACCAAAATAAATTAGCAATGCGTTGCTTGATAATATTTCTGGATTAAAATCTTTTATTAGTTCAGGAAGTTCTTTTGCATTAAAAAAATAACCCATTCCTACAGATACTAACGCTGTTAGAATAAGTATTAAAAAAAGAAAAGCCAATCCGCCCATGAGTGCTGTTTTTTTCCAGATTTGAAAAGCATCGTCGATTGTTTCTTCTAAACTTAAATATTTTTTAGTTTCATTCATTTCTTGCATGTTTGTTTTTGTTTAAATTATAGCCAGTTTAGTATTCGTTTTATAATATTTACTTTATTTTTGTAAGGAGCATATCTTAATGGTAAATCGAGCCAATTTCCTTTTCTAACGATCGATTTTTTATGCGAAAAAGTATCGAAACTTAGTTTGCCGTGATAAGCACCAATACCGCTATGACCAACACCACCAAAAGGCAAACGACTATTTGAAAAATGAATAATTGTATCATTTACACAACCACCACCAAAAGAATATTTATTTAGTACTTCTTTAATAAATGACTTATTTTCTGAGAAAATAAATAGCGATAATGATTTTTCGTATTTAGAAATAGTGCTTTCAATATCTGTTTTAGATTGGTAAGAAAGGATTGGTAAAATAGGCCCAAAAATTTCGTCTTTCATAACAGGACTATCTAAATGAGGTTCGTCTAGTAGTGTAGGCGCTAGGTAAAAATCATTTTTGCTAGATTGGCCACCAGAAATTATATTCTGATTTTCGATCAAACTTAATTGTCTTTCCCAATTTTTTAGATTAATAATTCTAGCGAAATCTTCGGATTCTTGTGGGTTTTCGCCCAGTGCCTTTTTAATTTCGTCTATAAGATAATTAATTAATTTCGATTTCATTTTATGATGAACCAATATATAATCTGGAGCAATACAAGTTTGCCCAGCATTTAGAATTTTGCCCCAAATGATACGTTTTGCCGCCAGTTGAAGATTAGCAGATTCATCTACAATACAAGGATTTTTACCTCCTAATTCTAAGGTTATGGGCGTTAGATTTTCGGCGGCAGCTTTGGCTACAATTTTTCCAACGGTAACACTTCCTGTAAAGAAAATATAATCCCAACGTTTTTTTAGTAAATCCTGTGCAATAGTATAATCGCCAGTTACAACCACAACGTGTTTTACTTCAAAGGATTCTCTGATAATTTTGGATAATATTCCCGATGTATATGGTGTAAGTTCCGATGGTTTTAGTGTTACCGTATTTCCCGCTGCAACTGCTGCAATAAGTGGACTGATGGCTAGTTGGAATGGATAATTCCAGGGCGAAATAATGAGTACTTTTCCGTAAGGTTCGCTATATATATAATCCGACGATGGAAAATTTAGAAGCGATGGAAAAACCCATTTTGGTTTGCTCCAAGAATCTATTTTATTGATGGTGTTTTTTAGTTCCGAGATGATATATGATGTTTCGGTAACAATACCTTCAAATCTTGGTTTTTTAAAATCTTTATATAAAGCTTCAAGAATTTCTTCTTCGTGAATAATAATATTTTTTAGTAGCTTTTTTAAAGCATCTTTTCTTTGTGAAATGGAGGGTAAATTATTCATCATTTTAATTTTTATAAAATATAATATTAAACTGCTTTCCAAATCACATCGTCAGGAACTGGTGCAATAATTTGTATGTTTTCCTTGGTAACTGGGTGAATAAAAACTAATTTTCTGGCATGAAGATGTATTCCTCCGTTGGGATTGCTTCGGTCGAAACCGTATTTTAAATCTCCTTTGATGGGGGTACCAATTGCAGAAAGCTGTGCTCTAATTTGATGATGACGCCCCGTGTGAAGATTAATTTCTAATGCAAAATAGTTGTTTAATTCCTTGATAATTTTATAATCTAAAGAAGCTAATTTGCTCTCTGGAACTTCTTTGATATGTGCTTTTGAGGTGTTATTTCTTTCATTTCTTTTTAAATAATGAACTAATTTAGCTTCATTTTTTTCAGGTTTGTTTTTTACAACTGCCCAATATGTTTTTTGGGTTTCTCGATTACTAAACATTTCGTTTAATCTGGTTAATGCCTTACTTGTTCTGGCAAAAACTACAATTCCTGTTGTAGGTCTATCTAATCGGTGTACAACACCTAAAAAAACTTCGCCTGGTTTATCGTATTTATCTTTTATATATTCTTTGACAACTTCTGATAAAGGTTTGTCGCCTGTTTTGTCACCCTGCACAATATCGCCTACACGCTTATTTACTACAATAATGTGATTGTCTTGGTGAAGAATTTGTAGGTTGTTTTTGTGGGATATTATTTTTTCTGTCATGTGTTTTTCTGTTACTGATGTGTTTCAATAGTATTAAGATTTAAGTGGCTTTTTATTTATAACTTCTATGGCTTTTTCTAAAACAATATCTTTACCTTTTTGTATCGATTCTATTGTTTCATTTATTTCAATATCTGGTATTATACCTATGCCTACAAATTCTTTTCCATCTGGATACATATCTCTTTTAGTACAGATTCGCATCTTTCCACCTTCTGGAAGATCAAAAGAAATGGGTTGTCCTGTGCTTCCTCCTGTTCTTTGTCCAATTTTAATACCTCTTTTAGAATTGTCGTATGCTACTAAAAAATCTTCTGCTGCAGAAAATGTTTTTGCACTAGTTAAGACTATAACTTGTTTTAGATATCTTTCTTTATTTTGTACTGGTTCTAAGAAATAAGGAGACATTTCTAAAAAAATATCGGAATAACCAGATGCTTTATATAAAGGAATATATTGTCTTGTTTTAGTTTTTGAAGTAGGAATTTTTTTATCAATTAAATGCGATAATATATAATATCCATGACTTCCATTACCACCACCATTGTTTCTAACATCAATAATCAGTGCTTTTGATTTTAGTATATTTACATATAAACTGTCAAATATTTTGCGGTAATTCTTATTTTCAAAATCATTAATAATAAGATGTGCAATATTGTCTTTTGTTATTTTTAATTCGAAAGATTGTTTTTTGTCATTTGATTTTAATTTTCTACTTATTGTTGTTGTAAAAACAGAATTGTCTTTTTTCTTGATTTTTAATACAATTGGCTCATTTATTTTGCCGTAAAAAAAAGCATAATGAAAAGTCCTATTATCCAAATCTTGAACTGTTGATGCACTTTGGTACGGCATTACGAATTTTTTGCCATACTCAATAGCATTTAAATTGTTTATTTCCAAAATTTCATCACCAATTGCAATGTTTTTTGAAACCAACGTGTCATTATATACGTTAGTAACAAGAACTTTGTTTTCAATTAATTTAGTTCTTAAAGGAGGTCGTCCATAATCAGGAGAAGTATAATAAACATTACTATGACCATCTTTCAGGGAAGCCATCACTTTTATAAGTTCTTGATAATAATCATAAGTAGATTTTGTAGCTAATACTTTCGGAATGTATTCTTGATAGGTTTTATCCCAATCGATATCTACTAAATCAAAATTCACAAAATTGTATTTTACGTCACTCCAAAGTTTAGATAAACCAAATATTTTTTTATCATCTGTGATTTCAGATTTTGTACTTTGTGCAAATGAAATATTTAATGTAAAGAGCAGAATAAAAATGGTGCTTTTCTTCATGTAATCTTTTTATTAAAATTTATTTTTATAGGATATATACTACTAATTAATACTGTTCATTAGCATTCGGGAAATCTTTACTTTTCACATCGGCAACATAATTACCTATAGCTTTGGTCATTTGGTCATATAAATCTAGGTATCTTCTTAAAAATCTGGGGCTAAATTCGTTGTTCATTCCTAACATATCATGAATGACTAAAACTTGGCCATCTACACCACCGCCAGCGCCAATTCCTATTACGGGAATAGAAATACTTTGGGCAACTTTTTCGGCTAAATGTGCTGGAATTTTTTCCAAAACTAAAGCGAAACAGCCTAATTTTTCTAATAGTTTAGCATCGTCTAGTAATTTTTCGGCTTCTTCTTCTTCTTTGGCACGAACGGTATAAGTTCCAAATTTGTATATAGATTGTGGTGTAAGCCCCAAATGTCCCATAACTGGAATTCCTGCATTTAGAATTTTTTTGATAGACTCTTTTATTTCTCTTCCGCCTTCTAGTTTTACAGCGTGACCTCCGCTTTCTTTCATAATTCTAATAGACGAACGTAAGGCTTCTTTTGAATCTGATTGGTAGCTTCCAAAAGGCAAATCTACCACAACCAAAGCTCTTTCGATAGCTCGAACTACGCTCGATGCGTGATAAATCATCTGATCTAAAGTAATTGGTAAAGTGGTTTCGTGCCCTGCCATTACATTACTGGCAGAATCCCCAACTAAAATAACATCGACTCCAGCGGTATCTACAATTTTTGCCATCGTATAGTCGTAGGCTGTAAGCATAGAAATTTTTTCACCATTGGCTTTCATATCTATCAATGATTTTACGGTTATGCGTTTGTAATCTTTTTTGGCTACTGACATTTGATTTATAATTTTTAGAATGTTGTCTTTAAATATTAGGTTGTAAAAGTAATAAAATCGATTAGTTTACTTGTAAATAGGAAGAAAAATATAGTGCTAATAAAATAATAAAGCAAGAATTATGGTTTTCTTTGGCTTATAATTTTTAAAAATAAAACACATTATAAAATAAACCATTACAGCGTATAAAATATCTTTAAAAAAAGGTGGAACAAAATCATTTTTTTGGGATATAATACCCAAAATAACTGTGATTATTATTAGTATAAGAAAAACGATTGTTATTTAGTATCATAAATTTAGCAATCAGCCATATTTACAGCAATTGCTAATCCACCTTCAGAGGTTTCTTTGTACTTATTATTCATGTCTTTTGCAGTTTGCCACATGGTGTTTACGACTTTATCTAAAGGAACTTTGGCATTTTTAGGGTCGGTTTCCAGCGCTAATTCGGCAGCATTTATAGCTTTTATGGCGCCCATAGTATTTCTTTCTATACACGGAATTTGTACCAAACCAGCAATCGGGTCACAGGTTAATCCTAAGTGGTGTTCCATGGCTATTTCGGCAGCCATGAGTACTTGTTCTGGAGTTCCCCCCATGAGTTCGCATAGTGCTGCTGCAGCCATAGCAGATGAGACTCCAATTTCGGCTTGGCAACCACCCATTGCAGCCGATATTGTTGCGCCTTTTTTGAATATACTTCCTATTTCGCCAGCAACCATCAAGAATTGTTTTATTTCTTTTTTGCCTGCTTGATGATTTTCGATGCATAAATAATACATTAAAACGGCAGGAATTACCCCCGCACTTCCGTTAGTTGGAGCTGTTACTACTCGGCCTAAAGAAGCATTTACTTCATTTACCGCAAGGGCAAAACAAGAAACCCATTTTAGGATTTGGCGAAATTTAACTTCTGTTTTTCTGATAGATTCTAACCATTCTTGTGGGTTTGAGTAATTGGCTAATCCTATTAAGTTTTGATGCATATCGAACGCTCTTCTACGCACATTTAATCCGCCAGGCAAAATTCCTTCGCTATGGCAACCAATGTGCATACATTCTAGCATAGTTGTCCAGATTCTCATTAACTCATGGTCTATTTGGTCTTCGGAACGCATCGATTTTTCGTTTTCGTAAACGATTTCAGATATTTTTTTGTTTTTCGAAATACAATATTGTAATAATTCTTCTGCTAGATTTATTGGATAAGGAAATGTATGTTTTATTTCTGTTTTTTTCTTAGCATTTTCTCTTTCTTCTTTAACCACAAATCCGCCACCAATGGAATAGAAGGTAGATTGGTATTCATTTTCATTGGAAGTAAATGCGGTAAATCTTAATCCATTGGCATGAAAAGGCAAGAAATTTTTATTAAAAACAATGTCTTGCAAAAAATAAAAAGGAATGAGTTTTTTGTTGCTTAAGTTTATTTCTTTTTTATCTTCAATATTTTTTATAATTCCAGAAATATTTTGCACAGGAATATATTCGGGATCTTGGCCACTAAGTCCTAACATTACTGCCAGATCTGTTGCGTGTCCTGTTCCTGTTAGCGAAAGAGAACCATACAAATCGACTTTTACTCGAATTGTTTTTTCTAAAATATCATTATTTGTTAATTCTTCTAGAAATTTTTCGGCAGCGCGCCAAGGGCCAAGGGTGTGTGAACTTGATGGGCCAACGCCAATTTTTAACATATCAAATACTGAGATACACTCTTCCATAAATTTTATTCTTTTGTGTTACAAATATATTAGGACAAACAAACTATTTTTTTTGTCATGAATTACACCATTTTATTTCCCTTTGTCAGAATATTTACGACATCTAAAATATCTTAAATCGTACAATTATTTCGCTATTCGCCACGCTCGCCTTGTGTCGAATTTTCATTTTTGAAATAGGTGTGTTTGCCCCGCACAAATATATGTTTTGTTTGATAAATTTAGAATATTAATTTTGTATTAAAATTCTTCCTTTGCTATTATATTTTTATAATTTTACAAACAATTATAATGTGATTTTTTATGTCTAAATTTTTCAGATTTCAAGAATATAAAGTACTGTCTTATAGATTATTATTGTCTTTTTTATTTTATTCTATCGCTAGATTGGGGTTCTTTTTATACAATTACAAATTGCTAAAAGTAGATTCTGTTTCACAATATTTGTCATTAGCTTATCATGGTTTGGTTTTCGATACGACCGCTATTTTGTATATAAATGGGCTATTTATCTTATTTTCTATATTGCCCTTTTGGATTAATACTTCAAAAAAATATCAAATTTTTCTTTTTTGGATTTATTTTATTTTTAATTCTCTTGCCTATGCTACTAATTTTTTAGACTTTATTTATTATAGATTTACCTATGCAAGAACCACCATTACTATTTTAGATATTGCTAGAAACGAAACCAATAAAGGGATTATGTTTTCTCGTTTTATTGTAAATTATTGGCATGTTTATGTCTTGTTTTTTATGGTATTAGCTTTATGGGTTTATTTATATAAAAAAGTAAAAATTAAACAATTACCTATTAGTATTAGCAAAATAAAATATTTTACCTATTCCTTAATAGGTTTATTAATAATTACAACTTTAGCTATTGGTGGGATTCGAAGCGATTTTAAGAAAAGTACCAGACCTATTAATATGATTGATGCAAACAGGTATGTTGAAAAACCACAACATGCAGATATTGTGCTAAATACACCATTTGCATTAATAAGAACGATGAATACTAATACATTTAAAAAAATAAATTTAGTATCTGAATCACAAATAAAAAACACAATTGAGCCTATAAAACAATATAAAAACAACCCATTAACAAAGCCAAATATTGTTTTAATTATTACAGAAAGTATGGGCAGAGAATATTTGGGTGCATTTAATAAAAACAATAATATTCCAGATTACAAAAGTTACACTCCCTTTTTAGATTCATTAGCTGGGCAAAGTTTAATTTTTACCAATGCTTTTGCAAACGGAAGTAAATCTATACACGGCATGTCATCAGTAATTGCTGGAATTCCGTCCTTTAGAGATGCCTTTACATCATCACCATATCCAAAACAAAAAATACAATCGTTAGTCTCTACACTGCAAGAGTTGGGGTATGACACTTCCTTTTTTCATGGTGCAGCAAATGGCTCGATGGGTTTTTTAGGCTTCGGAAATATTTTAGGTTTCGATCATTATTACGGACGAACAGAGTTTAATAACGACAACGAATTTGATGGTTCTTGGGGAATATGGGACGAACCTTTTCTGCAATTTATGAAAGGTGAATTAGATAAAAAGAAAACGCCATTTTTTAGTACAATATTTACCGTTTCTTCACACGAGCCATTTGTTTTGCCAGAAAAATATAAAAATACATTTCCTAAAGGGAATATCCCTATGCATAAAGTGGTTGGTTATACAGATTTTTCATTCAAGAAATTTTTTGAATCTGCGCGTAAACAACCTTGGTTTAACAACACCATTTTTATAATCACAGCAGACCATTGCAACCAGACTTATTACCCTTTTTATAATCAAATAATTAATCGTTCTGCAGTTCCAATTTTAATTTATAAACCAAATAGCAATCTAAAAGGTGTAAATACAGACTTTGCCCAACAAATAGATATTTATCCTACCTTATTAGATATAATAGGATATAAAAAACCTTTTAGGAGCTGGGGAAGAAGCCTTGTTGGAGATAAAAAGATAGCACCTTTTGCTTGTAATTTTAATGGTGGACAATATCAGTTTATGCAAGGAAATTATATTTGTACTTTTGATGGGAAAGAAATTGTAGGAATATACGATAAAAAAGATTTGGGCCTAGAACATAATTTGATAGGAAAGATTAACAATCAAGAAATAATAAGGATAAAAACTTCGGCAAAAGCATTCATTCAGGATTATATGCGAAGAATTATCGATAAAAAACTAACAGCAAACTAGCACTTCAATTGCGAATTTAAAATGACTTGATACAATATTTTAGATCTAATTTTTAATTTGCAATTGATGTTTTCTAGTTAAATAGCATAATTTTAGCTTCCCTTTTTAAATTTTATAATACATTTGTAAAAAAATTAAAAATTTAAGCATCAATAATTTTACGTCATAGTTTATAAGATATAAGCTTCAATATAAACGTGATTTTAATCTGTAACCTATATTTATTATGAGTTCTAAAGTAAAAAAAATAGTCATTCCCATAAGTATTATCATACTCCTGTTTGTAGGAAAATATGTGTATGATATGAATATAAATCACAACTTCGAAACAATAACTGAAGGAAAAGTATATAAATCAGGTGTAATACCGCCAGATGAAATAGAAAGTTATGTAAAAAAATACAATATAAAATCTATAGTCGATTTGCGGTTTCCAGGTACTACAGATTTAGTTAATAATCCAGAAATTCCAACGGAATTAACTGCCGAAAAAGAAGCCATTGCAAAAATAAAAGGAGTTAACTATTTTAATAATGGTTCTGACCAAGTGCCTACACCAGAAAATGTAAAGACTTTTTTAAAAATAATGGACAACAAATCTAATTACCCAGTCCTAATTCATTGTTATCACGGTATTGGTCGTGCCGAATTGTATTCAGCAATTTACAGAATTGAATACGAAAATTTTACTAACAAAGATGCCAGAAATGGTGTAAGAACCCTAGTTAAATTTAGTTCTTTTGATGATGGAAAACCAAAAGGAGAATATTTAATGCATTACAAACCAAGAAAAGATTCATTGAAATAATATTTTTTAGCAAAATAATCTTCAGTACTGTGGTTTATTTTTAAAATACTAGACAGCTTATTTTAGTCAATAATTATTCCCTATTGTTAAGAATTGATAGCATAGAATACTTTTTTTTTATGAATAGGCAGTTTTCTTATGAACTTCTTAAATTGCAATTCACTTTCTTTTACGAATATTTTTATCGAATTTGCTATATCATTAAAATTATAAAATAGGCTAAAATAAAAAAATAGGCTAAAATATTTTAGCCTATTTTTTTATTCTAAATGGTATAATTTATACTGTTATTTTGTTCAAAATTACTTTTTTTTATTATAGTAAATCTGTTTTATTATTTTATTTTTCTATGATTTACTCTTCTTCGGTATTTTTTATTTTCATTAATAATGAATAAGCGCCTTTTGTTACAATAGTTACTGTTTTTAAATCATCTGAAAGAATTTCTGTAAATTCATTTTCTGTATTTCCTATAATCACTTCTTTCATTTCAAATTGCTTATTTTGTTTGGCTATAAAAATATAATTTTTATTTTCGTAACGCACAATTGCATCTGATGGTAAAACATTTGATTGTTGGCTTTTTATTTCTATTTCTGCATTCATATACATTCCTGGCAAAAGTGTTTTGTCATAATTTATAAAATGACAGTGCACTTCGGTACTTCTATTTGCTGAAAAATCTTTACCAATTAAGATAATTTTACAAGGGTATTTTTTCTCTGAATTTGTATTGGTATAGGCTACAAGCGATTGTCCAATAGCCAAACTATTTATGTCTTTTTCGAAAACAGTTAATGCTAAATGTATATCTGTTGGATTTACAATTTCAAATAAAACATCGCTTGGGTTTACATATTTACCTATGTTTACGTTTACTTTTGAAACAAAACCACTTATTGGCGAATACACATTGATGCTTTTTGAAATAGATTTTGTTGTAACTAAATTTGGGTTTATTCCTGCAAATTTTAATTTTTCGCCATAGGATTGTACCATTACTGATAGCGAATTGTATTCGGCTTGGGCTTGCTGATATACTTTGTCGCTGCTGGCTTTGCTTCGATTTAGTTCTTTTTGTCTTTCGAATTCTGCTTTGGCATACACAATTTTCGATTTTGCTAATAAGTAATCCTCTTGTAGTTGTATGTATTGCTGGTCTTCAACAATACACAAAACTTGTCCTTTGCTTACGTGCATTCCTTGTAGTAAATTGGTGTATTTTAAATAACCTCCCATTGGTACACTTATAGAAACTAAATTTTGTGGTGGCACATCTATTTTTCCGTTAAGTTTTAATGTAGCAGAAATTTCTTTTTGCGCTATTTTTCCAGTTTGAATTCCTGCAATTTTTATTTGTGCATTAGTAAGTGTTGTTGTGTTTTCTACCTTTTTTTTATTGCTTACTTCTTCTTCAGATTTTTTGTTTCCGCAAGAAGTAAATAGTGTAATGGTTGCAATTATAATGAAAATATTTTTAGTCATAGCTTTTATATTTTGATTACGGCATTGCTTGGCCAATTGGCAAAAGCGCATGTCGTGAATTTGTGATTTTAAATTATTTTGATGTTAAGTTCATTAAATTGATAATGGTTTCATTTTGTTTTCTTATGGCTTCAATATAATTATTTTGAATTTCGATATTTTGATTAATAAGAATTACCCATTCTAAATAATTTATCTCGCCATTGATAAGTTTTTTATTAGCGGCATTATGTACTAAGCCTACATTTTTTAATGCTTGGCTTTCATAGTAAGTAATTGTTTCTTTAATTTTTTTATAATTTTGAAGTAATTCCTGATATTGTGTTTGTAGGTTTATTTTTTCGCTAGTTAACTCATTTTCGGCAATTTGATAATTAATTTCCAATGCCTTTTCTTTGCTTTTGAAGGACGAATTAAATAAAGGCAAGGCCACACCAAATTGTCCGTAAATACCATGATAACTGTCTTGTAAAGTGGTATTGGTTTTGAATGTTTGCCAATATACCCCGCCAATTAGTTCTGGCATTTTTTTTGATTTTTCTAATGCAATTTCGGCTTTACTGCTATTTATTTCTTGCTCTTTTAGTTTTATGCTTGGTTGGTCTGAGATTGTATTTTGATCTAAAAATTCATCGAAATTCATTTTGTATTTATCACAAAATGGCATGAAATCTTTATCATCATTTAATAAATATTTGAATTGTGTTTGAAGTATTTTATAATCGAATTGTGTTTCTTGTAGTTGTATTTTTATTTGCCCCGATTGGTTTTGGGCAGTTGCTTTTTCTAAAATATTACTTTCACCCTTATCAAAACGAAGTGTCATTTTTCTTAAAAATTCAGAATAAATACTATCGCTTTTTTGCAATAGTTTTTCTTTTTCTTTAAGATAAATCATTTCATAAAATACGGTTCTAACTTGCTTGGTTAGCTCTTTTATTTGTAAGGCTTCGTTATATTCTCCTGTTTTAGCTTGTGCTACTAGTAGCTGTTTTTGTCGTTTGTAAACTGTTGGAAACTTAATGTTTTGTGACACACCAATTTTTAGATCATTTACGTTACTATTAAACTGACCATATTCGCTAATAATTCCTGTATTTGGAATGTCATAAGCTGTTTTAGTCATTTTTTGCAAATAATCTGAATTTAGTTTTTGGCTTTTAATCTTAATATTATTCTGCAATGCGGTTTCAATGGCTTTGTTTATGGTGATTTTTTCTTGAGCATTTGCATTTTGAAAAAACAAAAACAATCCCAATACAATAATTGGAGTAATCTTCTTTATATTTTTAGGTTCTAATTTAGTTCCTTTTTCGAACATTATATATAAAATTGGTAAAACAAATAAGGTTAAGAATGTTGCAATTAGCAAACCGCCTATTACAACAGTTGCTAATGGTTTTTGAACTTCGGCACCAGACCCACTGCTTAATGCCATTGGCAAAAAACCTAGCGATGCCACAAAAGCAGTCATTAATACGGGACGCAAACGTATTCTTGCGCCTTGTATAACAATTGATTTTAAATTGGTTTCGCCCAACTTTTTGATTCGATTAAACTCTGCTATTAAAACCAAACCATTCAAAACTGCTACCCCAAATAAAGCTATAAATCCAACTCCTGCGCTGATGCTAAATGGCATTCCACGAAGTGCCAAAAAGAATATGCCGCCAATCATAGATAATGGAATAGCAGAATAAATTAACAATCCTTGTTTAACCGATTTGAAAGCAAAAAATAATAAAACAAAAATGAGTATTAATGAAATGGGAACTGCGATAAACAATCGCTGTTTGGCTGCATTCAAATTTTCAAAAGCACCGCCATAAGTAGTATAATAGCCCACAGGAAGTTTTAATTTTTTGTTTACTTTATCTTGCAATTCTGTTACAATACTTTGCACATCACGACCACGAACATTAAAACCAATTACAATTCTGCGTTTAGCATCTTCTCTTTGTATTTGATTTGGACCTTCGGTAATGGTTACATTTGCCAATTGCGATAGCGGAATTTGCGAGCCACTTGGTGTAGGGATTAATAGATTTTGAACATCAGAAAAACTTTGTTTTTTTTCTCCAGCTAAACGCACAACCAAGTCAAATCTTTTTTCATCTTCATATATTAATCCTGTGCTTTGCCCAGCAAAAGCAGTATTTACAATTCTGTTAATATCTTCAATATTCAAATTGTATTGTGCAATTGCAGGGCGATTATAATTAATTACAATTTGAGGCATTCCGGTCACCTTTTCTACATAAAGTGCCGAAGTACCATTGACAGTGTTTACAATTTTCCCTAATTTGTTGGCGTATAATGCTAATGTATCTAGGTTTTCGCCAAATATTTTACATACTACATCTTGTCTTGCACCTGTCATTAACTCGTTAAAACGCATTTGTACAGGATATTGAAAACCATAGGAAACACCAGGAACAGCTTCTAGTTCTTTTGCCATTTTTGCTGATAGCTCGTTAAATGTTGAAGCTGATGTCCAATCTGATTTGTCTTTTAGAATTACCATCATATCGCTGGCATCTACAGACATCGGATCGGTTGGCACTTCAGAACTTCCTGTTTTTCCTACTACTTTTTGAACTTCTGGAAATTTATCTAATAATATTTTTGCGCCTTGAGAGACTGCGGTTATAGAGGTTTGAAGATTACTTCCTGTTAGCACACGTGTTTCTACAGCAAAATCACCTTCTTCGAGTGATGGAATAAATTCGCCCCCCATAAATGATAAAATAACAATGGCAAGTACAAATAGTGCTATAACTGATGAAATAACAGTTTTAGGATATTCGATCATTTTTTTTAAATATTTTGTATAAACTTCAATTATCCTTTCCATAATTAGGTCAGAGAAATTCTTTTTGTTGGATACATTATTGTTTAAAAATAAAGCACTTACCATGGGAATATAAGTTAATGAAAGTAGGAAGGCACCAATTAAAGCAAAAGCTACAGTTTGTGCCATTGGTTTAAACATTTTTCCTTCAATTCCTTCTAGGGTTAGAATTGGAATGTAAACTACCAAAATTATAATTTGACCAAAAACTGCACTATTCATCATCTTTGAAGCACTGTTAGATACTTCGCTATCCATTTGCTGTGCACTTAATTTTGTGGTTTTATGATACGATAATTGATGCAAAACGGCTTCTACAATTATAACTGCACCATCAACAATTAAACCAAAATCTAAGGCTCCTAAACTCATTAAATTACCACTTACGCCAAATAAATTCATCATTATAACAGCAAACAACATTGCTAAAGGAATAACAGAAGCTACAATTAGACCTGCTCTAAAATTTCCTAGAAATAATACTAAAACGAAAATGACAATTAAGGCGCCTTCTAATAAATTTTTACTTACTGTATGAATGGCATTATTAACCATTTTTGTTCGATCTAAAAAGGGTTCGATGACAACACCTTCGGGTAATGTTTTTTGAATTTGGGCTATTCTTTCTTTAATATTTTTAATAACAACATTACTATTTGCCCCTTTAAGCATCATGACAACCGCTCCAGAAACTTCGCCAGATTGTACGCCTTTTTTGTTAAAAGTCATTGCTCCGTATCGAATAGCGTTTCCAATACGAACATCGGCAACATCTCTAATAAATAAAGGACTTCCTGTATAAGTGTTTTTTATAGAAGTGTCTTTTATATTTTCAATTGTACTAAGCAATCCTTCGCTTCTTATGTATAATAATGTGGGACCTTTTTCTATATAAGCGCCACCTGTATTTTGATTGTTTTTTTCTAAAGCAGTAAAAACATCGGCAATCGTAATATTATGAGATTGCAATTTGTTTGGGTCTATTGCAATTTCATATTGTTTTAGTTTACCACCAAAGCTGCTAACTTCTGCCACGCCATTTACGCCTAATAATTGGCGGCGCACGATCCAATCCTGAATGGTTCTTAATTCTGTTTCTTGATATTTTTTTTCATAACCGTTTTTTGCCCTCACAACGTATTGATAAATTTCTCCTAAACCTGTGGTTACTGGAGCTAATATTGGAGAGCCAATTCCTTTTGGAATTTGATCTTTAACAGTGCTTAGTCTTTCTGTTACTTGTTGCCTTGCCCAATATACATCCGTTGCATCATCGAAAACAATAGTTACTACCGATAATCCGAAACGAGAGAAACTGCGAATTTCTTTCAATCCAGGAATGTTACTATTGGCTTGTTCGATCGGAAAGGTTATTAATCGTTCAATATCAGTTGCTCCCAAAGATGGTACAGATGTGATTACTTGTACTTGGTTGTTTGTAATATCAGGAACAGCGTCTATTGGTAATTTTGTAAATTGGTAACTACCATAACCCATGAGTAAAAGAGTAAACAACCCAATTATGAGTTTGTTTTTTATAGAAAATTCTATGATTTTATTCAGCATAACTTTTGAAAATAATGAAGTTTATAAACGTACCATTCACTAAAAATAATTAGCAAATAGCATTTTTAATATCTAACCAGAAATATTTTAAAACATTGCTAATTAGTTATTTATATAAAAAAAATCATTAACTCAATTTAGGTGGAAGCCAAATACAAGCCAAAACATTAGAAGTGTAGAATTGTTTATGAAAACCAACAGTCTTATTTATAACAATACTAATTGGTTTTCTAAATGAAATATTTGGCTGATTTTCAAAAGCAATTATAGTATTTAGGTGTGTATTACTTGTTTTGAAAGGTAAGTTTTTATGTTCGTCATGTTTGTCTGTATCGGCATGCTTCACATTGTCATTATAATGACTTTTTACAAAATCAATAAATGAAACACTGCGCTCGCCTTTGTGTTGGCGATGTTCTATAAAATGGTGAATTAAGTTGGGTAACTTCAATAATTGTCCTATTTCTGTGTTGGCATACAGAAATATAAATAAAAAGGATATTGAAATTATTTTTTTCACGCTTGTAAAATTACGATATTATTTTATTTTTCTATAAAAATATTACAAATTATTTTTTTTTTGAATAAAATAAACTTCAGTTGCGCCAACGCCATATTTCTGATAATTTGCGTCTTGAAAAGTAATATTTTCGTAACGACCCAATAAAAAATCGAGTTCAGATTTTAGTACGCCTTCTCCTACTCCGTGTATAAAAACGACTTTTGGAATTCGGTTGCGAAGTGCAAAATCCATTTGTCGTTTTACAGTTTCGGTCTGAATATTTAAAATATCGTAGTTACTCATTCCTCGCTTATTGGGAACTAGTTTTTCTATATGTAAATCTATCTCGAGAACAAATTCTTCTTTTTTAGATTTTTTGTCCTTTACAAAACTCCTTGGTTTGGGAATTTCTTTTTCTTTTGCTACTGCCAAAAAATTAGTTTTAGAAATATTATGCATCAAATCGTTTGAAGATTCTATCAAAATAAGTTCTTTTTCGTTATAATCGAGCTCAAAACCATCTTCGGTTTCAATTGTTACTATGTTTCCGTTCACTTTAAGAACAACACCATTTATGGCGTCGTCTAAAACCGAAATATTATCTCCTTTTGCTAGCATTATTCTTGGTTATCTTGGTTATCTTGGTTTTTACTGGGTGTTTTTGCGCTTAATTTCATCATACCATAAAAGAATAAAACTAATCCTATAATTTTTATCCAGAGGCTTGGTTTTATCGTATTTTGATTCCAAAATAAGGCAATCGCTAGGAGAATCATTAGTATGATGTATCTGTTTTTCATTTTTATTTTTTTACTGTCCGCTTTGCGGACTAAATTGGTTTTAACTGTATATTTGTAGTTTGAAAATAATAAAGTGAAGTTTCACTGTACAAATAACATAAAAAAAATTAGAAAATATTATTTTTTAGCAATCTGTAAATCTGTGGTAAAAAAATCATCAGTATTAGTTTATATCTCGTAGTCTTAATTGCAAAGTTACATTTCCATTCCAAATATTTTCATCAATATAATATACTGCATCAAATGGTTTCTGATTTTCTGTAAGTGCTTTTTTATTGGCTAAATTAAAACCAATAGCAGCAAATCCTTCACTATTATTTTGTTTTACAAACAATCGCAAATGCTCTTCGTCTTTACCAAGAGTTTTAGCATAACCCGTATCGTTTATATTTTTTGATATAAAAACAGGAGTCATATTTTCTGGACCAAAGGGTTCGAATTGCTTTAAAATACGGACTAATTTTTCATTTATATCGGATAATTTAAGTTCGGCATCAATAGCAATTTCTGGAATAAGCAAATCTGGCTGAATACTATTTTTAACAACTTCTTCAAATTTATTTTTAAATTTTTTATAATTTTCTTCTTTTAGAGTCATCCCTGCGGCATACATGTGCCCGCCAAACTGTTCTAGGAATACTGCACTTTCTTCTAGAGCGTTATAAACATCAAAATCTTTAACAGAACGTGCCGAAGCTGCTAATTTATCGCCGCTTTTTGTAAAAACAATTGTTGGTTTATAATGTGTTTCTATGAGTCTAGAGGCTACAATTCCTATAACTCCTTTGTGCCAATCTTCTTGGTAAACAACAGTTGTAAAGTTATTTTCTTCTTTATTATTTTCTATTTGTTGCAATGCTTCTTTGGTGATTTGTTTGTCTAAATCTTTTCTGTCAGCATTAAAAATTTCTATTTGTGTGGCAAATTCTTCTGCTTGTGGCAAATTAAATTCTGTTAATAATTGAACAGCATAATTACCATGTTTTATTCGTCCCGCAGCATTTATTCTTGGTGCAATGATAAAAACGACATCGGTAATTGTGAGTGTTTCTTTTTTAATATTTTGTATTAAAGCCTTAATTCCTGGTCTAGGATTTGTATTAATTACTTCTAAGCCAAATTTTGCTAAAACTCTATTTTCACCAGTTATAGGTACAATATCGGCAGCAATTGCAGTGGCAACCAAGTCTAGATACGGAATAAAATCTGTGATGGTTTGGTTTCGGTTTTCACCCAAAGCTTGTATTAATTTAAAGCCAACCCCGCAACCACAAAGTTCGTCGTAAGGATAAAAGCAATCGGGTCGTTTAGGGTCTAAAACAGCAACTGCTTCTGGCAAAAACACTCCTGGACGGTGGTGGTCGCAAATAATAAAATCGATGTTTTTTGCTTTGGCATAAGCCACATGCTCTACCGATTTTATGCCACAATCTAGTGCAATAATAAGTGTGATATTATTATCATCGGCATAATCGATACCTTTATATGAGATTCCGTAACCTTCATCGTAACGATCAGGAATATAAGTGGCTACATTTTTGTAATAGGATTTTAAGTAAGACGAAACTAATGAAACTGCGGTTGTTCCGTCAACATCATAATCTCCAAAAACCATGATATTTTCGTTATTTGCAATCGCCTTCTCTATTCGTCGAACGGCTTTATCCATATCTTTCATTAAAAATGGATTGTGCAAATCATCTAAACTAGGACGAAAAAATGTTTTGGCTTGGTCGTATGTTTCAATTCCGCGTTGAATTAGCAATGAAGCTACAAAATCTTTAATATTTAGCACTTCTACCAGATGTTTCACTTTTTCTTCAGCAGGTTTTGGCTTAATTGTCCAGCGCATATTTAATTCTGTATTATAATTTACAATTATCGTTGTATAAAAAACAAATTTAGCTTAAAACATTCAATAATTTATAATCAAAAAAAAGTAAAAAGTAGTAAGTTTTATTAAAGCTAAAAATTATTCGATCTTTAGCTTTAAATTATTAAATTTGCGGCAAATTAAAAACACAATTTGACTCTTTCTAACTAATACCAAGTATTTAAAAAAAAAATACGGTTACCACAAATTCCTATTTATGGGTCTTTAAAAAATTTGTACTAATGTGTATAATTCGTGGTTTAAACACAACTTGGTAAAAGTTATATATAGTCATAAAACACAATTAAACATGGACTTAATGGCAATGATGGGTAAAATGAAAGAAACCCAACAAAAAATAGAAGACACAAAAAAACGTTTAGACACCGTTCTCATACACGAGCAAAGTTCTGACGGATTACTTAAAGTAACTATAACGGCAAATAATGCGATAAAAAACATTTCTGTTAGCGACGCTTTACTTGAAGACAAAGAACAATTAGAAGATTATCTGGTAACTGTAATAAACAAAGCAATCGAGAAAGCTACAAGAGTAAACCTAACCGAACTTGATGCCGTTACAAAAGTAGATATGCCCATGATTCCAGGTATGGAAGATATGTTTAAATAAAAAAAATTACGAATTATAATATCTTATTATAATTCGTAATTTAACTACTAATGCGCTAAAAAACCCAAAAAGGCAACCACAAATTCCCGTTTTTTTCGAGTCTAAAAAAAATCGTGTAATAAAACAACTGAGTACAAGTTACACTTTTATCATTAGCAATTATATATTTATACTTTCAATCTAAAAAAAGTCTCCAATACATAACCGTGCATGACCTCACGGTAATCTAAATGAGTCACAATACGCATTTTTCCGTAGCCCATAGAGCTAATAGAAATTCCTTTTTCCCTTAGTTTTTCGATAATCACTTTCTCATCTAGATAAGTTTGAATAGAAAATATTATAATATTAGTCTCCACAGGTTCTATATGCGCTATCCAAGGTAAACTTTGCAAAACCTGTGCAATTTCTCTTGCCCTACGATGGTCATCTGCCAAACGCTCTATATGATTATCTAAAGCATAAATTCCCGCAGCAGCTAAATATCCTGCTTGTCGCATACCACCACCAAAAATTTTACGAATTCTAAGTGCTCTAGCAATAGTTTTCGCATCAGAAACCAAAACAGAACCAATTGGTGCACCCAACCCCTTAGACAAGCAAACCGAAATAGTATCAAACAAATCGCCAAACTGACTTGGCGATTGCCTCTTTGCAACCAAAGCATTCCATAATCTCGCACCATCCAGATGATATTTCAAATTATGATCGGCACAAACTTGCTTTATTTCCCGAAGCGGCTCTAAATCATAACAAGCCCCCCCCCCCTTATTAGTCGTATTCTCAATACTCACCAAACTAGTAAGTGGCGCATGATAAAAATCAGGATCATTTATGGCATTTTTAACCAAATTGGCCGTAATCATACCACGATTTCCATCTACAAGACTACAAGAAACCCCACTATTAAAAGAAGCCCCACCACCCTCATAATGATAAATATGCGACCACTTATCGCAAATAATCTGATCACCCGGATTAGTATGCAACTTTATAGCAGTCTGATTAGCCATAGTACCCGAAGGAAAAAACAAAGCCGCCTGCATACCAAACATCTTGGCAATTTTCCACTCTAAAGCAACAACCGTTGGGTCTTGCTTATACACATCATCACCCACTTTAGCACCAAACATAACACCTAACATCTCTTGCGTAGGCTTGGTAACAGTATCGCTAACTAAATTTATTTCCATATTTCGGATAAAATTCTTATTTTTACAAATCAATCAATCCTCTTTAGGAGCTATTCCCGCTATCCGTTACAATCTTTTCCTGGCTAAAGGAGCCAGAAAAAGGATTTTCACTACTATCGGGGCTAGAAAAGAAGCATTATTATTAATACAAAATTAAACAAATTTATGACAAATACCGAACAAATAAAAGGTATTGTGGAGCGCCTTGGTGCGTTAAGGAGGTATCTTTGACGTTGATGCAAAACTAATAGAAATTACAAACGAAGAAGAAAAAACCTTTGCCCCCAACTTTTGGAACAATGCAAAAGAAGCCCAAATCATTGTAAAAAACCTACGATCAAAAAAAAAATGGGTAGAAGATTACAACACCGCAGTCAAAATGACCGACGAATTGCAATTAGCCTACGATTTCTATAAAGAAGGAGAACTTTCCGAACAAGAATTAGACCAGCAATACGAAGCAACAAATACCCATATTGAAGGAATCGAATTAAAAAACATGCTCTCGGACGAAGGCGATGCCTTGAGTGCCGTTTTACAAATTACAGCAGGCGCAGGCGGAACAGAAAGTTGCGACTGGGCAGAAATGCTCATGCGTATGTATATAATGTGGGCCCAAAATCAAGGCTACAAAATAAAAGAACTCAATTTTCAAAAAGGAGATGCCGCAGGAATTAAAACCGTAACATTAGAAATTGAAGGCGATTATTCCTTCGGATACCTAAAAGGAGAAAACGGGGTACACAGATTGGTGCGAATCTCACCGTTCGATAGCAACGCAAAACGACACACCTCCTTCGCCTCAGTTTATGTATATCCGCTAGTAGACGACACAATAGAAATAGAAATAAATCCTGCCGATATCGAGATTATAACCGCCCGCTCCAGTGGCGCAGGTGGTCAGAACGTAAACAAAGTAGAAACAAAAGTTCAGCTCACACACAAGCCTACAGGAATTCAAATTCAGTGCTCAGAAACACGTTCGCAACACGACAACAGAAATAGAGCAATGCAAATGTTGCGTTCCCAATTATATGAAATAGAGCTCAAAAAACAACAAGAGCAACGCAACGATATCGAAGCTGGAAAAATGAAAATAGAATGGGGTTCGCAAATCCGAAACTATGTCATGCAACCATACAAATTAGTAAAAGATGTACGAACAGGTCACGAAACTAGCGATGTAGATAGTGTGATGAACGGAAATATAGATGCCTTCCTAAAAGCCTATTTAATGAAAATGGGCCAAAAAGAAGCCTAATCATTTAGCAAAATAAAAAAGTCAACTAAAAAATTTTATATGACAAATTACATAAAAAGATTTTATGACCAAGAAATCTGGAAACAAGTCGAACTAAAATCACCTTTTGCAGAAAAATACGAATTGCATGTTTCAAATCACGGAAACATCAAAAAAATTAATATCCTTAAAGGAACTAACTATAATATTACCCAAACATTAACACAAGGCTATCCATCAGTTCATTTTACAACAATCTTACCAATTCAAGAAAAAGATCAGGCTTATTTTACAATTATTAGAAACAGCATGAAGTTCCTAAAACTAGATATAGCATCTATGACAGAAGCAATAAATTTAGCCGAAAAACCAGATACTACCCTTGCCCAAAAAATTATAGAAACCCAAGAATTGCTCAAAACAATTAATACTAATTATATAAAAAATTACAAAAAAAGAGAACAAAAAAGAAAACGAAATTTTTCAGCTTTAATACACAGATTGGTTGCTATTTATTTTTTAGAACCTGCCCCTGAAGATAAAAATCTCGTTGCCCACATAGATTATGACAAACTAAACAACCATCACTCTAATTTAAAATGGATGACCAGAGAAGAAAGTAGTTTGCATCAAAGAAGCAGCCCATTTGTCATAAAAGCCAAGGAAAAAGTTTTAATTAATGGCGGACATAGAGGCAATACTAAACTTGATGAAAAACAAGTTATGATTCTTAAAAAACGTATAAACGAAGGCATACCACTAAGGGAATTAGCAAAACGCACTAAAGTTACAGAAACACAACTTTTAAGAATAAAAAGAGGCATCAATTGGGGTAAAGTTCCTGCTGCGCTATAATAACAAAAAAGGTCTGAAAATTCAGACCTTTTTTGTTATATACTATTGTGCTAAAAATATTAAAATCTGCTTTTGCAAAAGCATCAATAAAATTATTTTATATATTCTATTTGCTGAATTTCTTCTTCATTTACGCTGTCAAAAAAACCTTGAGCTTCCATCCATTCTTCATTAAAAACTTTACTCATATAACGAGAACCATGGTCTGGAAAAATAGCAATTATATTACTTTTTTCATCAAACTCACCTTCTTCGGCATATTGCTTTATTGCTTGCACTACCGCACCCGAAGTGTAACCTACGAAAAGACCCTCTACTTTTGCAATGTTTCTTGTCATGTGTGCACTTTCTTCATCGGTAACTTTAACAAACTTGTCTATCAAATCAAAATCAAGAGCCGACGGAATTAAGTTTTTACCCAAACCTTCTATTCTATAAGGATAAATTTCATCTTTATCAAACTCTTTGGTTTCGTGGTATTTTTTTATAACAGAACCATAAGCATCTACACCTAAAATTCTAATGTTTGGATTTTTTTCTTTTAAAAATTTTGCAATACCTGAAATTGTGCCTCCTGTTCCTGTGCAAGCAATTAGGTGTGTAATTTTTCCGTTTGTTTGCTCCCAAATTTCAGGCCCTGTAGATTTATAGTGTGCTTCAATATTTAAATGATTAAAATACTGATTAATATATACTGATCCTTTTATTTCTTCATGTAAACGTTTGGCTACACTATAATAAGAACGCTCATCATCAGCAGACACATGGGCTGGACAAACATATACTTTTGCTCCCATGCTACGCAACATATCTATCTTGTCTGCAGAGGATTTAGAACTTATTGCGAAAATACAATCATATCCTTTTATAATACTAACCATTGCTAAACTAAAACCTGTATTACCAGATGTAGTTTCGATAATAGTATCTCCAGGTTTTAATATTCCTTGTTTTTCGGCTTCTTCGATAATATATAACGCTATCCTGTCTTTCGTAGAATGTCCTGGATTAAATGCTTCCACTTTTGCGTAAAAATTACCTTTTAAGCCTTCGGTAATTTTATCTATTTTAATAAGTGGTGTATTTCCTATTAATTCTAAAACGTTATTATAAGCTTTTATATCTTCTTTCATATAATTATAAATCGAGGCATCATACATTTTTACATCTATACAACTGCATACTTTGCAAATTTATATAAAAAATATTTAATTTACCTTTTTATTCCTTCCAAATCTAACAAAAAACTAAATTCTTTTGCGACTTCCTTAAGAGATTCGAAGCGTCCCGATGCGCCACCGTGACCTGCATCCATATTTGTGTCAAGGTAAAGCAAATTATTGTCTGTTTTTAGTGTTCTTAATTTTGCTACCCATTTTGCTGGTTCCCAATATTGTACTTGCGAGTCGTGAAGTCCTGTGGTTACTAACATATTTGGATATTTTTGTGCTACAATATTGTCGTAAGGCGAATAAGATTTCATATAATCGTAATATTTTTTCTTGTTCGGATTTCCCCATTCGTCATATTCTCCTGTTGTTAACGGGATAGAATCGTCTAGCATTGTGGTAATTACATCTACAAAAGGAACTTGTGCTATGATACCGTTATACAATAGTGGTGCCATATTTATTACTGCGCCCATTAATAATCCTCCTGCAGAACCCCCTTCGGCATATAAATGCTTGGCTGATGTATATTTTTCTGAAATTAAATATTTTGAGCAATCTATAAAATCAGTAAATGTATTTTTCTTTTTTAATAATTTTCCGTCTTCATACCAAGGTCTTCCCAAATCTTCTCCGCCACGAATGTGCGCAATGGCAAAAATAAACCCACGGTCAAGAAGTGATAATCTGGTGGTCGAAAAGGTGCAATCCATCGAATATCCGTAAGATCCGTAAGCATATTGCAATAGCGGATTGTTGCCCTCGAGCTTCACTCCTACTTGATGAATTATCGAAATAGGAATTTTTGTTCCGTCATTGGCTGTAGCCCAAACTCTTTTTTCAATATAATTTTTTTTATCGAATTTGCCTCCTAAAACTTCTTGCTCTTTTTTAATATCTTTGGTTTTGGTTCTCATATTAAAATCGATAACCGACGATGGCGTGGTTAATGATTGATACCCATAACGAAGAATTTCGGTATCAAAATCGACATTAGCACCTGTTGCTGCCGAATAGGTTTCGCTATCGAAAGGTAAATAATATTCTCCTTTTCCGCTCCAGGGCATAATTCGTATTTTGTGCAAACCATTTTCTCGTTCTTCGACAACTAAATAGTCTTTAAAGATTTCGATATCTTCTAACAAAACGGCATCTCTATGGGCTATTACTTCGGTCCAATTTTCTTTCGATGTTGCTGTTTCTAAGGTTTTCATCAATTTAAAATTATCAGCTTCGTCTTTATTGGTCATAATATAAAAACTATCCCCGTAATGATTGATGCTGTATTCTAAACCACGAACTCGTTTTTGAAACATTCTAAATTTTCCGTCAGGATTATCGGCTTCTAGAATCTGATATTCTGTTGTTAGCGTACTTCCAGACTCTATTGCTAGGTATTTTTTAGATTTAGATTTGGCAATATCTACATTATAAGTTTCGTCTTTTTCGAAATATACCAAAACATCTTCAGAGGAATTTGAACCTAATTTGTGTTTAAAAATTTTGTCAGAACGTAAGGTAACAGAGTCTTGTGTTGAATAAAAAATAGTAAAATTGTCATTTGCCCAAACTGCCGATCCTGATGTGTTTTCTATCTTATCGGATAAAATTTTGTTTGTTTCTAAGTTTTTTATCTCAATAGTATAAATGCGTCGTCCTACAAGATCTGAACTAAAAATTGCCCATTTGTTATCTGGACTCACGCTTAATCCGCCCAATTGAAAATAAGTTTGCCCTTTGGCCATTTCGTTACAATCGAACAATATTTCTTCTTTAGCTTCTAAATTTCCTTTTTTACGAGAATATATTGGATAATTTTGTCCTTTTTCGAAACGAGTAATATAGTAATAACCGTTGTATAAGTAAGGAACTGATTGGTCATCTTCTTTAATTCTAGATTTCATTTCTTCGAATAATTCCGTTTGAAATGCCTTTGTATGGGCTGTCATTTCGTTATAATATTCGTTTTCTTTGTTCAAATAATCAATAACTTCTGGGTTTTCACGATCGTTAAGCCAATAATAATTGTCTATGCGAATATCTTTGTGTTTTTCTAAAGTATGTGGTTTTATAGTTGCTAAAGGCGCTATTATTTTTTCAGACATTTTAAATTGAGTTTGATTACAAAAATAAGGTAGAAATACTTTTTTTTTACCACAAATTTGCGAATTTATATATTTTAAATTTCGAAGCTATTTGTATTGATGAATTATTTTTACAAAATATCTAAACTTCCTTTTCCTTCACGAATAACTTCTGGTTCATGACCAGATAAATCGATAATAGTAGAACCAACATTATCGCCATAACCACCATCTATAACCAAATCGACAAGGTTTTGCCATTTTTCGAAAATAAGTTCAGGATCGGTGGTATATTCTATCACCTCATCATCATCATGAATGGAAGTAGAAACGATAGGATTTCCTAACATTTTTACGATTTCTAATGCAATATTGTTGTCTGGAACACGAATTCCTACTGTCGTTTTCTTTTTAAATTCTTTAGGTAAATTATTATTTCCAGGTAAAATAAAAGTATAAGGTCCGGGCAAAGCTCGTTTTAAGATTTTAAACGTAGCCGTATCTATTTGTTTTACGTAATCGGAAATATTGCTCAAATCATGACAAACAAAGGAGAAATTGGCTTTTTCTAGTTTAATGCCTTTTATTTTTGCAATGCGCTCTAAAGCTTTGGTATTGGTAATATCGCAACCCAAACCATACACGGTATCGGTTGGATAAATAATGAGACCACCATTTTTTAGTACATCCACTACTTTTTTGATAGCCGCTTCGTTGGGATTGTCTGGATATATTTTGATGAATTGACTCATATTTTTTTTTAGTTTATTACAGTAAAATTAAACCATTAGCAAAGATACTTTATTTTAAAATTCTATTTAAAAAAATTATGAAGTATGAACATCTTATTTTTTTTAAAACATTCTAAGAGGAACGCTATCTTTTGAGAATTTAATAATTACATTCGTAATTCAAAATAATTAAAATATTTTATGCAAACAGAAGCTATTTTTGATGATATTGCTAGTAGAATTATAGAGGAAATTTGTAAAGCAAACAAATCAATTTATATTGCTGTAGCTTGGTTTACAAATAAATCCATCTTTGAACAACTTCTGATAAAATCTAAAAATGGATGTACTATTCAAATCATTATTTCAAATGATAAAATAAATGAAAACTCCTCTATCGATTTTGAATTGTTAGAAAAATCAAATGGCAAAGTATATAAAATCGGAAATGGCGATACTGAATTAATGCACAACAAGTTTTGTGTAATAGATTACAATACAGTTATCACAGGCTCATATAATTGGAGTTATAAAGCTGAAAGTAATTTTGAAAACATCGTTATTAACTCAAATGATACTTCTCTAGCAGAACAATTTGTTAAAGAGTTTAATCAAATTAAAAGAAAATATTATCCTAATGAAACCGATACTGAGATCGATTTTCCATTAGATAAAATAATAAAACGTCTTGAAATCATTAAGAATTTTATCCTACTTGAAGATATTGACGATGTAAAAAAAACAACTCAAAAACTTATTGAATATAAATTTAATAATGATATTAATGATATTATAGAAGCCATTAATAGAAAAGAATTTGCAACTGCAATTTCTATAATTCAAAAATTCATTCTTACTTATCAGCAACTTGCTATTTGGAATGATCCAGAAATTGCAGGAATTAGATTAGAAATCAAATTATTAGAAAGCCAAATCAATGCTTTTGATAATGAGAAGATAGAATTAGAAAAAGTTTTGTCTGATTTTCAGCACCAACATACTTTAGAATTGGGAAGTTTAATTTTAGAAGTTTTGAAACTTCGTAAAATTAAATACAAAAATCATAAAAAAGAAGCCGAAGCTGAGGAAGATTATAACAATTATAGTGACCAATTTGAGACTGAAAAAGAGAAGCATCAGTTTGAACTAAATGAAGAAGAAAAACTAGAATTAAAAAAGAATTTTAGAAAAGCCACTACACTTTGTCACCCAGATAAAGTAAGCGAAGAGCAAAAAGCCGAAGCCGAATTGATTTTTATTGCACTTAAAAAAGCGTATGACGAACATGATATTGAAAAAGTAAACCAAATTCTTAATGATTTACAAACAGGAAAATCTTTTGTCTCACAAACGGATAGCATAAATGAAAAAGAAAAATTGATTTTTGCATTACACAAACTAAAGCAAAAATTAAAACAATTAGAAAAAGACATCATCACACTAAAAGAAAGCGAAACCTTTGCAACGATAAATAATATAACCAATTGGGATATTTATTTTAAAGAAACCAAAACCCAATTGGAGCAAGAATTACAAAATTTAACACTCGAACTTGTAAGCTAAATTATGGAAGACCAAAACAAATTAATACCTATTAACCAAAATAATTTAGTACAAAAAGTAAACACAAGTATTTCTATAACTAATAAACTAATTGCAGAAAACAATAGGCAATTGGTGATGGAGATTTTTGAGAGGAATCCAAAATTATTTGTTGATTTAGTTTCTGCCAATTATAATTTAAATGATGAATTAGTAGATTTAAATATTGATAAATTAGATTGGTATTGGATTAGTTTTAATAATCCACTCACGATTGATTTTATATCAAAATATGAAAAATACTTAAAATGGGGTAAAAATGGTTTTGATACTGAAAATTGGTTTTTTATTTTAGAACGAAATTCTATAATAAAATGGGATTTTGAGATTTTGGAAAAATTTAAAGAAAAATTAGTTTGGAAAATCTTAAGCAATAACGAATCATTGCCTTGGTCTATGGAGCTTATTGACAAGTTTTATGATTTATGGGATTGGAAAGAATTAAGTAAAAATATAAAAATACCTTGGTCAAAAGTACTTATTGATAGATACTTGAATAAATGGGATTGGGATACTTTGAGCTCTAATGAAAGTTTACCTTTTACACCTTCCTTTTTTCAAAGTTATAGAGATCTTTGGAATGCTAATAATTTATTTAGGAACAAATTTTTTCCATGTACAGAGGAATATCTTGAATACATTTTTAGAAATAAAATAGATTTATTTAGGTTTTTAAGTAATAATATCCATTTAAATTGGTCATTTGATTTGATTGAAAAATATAAAAATTTTTTGAATTGGGATTTATTCAGTCAAAATGAAAAAATCAACTGGACTGATGAATTATTAAAGAAATATGAAGAATTTTTGAATTGGTATGTATTAAGTCATGATTCCAAAAATTTGCTTTCTTGGTCAGATAAATTATTAGAAAAATTTATAAATAAATGGAGTTGGGATGATTTAAGTTTGAATAAAAATCTACCTTGGTCAATTGAACTATTTAAAAAATATGAAGACAAATGGAATATTAATTATTTAGCTAGAAATCCTAGCATGCCATGGTCAATTAAACTACTTCATAAATATTCTGAAAAAATTGAATTTTGTGAATATACTATGTTTTGGGATGTATTAAAACCATTTATAGATGATGCTTTAATTAATGAAGTTCTTGAAAATATTATAAACAATGAAAATAAATCATAAATGGATATAGCAGGTAAATTAACAATAAAGGATTGGAAAGAATTAGCAGTCAGATTAAAAAATGAAGAAGATGAAAATTGGGGTTTAGCCTTTCATTTTTTTGAAGAAAGAATTAGAACTCGTTATCTTAATCCGATTAATGCTATTTTGAATATGGATTTGAAAACTGGTGAGGGTTTCGCAGTTGTCAATTTGCAGTGTTCACTTATTGAAACTATTGAAAGTTTTATTAATGGTTGGATATTTAGTACTAATCCATATGGTTGGTTTAAAAATGAAATTGCTTTAGGTAAAAATGATAAAGCACTCAATAATCAAGAAATTTTTAAATCATTTTTTGATAAAAGAAACCCTTTTATAGAATTAAATATTAGAGGTGATGAGTTTTTTAAATATGTTAGATGTGGACTTTTACACGAAACACAAACAAAAAATGGTTGGAAAATTAGAGCATACGGAGTTGATAAATCAATAGATTCTAAAATAATTTATAGAGATATTTTTCAAAAGGATATTGAAACTGTAATTGAAAACTACAAGAATTTAATACTAAAAAATGATAAAATTACATCTGTAGAATTAAGAGAAAATTTTATTGCAAAATTCAATCATATTTGTAAAGTGTCATAAATATAAAATCATGCAAACAACAGCAATCCTTGGTTGGGGTTCATTATTATGGGATCCAAGAAATTTAAACTATGTTACAGAAATTGGTTGGCTGGAAGACGGTCCTATTTTACCAATAGAATTTGCAAGAATTTCTAAAGATGGTAGACTAACATTAGTCATTACAGAAAAGGGAACTTATGTAAAAACTTATTTTGCAATGTCTAATAATATAGAGACAAATGAAGCGATAAAGAATTTATCTGAAAGAGAAGGTTCTGAAAATATTGGATTTTATATAAAAGAAACTAACACTTTTTTCCCCGAAGATTTTAAACACAAACAAGCCATTTTAGATTGGATTGAGAATTATGGAATGACTGCCGTAATATGGACAAATCTTGGAGAAAATTGGAAAATTAAAAATGAAAAAGGCGAAATTATTAGAAATATTCAACCTGATAATAGAATTGAATATTTAAAAGAATTAAAAGAAAATACAAGCGTTTTAGCAGAAGAATATATTCGAAGAACACCAATTCAAATACAAACAAATTTCAGAAAATTAATTGAAGAAGAGTTAAATTGGACACCAATCACTTTAGAAATAAATACATGGGTTGAAGAAAAAAATGAATTGGATAATAATTTAACTTTTTCTAAAATGGCTGGAACTGGAGAACTCAATTGTTTAGATTGCAAACATTCAGAAGTAGTTTTATCCAATTCAAGATTTAGCAATGGATTTCAATGTCAATCTTGTGGTAAGTTTCATAGTTTTCAAAGAAATACTAAACCTGCAACTTGTGATTGTGGTGGGAAATTTGAACAAAATAAAAATGTATTTTGTTCAAATTGTAAATCTTATAATATTACATATAAATTAAGGTTTTTAAGTTAATTTTTTTGAATGCATCCACTTCGCTTGGATATTTGCTAAACTTCTCGTGAACGATATAACGGATTTGCAATCTAGAATAAATACAAAAAAGAGAAATGCACTTTAAACTTCAAAAGTCTTTTTTCTATTATCTAATAACTTTTTTTACCCCATTACATCTAACTTTGCAAAACGCAACAATAATTTTTTAATTCCGCCTACTTCAAATTTAATTTCGGCTTTTTTGTCGGCACCAACGCCTTCTAGGTTTAAGATTTCTCCTTTTCCGAAACGTTCGTGCATGACTATATTTCCTGCAACGAGTTTGTTGTCAAATAAATTAGGGCTGCTAGATCCTGCGTTATTCGAAAGAGGTTTTAGCTTGCGAATATTTGTATCTAATTTGGGTTCGTTGTTTGCAATATATTTGGGTGGCGTACCTGTTATAGGTTTTGCTAATCGTAATTTCGATTTATCTACGTCACCAAAAATATCATGATCTATTTGTGGTTTGTACCTATAATTTGTTTCGGGCGGTGTGATATACTCTAAATATTCGCCATTTATTTCTTCGATAAATCGTGATGGTTCGCTATCTGTAAGTTTTCCCCAGCGGTAACGAGATTGTGCGTAGGTTAAATACGCTTGGTGTTCTGCTCGGGTTAAGGCTACATAAAACAATCGGCGTTCTTCTTCGAGTTCGCTTCTGGTGCTCATACTCATGGCGCTTGGAAACAAATCTTCTTCCATACCTACAACAAAAACCGTGGGAAATTCTAAACCTTTTGCAAGGTGAATGGTCATTAGAGCAACACGATCATCATCGGAGGTGTCTTTGTCTAGATCGGTAGCTAGTGCCACATCTTCTAAAAATTCGGATAATGCACCACGAGCACCATCTACTTCTACTTGGCCATCGGTAAAATCCTTAATTCCGTTTAGTAATTCTTCTATATTTTCAATTCGGGCAATACCCTCTGGCGTGCCATCTTTTTTGAGTTCTTGAATATATCCTGTTTTTTTGGCTACATGATCGGCAAGGTAAAAAGCATCTTGAGTTTCATTAATAGCCTGAAAACTTTTTATCATTGTTACAAAATCTTGTAATTTTGCTTTGGTTCCAGAATTTAATTTTAAATCTATTTTATCAATAACTTGCATTACCTCAAAAATTGAACGCTTGTAATGATTGGCTGCAATGGTTAGTTTTTCGATGGTCGTATCTCCTATTCCTCGTGCTGGATAATTAATAACACGAATGAGTGCTTCTTCGTCTTTTGGATTAATAACCAACCGCAAATAACACAAAACATCTTTTATTTCTTTTCTCTGATAGAAGGATAATCCGCCATAAATTCTGTAAGGAATGTCACGTTTTCTTAAAGCGTCTTCCATAGCACGAGATTGTGCATTGGTACGATACAAGATAGCAAACTGACCGTTTGTCATTTGGTTGGTCATTTTTTGTGTCCAGATTTCTCCTGCTACAAAACGACCTTCATCATTGTCGGTTACGCTTCGGTTTACTTTTATTTTTTGACCAAAATCGTTGGCTGTCCAGACGACTTTGTCGAGTTTTGTTTTATTTTTATCGATAACAGAATTCGCTGCTTCGACAATATTTTTTGACGAACGATAATTTTGTTCCAATCGAAACATTTTTACGTTTTCGTAATCTTTTTGAAAATTTAAAATATTGTTAATGTTGGCTCCACGAAAACCATAAATACTTTGGGCATCGTCGCCCACGACACAAATATTTTGAAATCTATCGGACAAGGCACGAACAATTAAATACTGTGAGTGGTTTGTATCTTGGTACTCATCGACTAAAATGTATCGGAAACGATCCTGATATTTCAGGAGAACTTCAGGGAATCGTGTGAGTAATTCGTTGGTTTTTAGCAACAAATCATCAAAATCCATGGCACCTGCTTTAAAACACCTTTCTACATATTGCTGATAAATTTCGCCCAAGCGGGGTTTTTTTGCCATCGCATCAGATTCTTGCAATTCTGGATTATTAAAATAGGCTTTTACCGTGACTAAACTATTTTTGTAAGATGATATTTTACTAAAGACTTGTTTTGGCTTGTAAATATCTTTGTCTAATTGCATTTCTTTGATGATCGCTCCTAGCAATCGTACGGAATCTTGTGCATCATAAATGGTAAAATTTGAAGGGTAACCCAATTTATCTGCCTCCGAACGAAGAATTCGAGCAAAAACGGAGTGAAAAGTTCCCATCCAGAGGTTTTTAGCTTCGGCATTTCCTACAATATCTGCAATACGTTTTTTCATTTCACGTGCTGCTTTATTGGTAAATGTGAGTGCAAGAATATTAAAAGCATCAACATTTTGACTCATTAAATTAGCTATTCTTACTGTAAGTACACGTGTTTTTCCTGAGCCTGCTCCAGCAATAACAATCATTGGTCCGTCTTTTTGTAAAACAGGGGCTTGTTGTGCTTCGTTAAGTTGGCTGATGTATTTTTGCATAATATTTAAAATGGCGAAGGTTGTAAGTTACTTAGTTTCTAAGATTTTCTCAAGAAGAACAAAAATACGCTTAGAAAAGTTGTATTACAATTATTTTTTTAAGTTTATTTGCAAAAGAATATCAATTTTACTTATTAAAAATAAATAACAATATCAATAAAAATGGATAACTCAAAAATTTTCGAAATACTTGCTTACACATTACCTTCATTAATTACAGGAGCAGTAGCTTATTATTTGTTTAATGCTCATTTTAAAGACCAGCAAAACACACGCCGCTGGTTGCTACAAAAAGAAAACCAAAAAGATTCATTGCCTTTGCGTTTGCAAGCTTACGAGCGTATGGCCTTATTTTTAGAACGTATTAATCCGTCTAATTTATTAATAAGAATTACGCCTTTTTCTTCGGATAAATACCAATATGAAAACTTAATTATCGAACATATTAACCAAGAATATGAGCATAATATTACCCAACAAATTTATTTAACTGACGAATGTTGGACTATCATACAAACAGCAAAAAATACAACAATACAAAACATTCGCAAAACTAATATGAGCGACAAAGTAGATTCTGCTAACAAATTGCGTGAATCTATTTTAAGTGATTTACTAGACAGCCAATCTCCAAGTACAATTGCTTTGTCTTTTTTGAAAGATGAAGTAGGACAAATTATTTAGTTGGCGGTAATTTTCTGAGCTACCGTAAACAGATTAACAACATTAGACAAAACTGAATGGAAAATATTTTTAGAATTAAAAGCACCTATGTCATAGTTAGCTTTTTTTTATGTTTTACAAGTTGTAACGGACAAAACAAGTATAACATTGGAGTTATTCCTAATATTGGCAAGTTTGAAAAGATGACACAAAATGAAATTCGTATTGACACACTAAAACTTAAGGCACATAATAGAAGTTTACAAAGTATGTTAGACGGAACAGCTTTTATAAAAGGCATTTCAGAAAAAGACAAACAAGAATCTATTGAATATGAAAATATCAAAGATCAAAGATATAAAGACAATAGAAGTAGATATGATATGAATTTATTCATCAACGATAAAAAAGACAATAAGTATTTAGAGGGAGTTGATACTTTAACAACAGAATGCAGTTGTTATTTGAGTGGCGATACCATAAGAGTTAAAATGGGAATTTGGGTTTTTGGTGGCTTTTCATTTTCAATCGATTTAACCAAAAATAAATTTAAGAGTACTTATTGGGAAGATACTCATGAGCAACCAATTTATAAAGGCGACTTAAGAAACAGCAGTTTAGTAGATAACATACTTGTAGAAAATCAAGAGCAATCTCTTATTTTAGATAAACAACCAACTTTTTTAATTGATGATAACATTTTGGGTTATTTAACATTTAAAACAAAAAACTATTACAGAGAAAAAAATTACGGAAGAATTGGGGCAGAAGAAGATGATAATAGGGGAAAGTATATGGACACTCTAAATCTGGCAGGTTCCTTATATTTTAAGTGTAAAGTGAGAAAAAAAACAATTGGTGATGAATAAAAACTACCGCCAACCGCAGTTTCTCGCAAGTGGGGTAAAAGGCATAATTTAATGTTTGTTTTGTATTTGCAAACATTAGTAATAACCCGAAAGTTAAGGCATACTTAACCCCACCTGACGAGAAGCTGCCAAACGTTATCAGAAAAATAAGTGAATTAGAATTCTCTATTAACAAACAGAAACATTAATTATTTACGAAAAAATAAAGGTATTTTATAAAAAAACAATCAATATTTAGATTAAAATTTGTATTTTTGAAATAATTTTAACAAAAAACAAGGCAACCCTATTTTAAAACACAACAGAAGCTTCTAATAACAAAATAACTAGACCAATACTTACAACTAGCCAATTCCTTATAATTGGAAATAAAATAAAATCTTAAATTTAAAAAGGCTATTTGTTATACAATTAAACGATTAAAACATATATAATACTAATAAAAAAATGAAATTTTCTGAAGCCCACATAGAACTGCTAGCCAAAGATCATTACGGATTATTCGTTTCAGCGAAAATGTTAAATGGTTATGATGAGTTAAATTATCTTTTAACAGATATAAATAACAAACAATTTATCCTCAAAGTATCCGACGAAAATCAGCCTTTTCTTTTTTTAGATGCTCAAGTAAAAATAATTAAACATTTATCGAACAGTAGTATATCGAATAATTTTCAACAATTTTGCATCAATAATCAAGGAGATGAGTTGACTGCCGTCGAAAATGAAGGTAAAAAGTATTATTTGCGTATTCTTAGTTTTTTAGAAGGTGACTTTTGGGTAGATAAATTAGAAAAATCAAATATCTTATACTCACAATTGGGTCACTTTTTGGGAACTATGGATAAATCGCTACAAGATTTTTCTCATACAGCAATGCATCGTCAATATACGTGGGACATTAGCAGAGCGAGTGATGCCAATGATAGATTAAAATATATAAAAAATCATGAAAAAAGAAGAATAGCAAGTTATTTTCTCTTGCAATTTGATACCGAAGTTCTTCCTAAAATACATACCTTACGTCATGCATACATTCACAACGATGCCAATGATTACAATGTATTGGTTGATGATAATACGGTTACAGGATTAATTGATTTTGGAGATATGGTGTACACCGCCCTAATTAATAACCTTGCCATAGCCTGCACCTATGCTATGCTATCGCATGAGGATCCGCTCTCTGCAGCTACATTAATAGTTAAAGGATATCATGAATCTTATGCCCTTACTACTCAAGAATTAGATGTCTTGTATTATTTAATTGCTGGAAGACTTTGCATCAGCGTAACACAATCGGCATTTAACGGGTCGTTAGATACAAATAACGATCATCATTTTATTACCGAAAAACCAGCTTGGGATTTATTATACAAACTCATTAAAATTAACCCAATTAAAGCCCAAGATAATTTTAGAAAAACCTGTGGATTTGAAGGCGTTATTAGCAATGATAATTATTCCGATTTATTAGAAAAACGTCATAAATACTTAGGCAAAAATCTAAGTATTGGATACAAAGAAAACCTAAAAATTGTAAAAGGAGCACTTCAGTATTTATATGATGACAAAGGAAAAACATACATAGATTGTGTTAACAATCCATCACATGTAGGGCATTGCCATCCGGTGGTTGTGCGTAGCATGCAAAAACAAATTGCAACCCTTAACACGAACACAAGATACTTAAATAACACTATTTTAGAATATGCCGAAAAACTAACCGCTACATTACCTCCCCAATTGTGCGTTTGCTATTTTGTAAACTCAGGAAGTGAAGCAAATGATTTGGCAATACGCATGAGCCGCCATTTTACCAAACAAAAAGATATTATTGTACTAGACCATGCCTACCACGGAACCTCGACAGTAGCCATGGAAATGAGTCCCTATAAATTTGACAGCAAAGGCGGTTCTGGAAAAATGCCTTGGATACACAAGGCAACGAACCCAGATCTTTACAGAGGAGAGTTTAAATATGGAGATGAAAATGCAGGCCAAAAATATGCCGCCGATGTGCAACGAATTATAGAAAATCTAGATAAAGAAAATAAAGCTCCCGCAGTTTTTATTTGCGAAACACTATTGGGGGTTGGCGGTCAAATGCCATTACCTAAAAATTATTTAAAGACTGTTTATAATCAGGTACGAAAAGCAGGCGGTGTTTGTATAGCCGATGAAGTACAAGTAGGTTTCGGAAGAGTTGGCGATGCTTTTTGGGGTTTCGAACTTCAAGATGTTATTCCAGATATTGTAGTATTAGGAAAACCAATTGGTAACGGACACCCATTAGCAGCAGTAATTGTAACTAACGAAATTGCTGATGCTTTTAATAATGGATTGGAATATTTTAACACCTTTGGAGGTAATCCAGTATCTATGGCCGCTGGTTTAGCAGTATTAAATGTTATTCAAGAGGAAGAAATGCAAGCGCATGCAAAAGAAGTAGGAAATTACTTAATAGATGGCTTAAATACATTAATGCAAAAACACACTATTATAAGTGATGTTCGAGGACATGGCTTATTTATTGGTGCCGAAATGGTAAAAGACAGGACAACAATGGAGCCTGCAATTACTGAAATTGACATTGTTGTAGAAAAAATGAAAGAAAAAGGCTATCTCTTAAGTACAGATGGACCTCTACATAACGTATTAAAAATAAAACCCCCTATGCCTTTTAGCAAACAAAATGCAACCGAAATGGTGCAGTTATTAGATGTTATATTAAGTGAGTTGAAAATTTAGCTAATAACTTTAGGGTTTACTTGAAATGTTTATTTTGAGGTCGGTATTTAATTTCATAAATTTAAAGTTAATAAAAACGGCATCGAAAGGAAATTATCAAAAGTCAAAATCTCATAGAGTTGTCTTATCGGTTCATAATACGAACGTTACACATTCTTTTAGAAGAATGTTTCAACATACGAATAGACTTTCTGCCATACGTGTATTATTGGTTCAGTATTTATTTAAATAATTTATCATAAATAAAGGAATAAAATCTATCAAATCATTAATTTTTATCAAAACGTTATTTTCTGAAATATCTAAATCATATAACGAAGAATATTTGCTAAATTGTATTTATTTCGGTTCTACTAATATATAAAAGCCAATATAATTACAACTAAATATATCAAAAAAGGAGTAGAAAACCTAAGCTTTCTACTCCTTTTGTTTATTAATTTATTCGAAAAAAGAATTATTTTACTTCTTCAAATTCTACATCTTGAACATCATCTCCTTGCGTTTCAGCTTGTGGCTGTGCTGCTTGACCTTGTTCTCCTTGAGCGTACATTGCTTCTGTAGCTGTTTTCCAAGCTGCATTTACATTGTCTAAACCTTTTTGAATTGCTTCTAAATCTTGAGATTGGTGTGCCATTCTCAATTCTGTCAAGGCATATTCGATTGCAGTTTTGTGCTCGTCAGTGATTTTATCTCCTAATTCTTTCAATTGCGTTTCAGTTTGGAAAATTAAACTGTCTGCTTCATTGATTTTTTCTACTCTTTCTCTAGCGATTTTGTCGGCTCCAGCATTTGCTTCAGCGTCTTTTTTCATTCTTTCGATTTCTTCAGAAGTTAATCCAGAAGAAGCTTCGATACGAATATCGTGAGATTTACCAGTTCCTTTGTCTGTTGCAGAAACTTTGATGATACCATTGGCATCAATATCAAAAGCTACTTCAATTTGCGGAACACCTCTTGGTGCTGGTGGAATACCATCTAGGTTGAAACGACCAATCGTTTTATTATCAACAGCCATAGCTCTTGCACCTTGAAGAACGTGAAGTTCAACAGTTGGTTGAGAATCTGCAGCAGTAGAGAAAATTTGTGATTTTTTAGTTGGAATAGTTGTGTTAGATTCAATTAAGATTGTCATCACTCCACCCATAGTTTCGATACCTAAAGATAAAGGTGTAACGTCTAATAACAATACATCTTTTACATCTCCAGAAAGAACGCCACCTTGAATAGCTGCTCCAATAGCAACAACTTCATCAGGGTTAACTCCTTTAGAGGCTTTTTTACCAAAGAATTTCTCCACTTCGTCAGCAATTCTTGGCATTCTTGTAGAACCACCCACAAGGATAACTTCGTCGATATCTTTTACAGTTAAACCTGCATCTTTTAATGCTTTAGCAACTGGTTCCATAGAACGTTTTACTAAAGTATCAGACAATTGCTCAAATTTAGCTCTTGTTAATTTTTTAACTAAGTGTTTTGGTCCAGAAGCAGTAGCGGTAACGTAAGGCAAGTTAATTTCTGTTTCAGCAGAAGATGACAACTCGATTTTAGCTTTTTCAGCAGCTTCTTTAATTCTTTGTAATGACATTGGGTCAAGACGCAAGTCAATTCCTTCTTCAGCTTTAAACTCATCTGCCAACCAGTCTATGATTGTTTGGTCAAAATCATCTCCACCTAAGTGTGTATCTCCATTTGTAGACAATACTTCAAACACACCATCTCCTAATTCTAGGATAGAAATATCGAAAGTACCTCCACCTAAATCGTAAACTGCGATTTTTTGATCGATACCTTTTTTGTCTAATCCGTAAGCTAATGCCGCAGCAGTAGGCTCATTTATAATTCTCATTACTTTAAGACCTGCAATTTCTCCAGCTTCTTTTGTAGCTTGACGTTGTGCATCGTTAAAGTAAGCAGGAACAGTAATAACTGCTTCTGTAACTGTTTGACCTAAATAGTCTTCAGCTGTTTTTTTCATTTTTTGAAGTGTCATAGCTGACAATTCTTGTGCAGTATATAAACGACCATCAATATCCACACGTGGTGTATTGTTATCTCCTTTTACTACTGAATATGGAACTCTTTTTGCTTCGTCTGTAGTTTCAGAAAAAGAATGCCCCATAAAACGTTTAATAGAAGCAACCGTTTTAGTTGGGTTTGTAACCGCTTGTCTTTTAGCAGGATCTCCTACTTTAATTTCTCCACCTTCTACAAACGCAATGATAGATGGTGTTGTTCTTTTACCTTCAGCATTAGGAATTACTACTGCTTCTTGTCCTTCCATTACAGATACACAAGAGTTGGTTGTACCTAAATCGATTCCGATAATCTTTCCCATTTTTATTATATTTAATTATTGTGTAATTCGTTTTTTATAACTTGAATTGATATAGTCAAGTTTTGTGCCAATAAAATAGTGTCTATATAATTGTCAGTTTTATAAATAATTGGCGCAAAACGATATGACAAGATGACATTAAGCATCTAAAAAAAGCCACTAGGATATTTCTTAGCTGCTTTTTTTATAGTTGTGTGTTTTATTAAAATTTCCTAATTTTCTAATCTTATCATATAGAGTGTTTATTTTTTGTTGTTTTTTTATTTTCAATATGTTGAAAATTATTAATGACACTGCGTTTTCTAGTTTCTATTCGCTCGTGTCCCAAATGTGTGTTTTAGCTGTTATTTTTCAGGAACGAAATTAAAGAAGGAATTGAAAGTGGAGTCGCTGAAAATTTTAATCTAAAAAAAGCATCTTGAATCATTAAAAGCGGAAAAAATAAATGTTTAAATATTTTCTGTCTAATAAAGCTGTAAATGAGCCACTATAGGTTCAAATTGCATGGTTTTTTATTTTGAATTTGAATTTATCGACCTAAAACCTATTATGATTACTGTTAAATATATTAAAAAAGGAGTAGAAAAACCTAAGATTTCTACTCCTTTTTTAATATATTTATCTAAAAAAAGACTTTTTTAGTGCCTTTTAAAACGGTTTAGTTTTTAATCTAAAACAAAAGTAACCTGTACATTTGCAGATATTTCTATTTCTCCAATGGCTAATGTTTCTCTTGGTACAGATACGTCCTCGAACATTGCTCTCTTTACATCTTTATACATTGGTTGCGGATAAAATACTTGTGAGTTGTCTGAAATTATTAATGCTTTTCCTATTTTTTGGTTTAAAACCGAAACATAATCTAATGCTTTTTGTTTTGCATTTAAGATAGCTTTTTTTCTAGCTTCGGCTTCATATATTTCTATTTTTGATGATTTAAACTCGACACCGTGTATATTTGTTACGCCAGTTTCGGTAATTCCCATCATAAACTCATTATATTTTGTTAAATCCTTTAATGTAACGGTAACGGTTTGGCTAGCTAGAAAATTGTATTTCTTTTTTTCGTAATCATAATTCTTATTCAAGCTTACATTTGTGGTCTGAAAATCGGTAGAAGGGATATTGTTGCTTTTTATGAATTTCAGGATTTTATTTATAATAATATCATTTGCTTTTTTTACCTCAACAGCTTCTTTACCTGAATTTTCGACACCAAGAGATATAATTCCTTGGTCTGGGATTGCTTTAATTTTTCCTTCTCCAGAAACTGTTATTTGAGGAATTTGATTCATTTTTTGATCTTGTGCGTATGTCATCACGGTAAAAAATGTTATTAATGTTACTACTAAATTTTTCATATTTATTTTTTTTTAATTAATATTAAGTAAACAAATGACGTGCCAAACTATAATTTCCCCATTTTTGTTAGGACAAATAATAAAATTATAGGCAAAGCTAGCAAAATGACCATATTTGTGTTTTCTGTTAGCATTATAGGTTCTTTGCAAATGGTGATTAAATAACCTGCTATTGCTCCACCAAAATGTGCTGTGTGGCCAATATTATCATTTTTAGCTTTCATTCCGTAAATAGAATATAACAAATAACCTATTCCAAAGATATAGGCAGGAATTGGTATTGGAATAAAATATAGATACAAACTCATCTCTGGTTGTAACAAGATGGCAGAATATAAAATTCCTGTAACCGCTCCCGATGCTCCAATGGCTCTGTAACCATAATCATTTTTATGAAAATATAAAGTAAGTAAACTTCCTGCAAATAAACTACTTAAATAAATTACTAAGAAAAAAATGTTTCCTAAATTATTTATGACAATGGGGGCAAACATAAATAAGGTAAACATATTAAAAAATAAATGCCCCCAATCTGCGTGAAGAAATGCCGATGAAAACATTCTGCTTTGTTCTCCTGCACGAATACTACCAATATGGAATTCGTTTTTTCTAAAAAAAGAAATATCGGTAAAACCTTTGTAGCTAAAAATTAAATTAGATGCTATTATAAGTATCAAAAAAATATTCATATCTATAAATTTAAAAAGTAAATGTACTAAAAAAGTATTATAGTATTAAAGTATTAAAACCCAAAGCTTGTTTGCGTTTTAATACTTTAATACTTTTAAGACGATTTTATAACTTTCGATATTATGACATTGTGACTTTTAGAAGTATATTTGCTTAAATTTATAACAGCATGCAATTACTTATATACTTATTCTTTTACCCAATTCTTTGGCTTATTTCTATACTTCCGTTTAGGGTTTTATATTTTTTTTCTGATGTTGTTTATCTTCTAGTATATTATATTATTGGCTATCGAAAAAAAACAGTTCGAAATAATTTAAAAATAGCCTTACCTCATTTATCTGAAAAAGAGAGGCTTATTATAGAAAAAAAGTTTTACAGCCATATGTGTGATATGTTTTTAGAAATGATAAAAACAATTACAATTTCTCAGTCTGAAATAGAAAAAAGATTCAAATTTAATAATCTAGAGGTTTATTTAGAGTTAGAAAAAAAACAAAAAAGTATTGCCATACTATGTGCCCATTATGCGAGTTACGAATGGGTTGTATCTATGAATTATCATATCAATTTTACAGGATATGGCATTTATAAAAAAATTTCGAATGAATACTTTGACAAGTTGGTAAAAGACATTCGGTCTAAATTTAAAGCGGTCTTAATAACAACCAAAGAAACCTCTAAAACGATTCAAGAAAACGCGATTAGTGGAAAATTAGGTGTTTTTGGTTTTGCAAGTGACCAAACACCAAGATGGTCTGATAACTTATACTGGTATCATTTTATGGGAATCGAGACGCCTATTCATATTGGTGCCGAAATTCTTGCCAAAAAATATGATATGAATGTTATCTTCTTAAAAACTAAGAAAATAAAACGAGGCTACTATGAAGCAAGTTTCGAAGTCCTAACGGAAGATGTAAAATCGGTTCCTAATTATAAAATTTCAGAAGACTTTATGAGTCGTGTAGAACAACAAATATACGAACAACCTGAATATTATCTTTGGACACACAAACGTTGGAAACACAAAAAAAAGGTTTAAATTTTAAACCAACTTTTTACCATTTCTAACTCCTTATTTAAAGCTTTTTTGTGCACATATTCATTACTTTTTGCATTGTAATGATAATCGCTAGACCATTGTTTGTGGTTTTCGGCTAAAGATTTTATACTATTACAAACAAACTCTATCTCTGAAGTTGTTGTTGTTGGGTGTATAGACATTCTGATCCAACCTGGTTTTTGCAATAAATCGCCTAAGTCTATTTGGCAAACTAAATCGTGCGACATTTTTTGGTCTACATGAAGCAAATGATGCCCGTAAGTTCCTGCGCAACTGCAACCACCACGGGTTTGAATCCCGAATTTGTCATTTAATATTTTTACGCCTAAATTAAAATGCAAATCGGTAATATAAAAAGAGATTACACCCAATCTATCCTTATGCTGACTGGCAAGAATATTTATATTTTCGATATTTCCAAGGCTTTCAAAAACAAACGAAACTATTTCGTGCTCTCGCTTCAAAATAGTAGCTACGCCCATTTGCTCTTTTAGCTGAATGGCTAAAGCTGTTTTTATAACCTGAAGAAAACCTGGTGTTCCTCCGTCTTCTCTATCTTCGATATTGTCTATATACTTGTGTTCGCCCCAAGGATTTGTCCAAGAAACTGTTCCTCCACCTGGACAATCTGGTATATTATTTTTGTATAAATTTTTATTAAAAATGAGTACGCCAGAAGTACCTGGTCCTCCCAAAAATTTGTGTGGAGAAAAGAAAATAGCATCAAGATAACTTTCTGAATCCGTTGGGTGCATGTCTATAGTTACATAAGGTCCTGAGCAAGCAAAATCTACAAAGCAAACACCTTTATTCTGATGCATTAACTTTGCCACTTCATGGTAAGGTGTTCTTATTCCCGTCACGTTAGAACAGGAAGTAATCGAAGCAATTTTGAAACTTCTGTCTTTATATTGTTCTAGTAATTTTTTTAAATTATCTACACAAAATAAACCTTGCTCGCAGGAAGGAATTACAACCACATCGGCAATAGTTTCTAACCAAGAGGTTTGGTTAGAATGGTGTTCCATGTGCGAAATAAAAACAACAGGCTTTATTTCGTTGGGGATATTTGCAAATTCTTTTAGATTTTCGGGCATTTTAAGCCCTAAAATACGTTGAAATTTATTAATAACACCAGTCATTCCTGTGCCATCATTTATTAAAACATCATCGCCATTTGCGTTTACATGGCGTTTTATGATATGCCTTGCTTCATGATATGCCATAGTCATAGCTGTACCTGAAACAGTAGTTTCGGTATGAGTATTGGCTACAAAAGGACCAAATTCGTTCATTAATTTTTCTTCAATAGGACGATACAAACGACCACTGGCGGTCCAATCTGTGTAAATTATTTTTTGTGTACCAAAAGGCGACTCAAATTCTTGGTTAATACCAATAATATTATTACGAAATTGCTGAAAATATTGTTCTAATTCAGTCGAGGTTTGGGTAGCAATCATGATGTTTTAATTTAGTTTCAAAGATACATTTTTTTAAATATTTCAGAAAAGTGACAACTCATAAAGTTTTGCAACAATGACTAAAACATTTTGGGCTGTTTATTTTGGAATATTTAAAGATAAATTTGGTAAATTTTGATGAACTTCTTGAATAAAAAAATACCGTTTTGCTAGTAGGCGATGGTCGGGGTTAATGATCCTTAATATTTCAATTAATCACAATATTACAAATACAAAAAAATATTCCCGTTAAGCCTTATTCCCGACTATTGCTTACTAGCTGTTGTGCGGTCGTTTTTTTTCACAATGTTTCTGGTTTAATCTTTTCGATTATTATTTTCTGTAATTTTTCTGGTTCTGAATTATAAACTGTGTGTCCAGATTTTTTCATCCAAAACATCTTCTTTTTTGGTGCTTTTATAAATTCAAAGTAATCTTTTACAATATAATGAGATTTAAGTTTATCTCCATTTCCTTCGATAAAATATATTGGGCAATTAATTTTCCGTAAAGTTTCAAAAAGATTGTTTTCTGTCGATTTTTTCCAAATTGGAAACCAAGTTGCCAACCATTTATAATAGTTGGTTTTGAAATCCTCTTTTCTTGCAAATTCTACTCCATTATGAATAAACAACCATTTTTGAGAATAAAACAAATCATTTTGATTTTCAAATGGAATTTTTACCAAGTTAAGTTCGGTTATTGCATTACTATCTTTAGTTTTTATTGCCCAATTGTTCAACATTTCCATAGTTAATTTTGATGCTTTATTTTGGTCTACAATTGGACTTATTGGAATGTAAGCATATAATAATTCGGAATGTTTTTCTGCAATGTCAAAGCCAAGAACTGAACCCCAAGAATGCGAAACTAAGTATAATTTTTTATGTTTGAATTTTTCTAAAACGTACTTAATCAATTCATAAGCGTCATTTTTAAAAAGTTCAGGAGTTAAATTTTCATTTACTGAATTTATTTTTCCTGTTTCTCCAGTTTCTCTTTGATCCCAATTTACAACTACAAATTCATTTTTTAGTTTTTCAGTGAATTTTTCTGAACTTTCTACTAAAGAAGTTCCAGGTCCACCGTGTAAAAATAAAAGAATTGGATTTTCTTTGTTATTTCCTTTTATGCTAATAAATTGTTTAATTCCACCGATTTGAACAATTTCGGTAGTGTCGATTTTGAGAATATTAATATTTTCAAATTTTTGACTTTGACAAACAAAAGATGTTAAAAGCAAAATCAGTAAAAAGCTTGTTTTTTTCATTTCAAATTTTCTTTCGGTTTTCTGTCGTTCTAAAATGACGCACAACTGACAGATTTGAGAAACCAGTCAGGTATTTTATCTTTTAAATTCCCGCTATTACTTTAATCTCATCTATAATTCGTAAAGCTAATTTATCAGCTTCTTCTTGTGTTGCTGCTTCGGTATAAATACGAATAATAGGTTCTGTATTCGATTTTCGCAAATGTACCCAGTTTTCTGCAAAATCTATTTTCACCCCATCTATGGTTGTAATATTTTCATTCTTATATTTTTCGGTCATAGCAGTTAGAATGGCATCGACATTTATTTGTGGTGTCAATTCAATTTTATTCTTGCTCATGTAATATTGTGGGTAACTGGCACGCAATTGAGCAACCGTTTTCTCCTGATTGGCTAAATACGTTAAGAACAAAGCTACACCCACCAAACTATCACGACCATAGTGCAACTCTGGATATATAATTCCGCCGTTACCTTCACCGCCAATAATAGCATTCGTTTTTTTCATTAATTCTACCACATTCACCTCTCCTACTGCACTGGCTTGGTAGCTTCCGTTGTGTTTGTTTGTAATGTCACGCAAAGCTCTAGACGAACTCATATTTGAGACTGTATTTCCTGGTGTTTTACTTAAAACATAATCGGCACATGCTACAAGTGTATATTCTTCGCCAAACATTTCGCCATCGTTAGATATAAAAGCCAGACGATCTACATCAGGATCTACCACAATTCCGAAATGAGCTTTTTCTTCTAATACTAATTTACAAATATCGCCCAAATGTTCTTTTAATGGTTCAGGATTGTGCGGAAAATCTCCGTTTGGGGTACAGTATAATTTTACGACTTCTACACCCATTTGTTCTAACAAATTAGGGATAATGATTCCGCCCGAAGAATTTACGGCATCAACCACTACTTTATATTTTCTTTTGGCAACCGCTTCAACATCTACCAAAGGCAAATTTAGTACTTCATCTATATGAATATCCATATAAGAATCGTTAACGGTTATTTCTCCTAAAGTATCTACATCAGAAAAATCGAAAGCTTCGGCATCTGCAATTTCTAGAATTTTTGCACCGTCATCGCTACTTAAAAACTCCCCTTTGGCATTTAATAGTTTTAATGCGTTCCATTGTTTTGGATTGTGAGAAGCGGTAAGAATAATTCCGCCATCGGCATTTTCTAAAGGAACTGCAATTTCAACTGTTGGTGTTGTTGATAAACCTAGATCGATAACATCTATCCCTAAACCTAACAAAGTATTCATTACTAAATTATGAATCATTGGTCCTGAAATTCTTGCATCACGACCTATAATGACTTTTAGTTTGTCTTTATTGCTACTTTGTTTTAAGAAAGTTCCGTAAGCCGAAGCAAATTTTACTGCATCAACTGGGGTCAAATTATCTCCAACTTTTCCGCCTATTGTGCCACGAATTCCTGATATCGATTTTATTAAAGTCATTGTTTGTTTTTTGCGTTTTAAATACAAATATAAAAAGGTTCTAAGGTACAAAGATACAAAGGCGCTGTGTTTTTTTTATATATTTACAAAACCTTTACAAATCAAATCATTAGAACTTTAATACGTCTTAAAATGAACTATCTCGCACACTTATTCCTTTCGGGAAATAATGATTTACTAAAAATTGGCAATTTTATGGCCGACGGGATTCGTGGCAATGATTATTTAAATTTTCCAGAAGAAGTAAAAAACGGCATTATTTTGCATCGTCATATTGATACTTTTACCGATGCGCACCCCATGTACCGAAAAAGCAAACACCGTTTGCATGAAAAATACGGACATTATGCTGGCGTAATTATGGATATTTTGTACGATCATTTTTTAGCCAAAAATTGGAGTCATTATTGTGATGAAAAGTTAGAAGATTATGCAGCAAATTTTTATAAATCGCTAGAAGATAATTATAACATTCTAACAGAGAAAACACAACATCTTTTGCCATATATGACCCAAAGGAATTGGTTAGTAAATTATGCAACCATTGCAGGAATAGAAATGATTTTGTTTCAAATGGATTATCGTACAAAACACAGAGCCAATATGCAAGAAGCGGTTGTCGAATTACAAGAATTTTATGTTGAATTTGAAGAAGAATTTACTTTGTTTTTTGAAGAATTGAGCGCTTTTTGTTTAGAAAAAATAAAAAATAAAACACGAAAATAAACCACATAGAAACAAGCGTTAGATAGACCAATTCTTGGTTCACAAAGCTATGTTTTGCTGTAATAAAGTGAAACAGCTTTAATTAAATTAACAAAAGGTATGTTTCTATGTGGTTAAAAAATAAAAAAAACGAATTACACCCAAAGGGTTAAATTAAATATACTTCTACCCTCATCAAAATAATCAATCAAAATTGTACCTTTGTTTTTTACTTCAACTATGTTAGAAAACGATAATACCATCGAAGTTATTGGCGCTCGCGTTCATAATCTCAAAAATATAGACATTTCTATTCCTCGTGAAAAACTGGTGGTTATTACTGGACTTTCAGGTTCAGGAAAATCATCTTTGGCTTTCGATACCATTTATGCCGAAGGACAACGCCGTTATATAGAAACTTTTTCGGCTTATGCCAGACAATTTCTGGGCGGATTAGAACGTCCTGATGTAGATAAAATTGATGGGTTATCGCCCGTAATTGCCATCGAACAAAAAACAACTTCTAAATCGCCACGTTCTACGGTAGGAACAATTACAGAGATTTATGATTTCCTACGTTTGCTTTTTGCTCGTGCTGGTGAGGCGTACAGTTACAATACAGACGAGAAAATGGTTTCCTATTCTGATGAGCAAATTAAAGATTTAATCATCAAAGATTTCTCTGGAAAAAGAATCAATATCCTCGCACCTATTATTCGTGCAAGAAAAGGACATTATGCCGAATTGTTTCAACAAATTGCCAAACAAGGTTTCTTGAAAGTTCGTATTAATGGCGAAGTAAAAGACATTACCACAGGTATGAAACTTGACCGATACAAAACCCACGATATAGAAACCGTTATCGACAGGATTGTAGTAGATACTACTGATGATGTGCAAAAAAGAATATCAGAAAGCATTAATACAGCCATGCATTACGGAGAAAATGTATTAATGGTTTTAGACCAAGATAGCAACCAAGTTCGATTTTTTTCTAGAAATTTAATGTGCCCAACCACTGGAATATCATACCAGAATCCTGAACCAAACTTATTTTCGTTCAATTCGCCAAAAGGAGCTTGTCCTAATTGTAATGGTTTGGGAACAATTAATGAAATAAATATTAAAAAAATAATTCCAAACCCTAAATTATCTATTAAAGCTGGTGGATTTGAGCCACTTGGCGAATATAAAAGTTCTTGGATTTTTAAACAATTAGAATTTATTGCTGAAAAATTCGATTTTAAATTAACTGATGCTATCGAAACCATTTCCGACGAAGCCATGCAAATGATGCTAAATGGAGGCAAAGAAAAATTCTCAGTAACATCAAAAACGGCTGGCGTTACCAAAGAATATAAAATAGAATTTGAAGGAATTTCGGCATTTATAAAATCACAACACGACGATTCAGGTTCATCGACCTTAAAACGTTGGGCAGCAGCATTTATGGACGAAGTAAATTGCCCTACCTGCCAAGGTTCTAGACTAAAAAAAGAATCATTATATTTTAAAATAAACGAACAAAATATTGCCCATTTATCTAATATGGACATTTCGGACTTAACAGCTTGGTTTCACGATTTAGACAATCATTTGTCAGACAAACAAAAACGAATTGCTACCGAAGTTATTAAAGAAATAAAAGACAGATTAAACTTTTTGATGAATGTGGGTTTAGAATATCTAGCCATTAGCCGAAGTTCGAAATCCCTTTCTGGTGGCGAAGCACAACGCATTCGTTTGGCAACTCAAATTGGGTCGCAATTGGTAGGTGTTTTATATATTTTAGATGAACCGAGCATTGGTTTGCACCAACGTGACAACGAAAAACTAATACATTCGTTAGAACAATTACGAGATATTGGAAACTCTGTTATTGTAGTAGAACATGATAAAGACATGATAGAACGTGCCGATTATGTGATTGATATTGGTCCAAAAGCAGGAAAATATGGAGGCGAAATTATAAGTAAAGGAACACCTAAAGAAATACTAAAAGGAAATACCATTACTGCTCAATATTTGAACGGAACAATGAAATTTGACATTCCGAAAAAACGTCGTGAAGGCAACGGAAAATTTCTAAAATTAACCGGTGCAACTGGAAATAATTTAAAAAATGTTTCGATAGATTTGCCTTTGGGAAAATTGATTTGCATAACTGGAGTTTCAGGTTCGGGAAAATCGACATTAATAAACGAGACGCTCTACCCTATTCTGAATGCCTTTTATTTTAATGGTGTAAAAAAACCAAAACCCTACAAAAAAATTGAAGGTTTAGAACATATTGATAAAGTTATTGATATAGATCAAAGCCCGATTGGACGAACACCACGTTCTAATCCTGCCACTTATACCGAAGTTTTTACCGAAATTAGAAACCTGTTTACCATGACTTCCGAAAGTATGATTCGTGGTTATAAAGCAGGACGTTTTAGTTTTAATGTAAAAGGCGGACGCTGCGAAACCTGTGAAGGTTCTGGCGTTAGAACCATAGAAATGAGTTTTCTGCCCGATGTATATGTAGAATGCGAAAACTGTCAAGGGAAGCGTTTTAACAGGGAAACACTCGAAATACGGTTTAAAGGAAAATCTATTTCTGATGTCTTAAATATGACCATTGACGAAGCGGTTCCGTTTTTTGAAATGATTCCCAAAATACACCGAAAAGTAAAAACCTTGCAAGATGTTGGTTTGGGTTATATTACTCTAGGACAACAAAGTACAACACTTTCTGGAGGCGAAGCCCAACGTATAAAACTGGCTGGCGAATTAAGCAAAAAAGATACGGGAAATACCTTTTATATTCTAGATGAACCCACAACAGGTTTGCATTTTGAAGATATTAGAGTGCTAATGGATGTGATTAATAAATTAGTCGATAAAGGAAATACCATCTTGATTATCGAACACAATATGGATGTGATAAAACTCGCCGATTATATTGTAGATATTGGTCCTGAAGGCGGAAAAGCTGGTGGAAATGTGGTGGCTAAAGGAACGCCAGAAGAAGTGGCAAAAAATAAAAAAAGTTATACGGCAAGGTTTCTTAAAAAAGAATTACTTTAGCTTGCTGTTTTTTACAAAAATATAAATTGAACACGGGTGCCCTAGCCCTGATTGTAGCGATATCCTTTTTCTTGCTCCTTTAGCAAGGAAAAGATATAGCGAAAAGCAGGAAATAGCTCCTAAAAAAATAATAAAATGAAATTAAAAGATTTTGACCACGACGAAGACAAGGTAATACAAGACAAACTGAAACAAAAAACGTGGAATGAGATTCGTACTAACGATTCATGGGCAATTTTTAAGATTATGTCGGAGTTTGTAAATGGTTACGAAAGTATGGCGAGAATTGGACCTTGTGTGTCTATTTTTGGTTCGGCCAGAACAAAACCAGATGATAAATATTACATATTAGCAGAAAATATTGCTTATAAAATAAGTAAAGCAGGTTATGGGGTAATTACTGGTGGAGGCCCAGGAATTATGGAAGCTGGAAACAAAGGGGCGCATCGTGGCGAAGGTACTTCGGTTGGATTGAATATCGTGTTGCCTTTCGAGCAGCATTATAATCCTTATATAGACAAGGATAAAAACCTTAATTTTGATTACTTTTTTGTTCGTAAAGTGATGTTTGTGAAGTATTCGCAAGGATTTGTGGTTATGCCTGGTGGTTTTGGAACTCTTGACGAATTATTTGAAGCTATTACTTTGATCCAGACCAAAAAAATTGGAAAATTTCCTATTATTTTAGTTGGTACTACTTTCTGGTCTGGATTGATGGATTGGGTGCAACAAGTGATGATAGAACGTGAAAAAACAGTTTCGCAAGATGATATGAAACTTATTCAGATTGTAGATACCGAAGATGAGGTGGTTGATGCTTTGGATAGATTTTATAAAAAATACGATTTGAGCCCAAATTTTTAGGCTAAATTATGTAATTGTTTAATCGTTTCATTGAAAGTTTATTTCGGTTAAACGATTAAACAAATATACAGAGCATAAAATTACTACAAATACCTTTCTGCTATAACATTTTGATGGTGAATTGCATGTCCGGAAATAATAAATCCGATTGCTAAAACTGATATTTCTTTGCCTGATGCAGTTCCTTTTGCAACTAACATTTCTTGTGTAAAACTATCAAATAATTTTATGGTCGATTTTCTAACCAGTATAAATTCCTGAAGCAAATCTGGCATTTCGATAGTCGTTGTGTTTACGTTTGCGGCATAATCATTTTCTTCGAAACCAGCAATGGGTGTGCTGTCAAATCTTGCAAAACGCAAGGCTCTGTATGCAAAAATCCTTTCGGTATCAATAATATGTCGAACGATATCTTTGATACTCCATTTATTATCTTGGTATTTATAATTGTGTTTTTCTATCGAAATGTTTTCGATAAAAGTTACAAAATCATTTAAATTTTCTTCCATCGCTAATACACAATCATCATTTTTTACGTGATTTATATAAGTGCCGTAATATGCTGGATAATCTTTTTCTAATAAGTTTTTCATGTCTAGATAATCTTTTTTTTTATTGAAATATGTGCTATAGTATAAATAGACTCTTAATTTAGTTTTTTGTGCCTGTTTTATAAAATAAAGATAAAAAAAAAGTTCGCCGAAGCGAACTTTATATTACATATTTTTAAATATGGTATGCATTAACCTTTTCTTATCGTTGATGCTTTCGTCGAGAGAAATCATAGTTTCAGTTCTGTAAACCCCGTCTATGTCGTCTATCATATAAATAACATCTTTAGCGTGTTTTGTATCTCTTGCTCTAATTTTGCAAAAAATATTAAATTTTCCTGTCGTAACGTGTGCTACGGTAACATAAGGAATTTCGCTAATTCGTTCAAGCACAAATTTTGTTTGCGAAGTATTGTTAAGAAATACCCCTACATAAGCAATAAAAGAATATCCTAATTTCTCATAATCTAATGTTAATGAAGAACCTTGAATAATTCCTGCATCCTCTAATTTTTTTACACGAACGTGAACTGTTCCTGCAGAAATTAATAATTTTTTTGCGATATCTGTAAATGGAATTCTTGTATTGTCAATTAACATATCCAGAATTTGGTGATCAACTTCATCTAAACGAAACTTACTCATAACTAATTATTTATATTATATATTCTTGTATTCTTGTATTTATCTTGTAAATACAAGACAATTATTGTGTTTTTATTAAACCATTAACAAATTTAATGCTTTTATTTAAACGAAAATTTGCTTTTTTACCAATTTCGGGAAAATTATTCGAATCATCACTGTAATCTCCTTTTTTTCCATCATATTCTTGGTGTCCAAAAAAGGTCATTTCGTCTTCAATCTCAGTAAAATAAGCCTCGAAAACGATTTTGTCATTAATAAGAATTTCTTTAAACTGGGCTGCAAAGGTAGTAATTATATTTAAGGATTTATAATTAACACTAAAATTTCTGTAAATAAAATCGACAAATGACACTTTATTTTGAGGAATATTTAGATAATTAATAGTTTTATCGTCTATTGTATTGTTATTGTAAATAAATTGTAAACCAGACAATAATGCCACAAAAATATATTTTCTAGTTTCTTCACGCTCGTAATCTCCTTGATAATGCCCTGCTTCAAACAATATTGTTGGCACGTTTAACGACTGAAACATATCTCCAATACAGTTTATATTAAACGAATCGTCGAATCTCCCTACCTGATTGGGAATGTGTTTTTGCAACTCGTCATTCATAGCCACAATAACATTTATAGCCTTACCACGCGTGTCGTTATAGGCTCTAGCCTCATTATAAGCGGGTGCTAAGAAAGAAACTGTTGCAGGATTTCGAGTATTGTTTACCGCAAAAATAGTACGTTGATCATGAAGATTGAAGCAGTAATCAGGTTTAAAACATTTAAACATTTCTCGCAATAACTGACTTTCGGGCTGAGATAAATTTACCGAATCTCGATTTAGATCTATTTTATTTGCATTTTCACGTGTATATACTTCTGCACCGTCAGGATTTAAAATAGGAATACACAATAGGGTAAACTCTTTTTTTATCTTATTTGCTTGTTCAGAATCTTGTTTTAAGAAACTAAACAAATCAAAAAGTGCTTTTGTAGTTGTCGATTCGTTTCCGTGCATTTGCGACCACATGAATATTTTTCTAGAACCTGTTCCAATTTCAACAGCATATATTGGCTTTTTATTTACCGAATAACCTATTGTAGAAACTTCAAAATCATTCGAAAAAGTTTCTAAAATTGGTTCGATGTGTTTATTAGTAATGTACCTACCAAACAGTTTTTGCTGTTTTATTTCCGAGAATATTTTAATTAAATTCATAGCATTAATTTATAGTTTACAAAAGTAAACATCTTATTTTTTACAATTGTAAACAATAAAACAAATCGATTAATTGCTTTTTGTAAACAATATTTAAGCTTAAAACAGATTAATAAGAAAGCATTATCATTACTATATATTATTTTTAATTTAAACAAGTTAAACACCTGTTTATTAATCTTTTATATATATTTATTTAAAGTTTTTAATTAGCAATATATGCTGTTTTACAAATGTAAAATAGGATATGTAAATACTATTGTTTACATTTGTAATCTGTTATTTATTTAATACGAATTTACAATGGTAAACATAGATGATTTTATAAAAAGACTCGAAATTATACTAGATTATTACGGCTTGTCTGCTTCCGGATTTGCTGATAAAGTTGGCGTGCAACGCTCTAGTTTGTCTCACCTACTCTCTGGCAGAAACAAGCCTAGTTTAGATTTGATACTTAAAATTAATGAGAATTTTCCCGAAGTAGATTTGTATTGGATTTTGAATGGAAAAGGAAATTTCCCAGAACTAGAAATTAAAACAGAGCCAAATATTCAAAACACTACTCCTATTTTAAATAGTAATATTGAAGAAAATATGCCCGAAGATTTTCCTAATTTGTTTTCTGATGAAGATCAGAATGTAAAAAATCCTGTGTTTGAAAATATAAAAAATAATTTTTCAAACACAGGAAATACGTCAAATGCAAAACACAATTCTGAAATTGAAAGAATTGTTGTTTTTTACAAAAATGGAAGTTTCAAAAATTACTTGCCAGAATAATTTTTGCAATTGCATTAAAAAACAATAAAAAATAGAATGTTATTGTTTTTACTTATCTAAAATTTAAGTCGTTTTTTAAAATTTCGAATAGGTAAAATCGCTATTGGGTACGAAACTATTTTCTGGAATTTTCCCTAAAACACCAATATAATTTTGTTCGAGTATTTTAATATCTGATTCGATATTTCCTGTTGGATAAAATGGTTCACAAAGTTTTACTTCTTTATCTCCAAAATTAAAAACTACTGGGATTATTGGTACATTGGCTTTCATGGCAATGTAATAAAAACCCGTTTTCCATTCGGCTACTTTTTTTCGAGTTCCTTCGGGTGCAATGGCAAGACGAAAAATTTCTCTTTTGGCAAAAATATTTGCAATTGCATCTACTTTATTTAGTCCGCCAGTTCTGTCTAGAGGCTCCCCGCCCATCCAGCGAAAATAGGTACCAAAGGGAAACTTAAACAATTCTTTTTTGGCTACAAAATTCATTTCTAAACCTGTAATTCCTCTTGTAAAAATACCCAAATAAAAATCATGGTTACTCGTGTGAGGAACTGTAATCATTACACATTTTTTTATTTCTGGCGCAATGAATCCTTTAATTTTCCAACCCATGAGTTTAAAGAAAATTAACTTATATATTGTTCTTTTCATTTCTAATTTTTATCAAAAATAGTACTATATTTACTATTTGAAAACGCAAATTATGAATTTCAAGCGACTTTTAAGCTATTTAATACCAATAAAAATAGAAGAAGTAAAATCTAGCATTAATAAAAATCTGGAAATAACTTGGAATAATGGACAACTTGTGCTGGATTCTAAAAACACTAATTTTTCTTATGGAAGTTTGCAAAAAGTATTACATTTTGGATTGAAAGAAGTTGGTTTCGAGAGGATTAAATCTTTCAAAAACATTTTAGTTTTAGGTGTTGCAGGCGGAAGTGTTATTAAAACTTTGATTGATGAAATACAATATGAAGGAGAAATTACCGGTATTGAAATAGACCCTAAAACAATAATTTTTGCTAATAAATATTTTGGGTTAGACAAAATTAAAAACCTTCAGATTACGATTACTGATGCTAAAAAATTTATAACAGGAACTAAAGAAACTTATCATTTAATTATCATCGATATTTTTGAAGATGATATTATGCCTGCTTTTCTTTTTGAAAATGAATTTATAAGTAATATCCTAAAAATTTTAAAGGCAAACTCGTATGTTGTATTTAATACAATTGTAAATAATAATGCAGATGAAATTAGAAATGAAAATTTCGTGAAATTAATCGCGTTAAAACACATAAAAATAGAACGAATTGCTAACCTTGAAGGAAATAATGAGTTACTTATTTTAAATAACTTACTTTAACCTTATGGGAATATAAATTTCTTCATCGGCATTGCCTTGAGGATTATAATTTTCATTTAAAATTTCAAAATGTTCTCGATTATCTAATTCATACAACGAATTAGGTAGCCAAGTATTAAATATATATTCAAAAATTGGGAACGCATTGTTTGAAGGTCCGTTGTATTTAAAAACAGCAAACAAACCTTCATTTATGCTATAGGTTTCCATTCCTTCTGGGATATGATTATAATCTGAAACTTCTATTAGTGCCCATTTATAGAAAGGAATTGTAGGATTTGATTGAAAGTTATCACTATAATTTTGAAGCGAAAATTTATATGTTCCTATTCTATTTATAATTGCGCCATGTCTTGGCATAAAATTGCTCCAAAGCTGAAAAGTCTTATCGTTTGCAAAAGACATTTCCAATTTATTTCCAATCAATTTTTTTTTGGGAAACGTAACAATTTTCGGGTTTTCTAGCATTAGGCTACATCATCAATTTGAAAACTATTTAAAAATAAAATAGCTTTTTCGATATCATAATGCAAGATTCTATCTTCGGTAACTAACGGCACTTCATCTCTAAATGATTTGAGGAACATTTCTAAAAAATCGCTCGATTGCAAAGGTCTTCTAAACTCAATAGCTTGTGAAGCATTCATTAATTCGATAGCTAAAATACGTTCTAAATTTTCGACAATTTTTAAGGTTTTTGTAGCTGCATTTGCGCCCATACTCACATGATCTTCTTGCCCATTACTAGAAACAATACTATCTATACTTGCAGGTGTTGCTAACTGTTTGTTCTGACTGGCGATACTTGCCGCTGTATATTGCGGAATCATAAATCCTGAATTTAATCCTGGATTACTCACTAAGAATGGAGGTAAATCTCGTAAACCAGATATTAATTGGTAGGTTCTTCTTTCGGAAATACTACCTAATTCTGCCACAGCAATTCCTAGAAAATCTAAGGCTAAAGCTAATGGTTGTCCGTGAAAATTTCCGCCAGAAATAATTATATCGCTTTCTATAAAAATATTAGGATTATCGGTAACTGAGTTAATTTCGGTTTTAAATGTTTTTTTTGCATAATCAAAAGCATCTTTACTTGCGCCATGAACCTGAGGAATACAACGGAAAGAATACGGGTCTTGAACATGCTTTTTCTCTTGGGCGATAATTTGGCTTCCTTCTAATAAATCATTGAAACGACGAGCTGTATTTATTTGTCCTTTGTGCGGACGAACCATGTGTATTAATTCGTTAAAAGGTTCTATTCTTCCATCAAAACCTTCTAAAGAAATGGCTGCAATAACATCGGCTAAATAGGATAATTTCGATATTTTTATTAAGGAATAAACGCCATAAGCACTCATAAATTGAGTACCGTTTAATAATGCTAAACCTTCTTTAGACTGTAAAACGATTGGCTTCCAGTTCATTTTTTCTAAAACTTTATGACTTGGTTGTCTGAAACCATCATAATATACTTCGCCTTCTCCTAATAATGGTAAAGATAAATGTGCTAAAGGTGCTAAATCGCCCGATGCGCCAAGTGAACCTTGTGTGTATATGATAGGAAGAATATCATTATTATAAAAATCGATTAATCGATTAACCGTTTGCAATTGCACGCCAGAATGTCCGTAACTTAAGGATTGTATTTTAAGCAACAACATGAGTTTTACAATTTCATGTGGTACTTCATCTCCGGTACCGCAAGCATGAGATTTAACAAGATTTTCTTGTAGTTTAGATAGGTTTTCATCAGAAATAATCACATTACAAAGCGAACCAAAACCAGTATTTATACCATAAATTGGTTTGTCGTTATTTAGCATTTTTGTATCTAAATAAGCACGGCATTTTTCGATATTTAATATGGCTTCTTCAGAAAGCGCAATTTGTTTTCTTTCGTAAATAATTTGTGCTACTTCTTCAATTGAAATAACATCGGAGGTGATATAATGGGTATTGTTCATTTTGAATTTTTAAGACCCCAAAATTCCGCAAACAATAATTAAAAAGCAACATTTTTTATTAGTATTTATTTTAAGGCGAGAATATCCAATTAAAAAATTACTTGATAATATGCAAATAAGCTTCACCTAGCGTTTCGATAATATCTGAAGCAATAAAAGATTGATAACCTACTTTTGGATAAGCAATATCAGCTGTTAATCCGTGTAAATAAACGCCAATAATGGCTGCGTTAATAGGTTCGTATGATTGTGCTAAAAGACTCGTAATAATGCCTGTTAGTACATCTCCACTACCCGCAGTGGCTAATGCCTGATTTCCTGTAGTATTTTCGTACGTAGATTTATTATTAACAATCATTGTTGGTGCTCCTTTTAAAACAAATATCAGATCATATTCTAAACAAAGTCTTTTAACCTTTTCTAGTTTTTCTTCTTCCGAACTCCATTTGCCAATTAGTCGTTCCAATTCTTTTTGATGTGGTGTCAGAATTGCTTTTTTGGGTAATAATGACAACCATTCGATATTTTGGGAAAGAATATTCAAAGCATCAGCATCAATAACCAATGGCAACTTATTGCTCTTTAGAAAATTATAAAAGGCATGTTGCGTGTCTGGATGTTGTCCCATTCCTACTCCAATACCAATTGATTTGAGATTCAAATCAAAATTAATCAAAGCAATGTGTTCCAAATAATCATCGGTAATAACCATAACTTCTGGCACTGAAATTTGTACAATATCGCAACCACATTTTGGAATATAAGCAGTTACAAGTCCTGCTCCTGATCTTATACAAGCTTTTGAAGCTAAAACCACCGAACCCATTTTACCATAACTCCCTCCAATAATCAAAGCATGACCTTGCAATCCTTTATGGGTATATTTATCGATGGGTTTATATCTTTTGATAATTTCTTGTGTATCAATTTGACAAAAATTTCTCATAATTAAAACTTAATTTAGATTATAAATTTACAACTTTAAAAATATAAATTGCCATAAAATGGATTGAAAAATGAGAACCAAATATAATATGCTAACAATAATAAAATTAATTCTTACACTTTTTGTCACTCCATAAAAAATGAATACTTTAGCACCTTATAACTTACATTCAAAAAACAATGAAAAATACAGCATTAACAAACATTCACGAAAGTTTAGGAGCAAAAATGGTTCCATTTGCAGGCTACAATATGCCTGTGCAATATGAAGGAGTAAACGCAGAACATGAGATTGTTCGTACTGGTGTTGGTGTTTTTGATGTTTCTCACATGGGAGAATTTTTCTTAAAAGGCGAAAATGCTTTGGCATTAATACAAAAAGTAACGTCAAACGATGCTTCAAAATTAGTTGACGGAAAAGCACAATATTCTTGTTTACCAAATAATGAAGGTGGAATTGTAGATGATTTAATCATTTATAAAATTGCCGACAATCATTATATGTTAGTGGTAAATGCTTCTAACATAGAAAAAGATTGGAACTGGATATCCTCTCACAATGATTTAGGTGTCGATATGCAAAATCTTTCTGATAGTTATTCGTTATTAGCTATTCAAGGACCAAAGGCTGCCGAAGCAATGCAATCATTAACATCTATCGATTTAGTAAACATGCCATATTATTCTTTCCAAATTGGAGAATTTGCAGGTCTGAAGGACGTTACTGTTTCAGCAACTGGTTATACTGGCTCTGGAGGATTTGAGATTTATTTTAAAAATGAAGATGCAGAAGCTATTTGGAATAAAATTTTTGAAGCTGGAAAACCATTCGGAATCAAACCAATTGGATTGGCTGCTCGTGATACTTTACGTTTAGAAATGGGATTTTGTTTGTACGGAAACGATATCAACGATACCACATCACCACTAGAAGCAGGTTTGGGTTGGATTACAAAATTTGACAAAGAATTTACAAATTCGGCTAATTTAAAAAAGCAAAAAGAAGAAGGTGTTGCTAGAAAATTAGTTGCTTTTGAAATGCAAGAACGTGCAGTTCCTCGTCACGATTACGAAATTGTTGATGCGTCAGGAAATGTTATAGGAATCGTAACTTCAGGAACCATGTCGCCAAGTATGAATATAGGAATAGGTTTGGGCTATGTACCAACTTCGTTTTCTACAGTAGATAGCGATATTTTTATCAGAATTAGAAAAAATGATGTTTTAGCAAAAGTGGTAAAATTGCCATTTTATAAAAAATAGGTTCAAAATTGCAAAGTAACAAAGGTTCAAAGTTTTTTGAATTTGGTTTTAAAAAGTTATTTTTGCATAAATTTTTTTGAATATCGAATGTTGATTAACGAATGTCGATTTCAGAAGTTTAAAATAGAAAAATAGAAATGGGAAGAGCATTCGAATTTAGAAAAGGAAGAAAAATGAAGCGTTGGTCGGCAATGGCCAAAGCATTTACCAGAATTGGTAAAGATATTGTAATGGCTGTAAAGGAAGGAGGACCAAATCCTGAAGCAAACTCAAGATTAAGAGCCGTTATACAAAACTCGAAGGCAGTAAATATGCCTAAAGAAAATGTAGAACGTGCCATTAAAAAAGCAACCGACAAAGATACAGCAAACTACAAAGAAATACTTTTTGAAGGTTATGCACCACACGGAATCGCAATTTTGATAGAAACCGCATCCGACAATAATAACAGAACGGTTGCCAATATTAGAAGCTATTTTAATAAATGTAACGGTACAATGGGAACACAAGGTTCAGTCGAATTCATGTTCGATCATACTTGTAATTTCCGAATTCCTGCAAACGGAATGGATCCTGAAGAATTAGAATTAGAATTAATCGATTTTGGTGCCGAAGAAGTTTTTGAAGACGAAGATGGAATCTTAATTTATGCGCCTTTTGGAAGCTTTGGAACCATTCAAAAAGAATTAGAAACAAGAGGAATCGAAATTTTATCTTCTGGTTTTGAGCGTATTCCACAAATTACAAAAGAACTTACCGAAGCTCAAATTGCCGATGTAGAAAAACTAATCGAAAAAATTGAGGAAGATGAAGACGTAATGAACGTATATCATACCATGCAAGAATAATTTTTTTTAAAGTCCAAAGTCATAAAGTTTTAAAG
>NZ_MUHE01000026.1 GCF_002217405.1 Flavobacterium psychrophilum DSM 3660 = ATCC 49418 | reverse complement strand
ATAAATATTCCAGTATTTTTAAAGCTAAATTGGTATTACTGGAATAACAAATACACAGTTTGCTATTGTGAGGAGTAATAAATCCTATCATGTGATTCAGATTATGAAATTTCTTGTTTCTCTGGATGACAATATACGTAGCAAATTAAAGTGTTTTTTTTATTAGAATGGCATAACCATATTATTTCATCAACTCTTGTAATGGTTTTAATTGATCTAGATTAACATTTCCGTTTTTAAGAAGGCTCATTATTTTTACAATATAAGTAGGATTCATATCTTTTCCTAGCACTCGCACTATAGCAAAACCTTTTTCTTTTTTGTTTCCGTAAATAATAAATTCGTCAATATGCTCATCAGTTCCTACAAAACTTATCTGAACACCTGCTGCACCAGAACCAAACTTCATTAGTTGTTGGTATTTTTCATCTTTGAGAATCGAAGTTACTGTTGCTCTTTCAATATCAAACTGGGCTTTGTTTTTTTCATTTACTTTAAATGCTAATACATTCATTTTTCGAAATGATGTTAAAGCTTCTTTTTGTGAGTCAGTTAATTTAGCGTTGTTTATATTCAACATTTTTGGAGTCAAATCTATGGCTAAAAAATCTTTGTTTTCGGTTTTTTCGACAAAATATTTTTGCAAACTTGGTTCGCTTTTACAGCTAAATAACAAAGCCAAAGTACAACCTACGAGGAATCTTACTATTTTTACCATGATTATTTTCCTGCTTTTTTAAGAACATCTCCGCCAGGGATATTCATTTTATTTGTTAGTGTCGAAATTTCATTAATATCAAAATCGCCTGTAAGTGACATTAAAACGGTTTGATTGTCTTTTGCGTTTGTGTTTTCTATAAACATTAATAGTTCTTTTACTTGGGTATCTGAGCTTCCAGATTTTACATAAATTTTTACGTTTTTCCCACCATCATTTACCCGCATCAACTCGTCTAAATTACTGCTTTTAAGATATTTATCTACATTAAATCTCATATCAGCAGTTGTTTTCACGCTCGATGTCATAAATACTTTTAGGTTGTCTAATTTTTTTATCAATGCTAAATATTTTTGAGCATCTTTATCTGAAGTTTCCATTTTTACCTTACTCATTAAATCGAACATTTTTTTGTTTACGATTATAGAAGTTACACTATCTTGCCCGTCATATTTATCGAACAACGATTGTGCTTGACTAAAAAATGGCAGTAGAACAAATAAGGCTATAATTATTGATTTTTTTTTCATGGTTTTTATTTTTATTTATTGATTTTTAAAAAATTATTTTTTTAGCGTTTTTTTCTAATTACTTATATGTTTTTTTTGAAGGCCTAGAACCTCTTCTTGTTTTTATTTTTACTTAAAGACTCTTTTCTTTGTAGTTTCGTACTCTTGTACATACCTTACACTTTCTATGCCAAGATTTACATTTGATGATAATAATGCTAGTGCTTTTTGTGTTTCTTTGAATGCAATTTCGGGATTTTCATAAGTTCCTAACTCATGTTGCTTATTTACAGGCTTATTAGTGTTTATCATAAAAAATGTTGCAAGACCAAACAAAAATACAATAGATGCGGCAACAGAGCGCCACATAACTTTTCTTTTTTTAGCAATTTGTAGTGTCTCTTGTGCAAATTCTTGTTTTTTTGTTTGGGTAAAATATCCAAACATTGCTTTATATCGTTGTAAATGTGGTGCTATGTCTTGAGATAAAAAGTAGCTTCGCAAGTCGTTTTCGTCGGCAATCGAGGTTTCTCCTTGAAAGTATTTTTCGAGTAATATTTCTATTTTATTGAATTCCATAGTTATGGGTGTTTGTCAGTTTTTCTCTTATTGTTTTTCTGGCTCTCGATAGGGCTACTCTAATTGTTGCTTCGCTCATTTCTAATATTTTTGCAATTTCTTCAAATTCATATTGTTCGACATCTCGCATTTGGATAATTAGCTTTTGTTGTTCTGGCAAATCATTTATTGCTTTTTCTACCCAATTGCAGGAATCATTGTCTTCTACTTTTTGTTGCAAACTGGCACCTTTTTCGGTATAGTTATTATGTACAATTTGCAAATTTTTTGCTCGTTTTGATTTCAGAACATCTAAACAATAATTTTTTGTTACCGTCATGGCATAGGCTTCGATACTTATAAAATCATTTAGCAGATTGTTTTTCTTCCAAAGTTTAACTAGAACTTCTTGGGTTGCATCTTCGGCTTCTTCCGTGCTTACTAATAATCGTTTGGCTAACCTGAACATTTTGTTCGTAAATGGTTTTATATGGTTTATAAATTCAATTTGGTTCATACTAGTTGGTTATATAGTCAAGACGAATGAGGGTTGTTTTTGTTACAAGATACTAAACTTTATTTTTATGAATACAAAAAAGCCTCGTTCTAATTGGTTAGAACGAGGCTTAAAATAATTGTATAAATTTTATTTCAATCTAGTTAAAATAAAAACCATTTGGTCCCACTCCCACCGTTAATTCTTTTTGCAATGTTCCTGTTAATGAGTAAATATAGGCTTCACTATTTGCTGAAAAATCGCCACCATCGGCAATATAAATTCGCCCTCCATTTACTGCAAAACCGTACATTTTTCCCCATGCTGAAGTTGAAGTATAACTTAAAACTGGTATTGTTGATGCAGTGGTTGACGCTATATCCATTGCGTAAACTGATGTGCCAACTGTGTAATAGATTTTATTTTCATAAATATCTAAATTTTTAGCATCATTTAATGCCGCTGGAAAAACAACTGTGCTTGTCGTAGCGTCTGATAATTTTACTTTTACAATTTCACTTGGTCCTCCAAAAGGGCTTCTTAATGCGTATAAAAATCCGTTTTTAACTTCCATTGTATCGGCAGAAGCTCCTATATCTATAGGTGTTTCCAATGTATTAGTAGTTGGGTTTACAACTAATAATTTTGTACTATTAAATGGTTCTGTTATGTATAATTTGCCGTTTTCTAATAATATTCTATTTGCTGTTGCATTTAATTGAATTTTAGATTCAACTAAATTTGTTGTAAGATTAATTACAGCAACATAATCATCGGTATTTCCAGTAGCTGCATTTGAAAAAGAATAAGTATTTGCATTAGTAACGTAGGCTTTTCCGTTTACTACAACTCCGTATCTTGGATTAACCAATCCTGTTTCTATTTTTGAAACTAATTTGAATGTTTTTCTGTTTACAACATTAATTTTATTAGATCCTCCCGCAATAATATAAGCGTAGTCACCATTAAAAAACATAGATTGCACATATTTTCCGAGTAAGTCCCCAGGGTTAACAACGGCATGTATATCTTGTGTAAAACTAGTTAAATCATTACCTATAAAAGAAACAGAACCTTGTCCTGAACTCCCTTCATTTAAAATAAAAGCGCCATTTTCATAAGCTCCTAAAACTGGTGCTACTGGCACATCCTCATCTTTTGAACAAGAAAAAAACAATGGAAAGCTCATAAGAGCTACTAAAAACAATTTACTGAACTTCATATTTATTAAAATTTAAGGGTTATGTATATATTAAAATTTCTACCTGGAGATGGTCTGTCTTCTAGGGTTTGGTATTTTTTATTGAATAAATTAAGTACTTGAAAACCTAATTTTGAATTGCTTAAAAATTTAAAATCATAATCGATCCCTATGTTTGATACTTTATACGATTTTATGATTTCTTTGGGGTCATTATCGGATCTTGTATATACAAATCCGTTGTATAAAAACTGATAATTTACAGCAAAATTCTTATGCGAATAACCTACTGATGCTGTAATTTTATGAAAAGGAACAAAAAACAATTGTTTTTTTGTTTCCTCGTCTTGAGATATTGTATAAGCATAGCTCCCGCTCATACTAAAAAGATGTTTGCCAATATTATTTGCCCAACCCAATACTGTTTCTAATCCGTATGTTGTAACTTTATTTGTGTTTTGTGGTGTCCAACCACCACCATCTCCAGGTTTCCAACTTATTAGGTCTTTTATTTTATTGCAGTAAAATGTTTGAGAAAGCTTAATTTTTTTGAACGAAAATACATTTCCAACCTCAGCTTGATAAGAACTTTCTACTTTTAGATTTGGATTTCCGTGATCTGAAGTTCCTTCCCAATACAAATCATTGAAAGTGGGCATTCTGTAATTTCTGGAAAAATTTATTTTTACAGTGTACCAGTTATTCAAAAAGCGAGACGTTCCCGCAGAAAGCAGCAACGGACTTTTGTAATTATCTGTAATTTCTTGACGAATTCCTAACTCATTTTGCCATTTTTTACCCAACTGTTGTTTGACTAATAGCGCTGCCGAACCAATTTTTCTTGTGTTATTACCAAAACTTGTACCATAACCTTTAGTTTGACTATAATCTAAAATTGTATTTATTTTTAAAGATTTTAATATTTGATAGCTAAAATCTAATTTTGCAATGGCACTTTCTGACTTTCCAAAACTAAAATAATCACTTGCTATATTTGCAAAATATTGATATTCTTCTATAATATATGCTGATTTAAGATTGATAGAATATTGATAAAAATTACTATCATACTCTAATAAGTTACGACTAAAACTGTTTACATATTTTGTTTTTGTATCGGATTCAGACACTAAAGACAAATGCCTGTCGGTATTTGAGGTTTGACTGTACAATTTAATGAGATTATTCGAATTAATTTTATACCCAATATTAGCATTCAAACTTGTATTTAAATATTCTCCGTTTAAATTTTTTCTTTGCGCTCCTTTCCAATTAAACAGCTCGATGTAAGGATATTCGTTCTTAGACTCATGGTAAGAAAAACCAATTTGAGTACTCCATTTCTCGTTAGATAGTAGCGTTTTATAGTTTATTCCAGATGTATCGAAACTACCGTAAGATAATTGTAGGGTATTAGTAAACTGTTTTTTGAAACTCAAATTATTGTTTAAATGCACACTACCACCCACAGCACCACTACCGTAAATCACACTACCACCACCAGCCTTAACACTAATTGTAGCATAATCGTTTCCCGTTACGGTGTTGAAATCTGTGCTGCCATTTAGTTGTGAATTAATATTTATCCCATTCCAAATCACGGCTGTTTGTGCTGATGTTGTTCCCCGAAAAGAAACCGTAGATAACATACCACGACCATATTCTTTAAAATAAATGGTGCTATTGTAATTAAGCAAACTAGCAAGCGAAGATTGATTTTTAATTATTACCGAATCATTTAAAACCTGAATAGATTGCGATTTGTTATTGTTATGCAGATAAGTATCTGACACCACAACTTCTTTTAAATTTGTTATAGTATCATTTTGTGCCAAAACCAATTGACAAAGAAAAATTAAGCAGAATAAAATATAATTTCTTAAAGTCATAATCTCAGAATCTCTTTCCCGGAGATTGGATATTTGTTAAGAATTAAGGCAGGTCTCCTGGCTTGCGTCTTGTTGTTTGCCTTCCCATTCTTAATCTTTAATTTAGGATTTTCGATTTCAGCTTAAAAAAAATGAAATCTAAATTCTAAATTCTAGAATTTTAAACAGTGACTTTGCAGATAACAACAAGCTTTCTAGCTTACAGTTGCGGGAACAGCTTTGGTATTTATCCAAATTCCCTTTTAATTCCTTTTTTTTACAAAACAAAAAGAAACCTTAATTTGGGTGTAAATATAATTATATTAATAACAATAACATAACTTATTAGAGTTATTTAGACTTATTTTTAAACTATATTCATTTTTATTGCTTTTAAAATAAATTTTTATCATAATTTTATCTTTTTTACTTCGCCAAAATCAACTTTATACTGAAAAGCATCTTGAAGTGGTAAATTATAAATTTGACACAAAACACTTCGAATAACACCCGCATGCGTAATAATGACAACTGGATTTGATGAATTTGATTGTTTTAAATCGTTTAAAAAACTGACTACTCTTTTATGTAATTGTATAAATGATTCGCCATTTGGCACAGATACATTTACGAAATCTTGCATCCAAGGATTCATGGTTTCTAGCGAAATATCATTCCATTTTTTTAATTCCCAATCGCCAAAATTCATTTCCATTAATCGGGAATCCGTTTTGTAATTTTCAGAAGAAATATAATTTGCTAATATTGTGCATCGCTTTAAAGAACTTGAATATACAATAGCGCCTTTGGGAATTTGATTTTTTATAGATTCGAAAATAGATAAATAATTAGGTTTAATTTGTACATCGGCTTGACCGTAACAAATACCTTTTTCGCAAACTGTTTCGGTATGACGTACTAAATAAATTTCCATATCCCTATAATTGACAGATAAAATACAACTTCGCACACTTGTTGGGTAGCTCCTAGACAATCGCCCGTGTAACCGTTAATCCATTTCTGGAAATAGCGCACTAGAAAAAAACGAGTCATCGTTATAGGGATAATTACCAATACAAATTGCCAATAAAAGTAAGACAAAAACAGAAGTGGCAATATCCCGAAAAAGAATGCACCCCATACTTCTCGCCAAGTGTAACCTTGAGCAATAGGTTTGCTTTTACTAGAAGCATCATCGCGAGAATATTTGTGTGTAAATACGATAGAAATAGCGGCTAAACGACTTATAGCATGTGCCGTTACAAACAATAAAAGATTGATGATTAACGATTGATGAAAAACTTCATTCAAACTCTGATACTTGAGTAAAAAAAGCAACACCAAACCAATGGCTCCGTAGGCTCCAATGGCACTATCTTTCATGATTATTAGGATTTTTTCTTTGGTCCAGCCGCCACCAAAACCGTCACAAACATCGGCAAAACCATCTTCGTGAAAAGCACCTGTGGTTAGAATTCCTGCAATCATGGATAAAATAACGGCTATTTCATGAGAGAAGATAATAGATGAGAAATAATAAGCCACAAAGCTTATTGCGCCAACAATCCAACCAATAACCGGAAAATACCGAGAGGCTTTGTTGAGATATTCTGGATTGTGATCGATGTTTTTTGGACACGGAATTCGAGTATAAAACATTAATGCGGTAAAAAATATGTGTATTTCTTTTTTCATTTTAGTGTAAAGGTTTTTACAAAACTTAAACTTTCTATTTTTGGCTAATATTGGCACTTTCAAAACTCGCCATTTCATTCAAAAAGGCCACTGCCGATTGAATTATTGGAAATGCAACCGCACAACCAGTTCCTTCGCCCAATCGCAAATTTAAATTTAAAATGGGTTTTACTTTTAAATAATCTAACAATTTTATATGTGCTTGCTCGGCAGATTGGTGGCAAAAAATGGCGTTTTTTAATATGGCTGGATTTTTTTCGAATGCAATTAAGAAAGCAACAGTACATATAAATCCGTCTACTAGAATCAGCATATTATTGTTATAGGCTTGAAGCATTGCTCCTGCCATTTGCATAATTTCGAAACCTCCAAAATAAGCTAATTTTGAATCTAAATTATTTGTGCCTTGGTAGTTTTGTATTGCTTTTTTAAGAATTTCTTGCTTCAATTTTAGTTTTTCATCATTTACGCCAGTTCCTTTTCCTACGCAATCTTCGATTGGCAATTCTAAAATAACACTCATTAAAACCGAAGCTGTTGCTGTATTTCCTATTCCCATTTCGCCAAAACCAATACAATTACTATTTGTTTTTGCGATAGCTTTTACGATTTCACTTCCTTTAGTAAAACACAAATCGAGTTCGGTTGTACTCATTGCTGCTTCGTACAGAAAGGATTGTGTTCCTTTTGCTATTTTTGATGAAATGAGATCTGTATTTGTGGGAAAATCATAATTTACCCCAGCATCTACAATAGATAATTTGATGCTGTTTTGTTTGCAAAAAACATTTATTGCTGCGCCACCTTCTAGAAAATTAGCAACCATTTGCCTTGTTACGTCTTGCGGATAGGCGCTTATGCCGTGATTTGCAATACCGTGATCGGCAGCAAAAACTACCATGTTGGGTTTTGTTATTCTTGGTTCTAGGGTTTGAAAAACGGTAGCAATTTGTTGGGCTAATGTTTCTAAAACGCCTAATGATCCTACTGGTTTTGTTTTATTGTTTATTTTATTTTGTAAAGTCTCCTTAAATTTAGATAAAATAGGTTTTTCTGACTTATTGATAACCCATTTAATTTCTGATTTTTTTTTAGGAAGTGTTGAGATTTCTTGAACAGAAGGTTTTTCGGGTTTTTGCTTCCAGTTGAGTTGTTGCAACATGGGTTGGTTGTTATAATTTGTGGCAGGTTTGCCAATGCAAAAATAGCCTAAAGGTTCTATGTTTTCTGGCAATCCTAATAGTTTTTTAAACTCATAATAATTTAAAATTGAAACCCAACCCATAGAATAACCTTGTGCTGTGAGGGAAAGCCAAATGTTTTGTGCGGCACAAACTGCACTAAATTTTATGGCTTCGTTGCTCCCTACGGTTCCTATGGTAAAATTATTGAGTACCGAACGATCGTAACAAATTACTAATCCTAGTGGTGCTTCTTCGATGGCTTCTAGTTTTAGGGCTTGGTATTGTTGTTTTTGTTGTTGGGTATCTGTTAGGTTTATTGCTTTTTGATCATAATCTAGAAATATTTTTTTGATTGCTTTTTTGATTTTTTTACATTTGATGGTGTAATATTTTGTGGCATTAGTTAAGCCTACAGATGGTGCGTAGTGTCCTGCTTGCAGTGCTTTTTGGATTACTTGATCTGGTACTTCATCGTCTGTAAAATGACGGGTATCTCTGCGGGATTGTATGATTTGGTCTAGATTCATCTTATTGGGTTGCGGGCGCGTTAGGGATGGTAGCGGCATCCTTTTGTGGCGGGGTTCGCCACAAAAGATATAGCGCACAGCCCGACCCTTGTGGTAACGCCCAAATTATTGGCTCATTTGATCTGATTTTTTTAGGTTTTGTTTCCCTATGATAAAGTATTAATGTTTTGGGGGTATATTATGGTTATTCCTCTTTAATTGTAACAGGAATTCCGGAAATCATTAGTATTACTTTGTTTGCTTTTTGGGCTATATATTGGTTTATCCAGCCTTGTAGTTCTGTAAATTTTCGTCCGCTGTGGGTTTGGGCATGAACGCCCATTCCTATTTCGTTTGTAACGATAATTATTGTGGTGTTTTGTTGTTTTGCAATGGCATTAATTTCAGCTTTGGCTTGCTCTAGGGACAAAGGCACATCGTTTTTAGTGTCGATAAAAAAGTTGGTCAGCCAGAGTGTTACGCAGTCTATAATGGCTACTTTGCCTGAAAAATCTATTTCGGATAAATGTTTTTCTTTTTCGATGTTTGTCCATCTCTGGTCTCTGTCTTTTTGATGGCGGTTTATTCTGTTCTGAAAATCGTCGTCCCATGTTCTGGCGGTTGCTACGTGCATTGGGTTTTCGGCTAATTGTTTTGCTAAATTTTCGGCATAACTGCTTTTTCCTGAGCGTTCTCCGCCTGTAATTAGGTATATCATTTTTTCGTTGTTTTTTTGAATCCGTAAGGACAATGCCTGCATCCGTTGGTACAACAATGTCCTCTTTTGAGATGAAAAAATGCTTTAAAAACATAATTCCCGTTCTCTATATAATAGTCAATTCCTTCTTGTAAGGTTGTTGTTTTTGGCAAGTTTTTCGCTATGTTTTCAGAAGCGGTTTCTGGTGTTATAGTGGCAAGATATTCGTCTGTTCTTGAAGAACATGATACTTTAAAACAATTCGGACACAAACAATCTATGGCTTGTGATGGTGTAAAAATAGGGGGGAAATCATGACACCAACATTGTCGCCCTTCTGGCGTATTGCCACAATTGAAAGGCGTTGCGCAGGATGAACAGTTTTTTATTTGAATGGTATTAATAGGAAAACTAGCCCTCATTTTACTTTTGTTAAACAAATAATAGAAGACAAATATAAAGTTATGCACATAACTATTGGCATAAATTTTATGTTATGTTTTATACTTGGATCTAGATTTGAAAAAATTTGATTCTCGTTATAAAAAAAATATCCTTTACCTTTGGCTTTTAAATTTGAAAAAGTGATGAAACTAAATCTCCTAAAATTATATTGTTTTATCTTGTTTTTAGCAGTCGTTGGATGCAAAAAAAACGAAACAACTAGAACAGAAACAATTACAATTGCTGGTAATTTGATACGCTATTCTAAAAGTTTAGTGCTTATTAAGCACGAAGGATATACAGTAATAAAAGTTTCAAATCCTTGGCCAGATGCTCATAAAAGTTTTACTTATATTCTAAAAGAGAAGAACGGAGTTGTTCCTGATAGTTTACAAAAACACATAACAATTGGTGTTCCTTTGCAATCTATTGTGGTTACATCAACCACTAACGTTCCTTTTCTAGAAATGCTTGGTGTAGAGAAATCATTAGTGGGTTTTCCGCATACCGATTATGTTTCGTCAGAAAAAACCCGAAAGTTAATTGATGCTGGTTTTGTAAAAAACGTAGGGCAAAACGAAAAATTAAATGTAGAACAACTCATAGAATTGGCTCCCAATCTCATCGTGGCTTTTGGGGTAGATAATACTAATCCTATGATTGATAATTTGCAAAAGAGTGGTCTAAAAGTACTTATTGAAGCCGATTGGATGGAACAATCTCCGCTAGGAAAAGCAGAATGGATTAAACTATTTGGCGCACTATTTGGCAAAGAAAAAGAGGCTAAAACACTCTTTGACAATATTGTAAAAAATTACGATAATGCGCTAACATTAGTTGCTTCAAAAAAAGCAAAATCGACTGTATTATATGGCTCGATGTACCAAGACCAATGGTATGTAGCCCGAGGAAACAGTTGGGTAGCCCAATTTATGAAAGATGCAAAAGCTAATTATTTATGGGCAAATGTTGCAGGAACAGGAAGCATGAGCTTATCGTTCGAAAAAATACTAGAAAAAGCAAAAACTGCACAATATTGGATTCCTACTGGTGCCTATAAAAACATAGCTGCTTTAGCCAATACAAACCCACATTATAGTCAGTTTGATGCTTTAAAATCTAAAAATATTTATAGTTTTGAAAGTAAATTAGGCGCTACTGGCGGCACCATTTTTTATGAATTATCACCAAGTAGGCCTGATTTGGTTTTAAAAGATTATATTAAGATTTTTCATCCTGAATTGCTTCCAGATTATACTTTTACATTTGCACAAAAATTAAACTAAATTGGCAAACCAAAAACGAAATACTATTCTTTTTTTTGCACTAATTATAGGGCTGTTTTTTTTATTCTTTATTAACATTAGTTTTGGTTCGGTTACAATTCCATTCAAGGAAGTTTATACCAGTTTAACAGGGGGGCAAGCCAGTAAATCTACTTGGGAATATATTATTCTTAATTATCGTTTACCCAAAGCCATCACGGCTATTTTAGTAGGAATGGGGCTGTCTGTTTCCGGATTATTAATGCAAACTTTATTTAGAAATCCGCTTGCAGGTCCTTATGTTTTAGGGCTAAGTTCAGGGGCTAGTTTGGGGGTTGCATTTGTTATTTTAGGAGCCAGTTATTTGCCCGCTATACTTGCCAATTATTTTTTGTCGCCTTACGGCATTATGCTGGCTTCTTGCTCGGGAAGTTTACTGGTTTTATTCCTAGTTTTATTAGTTTCAAAACAAATGCGAGACACCACTATCATTCTCATCGTAGGGCTCATGTTTAGTAGTTTTGCTGGTGCTGTAGTTAGTGTTTTAACCTACTTTTCTTCGGCAGAACAATTGCAGAAATTTACTTTTTGGTCTATGGGAAGTTTGGGTAATTTATCTTGGAATCAGATTGTAATTCTTTTTACATCAGTAACAATTGGTTTGTTTTTAAGCATCATGAATATTAAAGCCTTAGACGCACTATTATTAGGCGAAAATTATGCTCGAAGTATGGGAATAAACTTCAAAAAAGCCAAGCTTATCATTATCATCGCAACGAGTCTATTAGCTGGAAGTATTACCGCCTTTGCAGGCCCCATAGCTTTTATTGGACTAGCTGTTCCTCATATTGCAAAAATAGTTTTTCACACTAGCAATCATTGGGTTTTATTTTGGAGTACTTTACTTTTTGGCGCTATTATCATGTTATTTTGCGATATGGTTTCGCAAATGCCTGGAACGAATATTACTTTACCCATAAATGCCATAACTTCTATAATTGGTGCGCCAGTTGTAATTTGGTTATTGGTTAGAAAACGAGGTTTTAATTAATTATTTTCAATACATCTATTATCTAAAAAATAATCTTTTGCAAACAATCTGAAATCTGAAATCTGAAATCTAAAATCTTTTAGTACCTTTGCAAAATATTTTTCGACACCTTTTTATGACACAATTTTTATTCATTTTGCTTTATCTTTTTATAGGAATTGTAGTTATTCAGACAATTTACTATTTGTTTGTCTTTGGTAAATTTTCTTTTTCAAAAACCCAAGAAAGCACAACCAAACATATATCTGTTTCAGTAATTGTTTGTGCAAAAAATGAAGAAGAAAATATACAAAAATTTATTCCGCTACTGGCCAACCAAAATTATTCGAATTTCGAAATTATACTAATAGACGATGCCTCTAGCGACGAAACTTTAGAAATTTTCGAACAGTTCGAAAAGCAATATACTAACATAAAATTAGTAAAAGTAGCAAATAACGAGGCGTTTTGGGGAAACAAAAAATTCGCCTTAACCCTTGGTATCAAAGCAGCTACAAAAGATTATTTGCTATTTACAGATGCGGATTGTTATCCTAAATCTGAAAATTGGATTACCGAAATGTCTTCTCATTTTACACTACACAAAACCATTGTTTTAGGTTATGGTGCGTACGAAAAAGAATCTGGTTTCTTAAACAAATTAATACGTTTCGAAACTTTACTTACTGCTACACAATACTTCTCTTGGGCAAAAATAGGTAAACCTTACATGGGAGTTGGCAGGAATTTAGCCTACAAAAGAGATGAGTTTTTTAAGGTAAATGGCTTTATAAACCACATAAAAATACGTTCTGGCGACGATGATTTATTTATAAACGAAGCAGCAAACAAACACAATACAGCTATTGCCTATAATCCCGAAAGTTTTACTTATTCGACAGCTAAAAAAACCTTTCCAGACTGGATTATGCAAAAACGTCGTCATATTTCGACAGCAAAATATTATAAATCTCCCGACAAAATACAATTGGGCATTTTTTATTTTTCACAAATATTTTTCCTGCTTATCCCCATTATTTTATTAATTTTCCAATTTCAGTGGATTATTGTAACATCACTAATTGTTTATAGATATATAATTGCATGGATCTCGCTAGGATATTCAGCAGGAAAACTAAAAGAAAAAGACGTAATGTATTGGTTTCCAATCCTAGAAACAATTCTTATATTCACACAATTAAGTGTGTTTATTAGAAATATTTTCTCAAAACCAGTCACTTGGAAATAAAACAACATATAGACAAAGCCAAACTAGGCGACCAAATTGCTTTTACTTTTCTCCTAGACAGCTATTGGAACGAAGTATATGGCTTTATGCTACAACGCACAGAAAATGAAACCGATGCCGAGGATATTGCGATAGAAACTTTCTCGAAAGCTTTCGACAAAATAGCCACTTACAATCCCGAATTTCAGTTTAATACTTGGCTAATTGCTATTGCAAAAAATGTACACATCGATTTGCTCCGAAAGAAAAAATCATCGCTTTTTATAGACATTACCGACGAAGAAAATGACATCGCTTATTCCGTTGCCGACACCTCCCCTTCGGCAGAAGACAAATTAATTACGGAACAAAATTTATCTCGACTACTACAATTTATCAAAGAACTAAAACCAGCCTACCAAGAAGTTATTCAGATGCGCTATTTTCAGGAAATGAGTTACCAAGAAATTGCAGACGATTTAAACGAACCACTCAATAATGTAAAAATTAAACTTCTAAGAGCTAAGAAACTATTAGCAGAGATTATTACAAAAGCATAATTAGTAGCCTGAAATTAGTTTTTTTTGAATTATAATCAATAATTATATTATTAATTAACATTTAAAATAAAAAAAATAAATTTAACATGTTAAATACAATTTTGGCACGATTTTATCAATTAATTAATCAAAACATTGAAAGATTATTAATTATAAAAACCTAGAATTATGTCAAAATTAAACATTAACAAAAACGAATGGTTAGAGTTGGTTTTTGAAGGAAAAAACAAAGAATACGGAGCATACCAATTGCGCCAAGAAAACGGAAAAACAACTATGAAAGCTTTTTTTAGTGCCATCGCATTAATTTCCGGAATCGCACTTTTACCAGTTGTATTAAGTTCATTTACTAAAAAACCCGTAATTGTAGCAATACCCACCATGTATTGCCCAATAACTCCTGTAAATTTACAACCAAAAAAAGAAGAACCAAAAAAGGAGGAAACAACCGTAAAAAAAGAAGAACCAAAAACCCCTAAAACACATGCTATTCCCGTAGTTGTAAAAAAACAAGACGCTCCGAAAACAGAAATTCCGGAAACAAAACCTACAAACAATAATACGACTAAAACGGGAAACAATCCCGAAACAGGAAACACAAACACTGGTGGTGGTGATGGTGGTGGTGGTGGTGAAATTATTCTGCCTATTGAAAAGCCTATAAACGATCCTTTCTCTCCAGAAACTTTAGATAGAAATCCTAATTTTCCGGGCGGAATAAACGAATTTTTAAAAACAGTTGGCAAAAAATTTACAACACCAGAACTAGATGAAGAAAAAATAATAAAAATCCTAGTTTATTTTGTGGTCGAAAGAGACGGAACACTATCGAACATTACAGTTCCAGACAATCCAGGTTTTGGATTAGATATAGAAGCTATTCGTGTATTAAAAGCTATAAAAACAAAATGGGAACCTGGAATTTACAAAGGAAAACCAGTAAGAACATCATATTCTTTACCAATCGTAGTAAAAACACAATAAGCTAAAACACAAAAAATAAAGTACACTAAAAACTATTTTTAGTGTACTTTTTTATGATAAATATTTCGCATAAAATCTCTTATAAAAAAAACGGCAAACAATTATTATATATATTATCTGCATACTATTATTGCCAATTTTATTATTAAATATGCTGCAATAAGAAATACACAGTTTGCTATTATGAAGGATGAAAAATCCTATCAAGTGACTCAGATTATGAGATTCCTCATTCCTAGAATCACAATATACGCACCAAATATTACACAAAGACCCATTAAAAAAAATTAGTGTTTTATTTTATAATCTGAAATCTGAAATCTAAAATCTAAAATATTATCTTTGTTGTGTAAAAAATTACATTTTATGGAAACCGTACTAGATTCTAATATACTCCCTGTAGGAAAACCAAAATGGCTAAAAGTAAAATTACCTATTGGCCAAAAATATACCGAATTGCGTGGACTTGTAGACAAATACAAACTAAACACCATTTGCACCTCTGGAAGTTGCCCAAATATGGGAGAATGCTGGGGAGAAGGAACAGCAACATTCATGATTTTAGGAAATATTTGCACTCGTTCTTGTGGCTTTTGTGGTGTAAAAACAGGAAGACCAGAAACAGTCGATTGGGACGAACCAGAAAAAGTGGCCCGTTCGATAAAAATAATGAACATTAAACACGCTGTGATTACAAGTGTTGATAGAGATGATCTAAAAGACATGGGGTCTATCATTTGGATAGAAACCGTAAAAGCAATCAGAAGAATGAATCCTGAAACAACTTTAGAGACATTAATTCCAGATTTTCAAGGTGTAGAAAGAAATTTAGACCGAATCGTAGCAGCCAACCCAGAAGTTGTTTCACACAATGTAGAAACCGTTCGTAGGTTAACTCGCGAAGTAAGAATTCAGGCTAAATATGACAAAAGTTTAGAAGTTTTACGCTATTTAAAAGCCAAAGGAATAAAAAGAACAAAATCCGGAATCATGCTTGGACTAGGCGAAACCGAAGAAGAAGTCATACAAACCATGAAAGATTTGCGTGAAGCCAATGTAGATATTGTAACCATAGGGCAATACTTACAACCTAGTAAAAAACACCTTCCCGTAAAAGAATTTATAACCCCTGAACAGTTCGAAAAATACGAACTTTTGGGTAAAGAAATGGGATTTCGCCATGTAGAAAGTGGCCCTTTAGTTCGTTCGTCATATCATGCACAAAAACACATATTATAAAAATGCTTATTTAGCCATTTATTTAACCAAATAAAGAAAACCCCGAATAATTTTGAAAACACGTATTGCAATAAATGGTTTTGGAAGAATTGGTCGAAATTTATTTCGACTATTACTAAACCACCCTACAATTGAAGTCATTGCAATAAATGACATTGCAAACAACAAAACGATGGCTCATTTATTGAAATATGACAGTATTCACGGTGTTTTACCCTCTGATGTCTCTTCAAATGAAGAGGCAATTTTAGTCGATGCAAAACCATATTTATTTTTTCATGAAAAAGAGATTTCAAAATTAAACTGGAAATCTTTAGCTATAGATATTGTCATAGAAAGCACAGGAAAATACAAAACTTTCAACGACATAAACGCACATATCTTAGCGGGTGCAAAAAAAGTAATCCTATCTGCTCCTGCCGAAGTAGAAAACATAAAAACTGTAGTTCTAGGTATAAATGAACACATCCTAGACGGAACAGAAACTATAATTTCTAATGCAAGTTGCACCACAAATAATGCCGCTCCAATGATAAAAGTTATCCAGGAATTATGCGGTATCGAGCAAGCTTATATTACCACCGTGCACTCTTATACCACCGATCAGAGTTTACACGATCAGCCACACAAAGACTTGCGTAGAGCCCGTGGAGCAAGCCAAAGCATAGTACCCACAACAACCGGCGCTGCAAAAGCATTAACAAAAATATTTCCAAATCTAGAAGGCAAAATTGGAGGTTGTGGCATTCGTGTTCCTGTTCCAGACGGCTCACTGACCGATATAACTTTCAATGTAAAACGTGAAGTTACTATTCAAGAAATAAATCTTGCTTTCAAAACAGCAGCAGAAAATAAGTTAAAAGGAATCCTTGCTTACACCGAAGACCCTATTGTTTCTGTCGATATTATTGGAAATAAAAATTCCTGCTTGTTTGATGCACAACTCACTTCTGTTATAGACAAAATGGTCAAAGTAGTAGGGTGGTACGATAACGAAATTGGCTATTCTAGTAGAATTATCGATTTAATTTTAATTATTCATAAAAAATAATTATATTTAGTTATGCTTCCTTAACCCAAAAAAATGCCCAAACAATTATTCGTATTTTTATTTTTTATTTTTTCACTTTCTGCCTTCTCAAGAAACGCGGAAGAACCCATATTAAAAACAGACAGTTCTACTTTTTACACAAAAAAAGCCAATTATTTTAAAACAAACAAGCGGTTTGACAAAGCACTAGAAAACGCAAAAAAATCGATCGCTTTTGGCAAAAAAAACAATAATAAAAGCGTAGTAGCAAACGGCTACTATTGTTTGTCTACAGTGTATATAGATTTAAAAAAATACGATATTGCTATTGAAAATTTATTACGAACAGTTTGTATCCTAAATACCATTCCTGTTAATTCTAAATTAGCACTAACTTACTACAATCTAGGCTTGTGCTATATGCAAAAAGAAAGCTTTAACAAAGCCGAATCCTATTTTCAAAAAGCAAATTTAGTTTACGAAAGCATCAATTTATCTAATGCAATAAATATGGTAAACCTTGAAAAAGGACTTATGTATTTAAACAAAAAACAAGTAAATCAAGCCGAAAATATATTTCTACAAATTTCAAAATTACCTATAGGAAAAGACAAATTTAAACTACAATCTGAAGCATTATATCAATTAGGACTAATAAAATCAAAAGAAAAAACATATAATCTTGCTGTAAATTATTTAAATAGAGGCTACAAATTAAGTGTTGAGAATGACAATACCAGTCAGCAATTAAAAATTAGCAAAAAGCTAAGTGACGTTTACGACAATATGAAGCAAACTAGAAATTCACTTAATTTTTTAAAAATTTATACCCAACTAAAAGATTCTTTAAATTCTGTATTAAAAAACAGCGATAAAACTTTAATTAAAGTTGATGATATGATAGCTTCTTTAGATAAATTAGACAAAGAAAAAAAGCAGCAGGAAAAATCGAATAAGTTTTCTAAATTAATTAATATATTGAGTATTGCATTAATCACTATTCTTTCGCTTTTAAGTTTGTCTCTTTATAAAAATAATATCATCAGAAACAAATCGAACGAATTGCTTCGAGATAAAAATAATGAGCTCGAAATTGCAAAAGAAAGAATCGAAAAAGCATCGAAAGCCCGTGCCGAATTTTTATCGACAGTTAGTCACGAATTAAGAACTCCACTAAATGCCATCAATGGAATTTCGCATATTTTGCTAGATGACAATCCAAAACCAAGACAAATAGAATATTTAAAATCATTGAAGTTTTCGGGAAATCATTTGCTTACTTACATTAACGAAATTCTTGAGATAAACAGAATAGAATCTGATAATATCGAAATAGAAAATATTAGCTTTAATCTTAAAGAATTACTAAACAATATTCAAAATTCACTTAAAGAACAAGCCCGACAAAATAACAATCATTTTATTTTAACTATAGATAATGACGCTCCCGAAATTTTAATTGGCGATCCTACAAAATTATCTCAAATATTTATAAACCTAATAAGTAATGCTTTAAAATTTACCGAAAACGGAAATATCATTGTAAATGCTAGGGTTGTAAATAGAGATGATACCAGTTGCCTCGTTAAATTTGAAGTTAAAGATAATGGAATTGGTATTCCAACAGACAAACAAGAATCTATTTTTGAAAGTTTCTCGCAAGGATCTGTAGAAATTAACCGAAAATATGGTGGCACAGGATTGGGGCTAACCATTGTAAAAAGATTGCTTGCATTAATGAATGGAAAGATAGAAGTGCACAGTCAAATTGGTATCGGATCTACGTTTACATTCAATTTAAGTTTCACCATTGGTCAGGAAATCATTCCTTCAACTTTAAACAACCTTATTGATGAAAAAATATTTATCAATAAAAATGTTTTATTAGTAGAAGACAATAAAATAAACCAAATGATTACCAGAAAATTCCTAGAAAAGAAAAAAATACGTTGCCAAATATGCGAAACTGGCGAAGATGCGATAATAAAAATGCAAACTAATAATTACGACTTAGTCTTAATGGATGTGCATTTGCCTGGAATAAATGGAACTATAGCTACTGCCGAGATTAGAAAATTTAATACTACCACGCCAATCATTGCACTTACAGCAATTTCTCTGAACGAAAACAGAGAAATACTACTTTCTTATGGTATGAATGATGTGATTACCAAACCTTTTAATCCTGATAATTTTTATAAAGTTATAGAGTGTGCATTATTAATAGAGCCTAATATTGTATAATTAATTCTTTTATTAAATTACGAACATGAGGTTCTGCTTTTTGAGCAGCTTCAAGCACCTCAGCATGAGATACTGTTTCTATACTAGCTTCGTTACCCATATCTGTAATTATCGATAATCCGAAACACTCAAGATTCATGTGTCTGGCAACGATAACTTCAGGAACAGTGCTCATTCCTACACAATCTGCGCCAACGTTTTTAACCATTTTATACTCCGATAGTGTTTCGTATGTTGGGCCTTGCAAACCAAGATATACTCCATCTTGCACTTGAATATCTAGATAGGAAGCAATTTCTTTTGCTTTAACAATCATTTTACGACTATATGGTTCGCTCATATTTACAAATCGTGGTCCAAATCGTTCGTCATTTTTTCCACGAAGCGGGTGTTCTGGCATCATATTAATATGATCTTTAATTAAGATTATAGAACCCACTTTATAATTAGGATTTACTCCTCCTGAGGCATTAGATACAATTAGTTTTTCTACTCCAAGATATTTCATCACCCGAACAGGAAAAGTTACTTGCTTCATATCGTATCCTTCATAAAAATGGAAACGGCCTTGCATAGCAACTATTTTTTTTCCTTGAATGGTTCCGAAAACTAAAGCTCCCTTGTGCCCTTCAACCGTAGAAACTGGAAAATTTGGAATTTCTGAATAAGGCAAGATATATTCTATATTAATATCATCGGTAAAATTTCCTAATCCTGAACCTAAAATAACTCCATATTCTGGTAAAAAATTAGTTTTCCCTACAATATAATTAACCGTTTGTTGTACTAGATTCCACATAATTTATGATTTTTTTATCAAATTTTTTTTCGTTATTTACAAATAAACTTTTTATTGGTAAATAAAAAAGATTGTCACTATTTAGCTTTTCACTAAGGCGAACAAAATCTTTTTCGGTAGTAATAATGATTTTGTTTTTTGCTTTTTCTTTAATATCAGTAATATTTTTTTCTAAAAAATGATGATGGTCAGGATATACTAAGCATTCGTCATTTTGAGATTGCAAATGAGCAAAAAAAGATTCTGGCTTAGCAATTCCTGCTAGAAGTAATTTACTTGCGGTTTTTACCTCATTTACATTTAATACTTTGTTTGCTGAATATATTTTATCATCATAATCTATAAAGGTAAAAAACACTTCTGCTTTTTTGTTATTATAATTTATTAACGCTTCTTTTATTTTATTTTGTGCAAGTTCAGAAATATCTTTGGGGCATTTTGTGACAATTATCATATTGGCTCTTTTTGCTCCGCTCCTACTTTCTCGAAGATTACCTGTGGGCAACATAAAATCATTAATAAACAAATCATTGTAAGCAGTAAGTAGTATATAAAATCCTGCTTTAACTTTTCTGTGTTGAAAAGCATCGTCTAACAAAATTATTTCTGGTTTGTTAGGTAAGGAGAGTAATCGTTCGATCCCATTTTTGCGATTGGCAGCAACAGCGACTTGAATATTAGGGAATTTCTTGTAAAACTGAAAAGGTTCATCTCCCAAAATTTCTGCGTTTGAAGTAGGGTTTGCCAAGATAAAACCTTCAGATTTTCGCTTATACCCTCTACTTAATGTAGCAATCTGATATTTATTAGACAATAATCTGATTAAGTATTCTATTTGTGGTGTTTTTCCTGTACCGCCAACGCTTAGATTTCCTACTGCAATAACTGGTATAGGGAAAGCATGCGATTTTAGAATCCCACAATCGAATAAAAAATTACGAATACTGGTTATAAAATCATATAAAATGGCAAATGGGAATAGTGTTTTTCGTAGAAAATTCATTTTACGAATATACGATATTTTAAAAAAGGTACAAGTTAAGTTTAAACACGAATTTCACTAATTTACACGAATCAATTTATGTAAATTAGTGAAAATCGTGTTATATACATTTTGTTTTACAACTCTTTTTCCATTACAAAATCTTCCATCAAATAACCATTTTCAATTTCGATATCTATTGTTTTTACAATTAAATACCCTTGCTTTTTATAAAATTCTTGGGCTTTATTACCTCGATTTACATTTAGCAAAAGTATTGTATTCTTGTTTTCTAACGCTATTTTTTCTACTGCTGCTAATGCGAATTTACCAATTCCTTTTCCTTGTGTTTCTGGCAAAATATAAATCTTGTGTAATTTGGTTTTGTTTGAAGATTGGTAATTTAATTCATACGAACAAAAGCCTAAATATTCGTTGTTTTCTTCTATTAATAAAAAGACTTGATTTTCATGTATTAATAGATTTGTCAAGTAGTCTAAATTGTAAAATTTATCGAGCATAAATTTGAGTTGTACTTCTGGAAGAATTGTTCCGTATGTACTTGGCCAAATTTTATAAGCTAATTTTTTGATAATTTCTAATTTAGATTTTGTTGCAACAGAAATTTTCATAAGAAATTATAGTTAAAAGGTTTGTGTTTTTATTACCCACAAATTAAGAAGATTAGCACATATTTTTACTATGCTATATAAAAAACATTTTTAATTTTTTAATCTGTGGAAAATAATTTGATCAACATAAAGCGATTTATGCAATGACGAATTAGTTGTTTACTTTTCGTTGTTCTCTTGCTAGTAAAGTGTTTTTTAGCAACATTGCAATAGTCATGGGGCCAACTCCTCCTGGAACTGGCGTAATATGTGATGCTTTTTTAGATACGTTTTCGAAATCGACATCGCCCGTAATTACATATCCTTTCTCGTTTGTTTCGTCCGGAACTCTAGTAATTCCTACATCGATAATAACGGCACCGTCTTTTACCATTTCGGCTTTAAGATAATTAGGAACGCCTAATGCTGAAATTATAATATCTGCTTGTGTGGTAATTTGTGCAATATTTTTTGTGTAACTGTGTGTTAGTGTAACTGTCGAATTTCCTGGAAAACCTTTTCTTCCCATTAAGATACTCATAGGACGGCCTACAATGTGGCTACGACCAATAACTACTGTATGTTTCCCTTTTGTTTCTACTCCGTAACGTTCTAATAATTCTAGAATTCCGAATGGTGTTGCTGGAATAAATGTGGTCATATCGAGTGCCATTTTTCCAAAATTTTCTGGATGAAAACCATCTACATCTTTACTAGGGTCGATGGTCATTAGTACTTTTTGAGTATCTATTTGTTCTGGTAATGGGAGCTGAACAATAAATCCGTCTATGTCGTCATTCTGGTTTAATTCCTTTATTTTTTTAAGCAATTCGGTTTCTGAGGTAGTACTTGGCATTTTTACTAATGTCGATTCGAATCCTACTAATTCGCAGGCTTTTACTTTACTCCCTACATAGGTTAAGCTGGCGCCATCGCTACCCACAATTAATGCTGCTAGATGCGGTACTTTCTCGCCGTTGGCTTTCATTTTATTTACTTCGGCTGTAATTTCGTTTTTAATGTCTTGTGCTGTTTTTTTTCCGTCTAGTAGAATCATTGTTATTTTGGTCTTAAAGTTGAAAGTCGAAAGTCGAAAGTTTGTATGACTTTATGACTTTCGACTTTATGACTAATTATTATTTCATTCCTGGCATTCCGCCTTTCATTCCGCCCATCATTTTCATCATATTTTTCCCACCTGGACCTTGCATTATTTTCATCATTTTACTCATTTGATCAAACTGTTTCATGAGCTGATTAACTTCTTCTAGTTTTCTTCCTGCACCTTTTGCAATTCTTGCTTTTCGCTTCACGTCGATTATTGCTGGTTTGCTTCTCTCGGTTGGTGTCATCGAATATATTATGGCTTCAATATGTTTGAAAGCATCGTCTTGAATCTCTACATCTTTTAGTGCTTTTCCTGCTCCAGGAATCATGCCTACAAGATCTTTCATATTTCCCATTTTTTTTACTTGCTGAATTTGAGATAAAAAATCATCGAAACCAAATTCGTTCTTAGCAATTTTTCGTTGAATTTTTCTAGCCTCTTCTTCATCGTATTGCTCTTGCGCTCTTTCTACAAGCGACACAACATCGCCCATACCAAGAATACGCTCTGCCATACGCTCTGGATAGAAAACATCAATCGCATCCATTTTTTCGCCAGTTCCTACAAATTTAATAGGTTTGTTTACTACTGATTTAATAGAAATTGCTGCTCCACCACGGGTATCTCCATCTAATTTAGTAAGAATTACACCATCGAAATTTAAAATATCATTGAAAGCTTTTGCTGTATTTACGGCATCTTGTCCTGTCATTGCATCTACAACAAACAAGGTTTCTTGTGGTTGAATTGCTTTATGAACACGAGAAATTTCTGCCATCATTTCTTCATCGACAGCTAAACGACCCGCTGTATCTACTATAACGACATTAAAACCATTGGCTTTAGCGTGCTTTATTGCATTTTGAGCAATTTCTACTGGATTTTTATTTTCTGGTTCAGAGTAAACCTCGACACCTATTTGTCCTCCAACTACATGTAATTGATTTATTGCAGCAGGGCGATAAATATCGCAGGCAACCAATAATGGTTTTTTGTTCTTTTTAGTTTTTAAAAAATTAGCCAACTTTCCTGAAAAAGTAGTTTTTCCAGAACCTTGCAATCCTGACATTAAAATTACTGTTGGTGTTCCAGAAAGGTTAATTCCTGCTACATCGCCCCCCATTAACTCGGTTAATTCGTCTTTTACAATTTTAACTAATAATTGTCCTGGCTGTAAGGTTGTTAGAACGTCTGCTCCTATTGCTTTTTCTTTTACTTTGGCAGTAAAATCTTTGGCTATTTTGAAGTTAACATCGGCATCTAGTAAGGCACGACGCACTTCTTTTAGTGTATCGGCAACGTTTACTTCGGTGATTTTTCCGTGACCTTTTAATATATGGAAGGCTTTATCTAACTTTTCGCTTAAACTATTGAACATGATTTTTTTGTTTTGATGGTGCAAATATAAACTAATTGAAAGAATTTGCGAATTAGAAAATTAGATATTTTTTAAAGAATTTGCGATACAAAAATCAATCGATTTGATTAACTAATTCTTATAATGAATTAATAAATTCAAGCAAATTATTTCTATCTATGGTTGTTAATTGTTTAAATTTTAGTTTAGCTGTTTGTGCTTCTCCTCCATGCCATAAAATAGCTTCGGTTATGTTTCTCGCTCTACCATCATGTAGTAAATTAGTGTGTCCGTTTACTGTATTAATTAATCCTATTCCCCAGAGTGGTTGTGTTCTCCATTCGTTACCATTGGCAAGAAAATCTGAGGCATTATCAGATAATTCTTCTCCCATATCATGCAATAAGAGATCTGTATAGGGTCTTATGGTCTGGTTTCTAAAGGCTAGAATTGGATAATTTGTACTCGTTTGTATTTTTGGAACATGACATGCCGTACAATTTATTTCTTGAAATATTTTTTTTCCTTTTAACACGTTTTGTTCGGTATAATTTCTCCTTGCTGGAACTGCTAACGAACTGGAATATAATACAACTTTAGCTAAATTATCATCTGATATTTCAGGACTACCTCCGTTAGGAATAGTGTTCAAATTAACGCTTGGAGGAGCGTTTTCGTTAGGAAAAATACTTGTTGTAATTCCCATATCTCCTGAAAAAGCACCTGCTGCTTGCTGGCGTATAGTGGGTTGATTGGCTTTCCAGCCAAAACGCCCTAACTTTTGAGAATTACTTTCTACATCGTACACGTAATTTGCTTTTCCGCTTATTTCGTTACTATTATTAGTGGCTATAAATCCTAAAATAGTAGATTCTGGTACTGCTTCAAGTAAACCCAAACCAATCATCTGATTGGCTATTCTAGGTGACACTAAAACCCCACCTGCTAAAGCACCGTAACCCAAATTATTTATTTGATATATTGGTTTCCTAAGCTGAATAACTGTTCCGTCTGCTAGGGTTTCAGAAATTAATTGATAAGTTATTGTGTATTTCCCTTTTACAGTTTGCCCTAAAACAGCATTGTCTTGCAACTGCCCACCATAAATTGGATCAGAAAAAGAGCTGCCGTTAGGATGATTTCCCGCTAAACTTAAACGTAATAACAGACCACGACCTAATTCGCCATCGAAAGCTGGCGGACGACCACGACCATCTTTAAAATGACAGCTTGAACAAGAAACTGCATTAAAAAAAGGTCCTAAACCATCTCGTGCCGTTGTTGAAGCTGGTGCAGAAACCCAACTTTGTCTAAAAAAAGAATTCCCCATCCCAAAATCAGTTTGTTCCTCTTGAGTTAAATTCCTAGCAAAAAAACCAAATGCTTCTTCTGATGAATTAAATACGGTTGCTTGTCCTCCAGAATATTCTTCGCCATTTTCAGGCAAGAGAAGCGCTGGAACTTCCTGGTATTTACTATCATTATCAGTATTGCAACTTATAAACTGCACAAAAAATATAAATACTAAGATTTTTATGATATGTTTCATTTTTGAAAATATAAAAAATCGTTTTTAATATTAAAAACGATTTTGTTAATTTATTATAGCAAAATTATTAATTTAACTTGATAGATAATTATAAATGCTCATTATTTTTGAAATAGAAACAGATAGAAAAAAGTGGTCATAGACCTTTTTTTAGTTCACAAAGCTATTTTTGCTATAACAAAGTAAAACGTCTTAATAAAACAGAATAAGATCTATGTTATTAAAACGGCTTAATTTTATTATTTGCAGGGTTTTTTTATTAGGTATTGAAACAATCTTTGTGAGGTAGAAAAAGCCTCAAAAAGATTGTTTCAATATACTTTTAATTTTATCGAAGTTCAGCAAACTCCGTTTGTAATAAAAAAGCCCAACCCTTGTGGTAACACCCAAATAATGAGATTTTAAAAAATATTTTTATTATATAATTAGCGCAATTTACAAATAAATTAAATTACTCCAAACGGGTTAATTTACAATTATCCCAATTTTAGTTGCACCATTTAAAAGATTGGATCCTAAGTCTTTAAATTGCATTGCTGCCAATTTTACTTTGGCTCCTTCAACCGAAGTTGCGCCTCCTGAAATTGCAAGGTCGAAAGGATTGAAAAGAGCATTTGCTTTAGTTAGCGATAGCGCTATAGAGGCATTGGTTTCGGTATTGGCTTGAACATTGGCTTGGCTTACTAAATCTTCAAGAGAGGCACCATCTATAGAACCATATTTTCCTTGATAAACATTTATTACTCCTTGCAAATTTAATATAATATCTCTGTGTGTGTTGTCGCTAAAACAAGAATGTTCGTCTTCTTGATCAGCATTACCAAGTGCAACTTCCATACGCTCTACTGGTAATTCGGCAGAGATTAAAGTGGTTATTCCTAAATACATGTTTTTCAGAGCTTCATTTTCTGGCAACCCTAAGAATGTCGTTCTATAGGCACCGCCCACTTTCCATTGGTTTACTACCTCTAGTAGATTATCTGTTAATAAATCAGAGCAAGCAACAAGATATGCAGTTCTTCTTGCCTGATTTGCAGCTGTTCCGCCAGCAATAATATAATCAGTATAAGGTCTTTGCCCTGGTTTGTTTACCGATGGCGCAGTTAAATCTTGTCCCCACAACAAAAATTCAATTGCATGGTACCCTACAGATATGTTTTTTTCTCCTCCTAGTTCGTTTTGTTCTTTCAATACAGATTTAGTAATAATTGGAAACAGTGCTTCATTATTAACTATCCCAGCGTTAGGTGCCCCATTTACATAATCAATAAAATTTTCATCTAGAGGCCAAGAATTTAGAAAACTCTCTGGTCCTGTTGTATTATCTATTGGCCCATTTGCAAAGCGAAATGCTTCGGTAGTTCCGTAACTTTCTCTAGCTACTTTCCACTTATTTTTTGCATTATCAAAATTTACTTGGGTTGGAGTTGTTGTAAAAGTTGTTATTGCAGATTTAAGAATTACCGCATCATCATAAGCTTTCTTGTAATTTTCGTAGGCTATGTTTGCGTAATTTTCTATTACTTCTTTTTTTGTAACGTTTTTTACTGGTGCTACAACCGCTTCTTCTTTATCATTATTGCAGGACAAAAGTACTATTCCTGCCATTGTTAAAGTGATTCTTAAAAAGAATTTCATAATTGTGTTATTTAGAATGATTAAATTTAATGTAAAAGTATTTTTTTTTCACAAATAAACAATATTTATTTAGAATAAATTTAAATAATTTTATCAATTAGTTAAAGACTAATTAATAATTACTGTTTTTACTGTTTTTTCCGAATCATTACTGAGTTCTAAGAAATATTTGCCAGAGGTTAGATCTTCTAAGTTAATAGCATTAGTAAAATGATTGTTTTTTAAACTAATGGTTCGTATTAATTTTGCGTTTATATCGAATACTCTTATGGTATCAATATTTACTTCGGTTTTCTTACTGATATTAAAAATACCATCAGAAGGATTAGGAAAAATATTTATTTCGTTCGAATAATTATAATTTTCTTCCCCTAAAGTCGTAAAATTTATCAATTTAAAATCATAATTATCTCCATGGTGTTTATTGTCATAGCCATAGGTTGTTTTCTTTGCATAGGCCCAAATTATTTTTAGTGAGTTTCTACTGTATGCGAAAGTATAATCGGTATTTTCGGCAACAAAAGCTCTAGTGGCGACAATTGTCCTTGTACTGCCAGTTACTATATTACTGGTAAGCGTCCAATTATTTACTGCATCGGCCACGGGGTCATCATGATGGCCACCAACTACAAGCCTTTCATCTCCTAAAACGGTGCTGCTTTTCATTGAAACCATATCGGTATTTGGATCCATTTCATCTGCATTAAAACCAATAGCAAACCATTTGTTAGACGGGCCAGTTAGGGTAAGCGTTACAATTGATGTAGCTTGGTTAAGGTCAAACTTCACACTCATTACTCCAGGGTCTAGAATGACTGTTCCAGATGATTTTATTTGGGAATAACTGGCATTACAAATTAGTAAGAAGGCGAATACGCATTGAAATAATTGTTTTTTCATTAGTTGTTATTTATTGGTTAGTAATATAATTAATTCGGTATTCTTATTAAAAGTGGCGTAATCTAAAGCTGTTTTCCCGTCATTATCTTTATGATTTATATTAGTTTCGGCCTTTAATAGGAGTTTTGCTATTTCTGTTTTATTGAAAAAACAAGCGTAAATAAGTGCCGTTTTTTGGTTTTTATCGGTTATGTTTACATTCGCATTATGCTCAAGAAGTTTTTTAAGAATGTTTATATCGCCGCTCATTACACTCGCCATTAGTGCAGTTCCTGAAGTGGAGTTATAGTTAATCTCTTTTACTTTTTCGGCAAGAAACAAGGCTACTTTTACATTTCCATTATAGCAGGCTAAAATTAAAGGGCTGTATTGCTGGTCATTTAGCGTGTTAATAATTTCATGATTTGAATTATATAAAGATTCTATTTCTTCTAAAGTGCCATTTCTTGCTATTTGAAAAACATCTTTGTGCTGTGCTTTTGCAAACATTGTAAAGAGCAATAGAAACTGTAATATATTTTTAGTTTTCATATAATTACAGCTTATTTGGTATTTGTTGTTAATAGCGTTCTTACTCCTGCAATGTATCCTTGTTTTTCTGTGGGAAAATCTATAGAATACAAATTGTAGGCAATAGGGTCAATGTTTTGTAATTTCCAATTTTGTCCGCCATTGGTTGTTTTTAGTAAATCGCCGTATGATCCTGATGTATAACCTATTTGTTCATTTACGAAATAGATGGCTCTCATTTGTTCGTCTACGGGTAAGTATTGTTTGGTTACAGTATTATCAGTTAGATTTATTTTTAAAACGACACCTTCTTGTCCGCATATGTATCCAATGTTTGCTATAGGAAAATGCATGTCTTGTAATCTAACCGTTTCTTGTGTTGTTATTACTCCCCATGTAAGACCAAAATCGTTTGATCGTCTTAAAACCCCGTTCGATCCGCATACTATAATTGTCGTAGCATTGTAGATATAAACGGCTCTTAAATCTGTAGAACTAGTAAGTCCACTATTCTTTACCTCCCAAGTTGCTCCTCCATTTGTTGTAGTTCGAAGAATTCCTTTTGCTCCCACACAAACGCCATTATTTGCATCTGCAAAAGTCACTGCATACAAACGCTCTGTTGTACCACTTGTTTGTGTAGTAAAGGTTGTACCTCCGTTGGTGGTTTTTAAGATTGTTCCCAAATCACCTACAATCCAGCCTGTTTGATTGTCTATGAAATAATTGCTATAAAATTGTCCTAAAAGAGCAGGAGAAACTAGTTTTTGCCAGTCTTTACCTGCATTGTTGGTTTTTAGGATTACGCCTTCTTGTACAATACCGTTTAGGAATGTACCAACTGCAAATCCGGTATCTAATCCTTTAAAATCTATATCGTTGATAATAGAGTTTAAGATTAAACTGTTTGTGCTTATTGCATAATCCGTAACCTTTGGTTTTGGTTCTGGGAAACTCTCTTTCGTACACGATATAGCTAGAATGGTAAATATTATTAGCCCTATTACTGCTTTGTGTTTTAAAACTGATGTTTTCATTTTTTTTTTACTTTTAATGTAAATATTACAGTTTTTTAGTCTTTTTTAGATTTCAAGATTAATTTATTTCCTACAATATAACCTAGATTTTCGTCCCAGTAGGCAACATCAGTTAATGTACTAGATACGCCAGATTTTTCACGAATCCAACTTGTACCAGCATCTGTTGTTTTAAAAATTAGACCAAATTTCCCTACTACATATCCTACATTATCGTTTATAAAACTAATGCCAAACATAGTCTCGGTCATTGGTGGTTTTACAGATGTTATGGCATCATTTTCTAAATTTATTTTTAAAACCATTCCTCCAGAACCACAGGTGTAAGCGACCTTATTTGAAGGTGATTTTATTCTATACAATATTGTAGTTGCCGAGTTGGTAGTTTGTGCGGTTGGTAAAACCGTAAATGTTGTTCCGAAATCTGTTGTTTTTAAAATTATTCCAGCAGATCCTACAAGATAAAAAGTAGTTGTATCTTTAATGTAAATAGATCGCAATGCCGTAACAATATCAGCTCCAATAGCATTTTTTGCTACTTTTATTGTCCAATTTTCACCACCATCTTGGGTCATTAATATTTTTCCAGTAGCCGTAGTACAAACCCCTATGTTTTCATTAAGAAATTTTACGGCAAGAACGTTTTCTGTACTAGGTAATGTGGCTGGTTTTTTATCTGTCCAATTAAGTCCTTGGTTTGTGGTCTTTTTTATTACACTAGATTCTCCAACAATCCATCCTATTTGGTCTGATGTGAAATCTACATCGTTTAGGTAATTGGTTATTCCTAAATCTAGTTTGTCCCAAGTTACACCTTGGTCTGTTGTTTTTATTACCTGACCCATATCGCCTACTGCCATAGCAGTTGTTCTAGATATGACCTTGATGGTTGCATAATCTTTAATAGTGTTTAAATCTTCCAAAACTTTATAGGGATTGGGATATACCAAGGGCGCTTCAATATCAGTACGTGTACAAGAGGCTAAAGATACGATTGCTAAAAGCATTAATATTAAGCGTTTTATAGAAAATGTTTTCATTTTTATTATTAATTTGTTTTTATAATTATTACAGTTCAAAAGTGATTTCGAAAGATAAAGAGTGCCCTGTTAAACCATCTTCTCTATTATTATAGCCATATCTTAAACCAACATCTTTCATTGAAGCAAAGTGTTTTACAGGCTTTCCGTTGCTGTCTAATTTTAAATTAGCAAACGGTACATAACGAAGTGCTAATCCTGAACGAATTGCAGAAAAACTACCTAAATCTATGTCACTTGTATAAAAATCTCCAGGGGTATATACGTGCTGACCATAAGCTCGATAATAAGAGGTTCCTTCTTGCTTGTGGTATCTAAAAAAAGGCGTTGCCGCAAATGATTTATTAAACTTAAGTACGGTTTCTAATCCTAAAGTTATCGAATTAATATCCCAAGTATCTTTATACAATCTGGCATAACTTCTTAAAACTATAGCAGGATCTAAAAAGTAATTAAACCTTCCTGAAATGGCAATTTTATACCTTTCTCTTGGTAATTTTTCGATTCGAACTTCTTTCTGATACTCATCTCCTATGCCATCATTAAAATAAACCCGATGGAAGGGCGTAGAGAGTAAGCCTCGCTGTGCTAACAAATCTATTCCTACAGAGGCATTCATCTTTTGATTGATGGCAAATGAATATCCGTTTACAAGAGCATAAGAAGCTCTCCAATCTACAGGATATGCTTGTCCGTTTTTCGAGATCGACTCGCCGCTATATACAAAAGGTGTTGCATAAGGATTTACAGAACTTACTGAAGCCCCCGTTTCTGCATCTAAACCTGAAGCACGAAACTCACCTGGGTGCACAACCATCCATCTATCTAATGTTGCACCAAAGCTGGTTGAAATTGCACCATCATTATTTTGCAGCTTTTTTAGCAATGAGATTCCTGCATTTACAGACTGCACGTCATATTCGCTAGAGAAGCCTATTCTTGGAGATATTATTAGTCTTTCAGAAATTTGATGTTCGAAAGCAATGTTTGCATACATGCGGGTTTCGCTACCACTAATGCCTGAGTTACCACTACTGGCTTGAGAAACATATTTATCGATACTAGCTAAAGAAGCTGAGGTAAAATGATCTACTCCTGCATCTATAGCTAAAGCATCGGTCGATTTTACAGGAAGATATAAATGTACTTCTTGAGAAAAACTTTCTATTTTCTGGGAACCTAAACCGCCATTTACGGCACTTTTATTTCCATCTTGGTCGTAATAATTACTTAATAAAGTAATTTTAGTAGGTCTTTTGTCTTTTATCTCTTTTCGCTTTAGGTTTTGAGCAAATGAAAATTTACCCACTAACAGCATAAAGAGCATTATCAAAACGTTTAAACTAGGAAGAGAAGAGATAAATAAATGTATAATGAGCATAATAAAAGGAATGATTTATAATTTGAATAAGAATGATTTAATTGCAACCGCATCCACCACCTGTTTTTCCTGTTTCGCCACCAGAGGCGCCTTCTCGAAAAGAAAACCCTTCTGATTCTAGTTTTTCTATTGAGGTTGTTCCTGTTTGCATCGAATAGTCAGATACGTATTGCCTTTGATAAGCTTTCACTGGGGTACATCTGCTACAAGTAGTTATTAATATTAGCACTCCTAAGATTATTTTAATTTGTTTGAACATATTGATTTGTATTTAAATTGTCTGAATAATAATATTGATTCTTATCATCTATCATAAAGCACTGTATGTCATTAAATTGATTTACAAACGCCAAACCTTTTTCTAACCCCATCAAAAAAACAGAAGTCGCAATAGCATCGCACAATTCAGGATCTGGACTAATGATAGTAACACTTTGAAGCCCTTTTACAGGATAACCTGTTTGCGGATGTATGATATGTGAGTATTTTTCGCCGTGTATAAGAGCATATTTTTCATAACTTCCAGAGGTAGCCACAGCCTGATTTTCTAACGGCAACCAAGCAATGAAGGATTCTTTTTTATTAGGATCGGCAATACCAACACGCCAAGGAAACCCTTCACTATTCTTACCCCAACACACTAAATCGCCTCCTGCGTTTACTAATCCAGATTGAATTCCGTTTACTAAAAGAAGTTTCTTTATCTCATTGGCAATGTAGCCTTTACCTATTGCACCCAATTCTATTTTTGTCCCTTTATTAGTAATAAAAATAGATTTATTTTCGGGGTCTAATTCTACATATTTATAATTGATATTAGAAATAGATTTAGCAATTTCTAATGCACTAGGCAACTTGTACATTGGTTTGTCAAAATACCATATCTTATCTATAGAGGCAAAAGTTATATCAAACAAACCATTAGTAAGTTCAGCTATTTTTAAGCCTCTTTGTATTAAATAAAATAATTCATCGCAAACAACAACAGGACAAATTCCTGCCGCTTGGTTTACAGCATGCATCTGTGTGCCAACTTCCCAAGCCGAAATTATTTGTATAATCTCCTTAGCTTTGTCAAATCCTTTTCTTAATAGCAAAGAAGCTTCTTTTTCGTCATTTTCATCCATGACAATAGAAATAGATAAAATTGAAGTCATAGAAGGTATTGATTCTGTGTAGGTTTTCATGTTTTTTAAAGATTGCATGAAGATGGTTATTTTTTAACACTTGCTTTTAAAGCAAGCAAGCCTTTGTCATACCCCATGACTTTTGTAATTATTTTTCTTACATTCAAATTTTCATCTGCAATGACTAACAGCGGAAAAATACCGTTTGGATTTAGTTTTTCTGCAATAGCATCATTAGTTATTGCAATCTCTTTTGCTAATTTTTTCCGCTGGGGAAAATCGGCATTATAATATACATAATCAGTACCTAAAATTGTAGCAATCTCTTTTTGCTCGACAAACTCTTTTTTAAATACATGACAAATGGAACACCAATCTGATCCAGAAAAATAAACCGCAATATATTTATTAGTGTCCTTAGCTTTCTTTACTATTACCAATTCGTCGTTACCACCAGAAATAGAAGAAGCAGAACATAAAGACATCGTAATGACTATGAAGAAAAATGTTTTTAATTGTTTCATTGTTTTTATTTAGAATGATTAAATTTAATACAAAAGTATTTTTTTTTCACAAACAAACAATCTTTATTTAGAATAATTTTAAATAAAGATTGTTTGTTTTAAATTTAGATTATATATTTGCGAAAATTATTTTAATTCAATCTAAATAAAACACTATGTTAAACGAAAAAATTTTATTAGCTTCATTAGCTTTTATATCATTAGCTTCTTGTACTAAAGATGACGAAACTATACCCGCTGTAGTAGCCCCTACAAGTTTCAATTATAATATTCCTGCAACCTATACATTCGAAAGAAATTCTGTAACATCTGTAGATTATGCCGGACAAACAAGCCGTTTATTAATGCTAGACGAAATGGGCAACTATATAAAAACTGCTGCAACAACCGCAACAGCAGTCGATGATGCATTCTTATCGGATATGTATGAGAACAAAAACAACCGTTTCATAGGAGCAGGCTTAAACGCTTCAGGAAAACAATTAAAAGACAAGACCGCAGCATCTAAAGACTATTTTAGTTTATATCAGGGTGGTGGTTCAGTAGTTGAACAAACAGAGATTAGAAATTTGTATGTAACGCAGTTCGTGAACGCCAAAGCAGCCAGCCAAGGAATTAATGCCAGTGCAGGAATAGCAGGTATTTATACTGATGGGACTAGCAAAAGATTGTTTGCTACCAACGGATTAGAGCCTCAGCAAGTTCTCCTAAAAGGTATGATGGGTTCTTGCATGATGGATCAAATTTGCAACAATTATCTAAGTTTAAACAAACTAGACGAAGGAACTAATAGAACTAATAACACATCTAAAGTTTTAGAAACAGGTAAATCCTATACAACGATGGAACACAATTGGGACGAAGCTTACGGTTATCTTTATGGTGCAGACAACACAACTACAACACCAAATACTTTCAAATTTTGGAGTAGTTATATAAACCAAGTAAGTGCCGATTCAGACTTTAACACCCTTAAAGCCGATATCGATTTAGCATTCCGCAAAGGTAGAGCAGCTATTGTTGCTAATGATTATGCGGTTCGTGATGCGCAAATAGATATTATTAAAGCAAAAATAGCAATGATTCCTGCCGTAAGAGCGGTCTTTTATTTACAAGAAGGTAAAGGAAAGTTAACAACAGCAAATGGTGCCGGTGCATTTCATGCTTTATCAGAAGCTTACGGTTTTATCCTTTCTTTGCGTTACACAAACAAACCAGGAACAAACAACCCATACTTTACTAAAGCAGAAGTTGATACCATGTTAGCTTCTATGATAAGTGGCACAAATGGTCTTTGGGATATAAACACACTAGGTCTAAAACTAGATGCTATTTCAACTCAAATTGCTGCAAAATTTGGTTTTACAGTACTGCAGGCTGCTACGGTAAATTAATTTAGATTAAATTAAAAACAATTTGTATTTTTGCAAAATAATTTTATTTTTATATGAAAAAAGTAGTCTTAATTTTAAGCCTAGCAACGTTTTTATTTTCCTGTTCAAAAAATGAAGAAGAAACTGTAAAGACTGAAAACGCTTATGACAGAACAGCCCTATTAACTAATTGGGCAAACAATATTATTGTGCCTAGTTATGTAAATTACCAAGAAAAAGTACAATTATTAGTAACAAATATAAATAATTTTAACACAACGCCAACCGTTTCTAATTTAGAAACGGTTAGAGCGTCTTGGTTAGAATCATATAAAGCATACCAGTACATTTCGATATATAATTTTGGCAAAGCCGAAGAAATTTATATAAAAGAATCCTCAAATACTTATCCTACAAACAGAATAGGAATTGAAGCAAATATCACTTCTGGAAGTTATAATTTAGAGCACCTATCGCAATTTGACAAACAAGGTTTTCCTGCGCTAGATTATTTGCTAAATGGATTACACACAAATGATGCTACAATTGTTGGGTTTTATACAACGAATACAAATGCTACAAATTACAAATCATACCTACTGGCTGTTGCCAATAGATTAAAAACCAATGCAGACGCTATTGTTACCAGCTGGAATTCAGGCTTCAAAACCAGCTACATTGCCAACAACGGCACCTCGGTAAGTAGTTCTATAAACAAAACGGCCAATAATTTTGTAAAAAACTTAGAGAAAGACATTCGTACAGGAAAATTGGGTATTCCAGCAGGCGTTTTTTCTAGTGGCGTAAAATATCCTGAAAAAACAGAGGCTTATTATAAAAATAATATATCAAAAATATTATTAAACGAAGCCGTAAAAGCCAGTCAAGATTTTTTTAATGGTAAGCATTTCAATAGTACAACAACTGGCGAAGGATTTAGGTCGTATTTAGACTTCTTAAATGTGGTCAGAAATGGTCAAAAATTAAGTACCATTATCAACAATCAATTTACCCCTATTTATGCGGCAAACAACGCATTAAACGATAGCTTTTCGCAACAAGTAACTAATGACAATACAAAAATGCTTGCTGCTTACGATGCTTTGCAACAAAATGTTGTGTACACAAAACTAGATATGATGCAAGCTTTAAATATAGCTATCGATTATGTGGATGGTGATGGCGATTAATCATGAATTTTAACCTCAAAAAATATCTAAATACATACTCAGAAGCTACAACGCTAGCCTTTTTTAGACTAGCGTTTGGTTTTATGATGCTTTTTAGTTTAATTCGTTTTGCAAGTTATAATTGGATAGAAAAATTTTATATCCAACCCCAATTTCATTTTACTTATTATGGTTTTAGCTGGGTAAAATCTTTAGGAATTTATACTTATTTGCTGTTTCTAATTGCAGCAATTGCAGCGCTGTTTGTGGCTATTGGCTATAAATACAGAATTGCAATTATTACATTTTTCTTGAGTTTTACATATATCGAATTGATTGACAAAACGACTTATTTAAATCATTACTACTTTATTTCGATAATTAGTTTTGTGCTTATCTTTTTACCTGCCAACGCTCAGTTTTCTGTAGATGCTTTTAAAAACAGTAAAATTGCTTTTCAAAAAATTCCTACTTGGAATACCGATATTTTAAAACTATTATTAGGAATTGTTTATTTTTATGCGGGTTTAGCAAAACTAAATTCTGACTGGATTCTTGAGGCTATGCCACTCAAAATATGGCTACCCTCTAACTCTAACCTACCAATTATTGGTTCATTACTTAGCCAAAATTGGGTTCACTATGCCTTTAGCTGGACAGGAACATTGTATGACTTAAGCATTGTTTTTTTGTTATTATATAGAAAAACTAGAGTATTTGCTTTTGTTCTTGTTGTTATTTTTCATGTTCTAACAAAAATTTTGTTCCCAATTGGTGTTTTTCCTTATGTCATGATTATTAGTACTCTGATTTTTTTCGATACTAACTTTCATAAGAATTGTTTGATATTTATTTCTAATCTATTAAAAATAAATGTTAACTGTTTTGAAAATAAAAAAGTAAAAATTCAAGAATATAATACAATCAACAAATTAAAATTAATATTTATTGGTCTGTTCATTACTTTTCAATTATTATTTCCCTTTCGATATCTTTGCTATCCAAACGAATTATTTTGGACCGAAGAAGGTTTCCGTTTTTCTTGGCGTGTAATGCTTATGGAAAAAGCAGGATACACACAATTTATTGTAAAGGACCTCACGACTAAAAAAGAAATAAGAGTAAATAACAGTTCTTTTTTAACTACATTTCAAGAAAAGCAAATGTCATTTCAACCAGATTTTATATTAGAATATGCACATTATCTTTGCGAATTTTATAAAAAACAAGGTCTGAAGAACCCAGAAGTTTATGTAGAAAGTTATGTTGCGCTAAACGGAAGATTGAGCCAAAAATATATAGACCCAAAAATAAATCTTGCAAACCAGTATGAATCTTTCCAACACAAAACTTGGATATTACCTTTTAACGATGAAATTATCGGATTTTAAATTTTTAGTTTTTATACTTTTCAGCTTCAATTGTTTTTCTCAAAATAAAATTTCGGGAACAATTACTTCAATTTCTGGAGCAAAATTACCTTTGGTAGAGATTTATAATAAAACAACTGGAACAAAATCGTTTTCTGACAAAAACGGAGCTTTTTCTATTGAAGTAGAAAAATTAAGCAACTATGATTTTACCTTTTATAAAGAAAATTATAGTATTGTAGAAATCGAAATGGCACCATCAGAAAAAAATAAAATAATAATTTTAGAAAAAATAACCACCCTTTCGGAAGTTGTTATAAAAAATCAAAAAGAGAAAATTTTTGCGCTCAATAAATTGCGAGATATTGAAGAAACTGCTATTTATGCTGGTAAAAAAACCGAAGTTATTGCTATTGAAAAACTAACCATAAATAAATCAACCAATAATGCTAGACAAATTTTTGCGCAAGTTGTAGGTTTAACCATCAACGAAAGTTCCGATGGCGGACTGCAACTTAGCATTGGCGGTAGAGGATTAAATCCTAATCGAACCTCTAATTTCAATACACGCCAAAACGATTATGATATTTCTGCCGATGTTTTGGGTTACCCCGAAAGTTATTATGCCACACCAACCGAAGGTTTAGCAGAAATACAAGTTATTCGTGGTGCTGCTTCATTACAATACGGAACACAATTTGGGGGATTGGTTAATTTCAAAATCAAGAAACCAACTACAAAACCATTCGAAATTACTACTAGAAACACCGTCGGATCCTATGGTTTATTTACCAATTTTACTTCGTTATCTGGAACTAACGGGAAATTTAGCTATTATACTTTTTACAATTACAAACAAGGTGATGGTTTTAGACCCAATTCTAACTTTGAAAGTAAAAACTACTTTGGAAACTTAAATTATCAATTTACAGACAAAACTTCATTGCATTTTGATTATACCCATTTTAGTTATTTAGCCCAACAAGCAGGTGGATTAACCGATGTAATGTTTAACAAAAACCCATTACAAAGCAACCGAACAAGAAACTGGTTTGCTGTAAACTGGAACTTATTTGCTTTGAGGTTAAAGCATAAATTTAATCCTACAACAGATTTTTCATTGCAATTATTTGGGCTAGATGCCTCTAGAAAAGCAATTGGTTATCGTTCTAACCGTGTTTCAAATCCTGATGCTTTAGAAACAGAAAGAGATTTAATAATTGGAGTGTTTAAAAATTGGAGTGCCGAAGCCCGATTTCTGAAAAGATATAAAATTAAAAACAACATTAGTGCTTTTTTGATTGGGGCTAAATATTATCAATCTGATAATTCAGGAATTCAAAATGCTGGAAGTTCTGGTAGCGATGCTAATTTTGAAGTTGCTTCAAATGAATTTCCTTTTTACCAAAATCAATCCAATTATAAATATCCAAACTTAAATTTGGCTGTTTTTGGTGAAAATATTTTCAAAATATCACCAAAATTTTCTATAACACCAGGGTTTAGATTCGAAAATATAAAAACACAGGCTATTGGTTTTTATAGACAAATAAACCGAGATTTTGCTGGAAATATAATCCTTGATAAAAATATATCAGAACATATCATTAAAGATAGAAACTTACTTTTGCTAGGAATTGGCTTGAGTTACAAACCCAAAAACAGAATAGAATTTTATGGAAATATTTCTCAAAATTACCGTTCAGTAACTTTTAACGATATACGCACTGTATCGCCAAGCCAAGTAATAGACAAAAACATTTCAGATGAAAAAGGATATACCTCCGATATAGGAGTTCGCGGGCAAATTAGCGATAAAATTACATTCGATACTAATATTTTTGGACTGTATTACGACGATAAAATTGGAGAGTTTGAAAGAAGGAACCCTAATGGTTCTGCTGCAATTGTGAGATTTAGAGGCAATATAGGAACTGCTGTAACCTATGGTTTTGAGACAATGTTAGACTGGAGTCTAAGTAAAACTTTTTTTGCTACTAAGAAACAACTTACTTGGAATGTTTTTTTAAATACTGCCATTACAGAATCTGAATATCTGAATTCAGAAATATCTAATATTAAAGGTAAAAAAGTTGAATTTGTGCCCTTATATAATATAAAAACTGGAACAGGAATTGGTTACAAAAATTTTATGTCGGGTATTCAAATGGCTTATGTTTCTTCGCAATTTACAGAAGCAAATAATAATTTTACCGATAAAAACGATAATACGTATGGTATTTTTGGGCAAATACCTACTTACTATGTTGCAGATTTCTCGTGTTCTTACAAATTGAAACACTTTAAAATAGAATCTGGAATAAATAATTTTACAAATAATAGTTATTTTACCAGACGTGCCACAGGCTATCCTGGTCCTGGGATTATCCCGTCTGATAATAGAACTTTTTATGCTACTTTAGAGTTTGTGTTTTAATCGATTTTAATAGGCATTTTATTTTCACCAATTGCAACAAATGTAAATTCTCCTATTATTGCTTTTTCTCTAGAATTTGTGTACATTTCTTCAATAAAAATATCTACACTAACCTTTAGACTTGTAGTTCCTAAATAAGTTACTTTGCCTATAAGTTCTATAATTGTTCCATGAGGAATTGGTCTTTTAAAATCTATTCGATCACTGCTTACTGTTACCATTTTCTGGCGGCTGTATCTTGTGGCTGTTATAAAAGCAACTTCGTCCATATATTGCATTGCGGTACCGCCAAATAAGGTATCGTAATGGTTTGTTGTGTTAGGAAATACGGCTTTAAAAACCCGTGTAATAGATTCGTTAATTTTTTCTTCTTGTGTTTTCATATATTTAAGATGCTATTCTTTCGAAAGCGATATAGTTTAAAAATTCTCCTTTTTTATTAAATTTCGGAATTGCTTCGATTTCGCATAAATAAGTAGAACCGTCTTTTTTGTAGTTTATAATTACTTCTTTAAATGGTTTTTTATTTATTATTGCCTTTCTAATATTATTTTTTATGCTTTCTGAAGTTAAAACTCCTTGAAACATTTTGGGAGATTTTCCAATAATTTCGTCCGAATTATAGCCTGTTATTGCTACAATATTTTTTGTTACAAAAATAATTTTGAAATTTTCGTCAGTTACAATAATGTCTTTCTTATCGTTATTAACGATTTTTAGGAAACTTATTTTTTCGTTCCAATTTTTCTGAATAGCATCAAAATCTAATAATTCTAAATTCTTAATACTATGAAAATCCCAACATATAATTGGCAAAGGAATTGTTTTTAAAGATTTTCTATACTTAGCAAAAGCTTTGTCGTACTGCTCTAACATACTCGTATATTTTTAAAATATTGTAAAGCAATAGTAAAATTGAGGGGTAATCGTGTGTGTTTCATGCTTATTCGTTTTTATATTTAAAAAAGTGAATAAAACAAACGCATGGTTTCATTAGAGATTAATGAAGTTACGTGAGTCTAAGCACTTTCGTGATGCTTAAACAAAAATTAATTATATGTATCTGACTTATTCCTTAACTAGGAAAACACAGTTGCACGACAGTTCAAGAATTTCACTTGATTCCACACAGAAAGAAGAAGTCTTTCAGAATTAATTTGAGTATATTAGTAATGCGCAAATATAATCATTAATATAAGAAATGTAACTTATAAGTTAGAAAATGAATTGGCTTCGATTTTAAATTTCAAAAAATAGGATTCAAATATTAGCAATTCTTTTTTATCTTTTGTAAAATAATAAAACCAATCTTGAAGTTGCATGATATCTGCAGGAATAAGTATTTTTAAGGCTTTTTGCAATTCTTTCGAAAAAAGATTCAAATTGAAACTTACTTTTTCAAGAATAAATATTGTATAATCTAACATATTGTATTTTTATTAAAAAAAGGCTGTCTAAAGAATTAGACAGCCTTTCTAACTAAACAAAAAAAAATAAACAAAGTCTAGCTATCTAAAACTATCTCACGCCACATTTATATTAAAATGATGTCGTGCTATTAGCCTGATAAACAAACTTAAAAGTATAATGACGCCCTACAGATGTTGCTGCATCTGGATTTGCAGGAGTGTCTTTGTAATAGCTTAAAATTTCAAATTTAGCATATTTCCCGTTGTGTGTTTTTACTACAAATACTTTTCCGGCAAGAGGAGTAACAATATTAGTCGCACCGTTATAATTGTACCAACCATTACCGCTCCCTATTGGAATTGCGTAGCTAGAATTTGCGTCTTGTCTAAAAGTATCTGCCGCAGGAAATGCAGTAACACCACTTAATGTATTGTTAGCAATACTTACAGCACCCATACCAGTTCTAGATGGCTCTCCTGCAATACCAATTGCAGCACCTCCGTTTACAAGAATGGTTGTACCTCGAAAAGCAACATCCCAATTATCGTTTGTTACAACAGCATTTTCAGAGAAACTAAATTTAGTAAATTCGCCCGATACAGGTCCAAACGACATACCTACTTGTGGTGCATTAAGGTTTGAAACCGTCTTTACTTCTAATGTAGTAATTTGTGGTTGCGGAGTAAGAACAGCAGTAGCAGGTTCGTCTTTACTACAAGAAGACACGAAAATTGTTAGTGCTAAAACTGCAACTTTAAAAAAATGATTTTTCATAATGAAAGTGTTAAAATATAAATGTTAATTAAAAATTTGTTTTTTAAATACAATGCCTTTCCAGCGATTGTATTCGTAGGCTATTAGCCAAATATTTACGGCTAGAATAAGAGAAACTTCGACCAACTCTGCGATTTCGTTTCTTTCGAGAAAAAGATGAAATAAAAAAATGTTAATCGTTATAGGAAGTGCCATAATTTCGCCTAATAAACCAAAGACCTGACTAACAATTAGCAAGCCAAAAAGAATATCGACTGCGCCCAAAAATTGCCAAAAATAATTTGTTTGCTTCATTCCGAAGAGGTAATTTTCCATCTTCAAAACCTCAACGTTTTCAGTAGTTAATGTTCCTTTTTTAACTTGTTCTATCTGACTTGTTGCTAGCGGCATAGGTTTATCAAATTTAGATACGCCTCCTAAAAGCAGCATACCTCCTAAAAATAATCGAAGAAAAAGGTTTACAACGCCAAATATTCTTGTTCGTGCGATAGTTTTCGACATAAAATAAAGTATTAAATTGATTAAAAATTAAATTGCAATTTTCCGAAAATTTGCCTTCCTGAAAGATTACTTATTTCCTTTGGATTGGTATAATCTAAAAGGTTATTAGCTCCTACTTGAAAAGAAAATTTTTCTTTTATTTGTTTTGATATTGATACGTTTGTTATAAAATAACCCTTAACAAAATCATCATATACATCTAATATCTGATTGTTATTGGTATCGAATAATCCGTATTTACTTCTATAAAAAACACGCAAATTAATATCTGTTTTTATTTTCGGAATCATGTATAAAAACTTAACATTTGCAGTGTGCTTGGAACGATTAAATAGTCCGAAATAAGCTACTTTATTAATTTTAATAGTTTCTAAAGTTTGAGAATCACGTATATATTGATGGGTTTCGAAATCATCAATAACCGATTTGTCTTTAGCTATTAGATACTGATAACCCAATGAAATTTTTAAATTATTAGAAAAACTATAAGCCGAATTAAATTCCGTTCCGTAAGTAAAAATTTTGCCTACATTATAATAACTAAAAACATTTTGTCCAGTATATTTTATGGCAATAGCTCTTGTATCTATTAAATTAGAAATAGCGTTATAAAAAGCATTAACCTCTATTTTTAATTTACTTCTTTGGTAAAATATTCCTAAATTAAAATTTAAAGAGCTTTCTGGTTTCAAAGGATTATCAAAAGAAATATCTTTTATTCGTTTTAAAATTTGACCTTGATTGTCTAAAGCATTCAATCTAGTATCTGCCACGTTATACCCCAAAACGGTATAACCAACGGACGAATTAGTAAAATCGAAATATAACTGACGGAAATCTGGCGCTTTAAATCCGTATCCTACAGCTGTTTTTAAAGATAAATGATCTGTAACTTTATAATTTATGGCAATTTTAGGACTTAATTGTGATTTGTATTGATTGTGATTATCGTACCTAAAGCCAGCTAAAATATTCCACTTTTTAGACGGATTGTAATCATATTGTAGGAATCCGTATTGCGAATTAAAGTTTGCATTAATCCCAAAATAAGTTCTATCTAATGTTTCGTGGTTTATCCCAATTCCGGCTGTTAGCTTGTTATTATTTATAGAAAAAGTAGTTCTAATTTCGGGACGAATAAGCCATTGGTCATAAAAACTCTCTTCAAATAATATGTTTTTTGAATTATTAAGAAACGCATCTGTTTTGTAATTAGTTAGATAAATTTCGTACTCAGAATTTATCTTAGAATTCCAATTGTGTTCTAATTTTATTTGAGAATTCCATTCGTTTATTACCGCATCACCTTGGTAATTTTTATTATTAATTATAGTCTTATTATCTTGTTTTTGATGATAAAAACGTGTACCAACTATCAGTTTCAATTTATCTGAAAAGTCATAATATAATTTGGGTTGAATTGTTGTATTATAATATGGTTCGACTGTTTGCAAACTGTTTTTCTTATCTAAATCATAACCATTGGTATCAAAATAATTGGTAAAAAAACTTCCCGAGAATTTCTTCTTTTTCCAAACAAAGTTAGCAGTAGCATCATGTGTGTTAAAGCTAGCGTAACGATAGGAAAGATTGCCCGAAAAATGATCGGATTTTGGTTTTTTGGTAATAATGTTTATAACACCAGCCAAGGCTTCGGATCCGTATAATGATGACGATGCTCCTTTTACAATTTCAATCCTATCTATATTCCCTACACTAATTCGAGATAGGTCTAAAGTTCCCGCACTTCGCCCCACAAGTGGCACACCATCAATTAGGATTAAAGTATAAGCAGCATCTAATCCTTGCACCTGAATTCCTTCTGCGCCACCAAAATCTGGAACGGTAATTAAACCTGTTTGTTCGGTAAGAATTTCATTTAATCTAGAAATACCTGCTTTAGAAATATCTGCCGAAGTAATTATAGAGATTGGTAATGGCAAAGAAGAAAGTTGTCTTTCTGTTCTGGTTGCCGTTATTACAACATCATTTAATGTGGCAACTTTTACACTATCAGACAATTGCTTTTCCTGAGAAAACCCCACAAACGAAAGCAGTAACAAGTGCAAACCAAAAGCTTTATTTATAACCATTCTTAATTATTTTCTGCAAATATATGTCCTTATTTTTAATTGTTCTAAATAAATGTAATATATTTGCATAAAAATTTCAATACTAAAACATAACATTATGAAAATCAAAACAATTCTATTCTCGACGTCTATTATCCTAATTGGTTTCTCGGCAAAAAGTCAAGATTCGAAAAAACAAGAAGACATAAAAGCAATTAAATCGATGTGTGGTTGCTATGAAGTAAAGTTTAACTTTAGCGAAACTTTTAATTATTCGAAAGACAGTATAAACTACAAACCATCGAAAACAAAACATGATTCAGGCCTAGAATGGGTCGAATTATTAGAGGATCAACCTAACAAAATAGCCTTACAACATTTGCTAATTGTGGGAGAAAAAGAGGATGATATCGTAAAACACTGGAGACAAGATTGGGAGTTTGAGAATACAAATTTTTATGAATTTTATAAAGATTTAACTTGGAAGTTTAAAACCTTATCTAAAAAAGAGGTAAAAGGGCAATGGACACAAAAAGTATATCAAGTAGATGATAGCCCAAGGTACGAAGGTACCGCAACTTGGATTCATGCAGACAACAGACATTTTTGGCAAAACATTACAGATGCTCCTTTGCCAAGACGTGAACACACTATTCGTAATGACTACAATGTTTTGAAACGTAATAACACCCACGAAATAACTAATTTTGGATGGATACACAATCAAGATAACGACAAAATAGTGCGTGCCAACAATCAGAAAGATTTTTTACTTGCGCAAGAAAAAGGTTACGATGTATATACTAAAGTAGATGATTCGAAATGTATTATAGCACAAAACTATTGGAAAAAAAACAATGGTCTTTGGAAAAAATTAAGAGACAAATGGGAATTGGTTTTTGCTAAAAACAAAGACTTATCTCTCGAGAAAGCAGTAGATAACCAACCTTTATTTGTGAAACTTTTTTCATTAAAACCTGACACTCCAAGAGAAGAAGTAAACAAAATTATTGATAGTTACATTATAAAATAAATGTTATGTGTAAATTTCTAAACACGAGTTTAAATGGAAATTTGATCCAATGTACAAGTTCAGAAAATTTCCAATTATCATACAAGAATTTGACCTTTAGCTTAACGCCTTTCGAATTAGAGAGCTTTAAAATTTATTTGTCTAAGATTGATGTTAGCTATTGGGAAAAAGAATACGAAAACTCTATCTATGAGAAAAAAATTCCGATTCCTACTTTACAAACCAACCTTATGCTACTAATTGATAGATTCGAATTATATGAACTTATAGATTTACTAAATCTAAAACAAAGGAACGTTTATTTATCTGTGGAAGATATTAAATACACTATGATTTTAAATTAAAGCTTTGGCTTGGTTTTAAAAAAAAATCCGCCTCATATAAAAATGAGACGGATTTTTTTGTTTTCACCTCTTAAAAAGAGATCATTCTTAAATAACAAAAAAGTAATGTGCAATTAAAAATTACATTCTCTCCGGAACATCAATCCCTAAAAGCGTGAATGCTGTTTTTATAGTATCGGCAACTTTTTTAGACAACTGAACTCTGAACACTTTTTTGTCATTATCTTCTTCTCCAAGAATAGAAACTGTTTGGTAAAACGAGTTGTATTCTTTTACTAAATCGTAAATATAATTTGCTATTAATGCTGGACTGTGATTGGCAGCAGCATGCTGAATTACTTCGGGATACATTTCTATTTGCTTGATAAGTTCTTTTTCTTTTGGATGCAATTTAGTCGAAATTGTAACTGTAATATCAAAATTTGCTTTGCGTAAAATAGATTGAATACGGGCGTAAGTATATTGAATAAATGGCCCTGTATTTCCTGCAAAATCTACAGATTCTTCAGGATTAAACATCATCGATTTTTTAGGATCTACTTTAAGTATATAATACTTGAGTGCACCCAAACCAATAGTTTTATATAATATTGCTTTTTCTTCTTCTGAATAACTTTCAAGCTTTCCTAAATCTTCTGATAATTTCTGGGCTGTGCTGGTCATTTCTTCCATCAAATCATCGGCATCTACGACTGTTCCTTCTCGAGATTTCATTTTGCCAGAAGGTAGTTCGACCATTCCGTATGATAAATGATATAGGCTAGATGCCCAATCGAATCCTAGTTTTTTTAGTATTAAAAACAAAACGCGAAAGTGATAATCCTGCTCATTACCCACTGTATAAACCATACCGCCAACATCTGAAAAATCTTTAACACGCTGAATGGCTGTTCCTATGTCTTGTGTCATATAAACTGCTGTTCCGTCAGAACGAAGTACAATTTTACGATCTAGTCCGTCTTGTGTCAAATCTATCCAAACAGAACCGTCTGGATCTTTTTCGAAAACACCTTTATCTAATCCTATTTGTACTACTTCCTTTCCTAATAAATAGGTGTTACTTTCGTAATAATAAGAATCGAAATTAACTCCTAAATTTTTGTATGTTGTTGCAAAACCGTCATAAACCCATTGGTTCATGGTTTTCCAGAGTGTAATTACTGCTGGCTTTCCTGCTTCCCAATCGAGTAGCATTTGTTGTGCTTCGATAATAATTGGGGCTTGTTTTTTAGCTTCTTCTTCGGTTTTTCCTTGCAACATTAATTCGGCTATTTCAACTTTGTAAGCTTTATCGAAGGCAACATAATATTTACCTACTAATTTATCGCCTTTTAAACCAGAAGTTTCTGGTGTTTCTGAGTGTCCAAATTTCTGCCAAGCGAGCATCGATTTGCAAATATGAATTCCTCTATCGTTGATAATTTGAGTTTTATATACTTTTTTACCCGAAGCTTTTATAATTTCGGCAACAGAATAGCCTAAAAGATTATTACGAACGTGACCTAAATGTAATGGTTTGTTTGTGTTTGGCGAAGAATATTCGACCATAATGGCTTTGTCATGTTCGCTTGGAGATACAAAACCAAATTGTGCATCGGTCTTTATTGTGTTGAAGAAATTAATATAATAATCATTAGCGATTACAATATTTAAAAAACCTGAAACTACATTAAAAGCTTCTACTTGGGCTACATTTTCGACTAAATAGTTTCCAATTTTATTTCCTAAATCGGCTGGATTTAGCTTTGCACCGTTCGGTGTTGCCTGGGGTGTTTTTATTAATTTTAATAAAGGAAAGATAACCATTGTAATATCGCCATCAAATTCTTTCCTTGTTGATTGAAATTCTATTTTTTCGATTGTAAGGTCGAAAAGTTGATGAATTGCGGTTTTGATACTTGGATTTAGAATTTCTTGTAGTGACATTTTTACTTTTATTTTTTTTGAAGTTCAAAGATACTATTTAATTGGAAAAAAATAAGTAAATTTATATCATTACAGTTTATTTGAATTTCTTGAAAATGTTTTTACAAAAATAGTTTTCGCTATTTTTTGTTTTAACAAAGCTCCTCCTTAGCAAAAAAAAAACGTTCTTAATCAGTCTTTTACATTCATTTATTGTCTATCACTTTAATTGTTTACCTATGAAAAAAGTCATACTACTATCGTTTTTACTGTTTTCAGTCGTTGGATTTTCGCAAGTAATCACTGTAAATACAAGTACTTATACCATAGATGGTTTAGTAAAAACTGTACTTACAAACAATAGCCCTTGCTTAAGCATAAATAATGTGAGCTCAAGGACTGGAACAAATTTTGGATCTACAAATGGTATTGGCTATTTTACAAATACAAATCCGGCTTTTCCTTTGCAAAATGGCGTAATCCTAACTACGGGAAATGTAATGAATGCCCCTGGTCCAAATAATACTGTTTTAAGCGACGGAACGCTAGCTTGGGCTGGAGATTCTGACCTAGAAATGGCTCTTGCATTAGCTGGAATAACTATAGTTTCTAAAAACGCCACTGTTTTAGAATTTGATTTTAAACCTCTTTCGCCCAATTTTAATTTTAATTTTTTATTTGCCTCCGAAGAATATGGTAATTACCAATGTTTTTCGCCAGATGCGTTTGCCTTTTTATTAAAAAATAACACAACAGGTGTAACTAAAAATCTTGCAGTTATTCCTAGTACTACCATACCAATATCTGTTCAAACCATTAGAAACAGTATTTACAACCCCTCTTGCTCTTCAAACAATTCTAATTATTTTGGATTGTTTAATGATGGCACAGCGGCAACGGCGGCAGTAACAAACTACAATGGACAAACGGTGGTTATGAATGCCTATGCTACAAACTTATCAACAACAGATACCTATCACATAAAACTAGTTATTGCCGACGGGGTTAATGACAATAAAATTGATTCGGCTGTATTTTTAGGTGGTGGTAGTTTCGATTTTGGTCAAGATGTTTTAGGTCCAGATCTAACCATTGCAAACGGAACCGCACCATGTAATAACAATAACACAAACCAACCTTATACGATATATTCAGGATTAGATCCTAATTTATTTGATTTTGTATGGAAAGATATAAATGGCATTCCTATTCCCGGAGAAACAGACCCTAACCTCACTATTAATGAGTCTGGTACTTACCTACTAACATATTATGTACAATCGACAAGTTGTGAAGTAGCTACCAATAATATTGTCATTGAATATAATATACCTATTAGTACTCCCGACCCCATAAACTTATACAAATGCAACAATGGTTCTGCGAATTATACTTTCGATTTAGCAACAAACACGCCAATAGTTGGTCTAGGTTCAAATTACCTAATAAGTTATTATGCACTTCAAAATGAAGCAAATGCAGGCAATACCTCCCCGCTACCAACTAGTTATACCGTGGCTTCGGCAAGTTTGCCTAAAACCATTTGGATACGCATACAAAACCTAACAACTGGATGTTATTATTCTAAATCATTTATTTTAGAGCTTACCCCTAGTCCTATTGCAAATTTTCCTGCTAATATGCTAGAATGCGAAACTATCTCAGAATCTGGTCGAGCTGATTTCTATTTAGGAAATATAGCACAAACAAATACCGTTTTAGGCGCTCAATCGTCTAGCATTTACGGTATTTCGTATCATCTCACTGCTACCGATGCTGCCTCTGGCGCAAACCCCATTAATACAGCCATAGCTTTTAATTCAGGTAATGCAACTATATATATTGCCGTTTATGTGAAGACAGAACCTAGTTGCTCGAGTATCATAAATTTTAATTTAATTGTAAATACAAAACCTATTATTGAAGACAAACCAGATCAGTTTGTATGTGCCAGTTACTACTTACCTGCTCTAACACCTGCTTTAGGAAATTACTATTCTGGAATAAATGGGACAGGTACATTATATGCTATTGGTCATCAAGTAAGCATAAGTCAGCTTATTTACATTTATTACCAAAATCCCACAACAGGCTGTAATGCTCAAACAGATTTTCAGGTAACCATTGTAAAAGAACAAGACTTAACACCAGGAAACGTAACCGCTTGCGACAGCTATCCTTTACCTAACTATCCCTATCTTGGCACTCGCTATTTTACTAATGCAGGTGGACCAATAAATGGCAATACCGAATTGTTTCCGCCACCAACAGGAATGCCTATTACAAGTTTAGGAGTTACTACAATACATGTATATTATCAATCGCCAACTGATCCTACCTGTATTATATTTACAAGTTTTACGGTTACAATTAGCAAAACACCTACCATAACGGGGAGCTATCCTAACTTATTCGACTGTACAGTCGTTAATTCGTTACAACCTATAAGCACAGATATTGGAACTGCAAAATATTATACTTTAGCTATTCCAACTGGTATTTATACTCCAGTCGTATTACCTATAACAACTAACACAACAGTATATTTATTTGCAGAAAACAACAATTGCAAAACCCCCATATTAAACTTCTCGGTAGTAATAGGAACAGATAGTTTCCTTGACAATACCGATAGCTGTGGTCCTTATAATTTAGCAGCTCCGCTTGTTGGAGAATACCGCACACAAGCCAATGGAGGCGGAACAATAATTACCCCTAGACTCATAAACACTACTACTACAATATTTCACTATGTAGCTGGTGCGCCTTGTACTTACAATTACTCATTTACGATTAGAATTATAAAACCAACCCTAACTGCTCCAGCACCAGAAACTAGATGCAATTTATATACACTACCCGTAAATTTAGAGGGGGGTACTTATTACACTTTATCAGGCGGACCAACAACACCCCTAAACACACAACTTGCTGTAGGACATATTATTACAAACACAACAACTCTATATATTTACAAAGAATCTACAACTGCATTATTACCAATTTGCTATAACGAACAACCTTGGACAATTACTATAAACCAAAAACCAGCATTAGCTCCTATAGCAACAGAATATACAGTATGTTACGATTTTACCATTATAAACCAACCACCTGTAGGAAATTATTACCACAAACCGCACAACCCCCTTATACCCCAAACTCCTATAGCACTACCCTACACCATTTTTCAGGAAAATACGCCTAGTAATTTAGAAACAATATATATTTACGCCGAAAATCCGAATGATGCGTCTTGCAATAGTGAAACCTCATTTATTATCAAATTTGATGGCGTTGCGATTACCAATGAAATGAAAAAAGACAGATATGCTTGCGATACTTACACTTTACCTACACTACCTACAAATTTTTATTACTATACCGCCACAGGAGGACCACACGGCACAGGTAGTATTGTAACCCAACAAACTTATACAACCTCGACCTCAGCACCTATTTTTATTTATACAGAAACCAATGTACATCAGATTTGTTCCGATGAAACCTCCTTTAATATTATTATTAATAAAACACCCACCGCTTATCCTGTAAATGTGATAGAAAAATGTGACACCTTTAAATTAAATGATGGCATTTTCGAATTTGATTTAACCCAAAGCGAAACAGAAGTTTTAGGAACCCAAACACCAACAACAGATTATTCTATTACATATTACACTTCGCTGGCTGAAGCTAACAATCCAAACGCTATTCCAATTCCCAATTCAACAACATACAAAAATAATAATCCAAACAATGATAGCGTTTGGATAAGAGTAAGCAAAAACAATAATATCCCAATTACTTCTTGTTTTGCAATAACAGAATTAAAACTAAAAGTAGATCTTTTGCCTAATCCGCAATTAAATCCCGAATATTTTATCTGCAAAGATCACAAAACAGGAACTTTATTAAATTTCGTAACCCTAAACACTGAACTATCTAACCCAAATTATACTTATACCTGGACACTAGACAATGCACCTTATGCTGCAAACACAAGTGTTATTACAACAAATAAAGTTGGAGCCTACTCTGTAACAGTTACAGACACCTCTACAATTCTAAACTGTCCTAAAACCATAACCACAAAAATTACGCTATACGAACCTTATATTACTTTCGATTATAGCGATGCGTTCGAAAATTCGACTTATATCACTGTAAACGTTTTAGGAGCTGGTTCAGGAAATTATGAATATCAATTAGATAATGGTTTGTACCAAAGTAGTAATATCTTTTACAACATTTATCCAGGCGAACACACCATTTCGGCAAGAGACAAAAACGAACATTGTGCTCCTTCTCCAGTAAAAGCAATTATTATAAATTATCCTAAATTCTTTACCCCAAATGGTGATGGTTACAATGAAACTTGGAATATTCCAAATTTGAAAATTACAAACCCAAATGCAATGATATTTATTTTTGACAGATTTGGAAAACTAATCAAGCAAATGACCCCAACAAGCGATGGCTGGAACGGAACCTATAACGAACAACCATTGCCCGCAACCGACTATTGGTTTACAATAAATTATAACGAAAAAGAAACTTCTAAAATATTTAAATCACATTTTACCCTTAAAAGATAACTAAACATAAAAGCCTCGATACATACAATTATCGGGGCTTTTTTGTTAAACTTATCTTAAAAACGTAACAAAAAACCAATCTAGCAGTCTAGTAAGCACTGCTATCGAAGTAGTTTAAAAAAATCATCATCAAAAAAAATCATGAAAATTAAAATCCTAATCCTGATTACTTTATTAAATTTTACTTTTGTAAAAGCTCAAAATTCTGTTCCTGAAACTAAAAATTCAGGCAGTATTTCTGGAAAAGTAATAGACAAGAAAACAAATGAAGTTATCCCTTACGCATCGATAACTATAAAAGACGGTACAAAAATTATATCTGGTGCTATTACAAAAGAAAACGGAATCTTTAGCATTACAAATTTAGCATTACAAGAACTAACCGTCGAAGTTCAGTTTATAGGCTACAAAAAACAAGTTAACAATATTACCTTAACCACCCAAAATAAAAACATTACACTAAAAACAATCGCTCTAGAAGAAGAAGCAACGCAACTCAACGAAGTTTCTATCGTAAAAGAACGCTCTAGCATCGAGCAAAAAATAGACAGAAAAATAGTAACCGTTGGCAAAGATTTAATTGCTTCTGGAACAACCGCTTCAGAAATAATGAACAATATCCCTACGGTAAGTATAGATCCGCAGACCAAAGAATTAAGTTTAAGAGGAAATACTAATGTAAAAGTTCTAGTAGATGGCAAACCCACAAATATTAGTGCAACACAATTATTACAACAAATCCCATCTTCATCTATCAAACAAATTGAACTCATTACAAATCCTTCGGCAAAATATAGCCCTGAAGGCATGAGTGGAATTATTAATATTATTTTGCACAAAAATGCAAATACTGGTTTTAATGGCAGTATAAATTCTGGTGTAACTTTTGGAAAAACACCAAAATTAAATACCGCTTTAAACCTAAATTATAAAATAGGCAAAGTAAATATTTATACTAATTATGGATTAAACCACGGAAAAAACAAAAACCATGGCTACATAAACAGTTTTAGACCAATGTTAGAAAATGAGCAACAATTTGAATTTGATAATTTAAATACCTCTCATTTATTAAAATTAGGCTTAGATTATTATATTAACGACAAAAATACATTCTCGATATATACTAACCAAAATATTACCAACGGAAGCGGTTATGGCCTTACAGATATAAATTATATTAACGCCACAAATAGCGATTCAAGCCAATTATTCAAATCTAAATCTGATGAAAATACGCAAACCTATGATTTAGATTTTAAACACGATTTTACTAAAAAAGGAGAGAATATAGAATTTCAGGTTAATGTTTCTAATACAAAAGATAAAGAAAATACTAATTACGATTTAACCCAATTCAATCCAATATCTAGTGCCTTAAAAACAAACATTATTCACGGAAAAACAAATTACATTCAGTTTAATGCTGATTATGTAAACCCATTAACCGAAACTACAAAGTTAGAAGTTGGTTTAGAAACTAGAATTCAAAATACAGAAAATAATTTTGACGAATCTACAAACAAACCTACTACATTTAATTCGACAACAACAAATAACGCCTTTACCTTCAACCGAAACATTACGGCATTATATACCAATTATAGCAAGCAATGGGAAAAATGGAGCGGACAGGTTGGTATTCGCATCGAAAATTATACCATCGATGGAGATTTCCAGAGAAATGAAAACGCTATAAACCCAACAAAAAAATTTAACGGAAATCAAACCATAAAAGACAATATCTTGTCCTTTTACCCATCGGCATTTTTTACTTATGCAGCGAGCGAAAAAAACGCATTCAATTTTAATTATTCAAGACGTGTAGACAGACCAAGTATAGAACAAATAAGTCCTATTAGAGAATGGACAACACCTCTTGTAGAATCTAGAGGAAACCCAGAATTAAAACCACAATTTACCCATTCGTTTGAGATAAATTATACCCGTACCACAAAAATTGGATCTATTACCTCTGGGGTTTTCTACCGACAAATAAATAGTGAAATTAGCAGATCTATATATAAAAACCCAAGCAATAACAACCAAGATATCCTTTCTTATGCCAATTTTAATAGTAATAATGCTTACGGAATTGAAACCTCAGCAAATTTAAAATTTACAAAATGGTGGTCTGCAAATGCAAGTGCCGATGCTTATTTTAAAACCGTAAGAGGAACCGTAGAAAATGCAATTAGTGGTTTACAAGAAAAAGCGGCAATAGATGTAATAAGTTTTAATGCTCGTTTAAACCAAACATTTTCAGCAACAAAAAATCTAAAAATTAATTTATTCGGAATGTATCGTGGTCGTGATTTAGGATTACAATTTGAGAGAAGCCCAATGTATAAGGCAGACATAGGAGCTACTTATACTGTCCTAAAAGGAAAAGGAAGTATTACAGGAAGATTAAATGATGTTTTTAATACCATGCATTTTCAGTTTGACTCAAGTATCCCTTACAAACAAACGGGTGCTTTTTATTGGGAAAGCAGAACAGTTTATATAGGATTAAATTATATGTTTGGTGGCGGAAAAAACAAAGCACTACAACGCAAACAACGTGATGAAAACGAAACCCAAAGCGGTGGCGGATTATTATAAAAAGCAAAAGCTCCAAATTTCTTTGGAGCTTTTTTTATAAACTATTTTTAAAATATTAATTTTTAAGTTTGGTTATTCGCACAAAACTTATAATACCATTTAAAGTTT
>NZ_MUHE01000025.1:57206-59627 GCF_002217405.1 Flavobacterium psychrophilum DSM 3660 = ATCC 49418 | reverse complement strand
AACTTTAAATGGTATTACTTATTTTTAAGATTCTATTAGTATAGAATTGGTAAATCTTGAAATCTTCGACTTCTCTAGAATTTAATATCGATCCTTCCGGTAAATGATCCTCTGAATCAGAAATTTTAACAGCCGTCAAATAACCTCCTTGCCCATCAGTATGTTTTGCTGGTGTTTTGTCTAATGACAGGTCAATATTTTTAAGGTTGTCTAAAAAACAAAATAATGATTTCCGTTAGCATTAAAATATTTATAAGACATTGCGCCTCTTTCAGCACCTACACTTCATTTTTAGGGTTTTTTTCATGATTCGTAAATCTTTTTTTATTAATAAAAACAGCTATAAGCCAACAAAAGTATCCCTTTGAAAATAAAAATAATAATGATTCCCTATTTATCTGTTTTATCCCCTTTGACACTGACTAACTTTACGTTATCTTTGCAGATTAAACACAATCGTGTTTAATAGAAATTTTGACCGATAAAGAAGATGAAGCATATTAGAAATTTTTGCATTATTGCACATATAGATCACGGAAAAAGCACCCTTGCCGACAGGCTTCTTGGCGCCACACAAACTGTTACTGCTCGTGAAGAAAAAGCACAGTTGCTAGACAACATGGACTTGGAACGGGAACGTGGTATTACTATAAAAAGTCATGCCATACAAATGGAATACACCTATCAAGGACAAGAATATATCTTAAATTTGATAGACACGCCTGGTCACGTAGATTTTTCCTACGAAGTTTCTCGATCTATAGCCGCTTGCGAAGGCGCATTACTTATTGTAGATGCTGCACAAAGTATTCAGGCACAAACCATTTCAAATTTATATTTGGCCCTCGAAAATGATTTAGAAATTATTCCTGTTTTAAATAAAGTCGATTTACCAAGCGCTAATCCAGAAGAAGTTTCGGACGATATTATCGATTTATTGGGTTGCAAACTAGAAGATATTATTCACGCTTCTGGAAAAACAGGTTTTGGTGTCGAAAATATTTTAGCTGCTATTATCGAGAAAATCCCTCACCCAAAAGGAAATATCGAGGAACCATTACAAGCTTTAATTTTCGATTCGCATTACAATCCGTTTCGTGGTATCGAAGTTATTTTTCGTGTAAAAAATGGTCAGATAAAGAAAGGTCAGAAAATAAAATTTATGGCCACTGGAAATGAATATTTCGCCGACGAAATTGGCACATTAAAACTAAATCAAGTTCCTAAAAATGTTATTTCTGCTGGCGATGTTGGGTATTTAATCTCAGGAATTAAAGAAGCTAAGGAAGTAAAAGTTGGGGATACCCTAACCGATGCAAAAACACCCACAACCAATATGATTGTTGGGTTTGAAGATGTAAAACCAATGGTTTTTGCAGGAATTTATCCCGTTGACACAGACGATTACGAAGAACTTCGTAACTCGATGGAAAAACTACAACTAAACGACGCTTCATTAGTTTTTGCTGCCGAAAGCTCTGCAGCATTAGGTTTTGGTTTCCGTTGCGGATTTTTAGGAATGTTGCACATGGAAATTATTCAAGAACGTTTAGAACGTGAGTTTAATATGACTGTAATTACTACAGTTCCCAACGTTTCTTACTTGGCTTATACCAAAAAAGAACCCGAAGTTGGCATGATCGTAAACAACCCTACTGATTTGCCAGAACCATCAAAACTAGACCGTGTTGAAGAACCATATATAAAAGCGACTATCATTACCAAAGCCGATTTCGTAGGAAACGTAATGGGATTATGTATCGAAAAACGTGGTGTAATTACCAATCAAACCTATCTAACTACAGAACGTGTCGAATTAAATTTCGACATGCCCTTGGCAGAAATTGTATTCGATTTTTATGACCGATTAAAAACCGTTTCTAAAGGATATGCCTCTTTTGACTACTCCCCTATTGGTATGAGAACTTCAAAATTAGTAAAACTTGATGTATTGTTAAATGCTACTTCGGTCGATGCCTTATCAGCATTAATACACGAAAGTAATGCGTACCACATTGGTAAAAAAATGTGTGAAAAACTAAAAGAACTCATCCCTCGTCAGCAATTTGACATTCCAATTCAAGCCGCAATTGGAGCAAAAATTATTGCTCGAGAAACCATAAAAGCCTTACGAAAAGATGTAACTGCAAAATGTTACGGTGGAGATATTTCTCGTAAACGTAAATTATTAGAAAAACAGAAAAAAGGTAAAAAGAGAATGCGTTTAGTAGGAAATGTAGAAATTCCGCAAGAAGCATTTATGGCCGTTTTGAAATTGAATGATTAGCCCTTAGACTTTTAAATAAAAGACGAATAAACAAACCCAATTGCGAAAGTGATTGGGTTTGTTGTTTAAATTATTTCACAAAGAATACACAAAAACAGTGAAATATTTATACCTATTTAGCTTTAAAAATACTG
>NZ_MUHE01000025.1:48355-57081 GCF_002217405.1 Flavobacterium psychrophilum DSM 3660 = ATCC 49418 | reverse complement strand
CAAACTGTATGTTTTTTTATCCCAGTAAATTTAAACTTTAAATGGTATTAGTGAACCCTTAAAAAAATTTAACCTATTGATTGTTAGTCCTTATTAATTAAATTGATTTAAATTGCCGAAAAGTGTATGTTTATGTATAAAAAAACAGCAATATGTTAGGCAAAATAATACCCAATTTACAGCAAAAATCATTTTAAACTAGGCTATTAGACCTTATAATCCTTTAGCATCCCTTGATAAAATTAGCAGGTGAGCTTTCTTAGGAGAAATGGAGTTGGAGTTCCAAGCTTTACATTCAAATCAATGCACTTTTATCAGGTATTGGGTATAATCTAAAAATGAGATATAAAATCAAAGTACAAATAGTCCTTTATTTCTAATTTTTATTGTATACTTTTCTAAACAAATCTAAAAACTCAAAAAGTGGATTTTTAGGATAGCTCAGAATTAAGCCAAAAAATCCGTGTTATTCATGTTACATTACTTCTAATTCTTTTACTTTTTCATATATTAAATTACTTTCCCAGCCTTTTCGCAATAAGAAATCGCAAAATTTCTTTCTTTTTTTTAAAACATTAGGCTCTCGCATGGTTTCCCAATGGCGTGCTGCAAGTTTGTAAAAATTTTCTAAATATTCATCGGTTGTAATTTCTTTAAGAGCTGTATTGATGTTGTATTGTGATATTTTACGAAATTTCAACTCATTTACAATCCTTATTTTTCCCCAACACTTTATACGGTGTTTCCCCCTAGCAAAACTGCAAGCAAACCGTTCTTCGTTAAGAAAATTATTTTCAATAAGGTAAACAATTATCGAGTCGGCTTCTTCATGAGTTATAGAAAGTGTTTTTAACTTTTCGATTACTTCCAGATGGCTACGCTCCTGATAAGCACAATAGTATTCTAGCTTTTGTGTGGCTTCGGAGACTGATTCTTTTTTGTTTATTGGTGTTCTCAAAAAATTAATGATTTGGTAATCTATTTCTAAATAAAAATAAAAAGATTGTTACTATTTTTGGCACCGTTTGATGGCTTTAGTAAGCCATCAGATGATTATCAAAAAAATAAACAAACGATAAAAAAACAAATTTATGAAATTTAAATTACTATTTTTTGCTTTATTATCAGTATCCTTTGCTAGCTTAGGGAAAGGAACTAAAATATTAGAAAATATTAGAAAAACCACCCATGAGAGTTGTCTTTCTAGCACTTGTATTTCTTATCCTCCATGCACAATTCCTGTAATAGCGTCTGTTTTTCCGTTGTCTGGGCCAGCGGGAACGTCAGTTACAATAAATGCAAGCTCTGGTAGCTTATTGAACTCGACTGTTAATTTTAATGGTACTGCGGCGACAATAATTTCTAGTTCTGCATTGCAATTAGTTGTTATTGTTCCTCTTGGCGCCACCACGGGGGCTATAAATATTGTGCATACAACCTGTATTGCATCGACAGCAACGTTTACTATTGTAAACAAAGACAAAACCTCTTGTCAGGGTGCTTATCCCACTACTACCGATTTAATTATTTATGAAATACACGATGAAAAAAGCGGAGCTGGAGGGACTGTTACTTTATATAATGGTACAAATGCCACGATAGATTTATCAAATTATAAGTTTTATAGGTCAGGAAATTACGGTGATGGAAGTGATGGTAATTATGCGGCTCTATCAGGAAGTATTTCGCCAGGAACATTGGGGGTTCTTCATGTAGGGGCAAGTGATTCTGCAAATGCTTGTCGGTATCCAGCTAGCACAAATGGGTATCTACTAAATGGATTTAATGCTAATGACGGACTTTCTTTGAGAGACAGCTCAGGATCTATAGTTATAGATGATGTGCATGTTCCCACTAACGTTGGTTTTTATATGGTTAGAAATTTAGGAGCATATTCGCCTCGAGCGGTATTTGTAGACACAGATTGGTCAACAACAATGTTAGCATCTGGAGTTTGTGATTCTAGATTAGGAATACTGCCAGCAACGGTAGCGATTAATCCAGCCATAACTGCACAACCATTGCTATCTCTAATTTGTAGCTCAACAAACGCTTCAATATCTGTTACTGCAACTGAGGGTTTTCTGGGCGGAAACGCATTAGCTTATCAGTGGTACGTAGTAGCTCCTAGCACAACTGCATGGACTGCATTAATAAACGGAGGCGTTTATAGTGGTGCAACATCTACTACTTTAAACATTTCATCATTAACTGGTTTAGATGGTTATCAGTATTATTGCCAGGTAAGAGAAAATTCAGGAACCTGTTATACTGCTACGGTAGCAACAAAAATCGAGATAGGAACAACTACCTGGAATGGTTCTACTTGGAGCAATGGAGCCCCAATTTTATCTAAAGCAACTATAATTAATGGTAATTATACAACAGCGGTCAGTGGTAGTTTTAGCACCTGCAATCTTACTGTTAATCCTACTTTTACCTTTACAATATCTGCAAATACATATGTTGAAATTCAAGAGAATCTAACAAACAACGGAATCTTTAAGATTTCAAATACTGGATCCCTAATTCAAATTAATGATGCTGGGGTAAATACAGGAAATATTTCCTACGAGAGAATTGCTTCTGCTAAGTTGCAAGATTATGTATATTGGTCGTCACCAATTAGCGGTTTTAATGTAAATTCTATATCTCCATCAACACCCGCTTATTATCATTGGATATGGAATCCTACTGTTGCAAACACAAATGGAGGACTAGGAAACTGGCAAAACGCATCGGCTACAATGACAGCAGGACAAGGTTATATTGTTCGGGCTCCTAATGGTTTTAGTAATGCCTCTGTGCAAAACTGGACAGCAACGTTTAATAACGGCGTACCTTTTAATGGTGTATATAAACCAATAATATCTAGAGGAAGTTACACATCAGGAAATTACATAGGCACAAATGGCGAGCAAATTTCAGCCGATGATGATAACTGGAATTTATTAGGTAACCCATACCCATCGGCAATAAGTATCAACTCTTTTTTGTTAGCAAACACACAATTAGATGGTTTTGTAAGATTGTGGACACATAACACACTACCCGCATCTACAGCAAGCCCTTTCTACGCTAGTTTTTCTTCTAATTACACTGGCGCAGATTATATTTCTATAAACGCAGCAGGTGCAACCAGCGGACCGGGAACACTTAATGTTATTGGTGGCGGACAAGGATTCTTTACCCTAATGTTACCAGGAGTAGCCACAACAAGCACTGCGCTTTTTAATAACGCCATGCGCAAAAAAACACTGTCAAACAGTCAGTTTTACAAAACAACAGATAATCACCTTACCGCAAATGAAGAAATAGGAGAAGATATAGAGCGAAACAGAATCTGGATTGACCTAAAAAATCCAACAGGAGAAACCACAAGAACATTAGTTGCTTATGTAGAAGGCGCAACTTTAGAAAGAGACAGAATGTTTGATGCCACAACAGATTACAAATCTGATCAAAACCTATACTCCTTAATCGGTAATGACATCATGACCATACAAGGAAGAGGCTTACCTTTTGATGTAAATGACACCGTACCAATGGGAATAAAAGTTCCAACAAACGGTACTTATAACATAGCCCTTGCCGCAGTTGATGGTTTGTTTTCTAAAAATGCACAAAAAATTTATATTGAAGACAAATTACTTAATACAATTAATGACATTACAGCTTTTCCTTATCAGTTTACAACAAATCAAGGAATAATAAATGATCGTTTTGTATTGCGTTATACCAATCAAATGCTAACCAATACAGATTTTAAATTAAATGAAAATACCATTACCGTTTTTGGTTCAGATAATGAAATTAAAATAAACACTAGTTTAGAAAAAATTAAAAATTATACGGTTTGCAATGTTTTAGGCCAAACATTAGCAGAAAAAAATAATATAAATACAAATCAATCTGTAATAAATACGGTGCTAAAAAGCAACCAAGCATTAATTGTAAAAGTCACTTTGGCAAATGGGCAAACAATAATTAAGAAGATTGTGTTTTAGTTTTTTTAAACTTAAGCACACAAAGAATATTCTGTGTGCTTTATTAGCATTAAAAAAAATATTTGCTCTTTATTGTTAATCATATTATTTTAATTTTAAAAACACTCTAATATTGTAATCCCGAACAGCCAGGAATTTCATAATCTGAATAACTTGATAGAATTTCTCATTCCAGCAAATCTAATACTAAGTGCTGTTATTTTTTATGTGTGCCTGTTACTAATCCAAAAAAGAAGAATTAGCCACTTATCTAAGAGGTTTTTACAGATTAAGAAATTAATTTTTTCGTTTGTATATAAATTTACAAAAACAAGTATTACTCTTTCTAAAAATAAAATTTAGTCCACTTAGCAGAAAGCCATTTTGTTTTTTGTTGAAAACTTATGATCAACATCTCAAAGAAAACAACTAATTTTACTAAAAATAATTACAGAAAAAATGAGTACAGAAAAAGAAGCCAAACTAAAAGCATTACAGCTTACATTAGATAAATTAGACAAGACTTACGGCAAAGGAACCGTAATGAAAATGGGCGATAAAGCTGTAGAAGAAGTAGAAACAATTTCTTCAGGATCATTAGGATTAGACCTAGCCTTAGGAGTTGGCGGATATCCTCGTGGTCGTGTAATTGAAATATACGGACCAGAATCATCAGGAAAAACAACCTTAACCCTACACGCTATTGCCGAAGCCCAAAAAGCAGGAGGAATTGCCGCTTTCATAGATGCAGAACACGCCTTCGATAGAAGTTATGCCGAAAAATTAGGTGTTGATATCGAAAATTTAATCATTTCCCAACCAGATAACGGGGAGCAAGCTTTAGAAATCGCCGAAAACTTAATACGTTCAGGAGCAATAGATATTGTTGTAATCGATTCAGTTGCAGCACTTACCCCAAAAAGCGAAATTGAAGGCGAAATGGGAGATTCTAAAATGGGTCTTCATGCACGATTAATGTCGCAAGCCTTAAGAAAACTAACAGGAACAATAAGCAAAACAAAATGTACCGTATTTTTCATCAATCAGTTAAGAGAAAAAATAGGTGTTATGTTCGGAAATCCTGAAACAACAACAGGAGGAAATGCGTTAAAATTTTACGCCTCGGTTCGTTTAGATATTCGCCGTTCGACACAAATAAAAGACGGTGAAAACGTATTAGGAAATAGAACCAAGGTAAAAGTGGTAAAAAACAAAGTAGCGCCACCTTTTAAAACTGCCGAATTCGATATTATGTATGGAGAAGGAGTATCTAAAACAGGCGAAATACTTGACTTAGCTGTAGAATTCGAAGTTATTCGAAAAGCAGGATCGTGGTTTAGCTACGGAGACACAAAATTAGGACAAGGGCGTGACGCCGTAAAAGGACTAATAAAAGACAATCCAGAATTAGCAGACGAACTTGAAGTAAAAATAAAAGACCTTATCAAAGAGTCTAATAAATAGAAAAAAACCTAGTCTTCTATAAAGTGCCTTTTCGAGGCACTTTTTTATTTTACAGTTTCAAAAGCAATAAGCTCATTATATATAACATCTCTAGCCTCGGTTTTTATTATTTTTCTGTCATTTAAGGTCTTATTTTTAGTTTCTATAAAACGCAATATTTTAACTCTCATTTTACCTGGACTTCCGCTAAAAAAAGTATAAGAATACCTTTTTTTATTGTCTGGAAAAACCAGAGGCACAATAGGCAAATGATGTTCTATGGCCAATCTAAAAGCACCATCTTTAAACTCATCTAAAACAATCAGCTCATCGTCTGGTACTTTTCCTTCTGGAAATATACAAATACTTAAACCTTGATCAATTCGTTTTTGGGCAAGGGCAAATACTTCGGTTCTACTTTTAGGATCATTTCTATCAACCAAGATACAAGTACGTTTGTAAAAAAACCCGAACAAGGGAATTTTTACTAATTCTTTTTTTCCTACAAATACAAATGGATTTTTTACACAAACAAGCATTAGCATAATATCAGTCATCGATGTGTGATTGGCAATCAACATGTAGCTTTTTCCAGATTCAACATCTTGTTCTTTCTCTATCTTGTAATAAAATCCCATACCAAACAAAATTATTTTTGCCCAAATTCTAGCTATCCTAAAAAAGTAAGGATACCAAGTTTCTTTTAGTATCGAAATAAATAGCAAAGGAAACATAATAATAATGGGGATACCCATTACCACATAAAACCAAACACGCCACAAAACCCAAAAAATAATTTTAAATAATCTCATGACATCAAAAATAAGGAATTGCTTTATAAATTTGATAAAAGAATTAACTTTGTATAAAAAATTAACCTCGGTATCATAAGAATTTGGCAATTAACGTTCTCGAGAGAGTAAATGCTTTGTGAACTTTGCGAAATACTTTGCAAACCTTGTGTTTAAAACTAAACAAAATGGCAAGAATACTTACAGGAGTACAAAGTACAGGAACACCACATTTAGGAAATTTATTGGGGGCGATTATCCCAGCGATACAATTATCTGCCAAACCCGAAAACGAATCCTTTCTTTTTATTGCCGATTTGCATTCGATTACTCAAATAAAAGACGCAAAAACACTAAAAGAAAATACATACAGTACCGCTTCGGCTTGGCTAGCTTGTGGTTTAGACAGCAATAAAATTGTTTTTTATCGCCAGAGTGATGTACCACAAACCACAGAATTGTCTTGGTATTTAAGCTGTTTTTTTCCGTTTCAAAGGCTAACATTAGCACATTCTTTCAAAGACAAAGCCGATAGGCTAGAAGATGTAAATGCAGGACTATTTACTTACCCAATGCTTATGGCTGCAGATATTTTGCTGTACGATGCAAATGTTATTCCCGTAGGAAAAGACCAGTTGCAACATGTAGAAATTACACGTGATGCAGCTTCCCGTTTTAACCATCAGATGGGAGAAACATTTGTTTTACCAGAGGCAAAAATTCAGGAAGACATAATGCTTATTCCTGGAATAGATGGTCATAAAATGAGTAAATCTCGAAATAATATTATTAATATTTTTCTTAATGACAAAGCACTTCGCAAACAAGTTATGAGTATTGAAACTGATAGCATACCGCTAGAGGAGGCTAAAAACCCAGAAACCTGTAATATTTTTGCGATATATAAATTATTGGCAAATGAGTCTCAAATAGAAAAAATGACCGAAAATTATAAAAATGCAAACCGCGATTATGGTTACGGTCACGCCAAACAAGCCTTATTTGAATTGATTACTGAAAAATTTTCGACCGAAAGAGAAAAGTATAATTACTATATGAATAATCTTACAGAATTAGACGAAATACTAAAAATTGGCGCTCAAAAAGCTGCAAATGTTGCAAATGAAGTTTTGCAACGAGTTAGAGAAAAATTAGGATATTAAATTAATATTTGAGTAAAAACACCAATTAAATATATATAATAGTCTGATTTTAAGCAAAAAAAAAGAGGGGTCGTACAAACCCTCTTTTTTTTACTCAATTTTAGAGCCTGTTTAAATTTTATTTAATAAAAATTTTATGGCGAATAATTTTACCCTGTTTTCAGAGCTTTACATTATGTGTTCATAATTTCTACATTATCTTCTGTCATTATCAAGCCATGAAAATATACGTTCAACAATCTACCTTTTGGAAACGACTGAAAACCAGCTTTTTGCTCATCACAAGATTAATTAGGTAATCAAAGTGTTTTTTTACTTCGTTTATAACTTCTCCTGTATAATCTCAGTTTGCAAGGATAACCTTTATCTGGTTACAAAATAAGCCAAAGTTATTATTAATAATTCTGCCGCTTTGCTATGGTGTACAGTAGGTACAGTTACCTTATTGCGAATAAAAATCTGTTTTTATCCACCACCAAGTATCGTTAATTCCTTTGCTTTTTTGTTTGCGTCAACATCACATTTTCTGTATTTACCCATTTGCTATAATAATAGTAAACCAATTGCCTTTTTGGTAAATTGTTGGGTAGCATTCGTCGTTGTCATCTTGTTTTTACCAGATACACAATGGCAGATCATGTTTTCGTTTTCTAATATCAAATTGTAAAGTGTGTTTTTTATCTAAATCGCCACTGATTGTTAGAAATGGTTGTTGGGTAATTATTCATTAAAACTTATTTGCTAGTAACAAAAATTTACTTTTCTAACAGTCTCTTTTATGCGTTATCGTCTGCAAACCATTCTGCAAAGGATGTTTCTGTTTCTTGCAATCGTAAAGAATGTAGGGAAACATGAGAGGGTAATCTTCGTTTTATTTTTTCGGCAAAATCTATAACCATATTTTCGCTTGTGGGTTGGTAATCTACTAAAATTACTTCATGACCACGGGATTTAAGCTCTTGTGCTAACTCTATATGAGGTGTTGTTTGGTTGAAAACAGTGGCGTGATCAAAAATATCGACAATATCTTCTTTTACTATTTTTTTTAAGTCAGAAAAATCGATTACCATTCCGAATTTTACATTATTTCTATCGGAAATGGGGGTTCCTATAACTGTTACCGAAAGTTTGTAACTGTGTCCGTGTACATTTTTGCATTTTCCGTCATAACCATATAGGGCGTGACCAGTTTCGAAACTAAATTGCTTGGTAATTCTTATTTTGCTCATAAAAAATCAGATTGAAATACAAAGGTATTGAAATAAATTATTTAGTCATTCCTTAAAAACCTACTTTTTGAGTTTTTATACCATTTAAAGTTTAAATTTACTGGGATAAAAAAA
>NZ_MUHE01000025.1:0-48276 GCF_002217405.1 Flavobacterium psychrophilum DSM 3660 = ATCC 49418 | reverse complement strand
TTTTAAAGATAAATTGGTATTATATTTATTTTTAAAAATACATTTAGAAAACACAACTTAAAAATTCGAAACAAAAAACTATTTGTACTTTCATTTACTTATATCTCATTTTTAGATTGTAGCCAATCCCTGATAAAAGTGCATGATGAATATCTCTGGTCAGAACTTTGAGCAAGTTTAAACCCAAAGTGTAATTTCTTTTTAGATGCGATATTGTTGGCTCTATTGTTTCTTGGTTTAAAAGAAATTTTCACCCGTAAAATATTGCCCGTAAGCGTTCTTAATCCAACGCTACACAACAGATTCGTCACTTTCTTCAAACATTTCTTTTAAAAGTAATATCCCCTGCTATTTTTCTAATTGGAATACAGGCTCTTGATTTGAATACAAAGCTTGAAACTCAAACTCTATTTTCTGCTAAGAAACCCCATCTGCTAATTTTACCAAAGGATGTTCAAGACTTATAAGATCTAATGTTGTAGTTTAAAATAAGTGTTGCTGTAAATTATGGTGATTACATTTTTTTTCTCATTCTCGCCACAGGAATATCTAACTGTTCACGATATTTAGCAATGGTTCTTCGGGCAATAGGATAGCCTTTTTCTTTTAATATTTCTGCCAATTGGTCGTCTGGTAGCGGCTTGTTCTTATCTTCTTCTGCAATAACTGTTTGAAGAATATTTTTAATTTCTATAGTCGAAACTTCTTCGCCTTGGTCATTTGTCATGGCTTCACTAAAAAACTCTTTAATTAGCTTTGTACCATAAGGTGTATCTACATATTTGCTATTTGCCACACGGGAAACAGTTGAAATGTCTAATCCTATCATATCGGCAATATCCTTAAGAATCATTGGTTTTAAGTTAGCCTCATCACCATCAAGAAAATACTCTTGTTGAAAATGCATGATGGCATTCATTGTAACATATAATGTTTCCTGACGTTGTTTTATGGCATCGATAAACCATTTTGCAGAATCTAATTTTTGTTTGATAAACTGAACGGCATCTTTCTGTGCGTTCGATTTGTCTTTAGAATCCTTATAGGTTTTCATCATGTCTTGATAATCTTTCGAAACATGAAGTTCGGGTGCATTTCTTCCGTTTAAGGTTAGTTCTAATTCGTCATCAATAATTTTTATAGCAAAATCAGGAACCACGTGTTCGGTTATTTTGTTGCTTCCGGTATAAGCGCCTCCTGGCTTTGGGTTTAACCTTTCAATTTCGTCGATTCCGTTTTTGAGTTGTTCTCGAGAAACTGAAAACTTTAACATCAATTTGTCATAATGCTTTTTAGTAAAAGCTTCAAACTGATCTTGAATAATATTCATCGCTAATGCAACAGATTCCGTAGGCGTTTTGTGCTTCAATTGAAGCAACAAGCACTCTTGCAAATCTCTTGCGCCTACGCCAGATGGTTCTAATTCGTGAACAATATGTAATATTTTTTCGACCGTTTTTTCATCGGTATAAATACCTTGGGTAAACGCCATATCATCTACAATATCTTGTATTGTACGTCTTATATACCCCATATCATCGATACTTCCCACAAGAAATTCTGCAATATTACGCTGATCGTCTGTTAAAATAAAGGTGTTTAGTTGATTAATTAAATCTTGATGAAAACTAACTGGTGCCGATAATGGTGATTCTCTTTCATCATCATCATCGCTATAATTATTGGCTTGTGTTTTGTAATCTGGCGTTTCGTCGTTACTTAAATACTCGTCTATATTTATGTCGCCAGAATCTATGCTATCATTGTCTTCATACTCATCGTAATCGTCATTATTATCAAACTCATCTTTTTCGTAAATTTCTTCTTGGTCATCACCGCCTTCTAATGCAGGATTTTCGTTCATTTCTTCTAACAAACGGGCTTCAAAAGCTTGGGTAGGCAATTGAATTAGCTTCATCAACTGAATTTGTTGTGGAGATAATTTTTGAGATAATTTGAAATTTAGAAACTGCTTTAACATGTGATGTTTATTTGGTTATTCGGTTATTTGTGGATTTGTGGATTTGGTCAATCGAATAAGCAAATCAACAAATAACCAAATCAACATTCAATTAAAATTCTGCATTCATTGGTGTTCTAGGAAAAGGAATTACGTCGCGAATGTTTGTCATTCCCGTTACAAAAAGAACCAAACGCTCGAAACCAAGTCCGAAACCTGAGTGTACTGCGCTTCCAAAACGGCGTGTATCTAAATACCACCATAATTCTTCTTCATCTATTCCTAATGCTTTCATTTTTTCGACAAGTACGTCAAAACGTTCTTCTCTTTGTGAGCCTCCTACGATTTCTCCAATTCCTGGAAAAAGAATATCCATGGCACGAACTGTTTTTCCGTCTTCATTCAAACGCATATAAAATGCTTTGATATTGGCTGGATAATCGAACAAAATTACAGGACATTTGAAGTGTTTTTCGACTAAATAACGTTCGTGTTCAGATTGTAAATCCGCTCCCCATTCGTTAATAATGTAATTGAATTTTTTCTTTTTATTTGGAGGACAATCTCTTAATATATCAATCGCTTCGGTATAAGACACCCGTTTGAAATTGTTTTCTAAAACAAAATTTAGTTTTTCTAGCAAAGCCATTTCACTACGTTCTGCTTGTGGTTTCGATTTTTCTTCATCCAACAAACGACTTTCTAGGAATTTAAGATCGTCTGAACATTTATCTATCGTATATTTTATGACATACTGAATAAAATCTTCGGCCAAATCCATATTATCAGTCAAATCATTAAAGGCAACTTCTGGTTCGATCATCCAAAACTCTGCCAAATGGCGAGAAGTATTCGAATTTTCGGCTCTAAATGTTGGTCCAAAAGTATATATCTGACCCAAAGCCATGGCAAAAGTTTCGCCTTCTAGCTGTCCTGAAACGGTTAGATTGGTTTCTTTACCAAAAAAGTCTTCTTTATAATTTACATTTCCGTCTTCCGTTCTTGGGGTATTGTCAAATGGCAAAGCGGTTACTTTAAACATTTCTCCAGCACCTTCGGCATCAGAACCTGTAATAATTGGCGTATTTACATATACAAAACCTTTTTCCTGAAAATAACTATGCACTGCATACGACAAAACCGAACGCACACGCATAATAGCACCAAACATATTGGTACGCACACGCAAATGCGCATTTTCACGCAAGAAATCTAAACTGGGTTTATTTTTAGGTTGTATTGGGAATTTTTCGGCATCAGAATCACCAAGAATTTCTAATTTTACAACCTGAACTTCATATTTCTGACCAGCACCTTGGCTTTCTACAAGCGCACCAGTTACCGAAACTGCTGCTCCTGTAGTAATACGTTTTAGTGTTTCATCAGCGGTATTTTCAAAATCGACCACACACTGAATATTATGAATTGTCGAGCCATCATTCAATGCAATAAACTGATTGTTTCTAAAAGTTCTTACCCAACCTTTTACATTTACTTCTTGAAGTGTTTTTGTGCTATTTAGTAAGTCTAAAATTCTTGTATGTCTCATTTTATTTTGATAATTGTAATATATAATTGCAAATATAATCGATTTGTTTGAAAATGTCAGTATTCCTCTTTGTCATTTCGACGATAGGAAAAATCTGGAGCTTTTTCCCGCACCCGAGCCTGAAAGTGCGAACTGGCGAAGCAATCTGTTCCAATCTTTTGCTTTTTAAAGAAAAAAGCAAAAGGATTTTCACTGCTATTGGGGCTAAAAAATTATGCCTAACAGGTTGAAAAAAACTATTAATTTTTATTTTTATTTTCCATAGCATCAACCTCTGCATCTGTTCGTTCTAAAATATCTATAGTAGGCTCTATAAATTCTTGCTCGTTCGACAATGTTTTGTTTAGCGAAAGGACAAGTGCTGGGAGCAAAACCAAGTTAGACAACATTCCGAAGAATAAAGTTATGGCTACCAGTCCTCCAAGGGCTACGGTTCCTCCAAAACTAGATAACATAAACACCGAAAACCCAAAAAACAAAACAATCGAAGTATAAAACATGCTAATCCCAGCATCGTTAAACGTAGCAATAACAGATTTTTTTATCTTCCAATCGTTTCGTGCGAGTTCCAATCTGTATTGGGCAAGGAAACGCAAAGTATCATCGACCGAAAGTCCGTAAGCAATCCCAAAAACTAATATGGTAGATGGTTTTAGTGGAATTCCTAAAAAACCCATTAATCCTGCTGTAAGTATTAAAGGTAATAAATTGGGAATTAATGATACAATAACCATTTTAACAGAACGAAACATAATTAAAACCAGTAATGAGGTGATAAGAAAGGCAAAAGCTAATGAGGACAGTAAATTATCTAACAAATATTGCGTTCCCTTCTGAAAAACTAAAGCTTTTCCCGTAATAATAACATTATACTGTGGCGAGGGAAATAATTTATTGGCTTTGGCTCTAATTTGGGCTTCAATAGCATTCATTTTTTCGCCGTTTTCGTCTTTAATAAAAGTTGTAATTCTGGCAAATTGTCCTGTCGAATCTACATAACTTTTCATTAAATTCTCTTTCGAGTTTTGGGTGGCCTTTTTTGCATACGACAAAATAAAAGCCTGCTCTTGTTGTGTGGGTAATTCGTAATATTCGGGGTTTCCGTTATAGTAAGCTTGTTTAGAATATTTAACTAAATTTACTATCGATAGTGGTTTTGCTAGTTCGGGAATTTCCTGAATGGTTTCTTCAAGTTCTTCCATGCGTTTTAGCATCGATAATTTCATGACGCCTTTTTTGCGTTTGGTGTCAATCATAATTTCTAATGGCATTACGCCATCAAACTCTTTTTCGAAAAATCGAATGTCATCAAAAAAAGCAGTTCTCTTGGGCATGTCTTCAATAATGCTTCCAGAAATTCTAATTTCATAAATACCTATTATCCCTAGAACAAGTAATAAAATCGAGGTGATGTAAACCCCTATTCGGTTGTACTTTACGGTTCTCAAAATCCAACCCATGAATGAAGTAAGATATTCACGTTCTAAATGCCCTAAATGCCTAGGAATTGGAGCAGGAATATAACTAAAAAATATGGGGATAATAAACAAGCACAACAAATAAAGGGCAATAATATTTATAGATGTAACTACGCCAAACTCTGTAAGCAACACATTGTTTGTTACTATAAATGTAGCAAATCCTAGGGCTGTTGTTAGGTTTGTCATGAGCGTTGCAGTTCCTGTTTTTGTAATAACACGCTGCAACGATTTGGCTTTATTACCATGAACTTGGTATTCTTGGTGGTATTTGTTTATTAAAAAAATACAATTCGGGATTCCGATAACAATAACAAGGGTTGGGACAAGTGCGGTAAGTACTGTGATTTCGTAACCTAATAATCCTAATAGTCCGAAGGACCACATTACTCCAATAATTACAATAACTAACGAGATCAGTGTTGCTCTAAATGATCTAAAAAAGAAGAAAAAAATAAGTCCTGTAATGAGTAATGCTGCGCCAATAAACAAACCAATTTCGTCAAGAATTGTTTTGGCATTTAATGTTCTAATGTATGGCATTCCTGAGGTTCTAAGATCGACACCTGTTTCTTTTTCAAAACTTTCTATTTCAGGAATGAGTTGGTTAAGTACAAAATCTTTTCTGGCTTTTGTATTAATTATTTTTTTGTCTAAATAAATAGCCGATCGTATGGCACCCGATTTTTTATTAAACAACAACCCTTCATAAAACGGTAATTTATTTAACAAATCGGATTTTATTTGGGATAAATAAGCTTGGTTTTGTGTTTTATTAGTGTCTATTAGCGGTCTAAGTTCAAACTTTTCGAGCGAGTCGTTTTTAACTAATTTCTTTAAATTACTAATAGAAATAACCAAATCTACCTCTTTATGAGATTGAATGGTAGCCATCAAATTATTCCAGGCTTTATATACTTTTGGGGTAAATAATTTTGGGTCTTTTGTTGCAATTACAACCAGATTACCTTCTTCGCCAAAGTTCTTTAGGAAAGATCTATAATCTACATTTATCTGATCATCAAACGGAATCAAATTGGCTTCGGTTTGTGTGAATTTAATGTTTTTCCATTGCATAGAAAACAGAATTGTAATGAGTACAATTCCTGATAAAAAAACAATTCTATTTCTTAGGATTACACGGGCAACAAACGCCCAGAATCCTATATTTAACATTTTTTTCATAACATTTAAAAAGAACTGCAAAGGTAATTAAAAGAGCCAAAAATTAGTTAAATAAAGCAAAGTTTTTAAGGCAATTATACGCCTATAACTTTGCTATACAGAATTGATTAAAAGTAAAATTAATGCTATATTTAATTTTACATCAAAAACATTGAAACTAAAAACTCCTGTCTAAAAAAATTGATGAAGTAAACTTGTAAGTGAACCCTATTTATACAAACTGATAACCTGCATAAACTTCTTCAACTTCACTCAGAACTTTAAATAATTCCTCAGGATCATCTAGCGTTACCAATCTTTGTTTGTATTCCTTAAATGAGTGAATTCCTTTAAAATAATTGGTGTAATGACGACGCATCTCGACAATTCCTACACGTTCGCCTTTCCAATCCATAGACCAAGTAAGGTGGTTTCTGGCGGCTTCTACCCTGTCTATAACTGTTGGGGCTGGCAAATGTTCTCCTGTGGCAAAATAATGTTTTATTTCGTTAAAAATCCAAGGATAACCTATCGCAGCACGACCTATCATCATACCATCGAGACCAAATTTGTTCTTGTATTCTAATGCTTTTTCGGGAGAATCTATATCGCCATTTCCAAAAATAGGCATTGTAATTCTTGGGTTGTTTTTTACTCTTTCTATGTGTGTCCAGTCCGAATGGCCTTTATACATTTGTGCTCTTGTTCTGGCATGAACAGTTAGTGCCTGTACGCCAATGTCTTGCAAACGTTCGGCAACTTCATCAATATTAATAGAGTTATCGTCCCAACCCAAGCGGGTTTTTACAGTCACTGGCAAATTAGTACTTCTAATAACGGCTTTGGTTAACCGAACCATGAGATCTACATCTTTTAGAACGCCTGCTCCTGCTCCTTTGCAAACTACTTTTTTTACTGGACAGCCATAATTTATATCTACCAAATCAGGGTGAACGGCATCTACAATTTTGGCTGACATGGCCATTGCTTCTTCATCACCACCAAAAATTTGAATGCCAACTGGTCGTTCGTAATCGAAAATATCTAATTTTTGTCGGCTTTTTATAGCATCACGTATTAATCCTTCGGAAGAAATAAATTCAGAATACATTAAATCGGCACCATGCAATTTGCACAATCTACGGAATGGCGGATCGCTCACGTCTTCCATAGGCGCGAGTAGTAATGGGAAATCTGGCAATATGATGTTACCTATTTTAGGCATTGTCTTTTTTTTTGCAAAGATAGAAGTTTTCTATGAGAGATAATAGACTTATTTTCAACCATGAATTACAAAAATTACCACGGATTTTCATTTGTAATCTTAAGAATTTTGTCTTTTCGACGAAGGAGAGATCAAATAATCCGAATAATTAAATGTGATTTCTCCTTCGTCGAAATGACAAACTTTGCGTAATTAGTTAATAATCATTCTTTCTTTTATCGAAAAAAGTGATTGGTTTTCTGCTCATCGGATTAAAAATAAGTGGATTTAGAATCTCTTTTGTAGTAAATTCAATTTTAGGAGTAACTCTTAATTTGGCTCTAAAATGGTCTTTCAATTCTTGCAAAAATACTTCCGATTTGTTTTTGACCGCAATTTTTATTAAAATCTCATCCGTTCCTAAATCATTAGTAGAAATTTCGATAATATGATTTTCTATGTTTTCAAAATGAGTTAAAACATCATTCATCGCTGGCGGATACAAAGTTGTTCCTTTGTATTTTATCATTTGTTGTTTTCGCCCAATTACGGGACCAACTCTTAAGGTATTTCTGCCGCAAGCACAAGGTTTATCGTGCAATTGCACAATGTCGCCAGTTTTGAAACGAACTAATGGCATGGCTTCTACGCCAATGGTAGTAAATGTTAATTCGCCAGATTCTCCGTTTTTCACGGGCTTATTATTCTCGTCTAACACTTCGATAATAATTAATTCTGGGTGATGATGCCCTCCGATTGAGTGCTCACATTCGGTAAAAGCGGTACTCATTTCGGTCGATGCGTAAGTCGAAAATAACTTAATATTCCATTTATCGGTTATTTTTTTAGATAAAACACTCATCGAAAAATCCTGATTTCGAAGCGATTCTCCAATACAAATCGCTCCTTTTATACTTGATTTATTATAATCGATATTGTTATTTTCGGCATATTCTATTAGTTTTAATAAAAACGAAGGAACCGTTATTAGGTGTGTTGGTTTGTATTTTAAAATAGAATCCCATTGCAATTCAGGAATTCCTGCCCCCACACGAATGACACCTACTTTCATTTTTCGCAAGCCTAAAAAGTATGCCAATCCCGCCATAAATCTTCGGTCTATAGTGGTCATCATTTGCACCACATCGCCTTCTTTTATTCCTGCGCAATCGAACGAAATAGCTTCGTTATAAGCCAATCTTTCTAAATCATTATCTGTTAAACCAAAAGTTACTGGCTCGCCTAATGTGCCTGAAGTTGTAGCATAATCGATTATTTTAGTAACTGGAACGCACAAAAAATCATCATTGTATTTTTGTAAATCTTCTTTTGAAGTTACCGGCAACAATTGCAAATCTTCTAGTGTTTTTATTTTACTAATATCAATAGCCGTTTTTGCAAAAAGTCTTTTGTAATAAGGTGAATTCTGATTTATGTATGCTAATAATTCTAAAAGTTTTTGCTCCTGAAAAGATTTAATTTCATCGGTTGTTGCGATTTCTATTTTTGGAATCATCTTAGTTTTCTTTCTATTTTCTTTAAATACTTCTCGATTTCTAATTTCTCGGGAAGTGTTGTAATTTCTTTTGTTAACGCTTTTACGAATTGTTCTTTTGCCAATTGATATTGTTTTTTTTGATAAAAACTTAATCCTACTTTATAATAAACAACCCAATAATTAGGATTTAAAGATTGGTAGTTTTTAATAAAATCCGAAGGTAATTCTTTTTTAGCTTTTAAAAATGCATCTGTTTTTCTGTCTTCAATTCTAAACAATTCATAGTTTATATATTGTGGTGTTTCTAAAAAAAGGTCTTTTGAAATATTTAAATTTTCTTGTTGCAGAGAAACTATTTCGCTTTTAGCATTATTTTTATTAAAAATTTTATTCAAATCATAACAAACAAATTCCCCTAGTTGATACGGATTTGCCGAAACCCAGACCAATCCTTGTTCTGGTTTAAAAATAATTCCGTGGTGTGCAATCATTTGATTTAAGGCTTTTTCGTTCCCATAACCCAAAGGCAAATTATTTAAACCTTCTTTATTTCGTAATATTTCGGAAGCTATTTTTGGGTTTATTTTTGGGTTTTCATCAAATAATTCGACCATTCTGTCATAACGATATTTAGAATGACTGTTTTTTATTTGGTCTTTATTTCTGTCATCATTTTTTAAATTTTCACTCTGAAAATGATTAGAACAAATTAATTGATCACTGTTTTCAACATCAAAAACACCAAAATTATTTGGAGAAACTTCGATTAAAACAGCTTTGTTATCATTAGCACTGCCAATCATTATCGATTCTGACACAAAAACTTGACGTTTTTTTGCAATGGCAATGGCTTGGTCAATGCTTTTAGCATATTGCAAAATTTCACGAGTAAGAATAGAAATTGGTGTTTTTGCTATGAGCGGAATTTTAGATTTTCCAGCATTTATAGTAATGGTTAAACCTTGGTTATTCATGCCAGAACAAGCGCCAATCATACCTGCCCAAGTGACCATCATAAACGGATAACCTTGTTTTGGGTTTACAAAAGCTACGATTTTATCTTTGGCAAAATCATCGCCTGCATAAAAATCGAAATTTCTGCCTAAAATTAAGCTTCCGTCTTCAGACTTATTTCCCCAGGCGGCAAATGAGGAACAGCCAACCAATGCCAAATCCTGTAATGCGTGACCAATATCATGCGAAGCGTGCAAATATAAACAACGCAAATAAGGGGAGGCAATGTTATCTAAATCATGGGTAGAATATTGCGAAATTCCGTATATCTCGGTTTTATATTCGTCGGGGATATTGAGATATAATTTTCGCCCGTACCATTTTAGAAAATTCCTAAGCACATTTTGTTTAAATTTAGAAGGCAATAATTCTTTTATTTTATCGAAAAAAATATGCTGTTGTTTGTTTAGCAAAGAATCCGTTAAACTTCCTGTTAATAAGCCTCTTTCGAGCGCATCGCCTTCAACATAAAGTTCCCAAAGATTTTGTTTGTTTTTAAGCAGGAAATTATTTCCTGTTGAAAAAAGTGTGTTAGACTGTTTTTTTACCACTGGGATTGCATTGTTATAACCTACTAATTGCGGCTTGTGATGCAATGATTTTGATGTTCCGCAAGATAAAAGCATGGAAAGAAAAAGTAATAAAATTGAATATTGAAAAAGTCTTTTCATCTTCATTTATCCTTGTGTAAATTGACTAATTTTGTCAACCAAATATTCTTTTCCTACAATTTCCGAACAAGTTACAACAGCGCCAATAGTTACCCCTAAAACACCATGCATATTAATACTTTGACCTGTAAGATATAAGTTATTTAGTTTGGTTTTTGAGGCTATAAATGTTTTCATCGGATTGTTTGAATCTTTCTCGTAACCATACATATTCCCTTTGTAGCCGCCTATATAATCACGATATGACAATGGTGTCGATGTGTGAACAGACCTGATACAATCCTTAATTCCTGGGAATTTAAGTTCTATTTCTTCTAAAAACTTTTCTGCTTTTCTGGCTTTAAACTCGTTGTAAGTTTCGCCACGGTCTTCTTTATCTGCGGTTGTATTATAAGTATGTTCCCATGCTTTTAGCTCCTCGAATTTCATGTAAGTCATAAATGTCATTCCGTCTGCCCAAATAGGGTCTTTACCAGCATTCATAGAAGCCATAAATGCTTTTGGCCAAGATTTTTGGTCATATTCGTGTGCTGTCCAAACATGATCGCTGTTTTTATAATGGTAATAATTATGGTTTTTATATTTGAAAGTTTTGGGTTTAAAAACAATATACAAACTAAAGGCCGAAATTACACCCTCTAAACTATCTATTCTATTAATATATGCTTTTCTAAATTTATCTTCACCAACCATTTTTAGGGTTGCTTTAGGATCTACATTAGATATAAAAATGGTTCCAGAGACTGATGTTCCGTCTTTCATCACAGCTCGTTTTACCTCATTTTCTTCCGATTCGAATTGTACAACTTCTTTATATTTATACACTTCGCCTCCGTGCTTTTTGAGTTGTTTTATGAGTTGTTTTGTAATTTGACTTCCGCCATTTATACAACGATAAGAACTCTGAATATAAGAATTTACAGACAAGGCATGAACATAAAAAGGAGATTTGTTGGCAATTCCAGCATACAAGAAATTAGTACCACCAAGAACGGCTCGCAATTCTTTGTTTTGGGTTACACTGTCTATAAATTGCTTGGCATTTATAGCTAAAATTTCGCTGTCATACTCGCCTTCGTGCTTCAAGTTGTACAAAGGAAATGAGTCGCAAGTTGCTACAACTTCTTTGCAATATTTTTCGATATTATTTTTTTCTTCAGGAAAAAATTTCACTAGTTGATTGGTAAAATTTTCATAGCCTTGGGCGTGAGGAAATTCTTTATTTGTGTCTTCAAAAGAAATAATATCGAAACCGTCTTCGTCCATTTTTTTGAGTTTCAAATCATCTATAATGCCTAAATATTTGAAATATTTATACAAATTCTGACCTTCACTTAATCCTCCAATATAATGAATTCCAGTATCGAAAATGGTTTTATCTCTTACAAAGGTTTGCAAATTTCCGCCAAACTGATTGTTTTTTTCTAACACACAAACGCTATACCCTTCTTTAGCTAATATTATGGCAGAAACTAATCCGCCTAAACCACTTCCTATAATTACTATGTCGTAATGCTCTTTCATTAAGATTTTTTCTTTAAAACAATCAATTGGTCGTCTTGCGATTTGATTTCAAAACCAGAATCAAAGAACGAATTTAGTAACTTAAAATTATTAATTAATACAATTGTACTGGTAATCTGAACTATTTTTTGAATATTGATATCGTTTATCGCATCTGAAATTAAAACAACATCATAATCTTGAGCCATTTTATCTTCTGATGCCAAATAGTTTATGGTTCGTTTTTTTGTCCAAAGGTTTTCTTTAGCGATACCTCTGTATAACTCATTTGCGAGATAACTATCTGTTTTTCTTTGCGCTTCTTGCAAAGTTAACAATACATCGAGTTGACCAAAATCATTAGCTAAATGAAGTATTTTCGCTTTTTTATGAATATACTTATTTAGGTTGAAATAGCAAAGTAAATTACTTTTCAAATCTACTTTAACAATATTTATAATTTCCGTTTCTTTATAAGCAAAACTGAGTAAAATAATTTTTTCGAAATAATTTTTATTCTCAATTTCGCAACGCAATTGTTGAAATTCTTGTTTAAAAAAAGTACCTATTTTTTTTGTTCTTTCTGTATAATTACCCAAAAAAACAGAGTTTTTTGGTGTAATCCTTTCTAAAATTTTAACCGTAATCGAGCCGTCATAAATAATAAAATCGTTTTTGGGAAGCGTTTCTGAATTTCCATGAATAAGTATTGGAATAATATCTAGATTAAAATGTTCGGCAATATAAAAAGCGCCTTTATGAAAACGCTTGATCACATTACTTTCAGACCTTGTGCCTTCTGGAAAAATAACTATCGAATATCCCTCATCAATTTTTGGACGCAAATGCTCTAAACCACCATCGATACCTTCGGAAACTGGATAAAAACCAGCGGCTTTTACTGCACCACCAAAAACAGGCGAATGATAAACCCAATCGCTTACTAAATATATGATTTTTGGACTTAACATTCCAACACACAAAATATCTAAAAACGAAGTGTGATTGGCAATAATTACAGCAGGTTTGTCAAATTTTTCGTTTTGAATATTACTGATTTTTTTAATTACAAAAGGATTGGTATAAAGCACCGATTTCATGAATTTTGACATCACATATCGGAAATATTTCATTTTAACTTCAGTTTTAAATGGTAATATTTTTAGAATCGTAACACTAAAAACAGACATCAGAAAACCACCAAAACCATAGTAAAAAAAAGAAAGAATGCCGTGAATAAACGAACGTAATTCGAACGGTTGCTTGCCTTTTTTGGTTCTATTGGTTACAAAAAAAGCAAAAACCAAAGGCTGAATGACAAACGTAATAATTAAGGCTGAAAATATTCCGATAATTCCGATTAATGCGATAGATTTTAGTGCAGGATGTTTGGCAAAAATTAAAACCCCAATTCCTAAAATAGTCGTAGCAACTGATAATAATATTGACGTTTTATAAGTTGGTAATTCGGTTTTTCCAAAAGTGTGTTCTTTTTGCAAAGCCATAGTCATAAAAATACTATAATCGACTCCTATTCCGAAAATGAGGGTACAAACAATAATATTAATCACATTAAATTGGATCTCGAAAATTCCCATAATTCCTGTCGTAAAAATCCAACTTATTAGTATTGGGATAATGCTTACAATAGCCAATTCTAGTCTTCTAAAAGCAATAAAAAGAACTAAAAATATAATCATAAAAGAATAATTTTCGAGATTTTGAAAATTAGATTTTAATGTATTTAAAAATACTTCATTTGTCTCTTGCCTATCAATTACAACAGTATTTGGTTGTTTTTTTATGCCCGTTACAAATGAATTTCTTTTGTCGTTTGGTACTTTTACCAAAGTAGAAACGGTATAAAAACCTCTCTTATTAGCAACAAATTCATCTAAAAAGAAAGACTTTACTTTTGCGTATTCTTGAAACGAAATTGCAGAGAAATTTTGATTTAAAGTTTCATAAAAAGCAGAAAAAGTATTTTCTTTAAACCCATATTTATTCCCATTAGAAATTAAATTATTTTTAAGATTCGATTTTTTTTCTGAAGACCAAAAATTATTCCATTCCTGAATTTTCTGCTTCTGAATTTTTGCAGAAAAAACAATACCACCAACAGAACTGAAATTAAGAATTTTTGCTGCTTTTTTGTCTTTTTCTAACACAGAAAACAACTTATTGTTGCTCTCTAAAACAACATCGTAATCTTTGCCATGTGTAACCACATAAATAGATTTTGTTCCTTCTTCATTCGCAATGTTTTCTAAATATTTTTGGGTCTTTTTTAACTCTGGTGTCATAAAATTAAGTGATGACAAATCATTATTGAAAGTAACTTTAGAATATGTGAAAAGCGAAATAATAAATAAAATAAAAACTGAAATTATTAAAAATTTATTTTTATGATAGGAATATGCTCCTAATTTATCGATGAGATTTAACTTTTGAACCGCAATTTCATTTTTTGTTTTGTACAAAAGCGGAATGAGAATCAATGAAAAAAACGAAGTGGCAACAACACTTAAAGCCGCAAAAATTGCCAAATCCTGCAAAGCTTCCGATTTGATAAAGAACAAGCACAAAAAGGTAATTCCTGTTGTAATTCCGCAGAGCATTAATGGTTTTGAAATATCTTTATACAACAGTTTAATATCCTTTTTATTGCGCAGATGCGTTAAGACATAAATAGAATAATCTGTCGTTTCCCCTAATAAAATAGAACTAATTCCGAGTGAAATTGCCGAAACTGTTCCTTTAAAAAAGTATAAAACCGCTAAGGCAAAAATGGCTCCGAAAATAGAAGGAATAAAAATGAGTATTGGTGTTGCAATATTTCTGTAAAAAAAAGCCAAAATGAGAATCAAAGTTACTGTTGCAAAAATGGAAGTTTTTTGCACATCGTCCTTTATTTGTGTAGCATTTGCAACGGCAACTGGTGTAGCTCCAAAATAATTCATGACTACTTTATTTCCTAATTTAGCATTTAAATTGGTTTTTATTTTTTCTAATTCATCAATAAACAAAGTGTTTTTATTGGTTTCATTTGCTGGAAGTTTTGTGGTTATAAACAACAATAAATTCTTCTTGTCTTTCGTTAAAACAAAACCATTTTGCAATTCGAAATCACCGCCAATACTTAATTGTTGTAATTTTTTTAGCGCAATAAAAGATATTCCTAGCGGATCTTGCAATATAAAATCTTTAGTAACCATTCCTGTGGGAGAAACTAAGGATTTGTAATTGGCTTCGACAACTTTTGAAATACTATCGTTATTTATTTTGTTTTGAATGGTTGCATAATCGCTTTTATCTAAAAAAAGAGGCAAATGAGCATACACAAAATTGAAGGTTTCTTGTATGTTTTCTTCGTCTATTTTTCCTTTAATTTTAGCTATATAAGGTTTACATTTAGTCTCTAAATTATTAATAAACTCATTGGCATATTTTGTTAAATCATCAGGAGAACCATTGTTGTTACTTTTAATAACAATCGTGATTTTATCGGCAAAATTAACTTGTTCTAATACTTTTGATGTAACTCCAGATCGATCATTTGAAGGTATGAGTTGCGTAATATTTTCTTGAAAAGAAATTCTTGAAGCAAAAAAACAAAAAAACAAAAGCAACGCAATTACCATTGCTGAAAACAGTAATTTATTTTTATTTGCAAATGAATTAAGATTAAAAAAGAAGTTTTGCATGCTTTATTTTTTGCTTTTAGACGCACTAAAAATAGTTAATAAAAAATAACCAAAAAGACCAAAAATGATTGACATTATGGTTGCCAAAACAAAGCTTCCTATGAGATACTGAGTAACATTGCTTTCAACATCGGCAAGCGTCATCGAAGTATCCAACAATAAAGGTTTCCCTGTCCTGACAAAATAACTACCCGTTTTTAGAGAACCATAAATTATAAAAGGAATAAAAATGGGGAAACTAACATTCGAGAAAGCAAACGCAATGAGTTTATTGAGTTTAAAAAAAATAGCTAAAAAGAGTACAATAATGGTCTGAAATCCCCAAAATGGTGCTACTCCTATAAAAACACCCAAGGTTATAGATAATGATTTTTTCAGATTGCTGTCATCATGATGAAGTATATTTTCTAGAACAAATTTCTTAATTCCTTTTTTTTTTAAACTCAAAAAAAAACGGATGGGTTTGATATAAAAAATGGCGATTGCTACTAAAACTGTATTTAAAATACTAATTCGAGTAAAATCTCTAAATGGCCTGAAATGTGAAACTCTTTCGGTTGGGTCATATAAAACCTGAATGGGTATGTTTTTTACAGCAATTCCTTTCCAAGCAGTACGCACTATTACTTCTATTTCGAACTCGAATTTATTTGTAAAATAGTTTTTAGGAATTTTTTGTAAAGGATACAATCTATAACCAGATTGTGTATCTTCTAGTTTGGTTCCCGTTTCGAACCAAAACCAAAAATTAGAAAATTTGTTCCCAAAACTACTTTTTTTAGGCACATTTTCTTGTGTCATATTTCGGCTCCCTATAAGTAAAGCTTCGCCATTTGCATTAATTTCATCAATAAAAGAAGGAATATCTGAAGCAAAATGTTGCCCATCGGAATCGATAGTTATCGCATAATCAAAATTAAGTTCTAATGCTTTTCTGAAACCATTTTGCAAAGCAATTCCTTTTCCAGCATTTTTTGAATGATGAATTTGGGTAAGATTTGAATACTTTTTTAAAATTTCGGCGGTCGAATCGGTCGAACCATCATTTATAATAATCACATTAGTAGTATATTCTAAAACTGAATCTAGAACCCGAGTTAATGTTTTGTGATTATTATACGTGGGTACAATAACACAATAATTTAATGATTTTATTGAATTTATATCTGAAATAGAATGGTTCATTAACTGCAATTACTACTATTTTATAGTCAGCTTTTCATCGGAAGAAAAACTTTTAGATTGCTTCACAAAGCTTTTTATATATTCTTTTGTAGCATTTGTTTGTTCTTTATAGTGCGCTAAAATAAACGCAACATCTTCTTTTGTGTTTTTATTATATTTTACAATTTTAGGTGTATTTTCCTGAATACTTAATCTGATTAATCTGATTTCTATATTGTTCGGATCGCTTGCAATAGCAAATTCGACTAATTTTGCTCCTTCTTTGAAGGTTTTAACTTTATTTGAAATTTTCTTTTCAAATTTTGAAAAAATAGTAATCGAAGCACCTTTGTAAGCTACTAAGGTTTTATTACTTTCGCTTGTAATATCTGAAAGTTTTGAGGCAAATTCTTTCGATGTAATTTCAGAATTTGCGGCATTCGGATACAACCTTCTAATCTCAGAAACCTCTAAATTATTGAAAGAAATTAGAATACAGAAAATAGAAATTAGAAGTTTCATCTTTATACTTTTTTATAAACGCTACTTAATTTTAAAGCCACCGTTTGGTTAAAGTAAGTTGTGTTTTTTACTTTAACCAAACCATCGTCAGTTACTGTAATATCTAATTCTAATCGTAATTCTGGTGTTACCTCTGGATTTATTAATGCCATAAATTTAACGTTTGTTAGACTCTGCATTATCAGCAAACGTTCAGTTATTTGCTCTGTAATTTCTTTAATAATTTGCATCATACAAACCCCTGGCATGATAGGATTACCAGGAAAATGTCCTTTAAAAACTTCGTGGTTTTCATTAACCAAAATGATAGCCAAATATTTTTGGCTATCATTTTTTTCTAACGAAATTACTTTATAAAAATCTTTTAAAAGCATATGTTTTATTTTATATCAAAGGTATAAGTTGCGCCAAGAGAAAACACAACATTAGTGTGATCTGCCCTACTATTACTGTAGTACCCAACACCATTATAATTATTACTTTTGTATGCAGGAACAATACCTTTTTTAATTCTTGCTTCGATACCAAAGTTTTTTGTAATGTCATAACCTGCACCTAATTGAAATGTTAAATCAACATCATTTTCAACATGAAAATTTTTATCTACTACAAAATCTAATGATGGCCCAAGAAGAACATTAAATTTGTTGAAAGTAAACTTATTTATCACTGCAATAGATAAATATGACGCATTTAGTTTTGTGTCTCTAGAAATATTATTTCTGTCAATATAATTTATTGTAGATCCTTGATTAGAATAATCTATCTCTGGTTGTAATGTGTAATATTTCGTAAGATGCAAAGCGCCATAAAAGCCTAGATAAAAATCGGTTTTTGAACTAAACTTATCTACATTAATATTTGTAGATGAGTCGTTATAATAATCTCCTTTTGTGAAATGAGCAAAATTTAACCCGCCACGCAATCCTGGCTTAAATGTAACTTGTGCTTCTGCTTGTACAACTCCCAATAAAGCAATAATGGCAACAATAAATAGCTTTTTCATTTTTAGTGTTTTAAATAATTTAATTCTATTTTTAGCTTAATATTATCATGTTGAATAACAATACTTTCCGCAAAAGTATTATTTTCTGAAGTAAAATTAATATTAATTTTCTTTTTTCTTTTATTTGAGTATATAATTTTTAGGAGTTTTTCTTCTAATTTTGATACAAAAAGGTAATTAATTCGAGCTTCTGCTTCAGATTTATATACTTTATTTTCTGCGTCTTCAAATTGTTCTTTTATTAAAAACTGTTTTTTTAGCAACAACCTAAAATCAGTTTTTAAGGTATTAATTAATATTTTTCTATTCAATTCATCAACAATCGAATTTACTTTAAAATCAGTTTCAGAAATTTCGAAATCTAATAATTTATTTCCAAATTCGGTCGTAAAAACAACCCTATGTGTGGTTTCATTTATTTTTTTGGCGATAAAAATCCCAGACAAATTATTGTCATAAACCGAAATGTTTGCCTTATACACATAATCTATTTCTGAATTGGCAAAATACGGAACATTATAAACTGTTTTTTCTACAACTACTGGCTTCAATGCTTTTTCGAGCTTATTTGTAGCACAAGAAGTAACTAAGAACAGTATGCTAATTAAAAATAAAATTGTCGATTTTTGCATTTAATACTTTATTTTTCAATACTATACGTGTATAATCTTCTGATGATTCTAGCAATTTTACCTGAATTACCGTTGCATCATCTTTATCGAAAGTTAACTCAATTTGCTTGATATATTTTTTCAGCGCAGCATCTTTTGGGATAAACTTCGTGATATTGTTAATTTTGTTTTTAAAATAAGAAATAGAAAATGCCGCATCGTCAAACATATCGCCACTTACACTACCCACAATGAGTTTGTTTATTTTGGCAAAAATTTTGCTGCTACTTACATCCATCGCACTTTTTTTGCCTTCGTCGTTTATAAAAATTTTTCCGTTTTTAAAAACAATACTGTAATTATACGGCTTTTTGTATTGCCACTGCAACATATTTGGCTCTTTAAACGCCATTTTTCCTGAAGTTTCTATATCTTTCGATAAAAAATCTAGGTGCTTGTATTGCACAAAATCTGTACTTAGCGATTTTATTTTTGTAGCCACTTCTTTGACTGTTTTTTTGAAAGAAATAATTTCGGTATCATTCATTTTTTGCTCTTGAGCTAGTAGTAAAGAATGGCAAAAACATAAAATTAATGCGATTATAGCTGTTTTAATCTTCATAAGCTTTAATTTCTAAAAGTTGTTCTAACGAAATAACTTTGTATTTATTTTCTTCAACAAACTGCAATAATTGTTCCAATGCGTTAACGGATTGCAAAGAAGTATCGTGCAAAAGTACAATTCCGCCAGGAGAAATTAGTTTTTTTATCCTGCTAAAAACCAGTTTTTCGTTTTTAATAACACCATCTAGGGAACGAACATTCCAGCCAATAACGTGGTGTTTTGTTACTTGTAATGCTTTTTTTATTGATGGATTTGTAACTCCAAATGGCGGACGAAATAAAATAGTTTTTTTGCCCGAAATTTTTTTAATCAAAGCATCAGTTTGTACGATTTCTTCTACTAATTTGTCTTTTCTATAAAAATCGAAAAGACGAGAATGATTGTAGGAATGGTTGCCAACAATATGCCCTTCTGAAATAATCTGTTTTATAATTTCTGGATGTTTTTCTGCGTTCTTGCCGATACAAAAAAAAGTCGCTTTTGCATTGTGTTTTTTCAAAACATCTAAAACCAACAATGTCATTTCGTGTGGCCCGTCATCAAATGTTAAAGCTATATTTTTTCCTTTTTCTAACGGATTATTACAATAGGCTTGCAAGTGAAAACCAAGTTGAATAAACGAAGAACCAACAACCAAAATTACAAATCTAATTGCAAAAAGAATTAGGAAAAACCACCAATGCACCGTTACAAAAAAACTAAAGAGTAATAGTAAGGCAAAAAGTGTAAGAAAAACAATATTTGTATTTCGGTAATTTAACATTTTGAAATTAAAGTAAAACTATGATCGATTCCTTTGTATTGGTTGTATAAAAGTATGGTTTTATAGTCCGTTTTTTCTAAATGATTTACTTTTAGGATTTCAGGTATTTGCTGTGTTTTTATAATTTTCGCACCAACCCACAATCCAAAAGCAGAAGCGGTATTGTATTCGCCACACAAGTGTTTGTAATAAATTTGTTGTGTGTTTTCAAAAGTGTTTAATGAAAGTGTTTTGTAATAACCATCTGTTTCTACATCGCCATTGTAACCTAAAACTAAGGCATCAATATCAGAAATTTGCAAACTATTTGATTTCAGGAAATCAAATATTTTTGTTTCAACTTCCTCTATATGAAGTTTGTTGATGATTTCAACATCTAAAACCTCAACATAGGAATTGTCGTGTTTTTTATCTTCTAGAACAAAAAAAGTAGCACCCTCGCTATGTACAACTCCTTTTGTAGTTGAATTTAGCACTTTATACGGACTCTCATTGTCTTGTTTGATGAATCCAGCCAACTTAAAAAGTGATGCCGTATAATCGTTCATCTCATCTATTGCTCCAATTAAAATTGAAGAAGCTTCGTTTTCATCAAACTGTAATTTTGCGTCTAAAAGTGCCGATTCGAAAGAAACCGAACCGTTTACATACGTAAAATTATAGGCTTTGCATTGCAATCCCAAAGCAATTTGAGAACCTACTGTATTATGAGTAGATTGAATAAAAGAAGTGGGGGTTAAAAACTCTTCATTATTATCTATTAATGCTCTTAGAAATTTATCAGAATCGTCTATGCAACCCATTCCTGTTCCTGTAATAATAGCGTCAAAGGTTTCAGTATTTGCTTCTCTCATGGCTAATGCAGATGCTACAATGCCATTTTTTACTCCTTTTGCCATTCTTCGAATGGCTGTTGGGGAAATAAAATCTTTGTAAACAGGAATTTCTAATGGTAAAACATTAGTGATTTCATTTATTGTTGCTTCTTCCAAAAAAATTGTGTCGAACGTTTTTTGCGCCGAAATACAACCTACACCATTTATATATGTCTTTCTCATTCGCTTTTTGAAAAAATTATGGTCGAACAATTTCCGCCAAATCCAAAAGAATTGGACAAAACGTGTTCGATGTTTTTATGTTTTAAAATGGTTTGCGGCATCATATTAAACTCTTCCATAGGAGTTTTGAAATTCAAATTAGGGAAAACCACATTGTTTTGAATTGCCAGAACGCTATAAACAGCTTCGATTGCTGCTGCTGCTGCTAATGTGTGACCTGTAAATGGTTTTGTGGAGCTAAAATCGGGAATATTATTCTCGCCAAAAACTCTAACTATGGCTCTCCCTTCAGATAAATCATTGTTAGGCGTTGCCGTTCCGTGTACATTAATATAATTTATTTGTGCTGGTTTTAGTCCCGAAACTTGAAACGCTTTTTCCATGGCTAGAAAGGCACCCTCTCCGTTTTCGGAAGAAGCAGTTTGATGAAAAGCATCGTTTGCATTTGCATAACCAGAGACTCTTGCCAATACTTTTTTGTTTTGTTTTGCGACCATTTCGTCCGATTCTAATACTAAAAAAGCGGCTGCTTCACCTAAGTTTAATCCTTTACGATCATTATCGAATGGCATATTATATCCGTCCGATAAAATCATTAAGGTTTTAAATCCGTTGATGGTAAATTTTGCCAAAGCATCGGTTCCGCCTACAATTACTCGGTCTAGTTTTCCAGATTTTATTAATCTTGCACCTAGCATAATGGCATTTGCTGCCGATGAACACGCCGTACTGATCGTGGTTACCATTCCGTTTAAGCCTAATTCATTGGCTATTTTTTGAGCCACATCGCCACCATCATGACAACTAATATATTTGATGGTTTCTGGCTTTTCGAAATAATCGTAATAATATCTTTCGGTCATGTCCATGCCGCCCACGCTTGTTGCCGAAATTAATCCCGTTTTATATTCGTTTATCGAAGTAATTCCTGCATTTGCAACGGCTTGTTTGGCTGCAATGGCACCAATCATAGCGGTACGTGAGAAATTATTATCGGTAGAAAGTTTTAATTCATCCGCTAACTCTTGGTTGGTTTTCTTGATTTCGCCTACTTTTCTCAAATTAGCATGCACTGTCGAAATATTTTCGATGGTGGTAATTGCCGTTTTGTTATTTAGTAATGAAGCATAATTTTCTTCAACCGAATTCCCGATTGCAGATATTATTCCCATCCCTGTGATTGCAACTCCTTTCATTTTCATTTTAGATTTTTATAGTTCTGTCGCCTTTCAGAATCAAACCAGTCTCATCAAAAAACTGTTGGATATTTGTTGCTTGTCCAGCATGAGATTGTGGTCTTAAACTATTACATACATTCCCAGAAATTGAATTATATTTGGATATGTCATAATTATCTTTAAAAATTCTAATCGTATTTGTTAATTGCTCTCTTCCTGTTTTAAACCATTTTTTACTTTCTCGTGATTTTAATTCTACAAAGATCAAATTAGTATCGAAAGATAACAATCCATCACATCTGCTTTCTAATTTACCATCAGGTCTTCTAATATCAATACAAGAATCAATTGCAATGAATTCAATTTCTTTATTGGTATTGTTTTTTACAATACCAATCCATTTTGAGTCATCATCTTCATTAATATAGGCTGGATTTTCTGCTGGTGAAGAATCGTCGCACAAACCAAATTCAATTTTATTTGAAGTAGATTTACATTTATTTTCAAAAAAATCTATTGGCATTTTTTTTCAATTTCAAGTAATTTAACAAAATCATCATTAAATGCTCCTAAAAATTCATTTAGAAAATTTTCATCTGACGGTAATCCCTTGTAATTATCAAGTTTTTCAATGTTACCAGATTCATCAAGTTGATAGATATTAACAGTTGAAGGGTTTATAGCAGCATCTAAAGGGACAATATCGTTTAATTCGCCAAATAATGAATCATCAATTGTTGGTTTTACCATAAACGCTTTTATAGCAAGTGTTAAATGGTTTATTATGTAAGGACTATGAGTTGTTATAATTAACTTATTTAAGTCATTTTTATTTTTATTACTAAAAAGCGAAAATAAGATACCTTTTTGAGAAGTTGGATATAAGTTTTGTTCAGGCTCTTCGACAACATTTATAAAACTTGAATACTTATATTTTGATGATAATTTTTCTAATAACAATGTCTTGATGTCTTCTGATATTTTATCATTAGAAAAAATTTTATCAATTTGATTTCGAATTTTATTTTCATCAACTACATTTCTTTCTTTAAAAGAAGCATTGTTTTCATTTGAAATAATTTTAGACAAACTATTAGTAACCAGAAATAAAGGAACCAAAGACTGATAACCACTCGAGGCTTCTAATAAATCAATTTTGTAATCTTCTCCTATTAACCAAGATTTTTTATTTTGTTTTCTATATTCAAACTTTATATTTCCAATAGGCAAGGTAATAGTTTCAGATAAATTTTGTTTTGCATATTCATATTCTTCTAGAAAAGTATATAAAGGCAACGGAAGCCTTTTAACTAAATCAGGTCTCTCAACAGTACTAACAAAGTTTCTTTCAGCAGGTACGTACATTATTTTAGGGAACAAGTATTCAGAATCTTTATCAAGATTTTCTATTACTTCAACTTTTCCGTTTCTATAAATTATTTGGTAAGCTTTACCTATATAATCTATGTATGAATCGTCATTTAGATAATTTCCAATATTTTGGTAAGCTAATTGTTTTTTGAATCGATTATATTGCGAAATGTAATTTATATTAAAATCCCCTCTAACCAATGCTTTTTCAATCCAAGCTAAAGTTGAATAAATTTTTGAGATTGTACTTTTCCCAGTACCTTGATTACCAATAAAAACAGTTACTCCGTCAAACTCAATATATTCATTTTTGAAATTGCTCGTGTTCTTAATCGGCCCTATATTATTAATCTTAAGTTTAGCCATTTAATTTTTAAAAATTTGAATCAAAAGTACAAAAAAAACATGAGTATCGAATTTTGTTTTTAAGCCGTTAGTTTTTTCAAGGATGTTGCACATCTAATAAATTCGACACTTCATTTTCATTAAATCATCGCTATCAATAATTAATTCCAGTCAAAACATTGTTTCGTGTAGTCATACACTTTTAAATATAAAATCTAAAATTACTTCGTTCTATTTGCTGTTATATACGCTGCCATGGTTTCGATAGATTGGAAAATATTTTTTCCTTCTTTTGGATCTACTAATTTGATTCCGTAATCTTTGTCGAGCATCACAATAAGTTCTAAAGCATCGATAGAATCTAATCCTAATCCGTCGCCGAATAAGGCATCATTATCTGCTACATCTGCTATATTTATATCTTCTAAGTTTAGAACTTCGATGATTTTTGCTTTTAACTCTTGTTTTAATGCTTCCATATTATTTGTTATATAAATTTTCTATTGTTTGTATATTATGCGCTACTTTCCCTTCGTTGGCAACCAGATAAAGGAATGCTTTGTATTCTTCGTTATAATATTCGACCCAACCACAAAGTACTTTTTCTGCTTTTTTTGTATGCAAAAGTACGTTGGCATAATTTGTCATAAATTCCGAATGGAACGCGTCAAAGATAAAAAAAGAATTTTCACTTTTCAATTGGTGCTTAATACTAATTTCTCCGATGCAAATATTGGGTAAGGTGTAAACGAAAACTGCCGGAGACGGAAAATAATTTTCCTTGTCGGAAATGGAGTTTTGGTATTTTACATCGGTATCTAAACTTGATGAATTATTGGCAAAAAGCAAAGCAATATTGTTTTCTTTTGTGTTGTCAATTTCATTTTTCAGAAGTAATTCAGCTGCCAAAAAAGCCAATTTACTCAAATTATCCATTTTGAAAAACTTAGGGTAATTGATGTCGAAATTCTGATAGGCTTTCTTGGAAAAATCTGAAAACAAATTAGAATCTGATTTAAAAATCGATTCTCCGTTCAGTATAATTTCATTATTCTGAATCGTACAAAAGGATTGTATGTAAGTTTTATTTTCTAGCATTACTTTATTTTTTCGAATAAAACCGCCGTATTACAACCACCAAAACCAGAAGCTGTTTTTAGAAAATAGTTGCAGTTTTTATCTTGGTTTTCTTTGATAATATTAATGGGTTGACTCACGCCTATCTCATCAAAACCTAAAGAAACAAATAATTTATTTTCTAAAACAGATTGAATTCCGATAACGGTTTCTAGTAATCCAGAAGCTCCTAAAGTATGTCCGTAAAATCCTTTGAGACTATTTATTGGAACATTTTCTAATCCTAATCTGTTGAAAGCGATGGCTTCCATTTCGTCATTAAACGGGGTTGCGGTTCCGTGAGCAGAAATATAATCGATTTGATTTGCTTTTATTTTGGCTTCCGCCAAAGCGCTTTCGATACTTCTAAAAAGTCCTTCGCCTGTTCTTGATGGTCCAGAAATATGATTGGCATCGTTTATAGCGCCATCGCCAATGATTTTTATTTTTGCATTTTCTCTATTTGCAGAAACTAAAACTGCTGCTGTTGCTTCGCCAAGAGAAACGCCTGTTCTGTTTTTTGAATACGGTTTGCAAGGCAAATCGCTCATGGCTTGAAAGGAATTGAACCCTGACAAAACAAATTCAGAAACTTCATCACCAGCCACGACAAATATATTGTCGAACATTTCAGATTGTATTAATCTTTTGGCAACCGAAACGGCTAAAATTCCAGAAACACAAGCGTTAGAAACTACAATGGGTTCGCTTTTGAATCCGAAAAAAGCGGCTATGTTTTTTGCTAATTGATGTAATTGTGCGCTTTGAAAGCTTTGTTCTGAAGGATTTGCCAATGCTGTAATATTTCCTTTGGTTGTAGAAAGTAGGAAACCCACTTTGTTATTCAAATCTAATTTTGAGTTTTCAACTATGGGTTGCAAAGCCAAAATCATCATTTTTTCTAATCGGGAGTAATTTTGTGACTGCGTAATTTTGGCGAAAGCCGTATTTAATTCCTTATTATCGATTGTTGACGCATAAAATGGTTTGTTCAACATGGCATTCTGATGTAATTGAATACCAGAAAAGCCTCTCTCAATATTTTGAATATTGGTGGTAACGTTAAACCCGATGGGTGTAATGCAGTTTGTTTCGGTAATAAATACTTCTTTTGTCATTCTTATTTTATTAAACCCACTTTACGTTTCCATTCCTCATAAAAAGGCGGATTGGTTAGCATTAAATCTCCATTTTTATCTAAAAAAACCTGAACAGTTTCGCCTGTACAAGCAATTTCGTTATTGGCATCATAAATAACATATCTATAAATCATTTTGGCAGCAGGCGTATTTACAATGGTAGTTTCTATTCGAGCTACATCGCCATAACGCAAAGACAACTTGTGTTCGCAAGTAGATTTGACAATTGGCGTTGTAAATCCACTATCGAAAATATCGAGATATGATAGTCCGTGATGACGGCCAAACGCTTCACGACCGTCTTCAAAATAAGTAATATAATAGCCATGCCAAACAATTCCTAATGGATCTGTTTCGTTAAAACGAACTCTAATTTCGTGTGAAATGCTTAACTCCTTTGCTTCGTTAAACTGCTCTTTTCTTCTTATCATACTGCAAGGCAATGGTTGTGGTAATTATGAAAAATAAAAATAATAAACTTATTTCTGGTAGAATATCTACTATAGAACCATGACGCAAAAGCACATCATAAAAGGCATTCAATCCCCAATTCATAGGAGAAGATTGCGCTATGAGTTGCATCATTTTTGGCATAGCAAAAACAGGAACCCAAATACCACCTATGGCTGCCAATATAATGACAGAAGTGGCGCCAAACGGAGCCGATTGTTCTTGTGTTTTGGCAATTGTTCCTAATAATATTCCGAAGCCAATGGCACCAAATCCTGAAAATAGCGCTACTATACTCATCAAAAATAAGTTACCTTCTACATTTAATGATGGTAAACCTATGTGTGGAAATAAGAAAATTGCCACTAAAATCATCATGTAAAACTGAATCATACAAATGATTAAATACGTTATTGTTTTGCCAGCAATTACAATTACATTAGAAACTGGATTGGTACGTAAACGAACAAAAGTTCCTTGCGATTTTTCTTTTACAATGTTTATAGATAATGGAATTACAATAAAGAAAATGGCAAACAAAGTCCAAGCTGGTACATTGTGTTGTACCGAATTTGGAATAATTTCTTCATTATTTACTTTTGGAACAATTTCTTTGAATGTGATAAAACTTTTTTGTTCGAAACTGGTTGTTTCTTCTCCTAATTGCGCTTGGAAAGTAGCATAAATTGATTTGGTTTCAATTTGAGAAATCATCTTATCAATAGAACTCATGACTGCATTTTTGAAACTCATTTGTACCGCAGGATCAAAATACAATTTTACCTCTTTTTGATTGACAATTGTAGTCTTTTCGGCTTTCGCCAAAGTATCGCTCATTCCTAAACTAGCCGTAATTTTTTCGACATTTTGGTCGATTTTAGATTGTAAATCGGCACTTAGTTTTTCTGGAATAATGATAGCTAATTGATATTTCCCTTTAAAAACAGCTTCTTTAGCCGATGATTCGGTTAGTTGTTCGTCATTTATTTTGGTCACAACCGTAAAAATATTGCTTTTTTGTAAATTATCGAAAACCGTTTTAGATACATTTCCTTTGTCGTTATCTACCAAAAGAATGGGGATTTTGGCATCGCTAACCGTTTTGAAAGTGCTGTCCTGAATTAAAGTTACTGTAATTATAAGTACCAATGGCATGATAAACAGAATGACAACGCCACCTATATCTCTTTTTAAGAGTAGGAATTCTTTGTAAACCGACATGAACAATTTATATATCATCTCGCAATTCTTTTCCGGTTAATGCAATAAAAACGTCTTCCAAATTTCGAGCGTTTGCAGTAGAAGCAATCAAATTATTTGGTGTTCCTTCTGCGTAAATTTTCCCTCTATCGACAATAGCAATATCGGTACAAAAATCCTGTGCTTCGGATAAATGGTGCGAAGTATAAATTATGGTTGTTCCGTTTTTGTTAAGTTTTTTTAGATAATCGATAATGGCATTTTTAGATTGCACATCGACACCCACTGTTGGCTCGTCTAGAAAAAGCACTTTTGGATTGTGCAAAATCCCTGCGATTAGATTAATTCGGCGTTTCATTCCGCCAGAAAAAGTTTCTATTCGTTTGTCGGCAAATTTCAACAATCCTAATAAATCAAGGCTTTCGATTACTTTTTCTTTTAAATCATTCCCTTTCAAACCATACATACTTCCAAAATATAGTAAGTTTTCTCTTGCGGTTAATGTGGGATATAAGGCATATTCTTGAGGAACTACTCCAATGATTTTTTTTATCTCGCTAGAATTTTTTGCATACGTCAAATCATCAATCGAAAAACCTCCTGATGTTGGTTTTACTAATCCGCAAAGCATGGATATTAGAGTTGTTTTTCCAGCGCCATTTGGGCCTAACAAACCAAAAATTTGACCTTCGTATATAGAAAGTGTAAAGTCGCTCAAAGAATACATTTCGGCATCTTTGTACTTTTTGGAGAGTTGGGTTATTTGGATAATGGGTTTCATTAGGGATTATGCTTACGCTAGATGTTTTTCGATATTTTGAACAGCAAGCGCAATAAATTTTGGATTGGTAAACATTGTCTTTTTTCTATGACTCCAATTTTCAAGATGTTTGGTAATATCTTCAATAGATTTTACTTGTTTTTCGGCTATAATAAAATCTATTGTAGATAATAATTCCAAACCAAAATCAGCATAAAAACCAGATAAAAACATTTTGGTTTTTAGCACTATCAATTTATACTTTTCATTTTCTTGACCATCTAAATAGATATTTACTTCTTTTTCTGCATCAACCATTAAACTTAATTCGTCAAATGGCTTTTTGTCTTTAGAGCTATAACCTGAAATATAACTTCCATTCAAATGATATAAAACGTGTTTAACCTTTCCTGAATATGGTCCATAAAAATTGGGTTGAAACTCTAGTTTGAAACTTTCTTTTGCTCCAAATCGTTGTAAAAAATAAGCTATTTTTTCAGCTGAAAATTCGGAAACAAATTCCCCGTTTTTAACTAAATCAAACAATACTGATAGTAGCATTGCTCTTGCAGGTGTTAGTTTTACTCTTTCTTTTTTTAATCCTTCTTGTATTGCTGCATTGGGTTGATAGATGTAAATATCACAATTAACATTGGTTAAATATTGTTCCATTATTATTTTTACTTTATTCCAATCTAAACCTCCATTTCCTGCTCCAAGCGATGGAATAGCAATAGATTTAATATCTTTTTCTCTGATTACTTTAACTAAATCTTGCAAACCAGCTTCAATATAGTTGTATTCCGATGGTTTGCGCCAATCTGTTTTAGTAGGAAAATTAATAATTATTTTTTCTCCCCCTAACAAAGAGGTTTCTACGGTAACAAATAATTTGCCAACTTGTACTTCTTTTACTTTGCAGGCAGCAACATATAACTTATAATTATTAGGATATTGGTTTTTGAACTGCAAAGCAATTCCTTTACCCATAACACCTATAGTATTAACAGTATTAACCAATGCCTCTGCTTCGCTTTCTAATAAATTAGCACTTTTATAATGTATCATATCTTTAAAAATAATAATTTTTAATAATTTTTATCTTTGCTTCTACAATTCCTAATTCAATCAACTTGTTTTGGGTATTTTCATTATAAGTTATAAAACCAACAATAGCACTTGATGGGACGTCACTCGCTACCAAAAATTCCGCTTGTTTTCTTCTCGTTTTATCCAAATCGTTCGGGTCTTTAAAGTTTCTGTCTTTTATAGTTTTAAAATCTAACAAACTTTCTATCTCACTAATCTCTGCTAAAGAGTATTGGGTACTCATTGCATCAATAGCATGACCATCGGTAAAAATAAACTCTAAATTGTTGTCTATAATTTTTTGAATAGAACATACTAAATATACAATATTTTCTGCGGAAGTTGTCTTAACGTTATTGTACCCTTTTTGTATAACATAGAGCATTGGGGTTAGTACGCCAAAGTAAAATGGTATATAATCTCCGAGTTTATTACCATTATTTAATAAAAATTCGCCTCTTGTATTGATTAAGCTCTCATCACCAATAGGGATATAATCTTTATTAGTGTTTTTTGAACTAACATGTGTAATACCATATTGCAGAATATGCGAAATATTCTCAATGTGCAACATACGAAACAAAAATATTTTATTCAAATCTGGCATTGCACAAATATAGTTTTTTTGAAACAAAACGACTCTTCAATTTCAAGAAACAGCCACTTTTAATTTTTTAAAAAAAACTTCTTCTTTATTGGCAATATCTAATAGTTGATCGGCAATGGTATTGTAAACATCCGCCTGTGTGCTTCTATTTTTATAAACTCTAGAAGCGTTTACGGCAAAATCTCGCCATAAATCGCCAATTATTGTCATTTCTAGTGACAGTTCTTTTAGTTTTTCGTTTTCTAAAATCACAGCTGATTCTTGCAAAAAAGCGGCATAAATAAATCGAAAACCGCCACCACCAGTACCTATTTCTTCTTGCATTCTAACCATTTGAGCTAGATAATGATTGGCTTTTTTGGTTCCGTGTTTAACTGGCCATTTTCTAATTCGACTGGCTACAAACTTTATTCCTCTAACACCAATAATGGGCGCAGGAGCTAACATATCTCGGCAAGTATTCTTAATTCCTTTGATAATAGCACTTTTTAAATCGATAGTAGCAGGAATATGAATTGGGTAATACATTTGTCCTCTTGGCGCAAAAGCTCCTTTGGCAAAACGTACTTTATTTAGTTCTTGATGTGTGAGTGTTGTCACGGTTTCCATTACTGGATCGCTAATAAGATAATCGGTTTCGGTTTTGCCGTAAACGACTAAATTATGAGCGTTGAAATGAAAACGATATTCGTCTGGAAAATAACTCAAATTATAAACACCCACTTGCAATCCTGTAGGAATGTTATTTTTCAGATTTTCATCCAAAGCTTTTGTAGCATTGGCTTCGCTAGAAAATTTTTGCCTTTTTATTTTTAATCCTAATCGTTTTGCTAATTTGTTAAAAATAGCACCAGGCATTGGTCTGTAACTTATTGCTGGTGCATAATTTACTTTTATAAATGGTAAATAAACAAAGAAAAGCCCTGATCCAATACCGAAAACCATAGGTTCACTAATATTCAAACCATTGTTTTTAAGCAAATTAGAAGCTACTCCGTTTTCGCAATGTGCAGATTGATGATGTGTGAAATTGATTTCCATTAATCTGTTTTAAAATTTCTTAATTCATGAACCGAAATATTAAAAGTTTCGGCATATTTCTGTAAAGTGGTATCACTTAATTTAACAAAAATGGTAGGTTTGAAATGTCTTTTTACGCGCCATTGCCACATACCAACGTAACTAGACAGCACACCAATATCCATTTTAGAGCATTCCATAAAATAAACAATTGGACTTACTTCAGCATTTTTTACTTGTTCTTTTGCAGTAGCAATTCGTTCGTTTATTTCATCAATAGAATTAGAAAGCGCTATCGTTTTTGGTTCCCAACCAGTGCTCAAAGCGGTTGTATAATTGCCTTTTTCATCGGTTGCATAAACCAATTCTTTCATGTTGCTTTTAGAAAGATTGCCTTTGTCTTGAGGAACTTCGTTTTCTTTCATAGCTTTCTATTGTTTTGAATGATTTTCTTGAATAAAAAGATTAATCTCTCCTTCTAAAAGTAACTCTTCATTATTGAACGTTTGACAACTCATAGTACATAAACTATAATCGTCTGTTACGAATTTTGATACTAAAGTTGAAATTGTTTTGATTGTACTTCCAACCTCTGGAAGTTTATGAATTTTTAATGATTTTATTGCACTTATGAAGCCAACCACATCTACGCCAGATTTGTCTTCATTATTTTCATCTACAAAATAATCTTTTGCAACAATTGAAGAACAGGTTTGAGCCGCATTTTCTATTAATCCAGCTTCTATAAAAGTATTGTTTTGAATAAATATATTATCGCTTTTTATTTCAAAAATGGTTTCAACTTTTTCTTCATCCATTATCAGAATCATATCAACCATTAAAAAAGGCTTACGATGAGGCAAATAGTTTTTTATGTCTATAGTTGTATCCATTTCTTATTGAAATTATTTGGCTAAAACCGTTTTCATTTGGCCAGTAGCGATTTCTACACCATTTAATTTTGTAACAATATCAACTAAAGTTATTCCTCCAAATTCTTGAAGAATAGAAACTGTTGTTTGAATTTCTTCATCTAATTTTGGTAATTCTTTTATCTCAATATCTTTAATCGAACCTATGTAACCTGTTGGCGCAGGTTCTTGTTTTAAATAAAATTGATATCCTGTGTGTAACGCTACTGATTGCGCCATATGTTCTACTAATCCAGCTTCCACGAAGCTTCCGTTATGATAAAAAATATTATCACTTTGTATTTTTAGTCCTGAAATTAAAGAGGTTTCGGTATAAGAGTACATTTTATCGACCATGACAAAAGGAAACTTTTGTGGCAACAAATTTTCTACAAACTCTTTTTCAAAAATAGCATTTGATGTTTCCATATTTTTCTAGCAAACAGTTAAATAAGCATAGGCATACGAAAATCGCCCGCTTTCTGGTACTGATAAAAGAATTTTGTCTCCTTTTTTAAGTTTTCCAGAATTCATTAATTCATTTAATGCCAAATATATTGAAGCAGATCCTACGTTTCCTACTTGTGCAAGGTTCATAAACCATTTTTCGCTTGGAATTACCATTCCGTTTTCGGCGAAAGATTTTTTTAGCCCTTCAACAAAATAATGAGAGGAAACATGGGGCAAGAAATAATCTATTTGATCTGCTGAAACCTTATTTTTATCTAACGCTTCTTTCATGCTTTGCGCTCCTTTTATTAAAATGTTTTTGTCTAATAATTTTACGTCTTGTTTGATAGAAAATATAGATTCGTTGAGCCATTGCTCAGGATGGTAATCACTCCAAGGTTTTAATTCTCCGTTTTCTAATTTATCGCCACCCGCATACATACAAACTTCGAGTTCGTGAGCGTAAGAGAAGGCTTCCATCCATTCTATTTTGAGTGATCTTTCGCCTTTTGGTTCGTTTTCTAATAGGAAAGCGGCTGCTCCGTCAGACAACATCCAGCGTAAAAAATCTTTCTTGAACGCTACTATGGGTTGCTCTTCTAGGTGTTTTAAATTGGCAACTTCTTGTTCGTATTTTTCAGATTTCATCCAAGTAGATACTTTTTCTGAACCTGTACAAACTGCGTTTTTTGTGTTTCCAGATTTTACCGAAAGGTAACCGAATTTTAATGAGTTCATTCCTGCACAACAAACTCCTGTTGAGGAATTTAGCTCGACCGATTTGTTTTTTAACAATCCGTGAACCATCGCTGCGTGAGATGGCAAGAATACATCTGGTGTAGATGTTCCGCAGGATAATAATTGCATGTCTTGGGCTGTAAAACTTTCGTCAAACAATTCAGTTATGGCGTTTTTTGTTAGTTCGGCATTGCTGTGTGTGCTATTTCCGTTTTCATCAATTGCATAATAACGGGCTACAATTTTGTTGTTGCGTAAAATTATTCTTCTTGCTTTAGATGTTGCTTCATTTATAAGACCCAAAAAGTTTTCCATCTCATCGTTCGAGATTACTTTGTTTGGTAAATATTTTCCAGATTTTGTAATGTAAACATCAAACATAATATTATTATTGTATTTTAAACGCCTTGATAATAAGCTTTTTCTCTTCTAATTTTTTTAATATAAAATGGATATAAAAAAAGATGCAATATATACACAATTGGTGAGATTAACCAGATTGCAAGCCACAAATAGATATTAAATATTTTTAGCCATGTTTTTCTTGATTGTTTTTTATTATTGATAATATTAGACCATTTATTAAAGATTTTGTTAGCTGTTTTGTCAACTTTAACTAAATAGGAACTTATTTTTACGGCCTTGCTTTCTAATAATTGGGCTTGAAGGTTATCGAAATTATTGTTTTGAAGGTTTTTGAAGATTATTTCTCCAAATTTTGATGATTCGACAATATCTTTTTCGGAAACTCCTGGCAAAGGAAAAATACCTAGGTATTTCTTTTTTACTCCAGAAAACATCCATTCTACAATGGTAATCACGCTTATTAAATTACCTACTCTATCTACCAATGCTATATTTCCTTTAAGTTGTGCATTGTTGCTTTTTAATAAAACTTTAATTTTTTCTTGTGCCATAACCCACATATTTCTAGAACCGCTGATGGTTACAACTGGTGTATTATTGAAAAGTGTTTTGGCTTCGGAGCTTTTTAGAAATGAATTAATTGGAATAGATGGCGACAAATACCAAACTTGATAATGCAGAAGGATTAAATCGAATTTTGTGTTTAATATTTCGGTGGGAACGGGTTTTAAAGCAGTTGGTATTTGCAAAAAAGATTCTGGAAAAGCATCAAAAAAAGCGTCTTTATTCCATGGAAATGGGAAAGGTTTTTCTAATTGAATTTCGTGAAACACTACATTAACCTCATCAGAATTTAATAATGGTTTTGCAATATTTCTTGCAATAGATTCTAATTGCCCTGATTGAGAATAATATATAACGAGAATGTTTTTCATTTTCTGCTTTTTAAGTGTTTGCAACTTGTTTGAAATTTCTCACTTTATCCGAACGTTTTACATGTATCCATTCTGGCCAAGTTGTTTTGTCTTCGGCATCATAAATTCGTAGTTTCTGGTTTGGTTCTTCTATTAGCAAATCGTCTTTTGTACAATTTAGAATTCTTGCTGCTGTTTCTATGCCTGAGAAAGTTGCGCCTGTTACACCGTGAGATAATGTACTTGCACCACAAAGGTATAAATTATCTATTTCGGTTTTGTTTTTATAAGCAAATGGGCCTATTTGGCTTAAAGTTTTTTCGGTTCCGTACACATTTCCTTGTGTTGCATTTATATAAAATTGGTTGGTTTTTGGTGTTCCCAGTTCGACTTGCGCAATGTGTTGTTTTGCGTTTGGAATCATTTTTTCGATGCTATTCATGAATTTTTCGATGATTCTTTCTTTAAATTTCTGGTATTCTAGACAATGATAATCATTTATACCCTCAAATTGTTTAAAACTAGCATAATCTACATAAGTAACTGCTTCAAAATTATAATATCGTCCGTTGAAACTTGTAGGGTCTTTTAAGGTAGAACAGCTTAAGAAAAGGGCTGGAAATTCGTCGTCTGAAAGAATGTCTCCTTTTGTTAATGTTTCAAAATGTTGGTCTAAATTTTCGTCTTTAAACCTCCAGATATTTCCGGAATCTATGCCTAGTTTGGTTACATCTATATCTAATGTTAGAAAAAGAATTAGTGAGGTAACTGAATATTTGGTGTTTGTTAATTTTTTGTTTAATTTTTTACTAATGTTTTCACTTCCTATTAATTTTAGAAACGTCACGGTTGGATCTGCATTAGAAACTATATTTTTTGCCAAAATTTGTGTTCCATCTGCTAATTGAACTCCGTAAGCTTTATTGTCTTTTAGTAAAATTTTAGCAACCGATTGTTGTGTTCTAATTATTCCTGCATGACTTTTTATTTTGTTTGTCATTGCTTTTACAATACCGCCACCGCCACCCATAGGGTAAAAACCGCCTTCAAGATAGTGGTTCATGACCGAACAATGTACTGGAAAACTGGCTTTATTTGGTGGTAAACCATGATCGCCACATTGTGAGTTGAGTACCGCTTTTAGCATTGGGTCTTTTATATGCCAATCGATAACTCGTTTTAGGTTAAATAGTGCAAATTTTCCAAAATGTTTTGTTCTAAAAGGTACTGTTATATTTTGCCAAAATCCTTTTAATGTTGGTATCAATTGTAATTCCTCATTAACTTTTTGAATTAAATAAAGGTATTCTTTTATGTTTTTTTCTTCTTTTGGAAATGCTTTAATAAGACTAGCTTCTAGATTTTTTGTGCCTGCTGGAAGGTCGAATTTTTTATCATCAATAATACAATGATCATAACCCTTTTTGTTCATTCTAAAAAACACAAGATCATTTGCAATTCCTAATCCTTTATATAAGTTATTTGTCGAGTAACCTTCATCTACCAGACCCATGTAATGAACTCCTGGACTAAACCGTTGCCCGTTTATAGTAAAACTATGGCTCCAGCCTCCGGGCACATAATGCTGTTCTAGCACTAAAACTTTTTGCCCTGCTCTTGACAAACAAAGCGCTGTTGCTAATCCTCCTACTCCCGAACCTATTATAATTGTATCAAATTCTTCCATAATATGTTTTGAAGTTGTATAAATAATTACGAATTACGACTCTACGAAAGCGAAGAAACATTAAATCTTACTTTTTAATTTTCAGTACGTTAGTCTTTTATTTGTTTTCTTTTTCTAATTGAGTCCAAAAATCGAAATAATTAAACCATTGCAATGGGTATTCTTTTAGCATCGATTCGAGGCTTTGTGTATATTCTTTTAGCAATGCTTTTTCGTTGCGATGGTTTACTTTTGCTTCTCTGGTGTATAAATGATAGTGCAAATTAGGCTCTTTCATTACATAAACAAAAACTACTGGAACTTTTAATCTTGAAGCAATAAGAAATGGTCCTGCAGGAAATTTTGCTTCCTGTCCTAATAATTTTTCTGTTAATGATTTTACGCCTTCAAAATACCTATCGCCTGTAAAACAAACCAATTCGTTTCTTGCTAAAGCTGCATTTATTTCGAAAATATGGGATAAATCATCTTGTATCAGAATAAGTTTAATGCCTGATTTTTTTGAAATTTTTTCGAGATAATTTTTTATTGCAGAATGCTCTAAATCTGTAGTAACAAGGTTTATTTGAAAATCGACATCTATTTCGCTAAAAAAATGTTCTGCTATTTCGAAGTTTCCAATGTGTGCACTAATAAGAACGCCTCCTTTCTTTTCTTCTAACAGTTTTTTTAATATTTCTACGCCATCAAATTCGTAAGAAAATTTATCTCGCATTCCTGCCGAAATAGAAACTTTGTCGAGAATGGTTTGTCCAAAAGTATAATAACTCCTGAAAACCATTTTTTTTGATTTGAAATAAGAATATCCTAACCGTTCTTTGAAGTAGTAAAAAATAGCTCGATTGCTCTTTTTTAGAAAAAGAAAATAATAAGTCGCTACAAAATAAAGAATAAAATAGGCCGTCTTGATTCCTGCTTTTTTTATAAAAAAAACAAAAATCTTATACCCCAATACTGTTCCTTTAGATTTTCCTTCCCATTGAGCCATTGTGGATTTTTAGATTTTAATTTTTAGATGTTAGATTGCAAAAGCTGCTTTTAAATCTAAAGGTCTAGATTATCCTTTAAGTTTAATTTTATTTTCGATTAAGTCATAAAAACTTTGAAAAGAAGCTACTCCTACAAAATCTACTTCGACTAGTTTTACACCAAAATTAGATTCGACAGAAACTACCAAATCTACATAATCTAAACTATCTAATCCTAAAGTGTCTTTTAGATTGGCTTCAGGTTGAATATCATCTTGATTTACTTCGAACTCATCGACCAAAAAATCATTTATTTTTTTTACTATTTCTTCTTTATTCATCACCCTTTTTAAACTTTTTTATAACTAATGCCGAATTTGTTCCTCCAAATCCGAAGGAATTTGACAAAAATATATCAATTTTTTTATTTAACGTTGTTTTCACTAAATTTAATTTTATTGCATCTTCATCTGGATTCTCTAAATTGATGTTTGGTGCGATAAAATCGTTTTGCATCATGAGTATCGAGTATATAACTTCGCTTGCTCCTGCCATCCAACATTCGTGACCTGTCATAGATTTTGTAGAACTTACATAAGGATTGCTTTCGCCAAAAACTTCTAATATTGCTTTGGCTTCGTTTCCGTCGCCAACTGGTGTTGATGTTGCGTGTGCATTAATATAATCTATCTCGCTAGCTTTTACGTTAGCTTCGTCGAGTGCTCTTTGCATGGCTGTGGCTGGTCCTTCGACATTTGGTGTAGAAATATGTCCTCCATTTGATGAAAATCCGTAGCCTATAACTTCTGCAATAATATTTGCTCCTCGTTTTATTGCCGATTCGTAACTTTCTAAAATTAAAGTTGCGCCACCGCCACTTGGTACTAATCCGTCGCGAGAAGCATCGAAAGGTCTAGATGCTTTAGTTGGCTCGTCTTGTCTTGGCGAAAAAACACCCAAACCGTCAAAACTGCTCATCGCATATTTGTTTATTTCTTGTGCTCCGCCGCAAATAATCATGTCTTGAAAACCACTTTTTATCAGAAAATAAGCCAAACCTATTGAATGTGAACCGCTGGCGCAAGCGGCACTAATAGTCAGATTTATTCCTCTTAGTTTGAAAATAGTAGAAAGATTCATGGTTACGGTCGAATTCATCGATTTAAAAATCGCCCCAGAGCCTATGAGCGAAGTGTCTTTTTTTTCACGAATTATGTCGGTAGCTTCAATGATTGCTTTAGAAACGCTGTCGTTTCCGTACATAATTCCTACCTCATTATCATTAAAAAAGGTATCGTCTATTTTGGCATTTTTAAGAGCTTCGATGGTTGCCATATAGGCATATTCTGTTTCTTCCCCAAGACTTATTCTTTGTCTTCGGGAAAGTAAATTTTTTAATTCTGGTTTGGGAACCATTCCTGTGAGCGAGGATTGGAAACCAAATGCTGACCGTTCTGGATCGATAACAATTCCCGATTTGCCTTCGTATAATGAATTTTTAACCTCGTCTAATGAAGTTCCTATGCAGGAGTAAATTCCCATTCCGGTAATGACAACTCTTTTATTCATTTATAATTTTTTAAGAATAAATTCCCCCATTAATATTAATAACTTCTCCTGTAATATAACTTGATTTTCTTGATACTAGAAAACTCACTAAGTCTGCCACTTCTTCGGCTTCTCCGAAACGATTTGCAGGCACCATTTTTACGAGTTCTTTTTCGTCAAGATTACTAGTCATATCTGTTCTTATAAATCCTGGAGCAACGGCATTTACGGTAATATTTCGTTTGCCTACTTCTTGTGCTAATGCTTTTGTAGCGGCAACAACTGCTCCTTTTGCGGCAGAATAATTGGTTTGTCCTGGTGTTCCTTTTACGCCCGAAACAGAGACCATATTTACGATTCGTCCGTATTTGTTGCGTAACATTTTTTGAATAAAAAAGTTGGTTACATTAAAAAATCCGTTCAAACTGGTATTTATCACACTTGTCCAATCTTCGGGAGTCATCCACATAAACAATCCGTCTTTTGCAATTCCTGCATTGTTTACAATAACTTCAACAATCGCCTCTGGATTTGCCTCTTGCCATTGGGTGAGTACGTTTTTTACTTCTTCAAAATTACAAACGCCAAATTGGATAATTTCTCCTTTTCCGCCTAATTTTAAGACTTCTTCGAGCGTTTGTTCTGCAGCTTGTTTGTTCTCTTTATAATTTATGAGAATATGGTAATCAGAATCTGTTGCTAATTTTTTGCAAATTGCACTACCTATTCCTCTTGAACCTCCTGTTACTAAAGCACATTTCATACTTAACCTTTTTTTTTGAATGATGAATTTTAAATGTTTTTGGCTAGGGGTACTAAATTTAGTGTTTCAACCATGAATTACACGATTTTATATTTGTCATTTAAAAAAAAATGTGGCAATTCTTGGTAAACTTAGCCCGCTTGGCGAACGTTATATTATTTTTTAAAAGGTTCTGCACTATCAAACCATTGGTTTGCCAATGCTTCCCCATTTATTTTTAGGAAACCCCACTTTTTTTCTTTTTTTACCCTTGCCAAACCGTTTACAAATCCTTTTTCGTCGTCTCTAAACATGGCAAAAAGACCTGCTGTAATACCGTATTCGCAAGGAACAACTAGTTTTCCTGTTTCATTTATAAACCCCCATTCTTTGTCTTTTACGGGTGCTAAACCATCGGCACTAAAAATCTCGGCATCATTATATAATGGTTCTATCGCAATGGTTCCTTTTAGGTTTACATAACCCCATTTTTTACCTATTTGAACTGGCGCTAAGTTTTTTACGAATGCTCTTGCTTTGTCGAACTTGGGTTCGATAATCCAGTTTCCTTTTAAGTCTATGAATCCTATTTTTTCGTTTTTCTTGGCATAAGTTAAGTCTTGCGCTAGAAAATCCCAAATTTTATCGACGCCTTCAATCGCTTTAAATTTTCCTAAAATTACTAATCCAAATGCAGTGCCATTTTTTGCCCAAGTCGTTTTTTTGTAATAATCTCCTATGTCGTCATATATAATTTCGACAACAATCTTTCCTGTTTTATCTATAATTCCCCAACGGTCATTATTTTTTACTCTTGCAAATCCGTTTTGAAATGATTTTATAACGTCGTATTTTGGCTCTAGGATTACTGTTAGTTTTGTGTTAATTAATCCTATTTTGTCTCCTTGTTTTATAAATGCAACACCTTCTTCAAAATCATAAACTTTATCGGAATTTGGTGCTTTTTGTTGTTCTCCTTTTTTGTTTATATAGAACCATTTTTTGTCTTTGGCAACCACACAATATCCGCTGTTAAAATATTTTACATCATCAAAAGTGGCAGGAATTATCCATTCGCCTTTGGTATTTATGAAACCCCATTTTTTGTTTTCCTCGGCAGCGGCCAAACCTTCGGAGAAGTTTTTTGCTGTTTTAAATTGGGGCATAATGGCAAATTCTCCTGTTTTAGAAATATAACCAAACTTACCTTCTTTTCTTACCAATGCAAGTTCCTGAGCGTTTGCAAATTGCATCAGTAATACCAAAAAAAATATTACTTTTTTACTCCTTTTTTTAACATCTATTTTTTGACATTTGTAAATCTGTGGTTTCATAGTTTGTGTGTTTTTTGAGTAAAAACCTAATGCTAATGTATTAATTATTTATCAAATAGTCTTTTACATTTTGCACAAAAGGATACATTACTTGATCCTGAGTAAATGTTGGAATTATTTTTCGAACCTCATCATACATTTTTCTTGTTACCGATGAAACCGCCTCTTTTTGGTCTAAACAATCTATAGCTTGTACAATGGTAATAAGTTCTATTGCTAAAACTTCGAATGCGTTTTCGATAACTTTTGCTGTAATCACCGCAGCATTTGTTCCCATACTTACAATATCTTGATTGTCGTTGTTGTTGGGAATACTGTGAATATACATGGGGTTAGATAGCATTTGATTTTCGGCAGTTGTTGATGTTGCTGTAAACTGAACGCCTTGCATCCCGAAATTGAAACCTAAAGTTCCTAGGTTTACAAATGGAGGCAAAATTTCGTTAATTTTCGAATTTAACAAATAATTTAGTTGTCTCTCTGCAAGCATCGTCAATTTTGTGATAACAACTTTTAGCTTATCCATTTCGAGAGAAATATAGTCTCCATGAAAATTCCCACCATGATAAACATGTTGGTTTTTTACATCGATAATCGGATTGTCGTTTGCAGAATTAAATTCGTCTTCTAGAATTGAAGCTGCATTGTTTATAGTTTCTAAAACGGGACCTAAAATTTGTGGTACGCAACGCAAAGAATAGTATTCTTGCACTTTTTCTTTAAATACATCTTCGGTATTTTCGCCAGTATATAAATGGTCTTCTCTTTTTCTAATTAGTGTACTGTCTGCCAAGTGTGTTCTCATCTTTTCGGCCACTTCACGTTGTCCTTTATGGCGTTTTGTGTTGTTTAATTCTGCCGAAAAATGATCATCATAAGCTTGTACAATTTCGTTTATTGCACAAGAAAACTTAAGCGACCAATCTAATAATTTATTAGCATTATGCACATTTACAACCCCTATTCCTGTCATTACAGAAGTACCGTTCATTAGTGCCAATCCTTCTCTAATTTCGACTTGAATAGGCTTCAAGTTTTCTAATTCGAAAACCTCTTGCGTTAGTCTTCTTTCGCCTTTATAAAAAACTTCGCCTTCGCCTATAAGCACTAGTGCTAAATGTGCTAATTGTACTAAATCGCCACTAGCGCCAACGCCACCATGCTCGAAAATTAAGGGTGTAATATCCTTATTTATTAATTCCTTCATCAAGTAAATTAATGACGGGTGAACGCCAGAATTTCCTAACGAAAGCGTATTAAGTCTTGCTAAAATTGCTGCTTTTACACAAAGCGGATTCAAAGGTTTTCCTGTTCCTGAGCAATGACTTCTAATTAAATTATATTGTAACTGAAGCCTGTCTTGGTCTTTTATACGATATTGTGCCATAGGCCCAAAACCTGTATTTACACCATAAATTACTTTATTTTCGGAAAACGCTTTAAGAAAATCGAAACTTTTATTTACCCTATCTAAAACAATGTCGCTTATCTCTATTTTAGAATCATTAAAAACTATCGCTTCAAATTCTTTTAAGCTTAAAAACTCATTAATAATATTCATTTTAACTCCTTTTATTTTAGTAAATTAATTTTTTATTGAAATTAATGTTGTTAACTTTGAAGTCACAAATATAGGTATTAATCAGTAATATTTTAAACATGCTAAAAGAGTTTGTCGATGTTTTGGTAATTGGTGCTGGTCCGTCTGGTTGTGTTTCGGCATCTCACCTACACAATAACAACATTAAAGTAAAAGTTGTCGAAAAGACAAAGTTTCCAAGAATCGTTGTTGGCGAAAGCTTAATTCCCCGTGTTATGGATCATTTTGCAGAAGCAGGATTATTAGAATCTCTCGAGGCAATGAATTTTGAAAAAAAATTAGGTGCTCGTTTTATTCGTGGTCAAGAAATATGCGTTTTCGATTTTAGTAATAAATACGGCGAAGGTTGGGATTGGACTTGGCAAGTACCTAGAGCCGATTTCGATAACACGATGGCACAAGAAGTAATTCGTAAAGGCATCGATTTAGAGTTTGAAAGTGAAGTAATATCTGTGGCTTTTGAAGGAAAAAATTCTATCACTGTTGTGAAAGATAAAAAGGGTGTTGAAAAAGAAATTCATGCTAAATTTATCATCGATTCTAGCGGTTACGGAAGGGTTTTGCCAAGATTACTGGATTTAGACACACCCTCTAAATTAGACCCCCATTCAGCAATATTCACACACGTAGTCGATATAAATAGACCCCAAGGAGAAGAAGGAACTTTAATCTCTTTTGATATTTTAGAAACCGAAGTTTGGTTATGGGTAATTCCTTTTTCTAACGGAAATACAAGTTTAGGTGTTGTTGGGCCAACTCATTTTATTAACTCATTATCTCAAGACAATAATAAAATTGAAGCTTTAAACAATGCTATTAAAATGTCCGACTATTACATTAACCGTTTTGGTGGTGTCGAGTTTGCTTTCGAACCTGTAAAATTAGAAAACTATTCTCGATCTGTAAAAAGCATGTACGGCGACGGTTTTGCATTAACTGGAAACAGTTCTGAATTTTTAGACCCCGTTTTTTCTTCAGGTGTTGCTTTTGCGACAGAATCTGGAATGCTTGCCGCTAAATTATTTATCAAAGAAACCCAAGGAATTACTGTAAATTGGGAAACCGAATTTACAGAATATATGCGTCGTGGTATTAACGTTTTTACCACTTATGTAAAAGAATGGTACACAGGAAACTTACAAACTTTATTTTTTCATCAGCCAGAAAATCCAGATGTAAAACGTAAAATTTGCGCTGTACTAGCTGGTTATGTCTGGGACCAAACCAATCCGTTTGTAAAAAAACACGATAATTTGATTAAGAACATGGCACATATCATCAATAGTGAAAAAGAAATGACAGAAAAAATTTGAATTAAGCATTAATACAAATTCTAAAAAACAACACAGAGATTCCTCAAATTATTCAAAAACATTGGGAATCTCTTTTTTTGTGACATTTTTTTTTAATTTTGATGCAAAAAACAAATAAATGCCATTAATAGATACGCATACTCATTTATATGCTAACGAGTTTGATTCCGATCGAGATGAAATGATTAAAAATGCAATTTCAAGAGGAGTTTCTCGGCTCTTCATTCCTTCGATAGATGCTAGTTATACCCAAAAAATGTATGACTTAGAAGCCCAATATCCTAAAAACATATTCCTAATGATGGGTTTGCACCCTTGTTATGTAAAAGAAAATTACCTCGAAGAATTGCAACATGTAGAAACCCAATTAGCTAAAAGAAAATTTGCCGCTATTGGCGAAATTGGCATCGATTTATATTGGGACAAAACCACTTTAAATATTCAAAAAAAAGCATTTCAGTATCAAATACAATTAGCAAAAAAGTATAAACTACCTATAAACATTCATGGTCGTGATGCTTTCGAGGAAATTTTCGAAATCCTAGAACTCGAAAAAGGCGATGATTTATTTGGCGTTTTTCATTGTTTTTCTGGAAATTACGAGCAAGCCTTGCAAGCCATTTCATACAACATGAAACTAGGAATTGGCGGCGTTGTAACTTTTAAAAACGGAAAAATAGATCAGTTTTTACATCAAATAAATATTGAAAATATCGTGCTAGAAACCGACTCTCCTTACCTAGCACCAGCTCCTTTTCGAGGAAAACGAAACGAAAGTGCTCATGTCGCTTTAGTTGCTAAGAAACTATCGGAAATTTACAATCTTCCAACCGAAGAAATTGCTAGGATTACAACTAAAAATGCTTTGTCCATTTTTAGAAACTGTTAATTATATTTCCAAAAAAAAATCCGTTCTTTGTAGGAATAATCTAAGTTACAACATGTCTAAATTTGATACCATTCGTCCTTATTATGATGCCGAAGTAAACTCCGCTTTACAAGACTCATTAAAACACCCGATGCTTAAAGCAATGATGAATTTTGCTTTTCCTGGAGTAGACGACGAAGTCTGGAAAAACCAGCTTCGCAAAACACATTCTATAAGAGATTTTCAGTGTAATTTTATATACGAAACCATTAGAAAAGTACTTGAAAAAAGCTCCGAAGGCCTATCGACTTCAGGTTTCGAAAAGTTAAAAAAAAATACATCCTACCTTTTTATATCAAATCATCGCGATATAATTCTTGACACTTGCTTGTTAAATACCGCCCTTTTCGAACATGAATTGATCATGACAGCATCGGCAATTGGCGACAATTTAGTAAAGAAAGATTTTTTAAAATTACTCGCCAAATTAAATAGAAATTTTGTAGTACAAAGAGGATTATCTCCAAGAGAATTATTACAAAGTTCGCAATTATTATCAGAATATATAGGACATTTATTATTGCACGAAAACCGTTCTGTTTGGATCGCACAACGAGAAGGAAGAACAAAAGACGGCAACGATGCAACCAATTCGGGCGTGCTAAAAATGCTAACCATGGCTTCCAAAAAAGATGCAATGGATTATTGCAAGGAATTAAAAATTGTTCCCGTTGCTATTTCTTACGAGTACGATCCTACCGATGCGCTAAAAATGCCACAACTTATGGCAGAAGCCAACCAGGAAACCTATGTTAAGAGTGGTAATGAAGATTTTCAGAACATTTTGAGTGGCGTTTTGGGTCAGAAAAAAAGAATTCACATACATATTGGAGACGTTTTAGAGGCCGAATTAGACACCATTAAAGCCGAATTTTCAAACACAAACAAGCAAATTCAAGCCTTAACACAAGTTGTAGACCAATCTATTTTAAAATCTTATAAATTGTGGCCAACAAACTTTATAGCTTACGATATACTACATAAAACCAACAAATTTTCTAGTCATTATACCGAGAACGAAAAATCACTTTTCGAACGCCGTTTAGAACTAAAAATAGACGCTAAGAACCCACAAATGGTCGAAAGTTTTCTTGCCATGTATGCCAATCCTGTAGCTAATAAAATGAAATATAACAATGCCATCTAAAGCCAATATACTACTCATATATACTGGCGGAACCATAGGAATGGTCAAGGATTTTGAAACTGGCGTTCTCAAAGCATTCAATTTCAAGAAATTGCTAAAAAATATCCCCGAACTTAAATTACTAGACTGTAATATTGCAACGGTTTCTTTCCAAAAACCTATCGATTCTTCTAATATGAATGTCGAAGAATGGAAAAAAATAGCCATTATAGTTAAAGAAAATTACGATGATTATGATGGGTTTGTAGTCCTACACGGATCAGATACCATGTCATACTCTGCTTCGGCATTAAGTTTTATGCTCGAAAACCTAAACAAACCAGTGGTTTTTACGGGTTCCCAACTGCCTATTGGAGATTTAAGAACCGATGCCAAAGAAAATCTAATCACAGCCATTCAGGTTGCAACACTAAAAAACAAAAACAAATCAATCATTAATGAAGTCTGTTTGTATTTCGAATACAAATTATACCGTGGCAACAGAACAACAAAAATAAGTGCCGAACATTTTAGCGCTTTTAATTCACCCAATTTTCCTGCATTAGCAGAATCTGGTGTACACCTAAATGTTAGCGAAAATGTTTTGTTAAAAAACAACACCAGCAAAAAACTAAAAGTAAACACTAATTTTGATGACAATGTAGTTATTCTTAAAGTTTTTCCAGGTATTAATGAAAAAGTAATTCGAACCATTTTATCTATTCCAAATCTAAAAGGAATTGTATTAGAAACCTATGGCTCTGGCAATGCCCCTACCGAAAAATGGTTTATCAGTTTGCTAGAAAACGCCATCAAAAACGGATTACATATTATAAACGTTACACAATGCTCTGGAGGAAGCGTTAATATGGGACAATACGAAACCAGCTCACAACTTAAGCAAATAGGAATTATATCTGGCAAAGACATTACTACCGAAGCAGCCATAACAAAACTCATGTATTTACTAGGACAAAAAGTAGCTCCAAGCGTTTTTAAAACCATTTTCGAAACTTCTTTACGTGGCGAGATGAATTAATCTCGAAAATACTTAAATTCCAAGAAAATTATTCTTTTATTTGCAAAACATAAAGAGAGGTGGCCGAGTGGCTGAAGGCGCACGCTTGGAAAGCGTGTATATGGTAACATATCGAGGGTTCGAATCCCTTCCTCTCTGCTTAATAAAAACCCTAATCGCTTACAAATTAAGTGTTTAGGGTTTTTTAATTCTGTAATTTGTACGATTTCTGTATTGTTATTAAAAATTAAGCTAATAACTACCATCTTAATAAAAAAATAAATGTTTGTTTTTTAGGTGCATACTTTACACATTTTACACAAAACAAAAAACCCTAATACATTTTACTGCATCAGGGTAACACACAATCAGACATTTCTTGTTTTCTGTTTTTTAAAAAATGAACATCATGAACTTCTGCTTTTGTAATATCTACGGAATGAAAAATCCCATTAATGGAGCAAACTCCATGTAATTTATATCCGTAAAACCAGTTGTTTTGAGAAGCACAAAACCCTTTTGAAGGAGCTGTTTCGAACTCATTTTTACAGATTTTAATTCTCCTATGACGAGCAAATTTGCAAATCTCCAACGGCATACTATCGACTCTATAATAATCTTCAAATTCTAAAACCGTGAGGCTAATTTTGTTCTTATTTCTTCTGAAAATAAAAACAACTTTCATCTTCTTTTATTGAATTGACTTCGCTTGATTAAATTAGGAATTTGTTGCTTATCAAGCTCTTTAAATAAAGAATTCTCACTATCAATAGACATAAATTCAGCTGTCAAACTTAATGCAACTACTTCTAAATCGGATATTTTTTTGTTTTATACCAACATCTAATACCAATTTAGCTTTAA
>NZ_MUHE01000024.1 GCF_002217405.1 Flavobacterium psychrophilum DSM 3660 = ATCC 49418 | reverse complement strand
GGTGTAATTCTTTGTTGAAGATAAAGCCTTTGCGAAATGCTTTGTACTGTCCGAAATTTGGAATATAAGCATCGATGTTTTTTTTGTGTAAATACGCTAATGCTTCACCACTGCTATATCCGCCATCGGCTAAAAGTTCTTCTAGTTCAATATCATTTTCATTTAGGTTATCCTCTGTGAGTTCGACGATTTTTTCGATACACTGACTGTCGCGCTTGTCTGCAAAATCAGAACAAGCTCCTGTAATAACGTGGTGCGCATCGTCTACTGCAATTTGTCCGAAGTAGTTTAGTTGTCTGGCCTTACCTGGCTTTACACTTACCCTAGCATCGGTATCGGTTGGAGAATAATGCGTGTGATTTGATACAAATCTTGGTCGTATTAAATTGCCATGTGCATCTACTTTATCAATGTTCAAGCTGGGATTGGGTTGGTCTTTATAAGCTTCTTTTTTCCAATGGTGGTGCTGTTCAACTAGCTTTTTTCTGGTACTTGTGGTTTTAAATTCGCTATTCTCTTCTAATTCATTTACAAAAGCGCTCACGTCATCTAAAACTTCTTTCTCTACCAAACTATCCATACTGGCATTTGCCTTGATGAAAACGCTATCAACTGCCTGACGCTTGCCTCGAACCATACCTTTGGAAACACACATTTTTAAAACTAGTTTAAATAAATCTAAAAAAATGGATTCGCCATAGAGTTGACGTGTTCTACTTATGGTACTGTGCCATGGCAAACTTTCGTAAACATCGTAACCCAAAAACAATCGAATAGACAAACTATCGCTACAATAAGCAATCAAATGCCTATCGCTATTGATATTGTTTAAATATCCAACCAGTAAAATCTTGAAAAAAACTACTGGATCGATGCTCTCTTGTCCTTCTTTGCCGTAGTACTTTTGAGTGGCTTTATAAATAAAATGTAAATCGAGTTCGGTTGATAATCTTCTGTAGAAATTATCTGCTGGAACCATATCCAACAAATTAACAGATACAAATAACTGGGGGTGAAATTCTTCTTTCCTTGCATGGATAAATTTACAAAAATTCATTCTTTTAAACAAGTTTTAATATATTTGGTGGAGTTGTGCAACA
>NZ_MUHE01000023.1 GCF_002217405.1 Flavobacterium psychrophilum DSM 3660 = ATCC 49418 | reverse complement strand
TCGTAATTTTTAATTCGTAATTAATTATTACTTTCGTAATTCACAATTTATAATTTATAATTAATATGTCTGATGTTGCTGCTATTCAAAATCTAGTTCAAAAACAAAAAGAACTCAAACAAGAAATCGCTAAAATAATTGTAGGTCAGGACGAAGTTGTAAACCAAATCGTGTTGAGTATTTTTGCTGGCGGACATGCACTGTTGGTAGGTGTTCCGGGGTTAGCAAAAACACTAATGGTAAACACCATTGCGCAGGCTTTGGGGTTAGATTTTAAACGCATACAGTTTACTCCAGATTTAATGCCTTCGGATATTTTAGGGAGTGAAATTCTAGACGAAAACAGGAGTTTTAAATTCCTAAAAGGACCAATATTTTCTAATATAATCCTTGCAGACGAGATAAATAGAACGCCACCTAAAACACAAGCAGCACTTCTTGAAGCCATGCAAGAAAAATCTGTTACTATTGCTGGAGAACAACACAAACTAAACTTGCCGTTTTTTGTGTTAGCAACACAAAACCCAATCGAGCAAGAAGGAACTTATCCTTTGCCAGAAGCGCAATTAGACCGTTTTATGTTTGCCATAAAATTAGATTATCCTTCGTTTGCAGAAGAGGTGCAAGTTGTAAAAAGTACGACTGCTAATTTGAATGTGAAAATAAATCCGCTATTTACAGCACAAGAAATAATCGATTTTCAGCAACTAATACGTCGTATTCCAGTGGCTGATAATGTGATAGAATATGCTGTAACTTTAGTTTCAAAAACCCGACCAGATAATTCATTATCTAATGAATTTGTAAAAAATTATTTAGATTGGGGTGCAGGGCCAAGAGCGTCGCAAAATTTAATATTAGCCGCAAAAGCTAATGCCGCACTAAACGGAAAATTTTCTCCAGATATTGAAGATATACAGGCTGTTGCAACAGGGATTTTACGCCACAGGATTATTAAGAATTACAAAGCAGATGCAGAAGGAATTACTGAAGAAATGATTATTGAAAAGTTGTTTTAAGGATTATCGTTAAATGAAAAAAATTCTAATAATCACAGGTGGAAATAAAGGCATTGGCAGCGGTATAGTTTGGGCTTATAAAAATAATGATTATCAAATCATATCTATCGCACGAACATTAAACCTATCGCTCGAGTATAAAGAAGTGAGGCAAATTATTTTAGATTTAAGTAAAACTGAAGATTTAGAAAACACTTTTTCTCAAATATTAAATACTATTGATGAAAATACTATAAAAAGAATAATCTTTATAAACAATGCAGGAACTTTAGGCAAAATAGGAAGATTAGAAAATAATTCTTCTTCAGATATTCAAAACGCAATACAAGTCAATACAATAACACCGTTCTTGCTAACGTCTATCTTTCTTAAAGAAACTCAAAATTGGAATTGCTCTAAAAAAATAATCAATATTTCATCTGGTGCTGCCGTAAAACCATATTATGGCTGGTCATTATATTGTGCTTCTAAAGCGGCTATCGATATGATGACAAAGGCAGTTGCAGTCGAACAAGAAACTATTAAAAACAGGACAAAAATAATAGCTATTTATCCAGGGGTTGTAGATACTGATATGCAATTTCAAATTCGTAAAAGTTCCCTAGAAAATTTTATCGATATACAGCGATTTATCGACTTGAAAGAATCTAATTCTTTAATAAATATTGAAACTATTGGTCAAGAAATTTTTAAAATCGACACATTAGAAAATTATCCAAACGGAGCTATTTTAACTGTTTCTGATTATAGAAATTAGCATAAAATTTATTATCTAATATCATTTTATCTTTAAAAACACAATAAATAGCCTTTTTTGAATCTTATTTTAGGCATATCATGGGGTCAGGCTTTATATTGCAAACGTTATAAAACTCGACACATTCCTTCTTCTCGAAATAACAAATGGTGCGTTTGTAATTCCAGAAAAATTAATGATACAAAGGCGTAATCTATGATTGTATGTTGTAGCAAACAAATTAAATGGTACCCAATAGGCACCGCATAAGAATTTGTAAATATGAATCTTTGTGTTTTTCTTCTTTTTACGAATTGTTTAATATTACAGCTATAAAATTAGTTTTAGATGATAATATAAATGCAAAAAAATAGTTTTTCGTAAAATATTGCAATCGATTAATATAATTCCTTTAAATTTTTTTAATAATGCATCATTTTTTGTAAATTCGCATCACAAATACGGAGTTAAACAATAAACCGAATAAACATAGAAATTATGGCTTTTGATATTGAAATGATTGAAAAAATGTACGCAAATATGGCTTCTCGTGTTGATAAAGCACGTGAGTTAGTAGGTCGTCCGCTTACATTAACAGAAAAAATTCTATATGCTCACCTTTGGGACGGAACACCATCTAGTGTTTTTGCAAGAGGAAAAGATTATGTAGATTTTGCTCCGGATAGAGTAGCGTGTCAAGATGCAACAGCACAAATGGCATTATTGCAATTTATGCATGCAGGAAAAAGCAAGGTTGCTGTGCCTACAACGGTGCATTGTGATCACTTAATTCAAGCAAAAGAAGGAGCGAAAACAGATTTAGCTTTTGCCAATTCGCAATCTAAAGAAGTTTTCGATTTTCTATCTTCGGTTTCAAATAAATACGGAATTGGTTTTTGGAAACCAGGATCAGGAATCATTCACCAAATTGTTTTAGAGAATTATGCATTCCCAGGAGGAATGATGATTGGTACAGATTCTCACACAGTAAATGCTGGTGGTTTAGGAATGCTCGCTATAGGAGTTGGTGGTGCTGATGCGGTAGATGTAATGTCTGGAATGTCTTGGGAATTAAAATTCCCTAAACTAATTGGAGTAAAACTTACAGGAAAACTTAGCGGTTGGTCATCTCCAAAAGATGTAATACTAAGAGTGGCTGATATTCTTACCGTAAAAGGAGGAACAGGTGCTGTTGTAGAATATTTTGGCGAAGGCGCTATTAATATGTCTTGTACAGGAAAAGGAACAATTTGCAACATGGGTGCCGAAATTGGAGCAACCACTTCAACCTTTGGTTACGATGACTCGATGAGAAGGTATCTTGCAGCAACCGGTCGTCAAGATGTGGTAAATGCTGCCGATAAAGTTGCCGATTATTTAACTGGAGATGCAGCCGTTTACGCAAATCCTAACGAATATTTCGACCAAGTTATAGAAATTAATTTATCTGAATTAGAACCATATATTAACGGACCTTTTACACCAGATAGAGGAACACCTGTTTCTAAAATGAAAGAAGAAGCAGCTGCAAATGGTTGGCCAATAAAAGTAGAATGGGGACTAATAGGTTCTTGTACTAACTCTTCTTACGAAGATATGTCACGTGCAGCTTCTATTGTAGAACAAGCAGTGGCTCACGGAATTTCTCCAAAAGCAGAATTCGGGATTAATCCAGGTTCAGAACAAATTCGATACACAATTGAAAGAGATGGGATCATTGCTACTTTCGAAAAAATGGGAACCAAAGTATTTACAAATGCTTGCGGACCATGTATAGGACAATGGGATAGAGCAGGAGCAGACAAAGGAGAAAAAAACACAATCGTTCACTCATTTAACCGTAACTTTTCTAAAAGAGCAGACGGTAACCCAAACACACACGCTTTTGTAACTTCACCAGAAATGGTTGCTGCATTAGCTATTTCGGGACGTTTAGATTTTAATCCATTAACCGATACATTATTAAATGATAAAGGGGAAATGGTAAAATTATTGCCTCCAAAAGGAGACGAATTACCTTCTAAAGGTTTTGATGTAGAGGATGCAGGTTTTCAAGCTCCAGCAGAAGATGGCTCGGGCGTACAAGTTGCAGTTTCTGAAACATCAGATCGTTTGCAATTACTAGCACCATTTGCTGCTTGGGACGGAAAAAATATTACAGGTGCCAAATTGTTAATAAAAGCTTTCGGAAAATGTACCACCGACCATATTTCTATGGCTGGGCCTTGGTTGCGTTTCCGTGGTCACTTAGATAATATTTCAAACAATATGTTAATTGGTGCTGAAAATGCTTTCAATAAAGAAGCTAATAAAGTAAAAAATCAGTTAACAGAAGATTATGACACCGTTCCTGCTGTTGCAAGAGCTTATAAAGCGGCAGGAATTTCTTCAGTTGTTGTGGGTGATCAAAATTATGGAGAAGGATCTTCTCGTGAACATGCCGCTATGGAACCTCGTTTTCTTGGTGTAAAAGCAGTTTTGGTTAAATCATTTGCTCGTATTCACGAAACAAATTTAAAAAAGCAAGGTATGTTAGGGCTTACATTTGCTAACGAAGCAGATTATGACAAAATTCAAGAAGACGATACAATTAATTTTACAGATTTAGTTGATTTTGCTCCAGGAAAACCATTAACCTTAGAATTTGTTCATGCTGATGGTACAAAAGATATTATTTTAGCAAACCATACTTACAATGATAGCCAAATTGGCTGGTTTGTAGCTGGTTCTGCATTAAACTTAATTGCTGCTGGAAAAGCATAAATTATTTTTAATTTTATATAAAAAAAAGCTGTTCGTTTTGAACAGCTTTTTTTATGTAACCATATCACGCCTTATTACGGTTAGGATCTGAATCTATTTTGATAACATGATAATTATCATTTTCTTTAATTTTTTGATATTATATTTTTGGCATTAAATTATATTCATGTCAATTTCTTTAGTTCAAAAATATAACGTTCCAGGTCCGCGATACACCAGTTATCCTACCGTGCCGTATTGGGATGAAAATGATTTCTCTTACCAAATTTGGATAAATACGCTAAAAAAATCATTTGCAGAAAGCAACAAATTAGAAGGAATTAGTTTGTATATACATTTACCATTTTGCGAAAGTTTATGTACCTTTTGCGGTTGTAATAAGCGAATCACTAAAAATCATACCGTCGAGAAAACCTATATAGAAGCCGTTCTAAAAGAGTGGTCATTTTATTGTAAAATATTAGAACCAAAACCAATTATAAAGGAAATTCATTTAGGAGGCGGAACACCTACTTTTTTTTCTGCAGAAAATTTAGAAAGTTTAATAAACGGTATTTTTTGTCATGCTAGTAAAGCTGAAAATTACGAGTTTAGTTTCGAAGGGCATCCAAACAATACAACAAAAGAACATCTACAAATATTATATGATTTAGGATTTAGAAGGGTTAGTTTTGGAGTTCAGGATTATTCAGACAAAGTTCAAAAAGCAATACATAGAGTTCAACCATTTCAAAATGTGGCAAAAGTAACGTTATGGGCACGAGAAATTGGCTACACTTCTATAGGACACGATTTAATTTTTGGCTTACCTTTTCAGGAACTCGATGATGTTGTAGATACTATTGAAAAAACAAAATCATTACTACCAGATCGATTGGCATTTTACAGTTATGCGCACGTACCCTGGATAAAAGGCAACGGGCAACGTGGGTTTAAAGACGAGGATGTTCCTAAAGATGATGCAAAAAGAAAGTTGTATGAAGTAGGCAAACAATCTTTGTATAAAAATGGTTACCACGAAATAGGAATGGACCATTTTGCCCTAAAAACCGATGGCTTATATGCTGCTTTCGAAAACGGAAAATTACATCGTAACTTTATGGGGTATAGCGCATCAAAAACACAACTAATGATAGGGTTGGGAGTGTCCTCTATAAGCGATAGTTGGTATAGTTTTGCTCAAAATGTTAAAGATATAGAAACCTATTACCAGAGGCTAGAATCAGATAAATTGCCTATTTTGAGAGGGCATTTTCTTACTAATGAAGATTTAATTATTAGAAAGCATATACTAAATTTGATGTGCCAATTTAAAACATCTTGGCAAAATAAATCTGATTATTTTGAAGAACTCCCAGAAGTATTATTACAGTTAGTAGAAATGGAAAAAGACGGTTTTTTAATTATTAATGAAAATACAATCGAAGTTACCGAAGCAGGAAAACCCTATGTACGCAATATTTGTATGGCATTCGATTTACGATTAAAACGAAAAGCACCAGAAACAGCATTGTTTTCGATGACAGTTTAAAAAAAAATCACGTTTCAAAACGTGATTTTTTAAAATTTAAGCTTTTAGCATATTAAAAATTTCATCTTTAATATGAATCATTTTTAATTTGAGTTCTTTAAAAGCCTCATCAATCATAACCTCTTCCCCTATATTTATTCGATGAATTTGATGTTCGATTTCATCATATTCAGAGATTAACTTTTTGAAATGATTATTTTCGGTTTTTAAATGATAAATTTTTTCCTGATATTCAGGGAATTCGTTTAATAAATTGTGTTTTTCCATGTTAGTTAAATTATTTGTTATTTTTGTTAATTGTGACAATTAGGTGTTGCTTGTATAAATAAACTCATGTTATTTGGCGATATATAAGGAATTCCTAAACCTAAGCCTCTAAGAATAAATAAAAATCCAATAAATACGGCAGTATAAGGAATTGCTTTTTTAATTTTATTTCGAATTGAAATTGTTAAAAATCCATTCAGATACGTTACGCTACTCATCATAGGTACTGTTCCCAATCCGAACAAAATCATATACAAAACACCAAAACCAGCACTTTGCATCGCAATGGCCCCAAATAATGCAACGTAAACCATACCACAGGGCAAAAAGCCATTAAGCAAACCTATTGTGAATAATGATTTATAACTTTTGTTTCTAAACTGACTTCCTAAAGTACTTTTTATTTTAGATATTAATATAAAAATTGGTTTCGAAAAATTATATTTCATAAAGACCTTTTCTGGTATTAGAATAATCAGAATCATCGAAAAACCAATAAATATTGATAAATGCTGTTGAAATCCAGCTAAAAAAAAGCCTTTTCCCAACATACCAAAAATTAATCCTATAGTCCCATAAGCAGACAATCTTCCTAAGTGGTAAGTTATTATTTGGGTAATTTTTTTTGCGGGATTATCTCTATCTACAGGCAACATCATTGCAATGGGACCACACATACCAATGCAATGTAAACTGCTAATTAGCCCAAATATAAAAGCGGTGTAAAGCATGTTTTAGTCTTAATGTCATAAAGCCTAAGGTTATAAAGCCAAAACTTTTAATGTTTTTAAAATTTCGACTTTATGACCTCATAACTTTCTACTATTTAATATAAACAATTTCTTTTGTTAAATATGATTTTCCGTCATATTGCCATTCCATATTAATGTCCCAACGACCGCCTACCAGACTTTTTTTAGGTATGAGTAAAGTAGTATTAGTTAACGAAATTGGAATTTCGAAATCTAATTTTTTGTTAGACGGTCTATATAAGGACACTTTTCCTTTAATTTTTTTTGGAATAAATGTATTCGGAAATACAATTGATATTGCCTCTGCTGCAACTGTTATTATAGGTTTTAGTTTCAAATCTTGCGCATTCTCGGCCCTAATCATTTCATCTCCAAACTTTGCATCATGCTTGTAGTATTCCTCTACGACTAATTCGTTATCGTATTTTGCATTCGATTGTACTTTGAAAACAAAATATAAAATAAAGGATATAAACAAAGCAAAGGCAATGACAATTCCTGTTCCCCAATTAATTTTCATTTTTTTTATTTTTTTAATAATTAATCAAAACTTCTAGGACTTAAAAAACTAGTTGTTGTGGTTTCAATTTTTTTATTTCCATTGTAAACTTCAACCTCAATTTTTGTTTTATCATTTTCTAGTAAAAATTGATTAATTTCTACAAATAATGTGCCTTTATTGATGGCTTGTTTTTTTACTTTAAAAGATTGTTTTCCAACTACTTTTATTGTTCCTTTTATGTTGTGTAATTTGAAATGAATATCATTAAAATCATCATTGGTTTTATTGATGATTTTAAAAGTAAAAATATTACTAATATTATCTCCTTTATGTTCGTATAACTGTCCGGGTAGTCTTAAAATAACAGTTTCTACTTCATTTCTTAAAAAAAGTAAACCTGTTAAAATTCCTATTAAGATTGCTAAAACAGCCGTGTACCCTTTCATTCTGTTGCTAAACTTAAACTTAGCTTTTTTCTCTATTTCATCTTCAGATGCATATCTAATTAATCCTTTAGGTAAGCCAATACTTTTCATAATGCTATCACATTCATCTATGCAGGCAGTACAATTGATACATTCTAATTGCGTTCCGTTTCGAATATCGATACCAGTTGGGCAAACATTTACACATTGAAAACAATCTATACAATCTCCTTTTCCGGTGGTTTCTCGTTCTTCTTTTTTATTAAATTTTGCTCGACCAATTTCTTTTTCACCGCGAACAAAATCATAGGCTACATTTATCGATTTGTTGTCTAAAAGCACACCTTGTAATCTCCCGTACGGACACGCAATTATGCAAACTTGTTCTCTAAACCAAGCAAAGACAAAGTAAAAAACACCTGTAAAAATAAGTAATGAAATTAGGGTACTAACATGGTTTTCTGGGCCTTCTTTAATCATTTTAAACAGTTCGTCGCTACTAATAAGGTAAGCTAGAAATACATTGGCAATAAAGAAAGAAATGACTAAGAATATTGTCCATTTAAGTGCTTTTTTTCTTATTTTTTCGGGATTCCATTCTTGTTTAGACAATCTAATTTGTGCACCACGATCTCCTTCTATCCAATATTCTATTCGGCGAAAAACCATTTCCAAAAAGATAGTTTGAGGGCAAATCCAACCGCAAAATATCCGACCAAAAATTACTGTAAATAAAATTACAAATACGACTCCAACAATCATGAACAAGACAAATAAATAGAAGTCTTGTGGCCAAAACGGGAATCCAAAAATGTTAAAACGACGTTCTAAGACATTAAACATCATGAACTGGTTACCGTTAACCTTTAAAAAGGGGTTGGCAACTAATATGATTAACAAAAAATAACTAACCCATTTTCTGTATTCATAAAGTTTTCCAGATGGTTTTTTGGGGAAAATAAATTTTCTGTGCCCTTGGTCATCAATAGTCCCTATGCTGTCTCTGAAAGTTTCGTCAAGTTTTTTTGACATTTTTTTATTTTTTTAGGGGTAAACTCTCTGGTGGATTTGCAGTTGCAGTTTTTTCGGCACTTGGATTTACCCAAATGTCTCCGTCGGGTGCTTTACCGTCTTTAGGATTACTACCTTGAAGGGATAAAACATAACTAGCTACTTTTTGAATTTCTTTTGGTTTTAGTCCATTTTTAGACCAAGCAATCATACCTTTTCCGTCACGACCACCATTTGTAATGGTATGAAATACATTTTTTATTCCGCCACCTAAAATCCAATGTTCGTCAGTTAAGTTTGGGCCTATATTTCCTCCTCCATCTGCTCTGTGGCAAGCAATACAATTAGTTGTAAATATTGTTTTTCCTTCGGCTAACTCTTCTGGTTTAGTGAGTACGGTAACTGTTTTTTCGTCGGTCATATCTGGAGCGGTTTTCATGTACTGCTCTACATCAATTTTAGCTTGCGCCATTTCTTTTCTAAGTTCGGTTTCTTGATTGTCGCCATCCATCATTTCAAATCGAACGAGATAAATTGCGGCAAAAGCAATACAACCATAAAATAAATATACCCACCATGGTGGCAAATTATTGTCTAATTCCTTGATGCCATCGTAATCATGATCAAGTAATAACTGTCCTTCGTTTTCTATAGGTTCTGTTTTGGTAAGCCTTTGTATCCAATTTTTATAGAAATCGGTTTCAATAAAGGAGCGGTTTTCGTCTATTTCTTTTTGCTTACGTTGTTCTTCTGTTAGTAAGGTGTCTAGAATTGTATCTGTGGCTTTCAAGATTAATTCTATGGCAATTTCTAAAAAAATAAAAAGTAATAAAATAAGTGAAATTACGGGGTATTTTATAAATGCGGGTTTATCGCCAGAGTCTATACAATATTCTATTAAGCCAAAAAAGGCAAAGAAAATAACGGGAACTCTTACATATACTGGAAAATACTTTTTCATATTTAATTAGTTTATAAAGTCATTTGAATTTTCGTTTCCGAAAGGGATATTACTTAATTCTTCTATTGTTTCTTTTTTATATGAAAATACCCAGATGCCTAATCCTAAGAAAAAAATAAAAAATATTAATAGAGAAAGAATTGGGTATATGGCTACACCATTGATGGTTTCCATATTGTGTTTTATTTGTTCGAACATTTTTTTTTAGTTTTAAATTTCTTTCTGTCAGTTATTCATAATGTTGGTAAACTTTATGTTTTATGAGGTAAGATTACTATTTGTTTTTTACTTTAATATCAGTTCCAAGTCTTTGTATGTAAGCAATTAGGGCAACAATTTCTCGTTCATTCATTGGTACAAATTTTTCTCCTTTTGCTGCGGCTTTTTTCTTGCTTTGTGCGTAGCTTTTTACGAAGTCTGGATCAGATTTTAGATTTTCTTCGATTTTTAATGCTTGTATTCTTAATGTTTTTTCGGCATTGGCAACTTCATAATCTGTATAGGGAACTCCTAGTGCTACCATGGCTTTCATTTTATTTTGTGTTAACGAAATATCCATAGCTTGGTTGTCGAACAGCCATTTGTAACTTGGCATTATCGAACCCGCTGAAATACTTTGAGGACTCCAAAAGTGGTTAAAATGCCAGTTGTCATTGTATTTTGCTCCCACTCTTAATAAATCTGGACCTGTACGTTTAGATCCCCATAAAAATGGGTGGTCGTAAACAAATTCTCCTGCTTTAGATTGGGGTCCGTAGCGTTCTACTTCACTTCTAAAAGGTCTTACAGATTGCGAATGGCAACCTACACAGCCTTCTCTGATGTATAAATCACGTCCTTGTAGTTCTAGTGGGGTATAAGGTTTTACGCTGGCAATAGTTGGTATGTTAGATTTTACCATGATTGTAGGTACAATTTGAATAACCCCTCCTATTAATATAGCTATTGTTGCTAAAATGGTTAGTTGTATTGGTTTTCTTTCTAACCAAGGGTGAAATTTTTCTCCTTTTACTCTACCTGAACTAATTTTTACTAATTCTGGAGCTTCAGCCAATTCGTCTTCAATAGAAGGATTTGCTCTTATGGTTTGGATAATATTATATACTAAAACAAGCATTCCAACTAGATACAGTGAACCACCTACGGCTCTCATCCAATACATTGGCATAATGGCATTTACGGTTTCAAGAAAATTACCGTATTTTAAAATTCCGTCTGGGTTAAATTCTTTCCACATAGAAGCTTGTACAAAACCGGCTACATACATAGGAAGTGTGTATAGTATGATCCCTAGGGTTCCAATCCAAAAGTGAAAATTTGCTAATTTGGTAGAATATAAATTGCCTTTAGTCATTCTTGGAATTAACCAATAAATCATACCAAATGCTATAAATCCGTTCCAGGCTAACGCTCCTACGTGAACGTGGGCAATAATCCAATCTGTAAAATGCGCTATGGCGTTTACATTTTTTAATGATAGCATAGGGCCTTCAAAAGTAGCCATTCCGTAACCAGTAATGGCTACTACAAAGAATTTCAAAACGGGTTCTGTTCGTACTTTGTCCCAAGCACCACGAAGGGTTAGAAGTCCATTTATCATACCTCCCCAAGACGGAGCGATTAGCATTATAGAGAAAACTACCCCTAAATTCTGAGCCCAATTAGGTAAGGCAGAATATAATAAATGATGAGGGCCTGCCCATATATAGATGAAGATTAATGACCAGAAGTGCACGATAGATAATCTGTAAGAATAAACAGGTCTATTTGCTGCTTTTGGCACGAAATAATACATTAATCCTAAGAAAGGTGTTGTTAGGAAAAAGGCTACTGCATTATGACCATACCACCATTGTACTAAGGCATCTTGTACCCCTGCATATACAGAATAGCTTTTCATGGCAGAAACAGGTAATTCTAAACTGTTAAAAATATGTAAAACGGCAACTGTTACAAAAGTGGCTAGATAAAACCAAATAGCAACATACAAATGGCGCTCTCTTCTTTTTATCATACTACCTATCATATTGATACCCATTACTACCCAAATTAATGTAATTGCAATATCTATGGGCCATTCAAGTTCGGCATATTCTTTAGATGTGCTGTAGCCTAAAGGAAGGCTAATTGCTGCTGCAACAATAATTAATTGCCATCCCCAAAAGTGCAGGTTACTCAAAAAATCACTATACATTCTTGTTTTTAATAGTCGTTGCATCGAATAATACATTCCCGCAAAAAAAGCATTTCCTACAAATGCAAAAATTACGGCATTAGTATGTAGTGGTCTTAATCTTCCAAAACTTAGCCACGAGATGCCTTCGGTAAGATTAGGAAATAAGAAAAGAGTTGCTAATAAAAGTCCTACGAGCATTCCAACGACTCCAAAAAGTATTGTTGCATAGAGGAATTTTTTTACAATTTTGTTATCGTAATAAAATTGTTGCATTTCCATAAATTGTGTTTTAATAATTATTATAAATTGAAAATTGTCTGCTATAAATATTTAAGAAATTATTTTGAAGGGATTACCCATTTGAATTTGAATTGTTCTTCAGGAATAACCAATCGTTCAGATATTTTCATCATTCTAGCGGGTAATTTCATTAAGTAATCTCTTGCTTTTTCGGCTTCTTGAGTAAGACCTGTAATTTTGTCTATTTGCCATTTCGAGATTAATTTTTGCATTATTTCTACATAATCGGTCGTTGTATATACGCCAATTCTTTGTGTTGAATCCGAAAAATGATCGAAAGCAGCACTTATTTTCTGACCAGATTCTCTTAAGAAATGAGCTGGCATTGTAATTTTTTGCTTCATCATGTACAAGAAAGCGAGCATCATTTCGCTAGGATCTACTTTAAAAATTTGATTTACAAATTCGCTATAAGCTAAGTGATGGCGCATTTCGTCTCCTGCAATAATTTTGCATAATTTGGTTACTCGAGTGTCTCCGTATGATTTTGCAATTTGCGATACATTATTATGCGACACATAAGTTGCTAATTCCTGAAAACTAGTATATACAAAGTTTTTATAAGGGTCACGACCAGTTCCTATATCGAAACCATCATTTATAAGATGGTGTGTCGTAATTTCGACTTCTTTCATGTTTACTCGTCCAGATAAATAGAGATATTTGTTTAAAACATCTCCGTGTCTGTTTTCTTCACCTGTCCATTGTCTGATCCATTTCGACCAACCATTTCTTTCTAAATTATCAACTCCCTCAACATCCATTAGCCAAGATTCATAAGTAGGTAAAGCTTCTTCAGTGATAGTATCACCAACTAAGGCAACCCAAAAATCATAAGGTAAATCCTTTGCGATTTCTTGTAATTCTTTTATTTCATCAAGAAAGGTATCGCTTTGGGAGTCTGGTAAAAAATCAGACGGTTGCCAGATTTTCTCGATAGGAATTAGATAATTATCTACATAGGTATCTATTTTCTGCTCTAGAAACTGCATTACTTCGAGTCGTTTATTTTTTAGTTTCATTTTTGGCTTTTGTTTTAGGTCTTATTTCTTTTTTAGGTATGAGCTCATCGTCAAAAAGCATTCTGACCGATGGCGTATAATCATCGTCATACTGACCTGTTTTTACGGCTCTTATAAAAGCTGCAAAAAAACCAATTGCGACTAGGATACTAATAGATATTAATAAATAAATGACACTCATACCTTAAATTTGTGTTAACAAAGTTACTATTGCGGATTCTTTAATAACATGACATTTGTCATGCTTTTGTATATTTTTATTTTAAATTTTTACTATAAAAATTACTCATCAACGTAACAAAACTTACAATAGTTATAGTGCTTAACGGCATAATGATGGCGGCTACTAGGGGAGATAAATTTCCAGATAGCGCAAACGATAATCCTACGAGATTGTATAATAGTGAAAGTGCAAAACTCATTTTTATGGTTAAAATCGCTTTTTTTGAAAGCTTTAAGAAATAGTTTAGTTTTTCAAATTGAGTAGCATCTAATATTGCATCACAGGCAGGAGAAAATACGTTTACATTTTCTGAAATTGAAATACCAACATTGCTTTGTGCTAATGCTCCAGCATCGTTTAATCCGTCTCCAACCATCATTACGTTTTTACCGTTTTCTTGCAAAGTTTTTATAAATTCTAATTTCTGTTCTGGTTTCTGGTTAAAAACAAGCTCGGTTCCTTTGGGTAAAAGGTTGGTTAAAGTTTTTCTTTCGCCTTCGTTATCACCAGACAATATTTTAATTTGATAATTGATGCTTAAGTTTTCGAAAAGTGCTGACAATCCTTCTCGATACTCATTATTGAAAATGTATTTTCCGTAATAAGTAGTATCTATTTTTATATGAACTGCTGTTTGTTGAATGCTATTCTCTTGAATGCCAATTACAAACAAAGCAGAGCCAATTTTAATTTCAAAAGCATTACTTTGTGCTTGAATTCCTTTGCCAGTAATTTCTTCAAAATGGTTAATTTTTATTTTTTCGGCTTCTGGCAAAAAGTCATATAATAATCTGCTTAAAGGATGGTTTGATGCTTTAAGGGTATTTTTTATTAAAACTAATTGTTGGTTAGAAAGAGGGGTTCCTTGGTAAGAAATATTCGATTTTTTGTTGGTAGTAATTGTTCCGGTTTTGTCGAAAACAATAGTGTCTACTTTGGCTAATTGTTCGATAACCAATGCGTTTTTGAGATAAAATTTCTTTTTGCCTAAGATTCGCAAAATATTTCCAAAGGTAAATGGTGCGGTCAAGGCTAGTGCGCAAGGGCAAGCAACAATTAAAACCGAAGTAAAAACATTGAAGGCTATATTTGCATCGATAAAAATCCAATAAGTAAAACCTGCAAAAGCAATTAATAAAAGAATTGGCGTAAAATAGTGGCTAATTTTATCGGTAATTGTTTTGTGTTTTTGTGCTACATTTTTCTGAAAAATATCGTTGCTCCATAATTGTGTTAAATAACTTTGGGATACAGAGTGTAAGACTTCCATTTCAATGGCTTTTCCTATTTGCTTTCCGCCAGCAAATACTTTGTCTCCAGAATGCTTTGTTATAGGAATGGCCTCGCCTGTAACAAAACTATAATCTATCGATGCTTGTGTTGAAATTAAAATGCCATCAACGGGAATTAATTCTTGGTTTCTTATGAGCAATCTATCTCCTTTTTGAATGTCATAAATAGGAATACTTTGGTCAGGAGTATCGGTGTTTATTTTAGTAATTGCAATGGGAAAATAAGATTTAAAATCTCTTTCGAAACTCAAAAAACTATAAGTTTTTATTTGAAACATCTTGCCAAGAAGCATAAAAAAGACCAATCCTGTCAAACTATCGAAAAAACCAGAGCCATAGTTCATCACAATATCAAATGTACTTCTGATAAAGAATATGATAATTCCTAACGCTATTGGAATATCTATATTTAGCATTCCAGATTTTACACTTTTATATGCTGAGATATAATAACCACTTGCTGAGTATAAAAAACTGGGTAGTGATAGCGCAAATATTAACCAACGAAAAAAACCACGGTATTGATCTAGCCAATATTCCGTAACTTCAAAATATTCAGGAAAGGAGAGCAACATAATGTTTCCGAAGCAGAAGAAAGCAACCCCCAGTTTATAGGTTAAACTTCTGTCGATATTGTTTTTACCAGTTTCATAATTTTCTAAGCTAATGTAAGGTTCATAGCCAATAGAACTTAATAAAAGCACAATAGTTTTAAGAGAAACAATTTCAGGATTGTACGTTATTCTAACTTTTTTTTCAGGAAAATTAACTTGCGAGGTGTTAATTCCTTTTTGCAAACGTTGCAAGTTCTCTAAAATCCAAATGCACGAACTGCAATGAATGTGAGGAATGTTTAGAGAAACTATCGCTGTAGACCGTTCTTGAAATTCCAGAAGTTTTGTAACAATAGTTTCATTGTCTAAAAAATCATATTTTCCTTTTATTTCTTGCGGGGTTGCTCCAGGGGATTTCTCGAAATCATAATAGCAAGTCATATCGTTTAGGCTAAAAATTTCGTACACGGTTTTGCAACCATTGCAACAAAAGTTCTTGCCGTCAAACAAAATTTCTTCTTCTTTTATAATATCTAACCCACAATGGAAACAGTTTTGTGTGTCCATATACTTTACTCATTTTACCTATAACAAAGGTCATGTAGTATATGTATTTAAAATATGATATTTGTCATATAAATTTGTAAATTTGTAAAACAATTAAATGTTAATTCGATGAGTAAATGTGAGCAATGCATTGTTAGACAGTTTAGTTCTCTAAAAACACTTAATAAAGCAGAACTTTTGCGTATGGCAGATAGTAAGACTTCCTATGTGATAAAAAAAGGAGCGCCTGTTTTTGAAGAGGGAGAAACTGTAAATGGGATTTTTTGCATTAAAGACGGTGTTTGCAAGCTTTCTAAATTAAGTTCTAATGGGAAAGACCAAATTGTAAAATTGGTAAAACCAGGCGAATTACTCGGGCAACGATCTATGATTAGCGATGAGGTTGCAAATTTAAGTGCTGTAGCCCTAGAGGATATGGAGGTTTGTTTTATTCCGAAAGCTGAAATACTTGGGTTTTTTAATCACAATAATGATTTCTCTATGGATGTCATGAAAAATATTTGTACAGATCTAAAAGATGCCGATGAGCACATGGTTTCTATGGCTCAAAAAACAGTAAAAGAGCGCTTGGCAGAAATACTATTATATCTAGAGGATACTTTTGGGAAAAACGAAGACCAAAGTTTGCGCATTCAGCTATCGAGGGAAGAACTTGCTGGTATGGTAGGAACTGCCACAGAGAGTTGTATAAGATTATTGTCTGAATTTAATAAAGATAATTTGATTCATATTATAGGTAAAAAGATTACAATTTTGCAAAGAAGCGCTTTGGTAAAATTGGCACAATAAAAAATGCTGTTATAAAACAGCATTTTTTAGTTAATCAAATTTATTTTTTATATAATATTTGCCATCTAAGTCATCATCAAACTCATCGATTTTAATTTGTTTTGGCTTTGGTTTGCCTGCATTGGCTTTCTTTTTCCAAATTTCAAATTTGTCTGCTGGCAACTTTTTTTTCATAATTTCAAGAACTTGTTTTTCTTCTATGCCAAGTTCTTTCTTGATGATTTCGAAAGGATTTCTTTCCTCATTTGCCAATGTAATTAATTTTTGAGTTTCTTCCCAACTCAATTCTATGCTTTTACCTTTTTTCATTATTTTAAAAACAATTCAGTTTATTTTTTTAAATGGTTACAAATTCTATTCCAATATTAATCAAAAAAAATTAAGATTCGAAAATTATTTTTACTTTTTTAATTTCGAATCAAATTTTTAACTTGATTTGAAAGGATTTTTCTATAATTAGAGGGTTTTTTGTGCTCCTTTGTGCTCCTTTGTGCTTATGTTTGTTTCTGTTTTGTAAGCGATTTTGTTTGTTTAATAGTTGAAAAAATCATGCGTTAAAATTTTAATCGACAGACAATCTGGTCATTATTGGAAGATGGTCTGAGTTTACAAAATCAGGAAAATTAGTAAAGTTTTTTACACGCATTTTACTGTTGGCAAAAATATAATCTATTCGTGCAGGGTAGTATTTAAAACTATAGGTTTGTCCGAAGCCTTTTCCTGCCTGTTCAAAACAGTCTTGCATATTTCCTTTTATGCTTCGGTACACGTAAGAAAATGCGCTGTTATTCATGTCGCCACAAATTATGATTGGATATTTGCATGACTTTTTGTGGTTCATAATTATTTCTCCTTGTTGCTGTTGTTTTTTGAAAGCTTCACTAATTCTATTAAAAATAATTTGAGATTTTTGCTTGTTAATTCCTTCTACATTTTCATTAATTTCTTTAACATCGGGCGAAATTTTTATCGATTGCAAATGAATATTGTAAACTCTCACTAGGTCTTTTCCTATTTTTATATCGGCAAAAATAGCATTGTTATTAGATTCTGGAAAAGCCAATTCTCCTTCGTTTACGATAGGGAATTTAGAGAATATAGCCTGTCCTGTTCTAATTTTTTTACCTTTCATAACAATAGAACTATAAGGATATATCTTTAAATCGATCTTTGCAGAAGTCGAATATTCCTGAATGCAAAGCAAATCTGGGTTATTTTCATTTACAAAATGTAAAATATCTTGTGCTACATTATCTCGGGGGATCCAATTAAAGAGATTGAGCAATCGAACGTTGTAGCTCATGACTACAAAATCTTTGTCTGAAGCTTCTAAGTCCTTTGCTGAAAATTTATAAAATTTATTAATAAAGGTGATTCCTAAAATAAGAACCAATCCAGACAATATCATTTGCCTTTTGAATTGTATAAACCAATACAAAAAAAACAAACCGTTAAGTATTAAAAATAAAGGCAGTATAAGTGTGAGTACAGATAGAAACGGAAACCAATTGGGGGCTAAAAATGGTAAAAAATAAGCAAGAAATGTTAGTATAGTTAAAACTATATTACAAAAAAAAGCCAATTTATTAAACCAGGAGAGGTTTTTCATTTTCTTGTTTTATTGAATTTCAGTACAAATAAACGATTTATATCTTTAATTGTCAAAAGTCTTAAAGTCAAATCTTAAAGTTAGAATTGTTATCACTTTTTATTTTATGCCTTTTTACTATTGCGATTTACCTACTTTAAACAAAAATTCTTTTTCATCGGCGGTTAAACTATCATAACCTGATTTGCTAATTTTGTCTAGGATTTCGTCTATTTGTTGTTGTGTTTTGTCTTTAGTTACAATTTTACTAGCTGTTTTTACGGTGCTTATAGGTTTTGGGTTGCGGTGTATTTTCTTAAATGGTGTTTCTTTTTTTGGTGAAAATAAATTGGCAAAACCATCAATAATTGCATTAAATTTGCTGGTTAAATCGGTACCGTTTTGCAAAAATTTTACCCAAATAAACCCAAAAAAAGCGCCACCAAGATGTGCAAGATGTCCACCAGTATTTTCTAAAGGCAACTGAATTAAATCGATAGCCAAATATAATATTGCAATATGCCACAATTTAATCGAACCAAATAACGCCAGTCGAATATTCATAAAAGGTTGGTAAGTCATTGTAGCAAAAAGAATTGCCATTATTGATGCTGAAGCACCTACTAATAGGGTGTTTTGATTAGATAATGATGGCAAGAAAGTATAACAAACTAAGTATATAATTCCCGCAAATATACCACCCAGAACATATAGTCCGAATAATTGTTTTTGTGTAAAAAATGTAATGAACAATCTACTCGCAAAATGTAGCATTATCATGTTGAAAAGCAGATGAAAAAAGCCGCTATGAAAAAACGAATACGAAACAATGGTCCAGGGTTGCCCTGCTAAATTACCAAAATGATTAGAGAGTGCCACATAATTAAAATAATTGATATTAATATGAAACAATTGCAGAACAGCAAATACAATTTCTGGAATAGTAAATAGCAATAGGTTCCAAAAAATTAATTTGGTCGCCATATCTCCATTTTTGTATTGTAGTTTTAAATCGTCTAAAATATTCATTTTACTTTTTTTCTGTTGATATTGCTTTTTAAAATTGTCATTGCGATTTTTAGTTCCAGCGTTTGTTATTGAAAGCGTTTTTCTTCCAATACCACATAATAATAAAACCTATTAATGCACCACCAACATGGGCAAAATGTGCCACGCCTCCGCCAAAAATCGAATACCCTGTTAAACCTGAAAACAAATCTATACCCACTAAAACGGGTACAAAATATTTAGCTTTTACAGGAACTGGGATAAACATTAATGCTAATTCTGCATTAGGAAACATAAAAGCAAAAGCAATTAACAAGCCATAAATAGCACCCGAAGCTCCAACTGCTGGTACTGAAAAGGAAGACATTAAATTGTCGAATTGTGAGGTAGATAATACTTCCTGCCACGAAGTGTTGTATTTTCCGTCGGCTAAAATTTTTAAAACATCTTGAGTCGTATTTCCATGTGCTGTTAAAATATTTAAACTATCATGAAAATAATAATAATTCATCCCCGAGTGTACTAAAGCAGCTCCTAATCCGCATGAAAAATAAAAAAACAAGAATTTTTTACCTCCCCAAATATTTTCTAGTAAACTCCCAAAAGAGACTAAGGCAAACATATTGAAGGCTATATGCATTAATCCGCCATGCATAAACATGTGGGTGACTAGTTGCCAAATCTTAAAGCTTGGGTTTTCAAAATAATATAATGCTAAAAGATGTTCGGCATTGGGTACAACGATACTTCCAAGAAAAAAGATAATATTAATTATCAGTAACTGCTTTACAGTTGGTGTCATATTGTTCATCATATACTAAATTTTTTGTCTAAATCTTCTACACTAAGTGTGATGAAGGTTGTTTTGTTAAAAGGCGAAACTGTTGCTTCTTTGCAAGCAAATAAGTTATTTACTAGGTTTACTTGTGCTTCTTCGGTAAGGTAAGTTCCTGTTTTTACAGCTAAACTTTTTGCCATACTTTTTGCCATGCTATCCATTTGGCTAAAACTACTATCAGGAACTTCTTGTTGTAAATCGCTTACTAATTGTTCTAAAACTATCGAAGCTTCACTTTCAGAAACCGTGACTGGTAATCCAGAAATAACAATCGAATCTTTATTTAGGGCTTCAAAAACAAATCCTGTACTTTCTAACGATTGCTTAATTTCTTGAATTAGTGCCATTTCATTACCTGAAAAATATAAAGTTACAGGAAATAGTAATTGCTGGCTATTGGCTTGGTGAATCGTGATATTGGTTAAAAATTGTTCATACAAAATGCGTTGGTGTGCTCTTTGCTGATCAATGATTAGCATGCCTGATTTTATAGGATTTACAATGTATTTTTTGTGAATTTGATACGTTGTTGTTGGTGCTTTTTCTACTTCGGAATCAGAAAATAAAGAGCTTGTAACCGTTTCCGATTCGAAACTCATTTCGTCAAGATCTATCGATTTTGTATCTAAGCCAACATATAAACTTTCCCAATGTGGTTGTTTTTCTGTTTTTGGTTTATAACTAAAATTAGATTGTTTTTTTTCTTCTTGAAATGGATTAAAATTGCTATCTACCTGAATTGTTGGTGTTTCTGCTTCTTTGTTTTGATAACTATAAGGCGTATCTAGATTAAAATCTCTTTCGAAATCTAAAACTGGCGCGACGTTAAATTGTCCCAAACTGTGTTTTGTTGCCGAGCGCAAAATGGCGTATAAAGCCTGCTCATCATCAAACTTAATTTCCGTTTTTGTGGGGTGAATATTAATATCAATAGTATGTGGTGGCACATCTAAATACAAAAAGTAACTTGGTTGCGCTCCGTCGCGAAGTAAGCCTTCGTATGCATTCATAATCGCATGATGCAAATAACCACTTTTTATAAATCGATCATTTACAAAAAAGAATTGTTCTCCTTTGCTTTTCTTTGCAAATTCTGGTTTCCCTATAAATCCTTGTATCGATAAAATATCGGTATTTTCCTGAATTGGAACCAGTTTTTCATTGGTTTTTCCTGAAAAAATATTAACAATTCGTTGTCTTACATTTGATTGTGGCAAATTAAATAATTCGCTTCCGTTATGATAAAAAGTAAAATGTATGTTATGATGTGCTAATGCTACCCGTTGAAACTCATCAATAATATGGCGCAACTCAACAATATCCGATTTTAAGAAATTACGTCTTGCTGGAATATTAAAAAATAAGTTTTTGACTAAAAACGAAGTTCCTTTAGGCAAAACAGCTACGTCTTGCGACACAAATTTACTACCTTCTATAATAATATGTGTGCCTAATTCTTCTTGGTCTTGTTTGGTTTTCATTTCTACATGCGCAATGGCAGCAATAGATGCTAAGGCTTCACCACGAAAACCTTTGGTGTGCAAATCGAATAAATCTTCTGCTTGGCGAATTTTTGAAGTGGCATGGCGCTCGAAACACAAGCGAGCATCTGTAACAGACATTCCTTTGCCGTTGTCTATTACTTGTATTAATACTTTTCCTGCTTCTTTGCAAATGAGCTTAATATCGGAAGCACCAGCATCGATAGCATTTTCTAGCAATTCTTTGACTACTGATGCTGGTCGCTGAACGACTTCGCCAGCGGCAATCTGGTTGGCAACATGATCAGGAAGTAATTGAATTATGCTTGACACTATTAGGGTTTAGGTTTTAGGTATTAGGATAAAAACTATCGCTTACAAATTTAAGAAAAAGGTTTCAGGTTTTGATATTAAAGGTTTCTTAAAAAAAGGAAAAACCTACTAACAATCTAGCAGGTTTTTCCTTTTTTATATGATTGTATAAATTATTTAGCAATATTTACGGCTCTAGTTTCTCTAATTACGGTAACTTTTACTTGACCAGGGTAAGTCATTTCTGTTTGAATTTTTTGCGAAATTTCGAATGATAAGTTAGAAGCATTATCGTCGCTTACTTTCTCGCTCTCTACTATAACACGTAGTTCACGACCTGCTTGTATGGCATAGGCACTTTTTACGCCATTAAATCCATAGGCAACTTCTTCTAAATCTTTTAGACGTTGTATGTATGAGTCTAAAACCTGACGACGCGCACCTGGTCTTGCTCCGGAAATAGCATCGCAAACCTGAACAATTGGAGATAATAGAGATTTCATTTCTATTTCGTCATGATGGGCACCAATGGCGTTACAAACTTCTTCTTTTTCTCCGTATTTTTCTGCCCATTGCATTCCTAAAAGTGCGTGAGGCAAATCGCTTTCTGCATCTGGAACTTTACCAATATCATGAAGTAATCCGGCTCTTTTGGCTAGTTTTACATTTAGACCTAATTCTGCTGCCATGATGCCACACAGTTTAGAAACCTCGCGCGAGTGTTGTAGTAAATTTTGTCCGTAAGAAGAACGGTATTTCATGCGTCCTACTACTTTTATTAATTCTGGGTGCAAACCGTGAATTCCTAAATCGATAACTGTACGTTTTCCAACTTCTATAATTTCGTCATCAATTTGCTTGGTTGTTTTTGCGACTACTTCTTCGATGCGTGCTGGGTGAATACGACCATCGGTTACTAATTTGTGTAATGCTAAACGGGCAATTTCTCTACGAACTGGATCAAAACAAGAAAGGATAATAGCCTCTGGTGTGTCGTCTACAATAATTTCTACGCCAGTTGCGGCTTCGATTGCACGAATGTTACGACCTTCTCGACCAATAATTCTACCTTTTACATCATCGGATTCGATATTAAAAACAGAGACACAATTTTCTACCGCTTCTTCAGTTCCTACACGTTGTATGGTGCTAATAATTATTTTTTTAGCTTCTTGTTGTGCAGTGAGTTTTGCTTCTTCAATAGTTTCTTGAATGTGAGCCATCGCTTGTGTTTTAGCTTCACTTTTCAAACCTTCAATTAATTGATTTTTTGCTTCTTCTGTAGATAAGCCTGAGATGACCTCTAGTTGTTGTAACTGGCTTTTGTGCATTTTTTCTACTTCAACTTGCTTTTTTTCTAGATTTTCAAGTTTAGTATTGTATTCGTTTGTTTTTGCTTCAAAATCGTCGTTTATCTTTTTTGCTTTAGATAATTCTCCTGAAACCTGCGATTCTTTATCACGTACTCTTTTTTCTACTTCTGCAACCTTGCGATCGCGAGTTAGAATTACTTGTTCGTGTTCAGATTTCAGTTCGATAAATTTCTCTTTTGCTTGTAGTATTTTATCTTTTTTTATGTTTTCTCCTTCTAAATTTGCATCTTTTAAGATAGAAGAAGCTTCTTTTTTTGCGTTTTTTATTAAATTAGAAACGCCACTTTTTTCTAAAAATTTTGAAATTCCAAATCCGCCGCCTATTCCAGCAATTACTGCTATTATTATTGTTATAATGTCCATATTTGTTTTTAAGTTATATATAAAAAAAACCTACATCAGCGGGTATTGTATAAACTCGGATTGACAAGTTTTGAGTTAACTCGTTGTTCAAGCTTCCAAACTAAATTGGCTTGCTATAGTAACGATGATTTGCTCATTTTAATTTGTTAGTGTTGAGTTTATCAAATAGGTACTAATGTAGGTAGTATTTAGTGTATGTAAAGAACGTGTTATTTATCTAAATATTTGCCTAATAATTCATTTAGTTTGCTAAGCTTTAGTATAGTATTTTGTTCTGTTGCTGACTTGTCAATTTGTTTTTGTTCTACTTGCGAAGCAAATTGTAAGGCACACATGGCTAAAACATCTTGTTTGTCACGTACTTCATAATTTTGTTCGAACTGTTTCATCATAGCATCAATTTTTTTAGAAGCACTACGCAGTCCTTCTTCCTGACTTACATCTACCGTTAGTGGGTAAATCCTGTCTGCAATCGATATTTTTATTTTTAGTTTTTCACTCATTATGCTTTCTAATCAGAAAGTTGTGCAATACAATAATCTATTTCCCTAATTAATGAATTTATCTTAAGCTTTGTATCTCTTTTGTATTCGTCACTACCAAGTAATGAATTTGTAATTTTTATCGAGTCGAAATTTGCTTTTATAGTTTTAATTTCTTGGTTTTGATTTAATATAAATCGCTCAGATTCGTCTAGTTTCATTGATAAAATTCGATTTGCATCTTCCAAATCTTCCATTTTTTTTAAAAACTTTTCAAACCTAATTTCAAGAGAATCAATAATTTCTCTAATATCACTCATTGCAATAAAAATTCATTACATAACTTGACAAAGTTAGTATTCCTAATCAATTATAACAATAGCTTTTATAAAAAAAATCATTTTTTATTGGTTTAATTTATAAAAGCTTTAAGATGTTGGTGTTATCAATATGTTTTTTGTGCAATTTTTATAAGATTATTTTGTTATATTAGCAAAAAAGTTTTTTTATGAGGATTATAGTTGTTTTTTTATTTGCTTTTAATGTTGTTTTTGCCCAGAATAATTATCCTAAAGATTATTTCAGATCTCCTTTAGATATCCCTCTTGCTATTGCTGGTTCTTTTGGAGAGTTAAGACCCAATCATTTTCATTCTGGTATCGATTTTAGAACCCAAAAAAAAGAAGGTTTCCCTGTTTATGCTACTGCCGATGGTTTTATTTCACGTATTAAAATTTCTACTGGCGGTTACGGGAAATCTATTTATATAGACCATCCTAATGGTTATACTACTGTTTACGGGCATTTGCAGAGCGCTGCACCAGCAATTCAGGGAATTTTAAATGCAGTGCATTATTCTAAAAAAAGCTACGAAATAGAAATTTTTCCCAAACCAAATGAAATTATTGTAAAGAAAGGAGATTTAATTGCTTATTCTGGAAATACAGGAAGTTCTGGAGGGCCACATTTGCATTTTGAAATTAGAGATACAAAAACCGAAAAAATTATAAATCCTTTATTTTTTGGTTTCGATTCTGGTTTTTTAGATACAAAATCGCCCCAAATTTCAGAACTTTTGGTCTATCCATTATCTGAAACATCACAAATAAATGGCTCTGAAAATCCAGTGGCCATTAGTCTTTCTCTGCAAAAAGACGGTTCTTATTTAGCCAGTAAAATTATTGCCAATGGCAAAATAGGATTTGGTATAAACGCATACGATATTTCAGAGGATAATTACGGCAAAAATGGCATTTACAAATTAGATACATATCTAAACGGAATACCTAATTTTGGTTATGAATTTGATTCTTTTTCTTTTGAAGAAACCAAGCATATTAACACATTTATAGATTTTTTTAGATATAAAACCCAGAAGCAACGCTTTCAGAAACTATTTGTAGGTTATATATATCCCAAAAATATTATAAAAATGATTAAAGATGACGGACTTGTAAATGTATCTTCAAATTTTACCATGAATTTTAAAATCGTTTTGCAAGATTTTCATAGCAATAAAACTATTGTAAATGTTCCTATTTCTTACGGAATTTTACCTATTACGCAGCAAAAAATAACCAAGGCAACACCATATTTGCTAAAATCACGTAATGATAATAATTATGTAAAAGATCAAATTTCAGTATTTATTCCAGCCAATACTTTTTATGATGATTTTTATTTGAAATTTGATGTAAAAAATAACGAACTCTTTCTTCATGACGATTCTGTTGCTGTGGCCGAAAATATGACGATTTCTTTCGATGCTACAAAAAATACAGTTTTAGAGCGAGAAAAGATGTTTATAGCCAATTTAAACGGAACCAGGACAGAGTATAACACAACATCAAAAAACGATAGTTTGTTTGTTATTAAAACTAAAAAATTAGGAAAATTCTTTTTATCGAAAGATACAATTGCACCACAAATTTATAATCCAAATTTTTCTGATGGTGCAAATTTAGACAAACAGCAAACATTAAAAATTTCTATTTCCGATGATTTGTCAGGAATTGCTTCCTACGATGCTTACCTAAACGGAGAATGGATTCTTATGGAATATGAAAATAAAATAAACCGACTCACACATAATTTATCCAATAATAAATATATAAACGGAAATAATAAATTTAAAATTATCGTAAAAGATAATGTAGGAAACGCTACTACTTTTGAGTCTAATTTTAATAAAACAAAATAAATAATTTTGAAGACTAAATTTACACTACTTCTATTCATTTTTACGCTGTATTCTTTTGCGCAAACAGCAAGAGTAAAAGGAATTGTTCTTGACGAAAATAACCAACCTATAGCGGGTGTAAATGTTATTTTTCAAGAAAATAGAACCACTACAAATACAAATGGATTTTATAGTTTGACTATGCCGTGCAATATAAAATCTAATTTAAAATTCTCTCATATCTCGCTAAAAGCGGCTGTAGTCTCATTGCAATTAAAAGCGAATGAAGATTACGAGTTTAATATCATTTTAAAAAATAATGTAGAACAAATAGGCGAAGTAATTATTACAAATACCAACCGAAAAAGGGTAGAAGGGATTACTACAATTTCGCCCAAAGCAGTGCGATTAATTCCTGGCGCAAATGCAGGTGTCGAAAATATTCTGAAGACATTGCCAGGCGTTTATTCTAACAACGAGTTAAGTACACAATATGTTGTTCGTGGTGGGAATTATGATGAAAATCTAGTTTATGTAAATGAAATAGAAGTATATCGTCCGTTTTTAGTTCGATCAGGTCAGCAAGAAGGTTTGAGTTTTACCAATGCCGATTTGATTCAGAATATCGATTTCTCCGCTGGAGGTTTTCAGGCAAAATATGGCGATAAACTATCATCTGTTTTAGATATAACCTATCGCACGCCTAAAAAATTTGGTGCATCACTCGAAGCTAGTTTTCTTGGCGGAAGTATTGCTGTAGAAACGGCTTCTAAAAATCAAAAATGGACAACCATAACTGGTGTTAGATACCGTGATAATGCTCTTTTAGTTAAAAGTCAGGAAACACAAACTAATTTTAGACCACGTTTTTTAGATGTACAATCGTATATCACATTTACCCCCAATGCAAAATGGCAATTTAGTTTTTTAGGCAATATTGCCCAAAATAAATACGATTACATTCCACTAACACGACAAACAAATTTTGGTTCAATTAGTGATCCAATTGCGCTTTTGGTTACTTATGAAGGTCAGGAGAAAGACAGGTATAATACACTTTTTGGTGCTTTTAAAACCAGTTATAAGGTAAACGAAAATTTTAATTTAAAGTTAATAACATCAGTATATCATACAACCGAACAGGAATATTTCGATATTTTGGCCCAATATCGTTTAGGCGAAATAGATTCTAATTTAGGATCTGAAACTTTTGGAAACGTTAATTTTTCCCGAGCAGTTGGTTCGCAGCTAACGCACGCTCGAAATGATTTAGATGCTTTAATTGTAAATACTGAGGTTAAGGGGTTTCATAAAAAAAACGAAGACCAAATAGAATGGGGGATTAAATACACCCGAGAAAGTATTCGTGACCGACTAATAGAATGGGAAGTAATAGATTCAGCAGGTTTTTCTATAAATCCGCCGAAAATAAATCCTAGAAATGAGCAACCATACAATCCTTATTACGGTCCCCTCTTGCCTTATCATAATGTGAGAGCCACAAATTATGCAAATATTTCTAGATTTTCAGGTTATGCACAATGGAACCGACGCACTAAATGGAAAAATAACGATGTTTTTACCAATATAGGCATTCGTGGCCAGGAGTGGCAGGTAAGTGGCGAAAATATTTCAGGCAAGAGCCAAATTACCCTTAGCCCGAGAGCGCAATTTGCTATAAAACCAGATTGGGATAAGGATATGTTATTCAGAATTTCGGGCGGATTGTATCATCAACCACCATTTTATAGAGAATTGCGAAACCAAGACGGGCAGGTTGTTCCTAATGTAAAAGCACAACAATCGGTGCATATTGTATTGGGAAATGATTATAGTTTTAAACTCTGGAATCGCCCCTTTAAGCTAGTCACCGAAGCATATTACAAATCATTAACCAATGTAAACCCCTATACATTAGACAATGTACGAATAAGATATGAAGCAAATAATAATGCGGTAGCTTATGCACAAGGGTTAGATTTAAGATTAAATGGAGAGTTTGTGCACGGCACAGAATCTTGGTTGAGTTTTGGATATTTAAAAACGGAAGAAAACAGTAACAATAAAGGTTATATAGCAAGACCAACAGACCAACGATTGAAGTTTGCAATCCTATTTCAGGATTATATACCTAATATTCCTACCTTCAAAATGTATCTGAATTTAGTTTATAATACAGGTTTGCCAGGTGGTTCGCCATCGTATGCAGACCCTTACAATTATCAGTTGCGTTTGCGTGATTATCGTCGTGCCGATTTAGGTTTCTCGTATGTATTTACAGATAGAGCTAGAGCCAAAGAAGAAGGACATTGGCTCAAAAAATTTAAAGATTTGTCTGTAGGATTAGAGGTTTTTAATCTTTTTAATAATCAAAATGCCATTACAAATACTTGGGTGCGAGATGTAGTTTCTAAAGATCAAAAAGGAGTGCCCAATTATTTAACAACTCGTGTGTTTAGTTTAAAACTGAATGTGAAGTTGTAATAAAAGGTAGAAAGTAGAATGTCATAAAGTNNNNACTTTATGACATTCTACTTTTCTAATTATAAATAATCTTATCTTTGATATAAAATTTTAAAATATGAAAAAGCTCTCAATATATATTCTTCCAATACTAATCCTGTTGGTAAGCTGCAAACAAGAATCTAAAAAACCAAAAGTAATTTATGAAGACGCAAAAGCCGTTGTAGCACCCGTAAAAAAGGACTCGACACAAATAAAAATTGCAGATTTACCCATTCAGATAGAAGGAACTAATTTCTTAATTCATCCTATGGGCGAATATAGTGTGACCGATGGAGTCTCTAAAGTTAATTCAGGTTCCGCATCATCATCTTATGACAAAGACGAAAGTTTTAAAGTGTCTAATTATAGTGAATACGAAATAACAGGTTATATAAGCAATTTTAAATTTCAGAAAACAGGTTCAGATTCACTACATTTATTAACAGAAAAACCAGTTCTAATAGAAACAGTAACTTACTTGAAAACCGTTTCAGATAAAGAAAAGCAACAAGTATTGGTTTATACATTAGCCGATATGGATACCAATAACGACGGCAAAATAAATTCTAGCGATATAAAAACTATTTATTTAAGTGACATTAGTGGAAGCAAATTTACCAAAATTGCTGCTGATTTTGAAGAGCTTATAGACTGGAATTTAATTGAATCTAACAGTCGTTTATATTTTAGAACTATAGAAGATATAAATAAAAACGGCGCTTTCGATAAGACTGATAAAGTACATTATCATTTTGTAAACTTTCAAAATAAAGATTGGAAAGTAGAAGAATATTCGGCAATACACTAAATCAAAATATCACTTTCTAAGTCTGATTTTTCAATTTCAAAATCGAAACCCAATTGAGTTACTAATTCGATGACTAACTTTTTGTACCAGTTTTCAGATTTAGGATGAATATATATTTTTTCGATTAACGCATTAATATTTACATTAATCTTAAGCCCGTCATTTATCGAAATATTTTGTTCTGTAACATCGGTAATAATCCTAACTTCACGTTCGTACTGAAAACTTTTTCGTTTAAATAAGAACGGAAAAAAATTATCATCAAACGGAATATATTCTTTTTTGTAATCGATATAATTTACTTCGCCTATATATTGTTTGCTTTTTTTTTCGAGTTGCAGCGCTTCTTTTAATCTCCCAATTGTCGATTGTATGGCTAAACCTTCTTGGTTTTTGGTAAAAATTTGCCACATTGCAAAACTTTCATATTCATTTGTGTGCCAACTGCTAATGGCAACTTTCTCGCGATGTGATTTGTAATAATATAAAAACTCAGGATTATTGGCTGCAATTTTTTTAATTTCTTCAAAAGTAGGTTCGCTAAATGTGCCCTCATATTGGTCTTCAAACTTATCCGAACGAGACATAAACATTTTTTGCGACAACAATAAATCTAAAAATTTAGACAAGTCTAAGTATTTCCAAACGATAGTATCTGGATTTTCTGGAAGACTAATATTGTGATGGTTTATGTACATTTTTTAATAGAAATATTTTAACGCAAATTTGGTTTTTTTAGCCCAAATTACACAAATTTTACTTTAAAGGGTTAAGAAATTCGTGTTATACCATTTAGTACTTGAATTTACTAGGATAAAAGAACACGCAGTTTGTCATTCTGACGAAGGAAGAATCTCATCAGAGACTATTATTTTGAGATTCTTCCTTCGTCAGAATGACAATATAGTCCATAAATATTCCAGTATTTTTAAAGATTAAGTGGTATTAAACTTTTTCAATTGTTTATGTTTACGAATTTTATTTTTTTTAATCTAAAAATCTAAGGCGTCTAACAATCTATTCGAAACTTTGCATGGTTACCAAGTTCGAATAAGTTCCGTTTAGCGCTAAAAGCTCTGTATGTGTTCCTTGTTCTACAATTTCTCCTTTTTTCATGACAATAATATTATCTGCTTTTTGAATAGTAGATAATCTATGGGCAATTACAATCGAAGTTCTGTTTTGCATCATGTTTTCTAATGCAATTTGAACAAATTTTTCGCTTTCGGTATCTAATGCTGACGTAGCTTCGTCTAAAATCATGATTGGAGGATTTTTGAGAACTGCACGAGCAATAGACAAACGTTGTTTTTGTCCGCCAGAGAGTTTGTTTCCGGCATCGCCAATATTGGTTTCAATTCCGTTTGGCAAATTCATGACAAACTCATAAGCATTTGCTATTTTTAGTGCTTCAATAACTTCTTCGTCAGTTGCATTTTCTTTGCCTAAAAGAATATTATTTTTTATAGTATCATTAAAAAGGATAGAATCTTGCGTAACTAATCCCATCAAACCACGAAGTGATTCGAGTTTCATGTCTTTTATATCAATACCATCAATAGTTATATTTCCTTCATTTACATCGTAAAAACGAGTTAATAAATTAGCAATGGTACTTTTTCCTGAACCCGATTGTCCAACCAAAGCGATAGTTTTCCCTTTAGGAACTGTAATGGTAAAGTTCTTCAATACATTTTCTTCCTCATAACGAAAATTAATGTTTTTGATTTCAATTTTGTCTTCAAAAGTATTTTTTTCAATAGCATTTTCTTTTGATTTGATTGGATTTTCGTGTTCTAAGATAACTAAAACTCTTTCGGCTGCAGCCATACCAGCTTTTACCGAATAAGAAGCTTTTGAAATTGCTTTTGCAGGAGTTAATATGTTGTATGCTAATGCCATATATACTATAAAAACCGCACCTTCTAAAGTGTGATCAACCAAAACCATTTTACCTCCATACCATAATAAAATGGCAATGGTTACAATTCCTAAAAATTCGCTTAATGGTGATGCTAAGTTGTTTTTATTTCCAATACTGGTAGATAATTTTATCATTCTCATTATCGAATCTGTAAATTTTTTGGTAAACGTATTTTCGGCATTATAGCTTTTTACGACTTTCATTCCGCCCAAAGTTTCTTCAAGAATAGATATAAAAAAACCTGATTCTGCCTGTGCTTTATTAGATTTGCTTTTTAAGTTTTTTCCTAATCTGGATATGATAAATCCTGAAATTGGGATAAAAAGAAAAACAAACAATGTCAATTTTACACTAATGTTAAACATGGCAATGATGGTAAACAATATAGTTAGAGGTTCTCTTACTATGAGTTCTAAAACCACAAAAAAAGTATTCTGAAACTGACCTACATCTCCTAACATTCTAGACATGACATCTCCTTTTCGTTGTTCGGAATAAAAGCCTATTGGTAAAGAAATAATTTTTTCAAAAAGCTGAATTCTCAAATCTTTCAACACATTGTTTTGCAAATGCATCATGTGGTAGGAGGCCAAATAATTAAAAATATTTTTAAAGAAAAAAGTAAAAATAATTAGAATGATAACTAAAATTAAAGCGTCTTTTTTGTCTAAAAGCGTAATATTATAGTACAATAATTCTTTGCCGTATTTTGTAATATCCCAAATATCAGTCCAGATTGGTTTTTTGTTTACTGCTTTTGTAGTTTCAAAAAGCACCTGCATCATTGGCATTAGTGCAATAAATGAAAGTGTACTAAATAAAGCGTAAAGAATATTATAGAAGATATTCCAAACAACATGATTTTTGTATGGCTTTACAAAAGGAAATATTTTTTTTATATTGTTATCCATTAGTTTAAGTTCATTGAAACAATGATGTTTTTTATTTTGTTATCTAAATAATTTTCAGCTTCGGTAACTTCCGAAATATTTTCTACGGTGCAATTTACGCTAAAATAAAATTTAATTTTAGGCTCGGTACCACTTGGGCGGGCACAAATTTTACTTCCGTCTTCAAGATAGTAAATTAATACATTTGATTTCGGAATGTTTAGCGTTTCTATCTCATTGGTAAATATATTTTTGGCGGTCAAATTCTGGTAATCTTCGATAAATACGACACGTTCGCCGTTTATTTCTTTCAAAGGATTTTCACGCAAATTTACCATCATTTGTTTAATTTCGTTGGCACCTTCAATTCCTTTTTTGGTAATAGAAATTAAATGTTCTTTATAAAAACCAAAATCTACATATAATTTTAGTAATTCTTCATATAGCGAACTACCGTTTTCTTTGGCTTGAGCCGCCATTTCGCAAACCAAAAGTGTGGCAGCCACAGCATCTTTGTCACGAACCGCATCGCCCACCATAAAGCCGAAACTTTCCTCGCCACCACCAATAAATTTCTGATTCGGAAAATCTTTAATAAACTTGGCAATCCATTTAAAACCAGTCAATCCCACTTTACATTCAATCCCGTAAGCCGATGCTAATTCGAGCATCATAGGGGTAGAAACTATCGTAGATCCTATAAATTCATTTCCAGTAATTTTGCCTTGTTTTTTCCATTGCTCTAGCAGGAAGTTTGTCATCACGACCATACTTTGGTTGCCGTTTAGCAAAACCATTTTACCTTGGGTATTTCTAACCGCAACCCCTACACGATCGGAATCAGGATCTGTGCCTATCACAATATCGGCATTGGTTTTATCAGCCAGAGCCATTGCCATTGTCAAAGCTTCAGGTTCTTCAGGATTAGGCGATTTTACCGTTGGGAAATTCCCGTCTGGAATCGCTTGTTCAGCAACAATTTCTACATTTTTGTATCCAGCTTTTTCTAAAACATCAGGAATTAGTTTTATCGAAGTTCCGTGCAAAGAGGTAAAAACAATTTTTAATTTTTCTTTGGCTCTTGCCAATGTTTTAAAACTTGCATTTTCAATAGTCGAATTTATAAAAGCATCATCCACTTTTACATCAATATATTCGATTAAGTTTTCGTTGGCATCAAACTTTATTTGATCATAATTTAGCGCATCAATCACCTGAATAATTTCCTTATCCTGTGGCGGAACCAGTTGTCCTCCGTCCTCCCAATACACTTTATAACCATTATATTCTGGCGGATTATGAGAAGCGGTGAGTACAATTCCGGCTTGGCACCCCAAATATTTTACCGCAAAAGACAATTCGGGCGTAGGTCGCATATCCGAAAACAAGAAAACCTTAATCCCATTTGCCGAAAAAACATCAGCAACCACTTTTGCCAACGAATCACTATTATGACGACAATCGTAAGCAATGGCCACTTTTATTTCCTGGTTTGGGAACGATTTGTGCAAATAATCAGACAAACCTTGCGTATTTTTGCCTAGCGTATATTTGTTAATTCTATTGGAGCCAACCCCCATAATGCCACGCATTCCGCCAGTACCAAATTCGAGATTTTTATAAAAACAATCTTCAAGTTCTTTAGGCGATGAGGTCATTATTTCCTTAATTTCGTCTTGCGTTTTACTATCAAACGTTGGCGTAAGCCAAACATTTACGGCATCTAATATATTTTGTGGTATATTCATTTTTTATTTTTTTTAGGAGCTATTTCCCGCTTTTCGTTACAAGTTTTTTCCTCTCGGTTACTTTTTTCTAAGCAAAAAAAGGAGCTCCTACCGTCGCTCTTTTTTAGCAAGAAAAAATGTAACGAGATTTCAAAAAGCTTTCCACTGCAATCGGGGCTAATAGTCGTATAATTAAACCTAAGTTTTTTTATTCTTGAATTTATTTTCAAGAATGTTCTTATAAGCTAAAAAATAATGTTTTGAATTGACTTCAAATCATTTCAAATTTTATTAATTCTCTTCCAAATATTTTTTTAAAACGTAGCCTTCTCTATTTTTATATTCAATTCTTGCCCAATTCTTATTCTCAAAATTATCGCCCCTACTTTTTAGTAAGTCAATCTCTGTGTTTTTTGGAATTGAAATTAATAAAGTTGAATATTTAGTAGGATGTGCTCTCATGTTCAATCCATTCGTAGTGTGTGCCGTGTTTATTTTATCATCTTGAAAGTCATCCTTTCTTAATTTTGTACTTATTAAATTTGTAACTAAGGGGAATAATCGTATTGCTATTATCACTAATATAACCAATATTATGATATTATTACGTCTGTTTTTATCATGCTCTCTTTTATCTATTTCCCAAGCGCAAGTTTCACAAACTAATCTTTTTCCGTAATATTTAGTAGAACCTTTCGATGCGTAACCGGTCATTACAGTCCTCCATACATTTGCGCCAGCTTTATTACACTCTATACAAACCGCCATATGTTATCCTTTATTAGTTAAATTAATTACTATGTTATAATCACTCTGATCTTGTATTGATTTATGATGAAAATATAAGTTTAAAGTTATTCGATATTTACAAATTTATCTCTTTCGAAACCTTATATCTTTCTTCATTATTCTTAGTTCTCAAAATAATTTCCCCCAGAAAACCTGCAAGAAAAAATTGCGTTCCAATAATCATCGTAGTTAGGGCAATATAAAACCAAGGATTATTGGTTACTAAAATAGTATCTTCATGTAAATAAAACAACTTGATTAGTTTAGAAATTCCAATATAACCTGCGCTCAAAAAACCAATTAGAAACATAATTGTGCCCAAAGCACCAAAAAGATGCATTGGTCTTTTGCCAAATTTAGACAAAAACCAAATGGTAATTAAATCCAGAAAACCATTTACAAAACGACTCATACCAAATTTAGATTCCCCATATTTTCTAGCTTGGTGAATTACGATTTTTTCGCCAATTTTACTAAAACCAGCATTTTTTGCCAAAACAGGAATGTAACGGTGCATTTCGCCCGAAACTTCTATGTTCTTTATAACAACATTCTTGTAAGCTTTCAAGCCGCAATTAAAATCATTAAGACGCACGCCCGAAGTTTTTCTAGCCGCAGCATTAAACAATTTTGACGGTAAATTTTTAGTAACCGCATTATCGTAACGCTTCTTTTTCCAACCAGAAACCAAGTCGTAATTGTCGCTAACAATCATATTGTACAATCCAGGAATTTCGTCAGGACTGTCTTGCAAATCGGCATCCATAGTGATAATAACATCGCCCTGAGCTTTTGCAAAACCAGCATGCAAAGCCTGAGATTTTCCGTAATTTCTAAAAAAACGGATACCTTTTATATTCGAATTTTTGCTAGATAATTGGCTTATAGTTTCCCAAGAAGCATCAGTACTACCATCATCTATAAAAATAACTTCGTATGCGAAATTATTTTCAAGCATGACTTTTTCAATCCATGAAGTTAATTCTGGCAACGATTCTTGCTCGTTTAGTAAAGGGATTATGATAGATATATTCACTATTTTGGGAATGATGATTTAGTTTTGAAAAAAGCAGCAAGAACAAGACCGAATAAAGCACTAAAAATAATACTAAATACAGATCCTTGTAATAATTTTAATGGAGCAAATTGGTCGTTTTCTTCTAATGATTTAATAGTTTCATTGATGACTTTTGCTGGCGTATCAAATTTCTGGAGCATTTCTACAGTATATTTCATTGTTAGCTCCTTAATGGTAGCCTTTGCAGAAGGATCAATATAATTAAATAAAATAATATTAAAAACAACCGAAATAAGAATTCCAATTACTGCCGAAACAAAATACGTAGTAAAAGCATCTTTAAAAGCCAAGCTTCCTTTAAAATCTTTTCTAGTTTTAGAAAGCAAAACAACACCAATAATGATATAAATAGCAATGCTTAAAAAACCGAGCCATGTTGAAGTAAATAATTTTAAATCAATAACATATATTAATGTTGTAGTAAGTACAGAAAGTACACCAGTTATTATTCCGTAATTTATTCCGTTCTTTTTGACTATTTCATTCATAGTAGTTTGAGTTTAAATTAATGTACAAATATAAGAATTATACAATACATTCAATCTTGAAAGTTATAAAGTCATAAGATCAAAAGCCATAAAGAGGCAAACTCACAAGATAATATGATTATTGGGAGTAAAAACCAAGTATAGTCAGGACTTTAGGATATTCTATTTTGTGACTTTTAAAAAAAAAGGTATATGATTGTTTGATTTTTTAAAAATTAGTTGTACATTTGCAACCTGAAATAAAAAAAAATATCAACAAAAAGTTGTGTTGTATTTATACCTTTTTTGTAAAAGCAGCAAAATAACACACAGCCATCAATAAAAAGAGTACCATGAAAAAAGGAGTTCACCCAGAAAATTACAGATTAGTTGCATTTAAAGACATGTCTAACGAAGACGTTTTTATCTCAAAATCTACAGTAGAAACTAAAGAAACAATTACACACGAAGGTGTTGAATATCCAGTATTTAAAATGGAGATTTCTAGAACTTCTCACCCTTTTTATACAGGTAAATCTAAACTTATTGATACTGCAGGACGTATCGACAAATTTAAAACTAAATACGCTAAACACGCTAAATAATAGCTTGTTTATTATTATACAAAAAAAACCTTCCACTTCGGAAGGTTTTTTTATTTTCATTCCTATTCAAATCTTTGTAACTTTGACAAAATATAATAAATGGTTTTAAGTTTTATTTTGGCTTGAAATCTGAAATCTGAAATCTGAAATGAACTACATACTTTTTGACGGAACCGTTCGCAATGCTTTATTACCATTTACTTTTACACGACCAGTTGCCGATATTCGTGTCGGAATTTTGACCATTCGAGAAAAATGGGAAAAATATTTAGGATCTACCACAACAACTTTAACCGAAGAATATTTGTCGGAAAAATTTCCAATGGTAGAATTAGAAGAAAACGTAATGATAAATGCTTCTTTTTTACCAAACGAAATCTTATCTGAAATGGTTTCTAATCTAGAGGCCAATCAAGCCATTTTTAGAGGAGAAGAAGTTATCGCTTTTTTTACAGAAGATAGTCAAGAAGAGATTGATTTTGATACTTATCAAATCATAGAATACCACGATGATTGTCTTACAATAGAGCATACTTGGGATATTTTTCAGAAAAACGATCTCGCTATTCGTGAAGATTTCGAATTAATTACCCAAGGAAGAATCTCACAACGAATTCCTAAAAGTGTCAATGTAATTTCGCCCGAAAACATATTTATAGAAGAAGGCGCAAAACTAGAATTTGTAACTCTAAACGCATCAACAGGACCAATTTATATAGGAAAAAATGCCGAAATCATGGAGGGTTCCGTAATTCGTGGACCATTTGCTTTGTGTGAAGAAGCACAAGTAAAATTAGCTACAAAAGTGTACGGTGCAACCACCGTTGGACCACATTGTCGTATTGGTGGCGAAGTAAATAATTCGGTATTGTTTGGTTATTCTAACAAAGGACACGACGGGTTTTTAGGAAACTCAGTGCTTGGAGAATGGTGTAACATTGGTGCAGACAGTAATAATTCTAACCTAAAAAACAACTACGAAGAAGTAAAATTGTGGAGTTACGAAACCGAAGGTTTTGCAAAGACGGGATTGCAGTTTTGCGGGCTGATGATGGGTGATCACAGCAAATGTGGTATAAACACGATGTTTAATACAGGAACGGTAGTTGGAGTTTCTGCAAATATTTTTGGTTCAGGATTTCCTCGCAATTTTGTACCCAGTTTTTCTTGGGGAGGCGCTTCAGGGTTTGCCACTTATATTACTAAAAAAGCTTTCGAAGTAGCTAAAGTAGTCATGTCACGCCGTCATGTAGATTTTACAGAAGAAGACGCAAGGATTTTAGAGTGCGTTTTTGAGCAAACAAAAAAATGGCGAAAAGAATAACTTAAAAATATTATTTTACCGAAAATTGGCAGATTGATATTAAATCTTCGCCTCTGCGGTTTATTTTTTCTAATATTTTTATTATCACAAAATTTGTGATTAAATTTGCATTCTCAATTTTTTGACAACGATTTCATTCATTGAGCTATCTTATGGAAAACAGAAAAAAAGTAGCCTTTTACACTTTAGGTTGTAAATTAAATTTCTCAGAAACATCAACCATTGCAAGAAATTTTCAAGACGAAGGTTTCGATCGTGTCGATTTTGAAGAAATTGCCGATATGTATGTCATTAATACCTGCTCGGTAACAGAAAATGCCGACAAACAATTTAAACAAATTGTAAAAAAAGCAATGAAGCTCAACGACAAAGCATTTGTTGCTGCCGTGGGTTGTTATGCTCAGTTGAAACCAGAAGAACTCGCCGCTGTTGATGGTGTAGATTTAGTTCTAGGTGCTACCGAAAAATTTAAAATCACCGATTATATAAACGATTTATCTAAAAACGATAGGAGCGAAGTGCATTCTTGCGAGATTGAAGAAGCTGATTTCTACGTAGGAAGTTACTCGATTGGCGACAGAACTCGTGCTTTCCTAAAAGTACAAGACGGTTGCGATTACAAATGTACCTATTGTACAATTCCTTTGGCTAGAGGAATTTCACGCAGTGATGCTTTAGAAAATGTTCTAAAAAATGCTTCCGATATTTCTAAGCAAGGCATTAAAGAAATTGTGCTAACAGGCGTAAATATTGGCGATTACGGAAAAGGCGAGTTTGGTAACAAAAAACACGAACACACTTTTCTAGATCTGGTACAAGCATTAGATAAGGTAAAAGGAATCGAAAGATTAAGAATTTCATCAATAGAACCCAATTTGCTAAAAAACGAAACTATCGATTTTGTTTCTAAAAGCAGAACATTTGTACCACATTTTCATATTCCGTTGCAATCAGGAAGTAACGAAATTCTAGGAAAAATGAAACGCCGTTACCAGCGAGAAGTATATACAGATAGGGTTGCTAATATTCGCCAAGTCATGCCACACGCTTGTATTGGTGTAGATATTATTGTTGGGTTTCCAGGCGAAACCGAGGCGCATTTTCTAGAAAGCTACAATTTCTTAAACGAAATGGATATTTCTTATTTGCACGTTTTTACCTATTCAGAAAGGGATAATACCGAAGCAGCTACTATGGATGGCGTTGTGCCAATGAATGTTAGAAACAAAAGAAGTAAAATGTTGCGAGGACTTTCAGTTAAGAAACGTCGTGCTTTTTACGAAAGCCAATTAGGGACTAACAGAACTGTTCTTTTTGAAAGTGAAAATAAAGAAGGCTACATTCACGGATTTACAGAAAATTACATTAAGGTAAAAGCCCCTTGGAATCCGGAATTGGTAAATACACTACAAGAAATAAATCTAACAAAAATAGATGAGGACGGAAGTGTTCGTGTCGAGTTTTTAGCTATAAGTGTTTAGGTAGTTTAGTATGTCGCTAATTTTAGGTAGTTGAAAAAAATGTTGTTTAATTTTCCAATAGTTGGTTGTTAGTACAAGAGATGAGATTTTTTTGTAAACGAATTTTACCAGATTTTAATTTACAATAAAACCAAGTGAACTATCTCTAACGCATAAAAAGGAGGTAATTAATAGAATTTAGCTCTTTTTAGAGTGTGTTTTTTACAAGAAAAATCCGTTAGATGTAGCTTAATTTATTTGTTTTTTGATAACATATTACCACATGTTTTATTGTGTTTGATCAAGATTTTTTACTTTCTTACAGTAAATATAGCTTTGTGAGCAAGAATTGGTTTGTCTAACTCTTTTTTTCTATGTATTTATCTGGTTTGTAATTTAAAACAATGGGTTCTTTATTAATTAGGCCCAACGGATAATAATAAAGAAGCTAGAATAAAAAACTTCAAAACAGAGCAGAAAGCAAAAAAACTACAGTTTTAATAATAAGATAGTCTGTTTTCTAAATTCCTTTCCAATTAAAAAGAGATAGGATAAAAAAACAAAGTTTAAATCATATTAAAAACAGTGTGATTTTTACTATTGCTATGCGTGCATAATAAATATTTTTACTACATTTGAAAATCAAAATAAAAAACTATGAATTTTTCAGAAAAAATGCTCCGTGATAATGCGCTTTCAGACAAAGTAATTGTAGTAACAGGTGGCGGAAGTGGTTTAGGCAAAGCCATGACAAAATATTTTCTAGAGTTAGGGGCAAAAGTAGCCATTACTTCTCGTGATTTAGAAAAACTGCAAAATACAGCCAAAGAATTAGAAACTGAAACAGGTGGAAAATGCTTGCCTTTGCAATGTGATGTGCGTCATTATGACCAAGTAGAAGCAATGTTGGCGGCAGTTTTAAAGGCTTTTGGTCGTGTAGATGTGTTGCTAAACAATGCTGCAGGAAACTTTATTTCTCCTACAGAAAGATTATCGGCAAATGCTTTCGATACTGTAATAGATATCGTTCTAAAAGGTTCAAAAAACTGTACATTGGCTTTCGGAAAACACTGGATAGAAGCAAAACAAACCAATTGTAATGTGCTAAACATTGTTACTACTTATGCTTGGACAGGTTCTGCTTATGTGGTGCCAAGTGCTACTGCAAAAGCAGGTGTTCTTGCCATGACTAGAAGTTTGGCCGTAGAATGGGCAAAATACGGAATCCGTATGAATGCTATTGCGCCAGGGCCTTTTCCTACAAAAGGCGCTTGGGATAGATTGTTGCCTGGTGATCTTGCCGAAAAATTTGATACTTCGAAGAGAGTTCCGTTGCGACGAAATGGCGAGCATCAAGAATTAGCTAATTTAGCGGCTTATTTAGTTTCTGATTTTTCGGCATACATTAATGGTGAAGTTGTAACGATAGATGGTGGCGAGTGGTTGCAAGGTGCTGGACAATTTAACGATTTGTCTGCAATACCAAAAGAAATGTGGGATATGTTAGAGATGATGATTAAAGCAAAAAAGAATAAATAAGATTAATATATTGGGTGTAATTCGTAAAAAAAAAACACATTGATTTGAAATACAATAGATGATTAGATGTTGTTAAAAACAGATAACTTGAATTATCTTTCAATGGGTTAAAATTACTGAAAAAGCATAGCGAGAATTAGAAAGAGATCATAAAAACGGTCTCTTTTTTTTAGCCCAGATAGTAATGAAAAGCCTTTTGAATTTTGTTGTATTTTTTTCTGGCAGAAAAAAGCGACTGAAAGAAGCTCTTTTTGTGGCTTGAAAAAAAACAACAGAAGAAAAAAGCTTGTAATGAATAGCTGGATTAGCTCCTGAAACAAGCAAACTTCAAAATTTTGAATTTTGTTAACAAATAACATTTCTTATACTCATAAAAAATTGTATTTTTACGATTCAAAATTTCAAAAATAAAATGGGTAAAATCATTGCAATTGCTAATCAAAAAGGTGGAGTAGGTAAAACCACAACCTCTATAAATTTAGCAGCATCTCTAGGTGTTTTAGAACAAAAAGTCTTATTAATTGATGCTGATCCGCAGGCAAACGCCAGTTCTGGGTTAGGAATTGATGTAGAAAATGTCGAGATTGGTACATACCAAATACTAGAACATAGTAATACGCCCGAAGAAGCTATTATAAAAAGTTCGTCGCCAAATGTAGATGTTATTCCTGCTCATATCGACTTGGTAGCTATTGAAATCGAGCTGGTAGATAAAGAAAATCGAGAATATATGCTTAAACAAGCATTGGCTTCTGTGAAAGATAAATATGATTATATCATTATAGATTGCGCACCATCATTGGGTTTGCTAACGCTAAATGCTTTAACATCGGCAGATTCTGTAGTAATTCCTATTCAGTGTGAGTATTTTGCATTGGAGGGTCTTGGAAAATTATTGAATACTATAAAAAGTGTTCAAAAAATACACAATCCTGAATTAGATATTGAAGGTTTGTTGCTTACCATGTATGATTCTCGTTTGCGTTTGTCTAATCAGGTGGTGGAAGAGGTGCAAAAACATTTTAATAATATGGTTTTTGATACTATTATTCAGAGAAATACCAAGTTGAGTGAGGCACCAAGTTACGGAGAAAGCATTATAAATTATGATGCAACAAGCAAAGGAGCTGCAAATTATTTAAGTTTAGCTCACGAAATTATTAAAAAAAATGCTAAATAATATATGGCACTAGCAAAAAAACAAGCAATGGGACGTGGTCTTTCTGCATTATTGAAAGATCCTGAAAATGAGATTACCTCGGTTAATGATAAAAATGCAGATAAAGTAGTTGGAAATATTATAGAGTTAGAATTAGAACTTATTGAAATAAATCCGTTTCAACCTAGGACTAATTTTAACGAAGATTCGTTGCAAGAATTAGCTACGTCTATTAGAGAATTAGGTGTAATACAGCCTATTACAGTTCGTAAGACTGAATTTAATAAATACCAGTTAATTTCTGGAGAGCGTCGTTTGCGTGCCTCTAAAATTGTAGGCTTAACCACCGTTCCTGCTTATATTCGTTTGGCTGATGATAACGAATCATTAACCATGGCTTTAGTTGAAAATATTCAACGTCATGATCTTGACCCAATAGAGATTGCTTTGTCATACCAACGATTAATAGATGAAATTCAGCTCACACAAGAACAAATGAGTGATCGTGTGGGAAAAAAACGTTCGACGGTTGCTAATTATTTGCGTTTGTTAAAATTAGACCCAATTATTCAAACAGGAATTCGAGACGGTTTTATTTCTATGGGGCATGGTCGTGCTATTATAAATGTTGAAAATCATGATGTTCAAACTGATATTTATCAAAAAATCGTGAGTCAGAACCTTTCTGTTCGTGAAACGGAAGCTTTGGTAAAAAACTACCAAGAAGGCTTTAAGCAAAAAACAGAATTGGTAACAAAAACATCTTCTTTTGATGTAAATGAAGACGAAAAAAAATCATTTAATGATTATTTTGGTACTAAAGTAGATGTAAAAGTAGCTGGAAACGGCAAAGGAAAAATAACGATTCCTTTTCATTCTGAAGAAGATTTTAATCGAATTATTAAACTAATAAAAGCTTAGTGAAAAACTGGTTTTACACAGTATTTGTTGTTGCTATTTTTGGGAATTTTTCTGGATTTAGTCAAAACGATTTAAGACGAATTGCTTTAGATACTACAACAACAAAAATTAACCCGTTAGCCCCCTCTAAAGCAGCATTTTATTCGGCGCTACTACCTGGATTAGGACAAGCATACAACAAAAAATATTGGAAAATACCATTGGTTTTTGCAGCAGTAGGCACAGGGATTTATTCTTACGTTTGGAACAAACAAAAGTACGACGAATACCGTGACGCCTACAAAGAACGATTGCTTTTGGGTGCACAAAGTACCGATGCGTTTAATAATAAAAATACTGGCGGGATATATTTAAGCGAAGCAAAACTGATTGATGCTCAGAAACAATTTGAGCGTCAAAAAGATTTGTCGTTACTTGTAACCGTTGCCTTGTATATTTTAAATATCGTTGACGCTAATGTTGATGGTCATTTGCATCAGTTTAATGTAAATGGTAAACTGACCGTTAGACCAGACATTTATCAAAACTATACAGATTATACTCAAAATTTAGGTGTAACTTTAAATTATAATTTTTAATGAAAATCGCATTACTAGGTTACGGTAAGATGGGCAAAGTCATAGAACGGATTGCTCTAGAACGTGGTCACGAAATTGTATTAAAAAAAGGACGCACTTCAAACTATGAAGGTCTAGAAAAAGCAGATGTTGCCATAGATTTTAGCATACCAGACAGCGCTGTTTGTAACATAAAGCAATGTTTTGATACTAATATACCAGTAGTATGTGGTACCACAGGTTGGTTGGAGCATTATGACGAAATGGTGTCGCTTTGCGCGTCGAAAAACGGAAGTTTTATATATGGTTCAAATTTTAGTTTGGGTGTAAATATCTTCTTCGAATTGAATAATTATTTGGCAAAAATGATGTCAAAATTTAATCAATATAAAGTTTCGATGGAAGAAATTCATCACACTCAAAAACTAGATGCACCAAGCGGAACAGCAATTTCTTTAGCAAAAGGTATTATTGAAAATTCTGATTATCTTAATTGGACTTTAGAAAATCCTGCTAAAAATGAAGTTCATATTGATGCCAAACGAGTAGAAAATGTACCAGGAACACACAGCGTTTTTTATGATTCTGATGTAGATCAAATAGAAATAAAACATACCGCTCACAACCGTGAAGGTTTTGCCTTGGGAGCTGTTATCGCTGCCGAATGGCTTGCAAATAAAAAAGGTGTTTTTACAATGAAAGACGTCCTTTCGTTAAATGACAAATAACAAAAACATAAACTAAAATTTGAATTTTAGTTTCAATAGAAATCTAAAATCTAACCCGAGCGTCAGCGAACTGACGAAGCAAATCTAAAGTCTAAAATTATGTCTATATTACAATGGTTTATATTTTTCCTAATACTTCAAATAGTACATTATTTAGGAACATGGAAATTATATGAAAAAGCAGGTAGAAAATCATGGGAAGCTGCCATTCCTGTGTATAACGCCATCGTTTTAATGAAAATAATAAATCGTCCAACATGGTGGACAGCTTTATTATTTGTACCCATCGTAAACTTAATTATGTTTATTGTTGTTTGGGTAGAAACTTTAAGAAGTTTTGGTAAAAACACGACTAAAGACACCATTCTTGGTGTAGTTACACTAGGTTTATATATTTATTATATCAATTATTTTGAAGAGGTAACTTACAAACGCGATAGAAGTTTAGTTGCAACAACAAAAACTGGAGATACTGTAAGTTCTTTATTGTTTGCTATAGTTGTGGCAACAATGGTACACAGTTATGTGTTACAACCGTTTAATATTCCTTCGGCATCGCTAGAAAAATCTTTATTAATTGGTGATTTCTTATTTGTAAGCAAATTTCATTACGGTGCAAGAACACCTAAAACTGCGATTGCCTTACCCATGGTACACGATAGTATTCCTGTTGTTGGAATGAAATCATACCTTAGTTGGCCACAATTGCCTTCGTTTAGATTTCCAGGATTACAAGCCATAAAGCGAAATGATATTGTTGTTTTCAACTGGCCAAATGATACGGTATATAGATTTTTTGACACCTCAAAAAGACATGCAGACAAGCCTTTAGACAAAAGAACAAATTATGTAAAACGTTGCCAAGGGATTCCAGGCGATAATCTTTCGATAAAAAATGGAGATGTTTACATTAATAACAAACGATTAATTCTTCCAGAGAGAGCAAAAATTCAATATTCTTATACAGTGGTTACCGATGGATCTGTTCTTGATGGAAAATACATCATGCAAGATCTACAAATTACAGATGGCGTATATGCCATAGGCGAAAACACCTATTTGTTTAGAGCTGTAACCGATGAAGCAGCGGCTAAAGTAAGACAAATACCTGGAGTAAAATCTGTAATAAAATTAATTAATACAAAACCAGATTTAGCTGTATTTCCGCATACTCAAAACTGGAATATCGACAATTATGGTCCAATATATATACCAGAAGCAGGAAAAACCGTCGCATTAAACAAAGAAACTTTACCTTTTTACAGAAGATTAATTACTGTTTATGAAGGAAATAAATTAGAAGAAAAAGGGGGTCAAATATTTATAAATGACAAACCCGCAATAAATTATACTTTTCAGCAAGATTATTATTGGATGATGGGAGACAACAGACCAAATTCCGAAGACAGTCGTTATTGGGGATTTGTACCGTTTGATCACGTGGTAGGAAAACCAGTTTTTATTTGGTTTAGTGTAGATCCTAATTTACCATGGTCGCAAGCCATCGACAAAATTCGTTGGGACAGATTGTTTTGTACTGTGGGCGGTGACGGACAACCAACTTCTTACTTCAAATATTTCTTAATACTTTTAGTAGTCTGGTTCGGGTTTGATTATTTTAGAAAAAAGAAAAAAGGGTAATTCGGTTATTTGTTAATTAGTCGTAAAAAATCATGTTTACCTATTCATTTGAAAAATTAGAAGTTTGGGTTGAATCTAAAAATTTCTCAAAATCAATCTATTTGGTAACTTCCAAGTTTCCAGATAATGAAAAGTATGGATTAATATCTCAATTACGAAGAGCATCAATTTCAATTTGTTCTAACATTGCTGAAGGTTCTGCAAGGAACAGTTTTAAAGATAAAGCCCATTTTACCACAATGGCATTTAGTTCAGCTGTTGAAGTTCTTAATCAATTAATAATTTGTTTTGAAATTGAATTTATCTCCGAAAATGAATATTTTAAGTTACGTGGAGATTTAGAAAGGATTACAATAAATTAAATGCCCTTAGAACCTATCAAGTAAATAAATCGACGGAAGCCAGCAAATAACCAAATCCACAAATAACCGAATGAATATTTTACTGCACCCAACCTATTTTCCTTCTATAAGTCATTTTGTAGCCATGGCAAAAGCCACTACTGTTACTCTTGAGATGGAAGATAACTTCCAGAAGCAAACCAACAGAAACAGAATGTATTTGTATAGTCCAAATGGCATTTTCATGCTAAATATTCCTGTAAAAAACTCGAATAGCAAGCAAATGACTAAAGATGTAAAGTTAGAAACGTCATTCGATTGGCAAAAACAGCATTTTAAAACCTTAGAAGCATCATACAGAAATTCTCCTTTTTTTGAATATTATGAAGACGCATTGATGCCCATTTTTACAAAAAAACATACTTTCTTGATGGATTTAAATATCGAAACCATCGAAATTGTATCAAAATGTTTGAAGCTTGATTTTACACCACAAAAAACTATTGAATATTTTCATGAAGTAAATGGTTTAGATGATTTTAGAGTTTTAGCAAACGGCAAAAAAGACACCAATACTTTTAGCTCTTACACACAAGTATTTCAGGAGAAACAGGGTTTTATAAACAATTTGAGTATTCTAGACTTGTTGTTTAACGAAGGAAGATTTGCATTAGATTATTTAAAAAAAGAAATGTTAATTGCACTTTAATATCATTTTTTCTAATTATCTAAGTTAATATTTTCGAAAGATGTTTTTCTCTAACGGAACCAAAATTCTCAAAAACATTTCTGAAAAATTATTTTTTACAGTTCTAAATAGAATACTTTACTTAATCTATAAGGATTTGTATCACAAACTGCATTTGAAAAATATTTTTGTATGTGTTTTTGAACATAGTGACGATAAAATAATTTACAGCATCTAAAGCCATGCAAGTTACCCGACCGATAGCGAAAGGCGAAGTAACCAAAAATGTAATTATTGTCATCACTTCGCTTTTCGATATTCTAGGTGTATGCTTCGAATATTTTCTAAGTGTCAAATCTTTATAAAGTTATCATAATTATTACAAGAATCATTGCAGGACAAAAGATATCAGTACTTTTGACGAAGTATATAATAGGGTAATTCTTGGTTAAACATCTGAAATAAATAAATTAAGCATATAGTCTTTTTTGCCTGTAAAATAGTAATCGAAATCAACTTAAGATATATTTTTTTAAGACCTGTAATAGGAATTGGTGTAATTCTGACAACTTTTTTTAAACGTGGTATTATTAGTTGCAATAGCTAGTAAAATATTATTTTTAATCGATTAGTAAAATTTCTAAAATGCTAATTGCAGCTTCACTAATTTTAGTTCCAGGACCAAAAACAGCAACGGCACCAGCATCAAACAAATATTGGTAATCTTGTGCGGGAATTACGCCACCCACAATTACCATGATGTCTTCACGACCATATTTTTTAAGCTCTTCAATAACTTGAGGAACTAGTGTTTTGTGTCCAGCGGCAAGTGAAGAAACGCCAAGAATATGTACGTCGTTTTCTACGGCTTGTTTGGCTGCTTCGGCAGGAGTCTGAAATAATGGGCCTATATCTACATCGAAACCCACATCGGCATAACCTGTTGCGACTACTTTTGCACCACGATCGTGTCCGTCTTGTCCCATTTTTGCAATCATAATTCTAGGGCGGCGACCTTCTTTTTTTGAGAATTTGTCGGCTAGCTGTTTTGCTTTTTCAAAACTTTTGTCGTCTTTTATTTCTTTGCTATACACGCCACTAAATGTTTTAATTTGTGCTTTGTATCGTCCGAAAACGGTTTCTAATGCGTCCGAAATTTCGCCTAAAGTCGTTCTGTTTCTAGCTGCTTCGACTGCTATTTCCAGCAGATTACCTTTGCCAGTTTGCGCACAAAGTGTTAGTTTTTTGAGTGAATCTTCAACTTTTTTTGTATTTCTATTTGCTTTTATTTTATCTAATTGTTCGAGTTGTTGTTTTCGGACCATCTGATTGTCTACATCGAGAATATGCAATGGGTCTTCTTTTTCTAATCGGTATTTGTTTACACCAACAATGATATCTTGGCTAGAATCTATACGAGCTTGCTTTCTGGCTGCTGCTTCTTCAATGCGCAATTTAGGAATTCCAGCTTCTATGGCTTTTGTCATGCCACCTAATTCTTCGACTTCTTCTATGAGTGCCCAAGCTTTGTTGGCAATTTCTGTGGTTAAACTTTCTACATAAAAACTCCCTGCCCAAGGATCGACAGTTTTACAAATTTTAGTTTCTTCTTGTATATATATTTGTGTGTTTCTGGCAATTCGTGCCGAAAAATCTGTTGGTAATGCAATAGCCTCATCTAGTGCATTGGTGTGTAATGATTGTGTTCCGCCAAATGCTGCGGCCATAGCTTCTACGGTGGTTCTCGCTACATTGTTAAACGGGTCTTGTTCGGTCAAACTCCAACCTGAGGTTTGGCAATGTGTTCTTAAAGCTAATGATTTATCGTCTTTTGGTTCAAATTGTTTGACTAGTTTTGCCCAAATCATTCTTCCTGCTCGCATTTTGGCAATTTCCATAAAATGATTCATTCCTATTGCCCAGAAAAAAGATAGGCGAGGAGCAAATTCATCTATTTTCATTCCTGTGGCTAGTCCTGTTCTAATGTATTCTAAACCGTCGGCAAGGGTATATGCTAACTCAATATCGGCAGTTGCTCCCGCTTCTTGCATGTGATAACCTGAAATAGAGATAGAGTTAAATTTTGGCATTTTCTTGCTCGTAAATTCAAAAATATCGGCAATGATTTTCATGGAAGGCGTTGGCGGATAGATATAAGTATTTCGTACCATAAATTCCTTTAGAATATCATTTTGAATTGTTCCCGAAAGCAATGCTGGTTTTACACCTTGCTCTTCGGCAGCCACAATATAAAATGCCATGATTGGTAAAACAGCACCGTTCATGGTCATAGAAACCGACATTTCGTCTAGCGGAATCTGGTCAAATAATACTTTCATATCTTCTACAGAATCTATGGCAACACCTGCTTTTCCTACATCACCCACAACACGTTCGTGGTCGGAATCGTAACCTCTGTGTGTTGGTAAATCGAAGGCTATCGACAATCCTTTTTGTCCTGCAGCTAAATTTCGACGGTAAAAAGCGTTACTTTCTTCGGCTGTAGAAAATCCTGCATATTGGCGAATTGTCCAAGGTCGGCGCACGTACATAGTGGCGTAGGGTCCGCGTAAATTTGGTGCAAAGCCAGCTCCAAAATCAAGATGTTTGAGATTTTCGATGTCTTGTTCGGAATAATCAGATTTTACTTCAATTCCTTCGGCTGTTAGGTAGCTTTTACCTTTTGCTTCTTGGCTCTTGGTTTCTGCCTTTTCTAATGTGATATGTTGAACGTTTTTACGCATTACTTTATTCAATTATTTTGAATGTGCTTCGTTGTTTAATATAAGTTTTGTTTCCACCAATGAGTCCGCCAGCAATTGTTGTTCCAGCTCCTGCGGCAAATAATGAAAAGGCATTTCCGTTGCCAAAGGCTGCTGCAATACCAGATCCAGCTACTAATCCTAGTCCAGTTCCTAAAATAATATTTTTTAGGACTGCTCCTTTTTTAGGGAAATATTTAATACTATTAATGTTGTTTATTGGTATAGGCATACCATTTATAGTAATGCTTTCGGGATTTTCGAATGTTAGTGTTCCTACGAGTTGCTCTCTTTTTGTAGTAGTTACTTTTACACGTTGTGCTTCTTGAAAAAATATAGATTTTCCTGATTGGTTATCAGTTACTTCTAGTTTTTTTGTTTGCGAAAAGGTGTTTATTGATATAAATAGAACTATAAATGATAAGATAGTTTTCATAATTTTTAATTATTTTTTTCTTGTTCCAATCGTTCTTGTTCCATTTTTTCTGCCAATCTTTTTTGAATAATGGGTGTGATTAAGGTTTTTCTTGGTTTTATTTTCACAAAAGGAAATAACTCTAAATCATGACTCATTTTGTCATTTTTATTCGGATATTTATTTGTTCCCAAAAGAATTTCTTTGCCAGAATCGAATAATTCTTGTTCTTTTTGCGCACTTTCTTGTATTTTTTTCTGAATATTACCTTCGTTTAGTTGTTTTAAAAATCCGCCATTGGCTTCAATTTCTTTAAATAAAAGTAAGGCTTTTTCTGCAAGTTGTGCTGTTAAATTTTCTATATAATACGTTCCGTCGGCTGGGTTGTTTACAATATCAAAATAGCTTTCCTTCTTTAATATTAACAATTGGTTGCGTGAAATTCTATCGCCAAATTCGTTGTCTTTGTGATAAATAGCGTCGTAGGCTAAATTTGCAACGGCGTTTGCACCACCCAGAATAGCACTCATACATTCTGTCGTGGTACGCAACATATTGGTGTTGTAATCGTATAAAGTTTTGTTACGTTTTGTTGGTGTTGCAATGATATGGCAATCGAAATCGTGGTTGTATTCTTTTGCTAAGGTGTTAAAGAGTAGGCGTAGGGCTCTTATTTTTGCTATTTCGAAGAAATAATTTGTTCCTACCGAAACTTCGATCGTTATGGGGTGGTGGTGGTTTTGAATATGATTAAAATATTCGTTTGTATGTGCTAATGTATATGCTAATTGTTGCACCATATTTGCACCAGCATTTTGATATAATGTTGCATTTATATTAATAAAAGAAATATTTTTACAGTCTTTGGAGACTGTGTTTAATACTCCAAAATTGTCTTTTGTTTCTGTTTCGAACCAGTTTCCATCTGAAGCCAATTGATGAATTGGATCTATCAAGCAGTGAATTATTGTGTTTTTAGACACCGCAATTTCGTTTGTTTTCTTGATGAAATTTGCCGACAGAAATTTTAAATTTAGATAAACTGGAATTTTATCGATGGCAATTTGAGATAATAATTTTGTGAGGTCTATATCCTCGTTTTCGATGGTAAATCGAATGCTTTCTGCACCACGAGCAATCGAATCATTTGCTTTGCGAATAGATTTTTCGATATCGAAGACAAAAATATTTTGCACTATTTTTACTTTTGATGCTTCGGTAGTAATTGCTGTTTTTTTGTAATCTTCGTCTTTGTGATAAAATGGTTTAACCTTAATACCTTCTGCACTTTCCCAAACTAGGGTTTCGTTATAATCTGCACCTTTTAGTTCAAATTGAATTTGTTGTTTCCATTGTTTTGAGGAAAGGGAATCGAAATCGTTGAATAAATTGGTTTCCAAAATGTTATTGTTTAGGGTTGTAAGATTATCTTTTCTCTAAAGTGTCTCCTTCAAATTCGATGATGTATATGTCTTCGCTATCCTTTTTCATATAGTATTTTTCGCGGGCATATTTTTCTATTTGGGCAGGATTTTTTAGTTTTTTTATTTGGTCTATGTCTTTTTTTATTTCTTCTTGGTAATATATTTTATTGTCTTCAAGTTCGTTTATTTCGCTGTTTAGAGCACAATGGTCTAGGTAGGAATAATTGTCTAAGAATAGGATCCAAATTACAAAAAAAAAGCATACAATAACATACTTGTTGAGTAGCGTTTTGTAGGGAATGTTATTTTTGAATGGATTGTTCATTTTTATTGGTTTTTAGCCCCGATAGCAGTGAGAATTCTTTTTTTTTTGCTTCTTAGCAAGCAAAAGATTACTTCACTTAGCGTTTGTTTTACTTAGCGTTCAGCGCACTTTGGGCTATTACAGATAGCAGGAAATAGCCCCTAAAAGTACTAATTTTTTATGAAATACGTTGGTTTATTACTGCTCGAACAACATCAATTGCTACTGTGTTGTATTTGTCATTTGGGATTATAATATCGGCAAAGGCTTTTGTTGGCTCGATAAATTGCTGGTGCATTGGTTTTAGTGTGGTTTGGTAACGGTTTAAAACCTCTTCCATATCACGACCACGTTCTGCAATGTCTCGTTTGAGACGACGGATTAGTCGTTCGTCTGAATCGGCATGAACAAATATTTTGATGTCGAATAGTTCACGTAATTCGGGATTTGTGAGTATTAATATTCCTTCAACAATCATTACTTTGCGAGGGTGCGTGGTAATGGTGTCGTCTGTCCTGTTGTGTTTTACAAAGGAATATACGGGCTGGTTTATTATTTTTCCCGCTTTTAAGTCTTTGAGGTGTTGTACTAATAATTCGAAATCGATAGCTCGTGGATGGTCGAAATTTATTTGTGAACGTTCTTCGTAGCTTAAGTTTTGGGTTTCTTTGTAGTAAGAATCTTGAGATATAATACCTACTTCAGTATCTGGTAACTCGTTCATGATTTGGTGAACTACGGTTGTTTTTCCTGATCCTGTTCCGCCTGCAATTCCTATAATGAGCATAAAAATGTGGTGTTATGTTTTATGCAAAAGTAGTTTTTTTGTATTAAATATCCGCAATTTATATTATCAAATTGAGGTGGTTAGCTTAATGTGTTTAGGGCCCCAAAAACTAGTATTACTAGCGTTAGGATCATTATGAGGTTGGCATTTCGTAGCAACGGTTTTTTATTATTATGAAGGATTAAGGCTTCGATTAATAAAAAAATTATCCATAGTAAAAGGAACGAACCCATGATGTAAAATAATGCTAAAAAGCCGTACATTCCTAAATCGCAACGGTCTAAATACAAGACGATTATTAATAGACTAAGTACTGCTACTCCAGCTCTAATTAGTACGTGTTTTACGATGTTTTGATTTTTTTGGTTTATTCTCTTTTCGGGATTTATCTCTAACAAATCATTAATATCGTTATTTATCATCTTCTGGTTTGTTGTTTTGTTTGTTGTACAAAACATAAAAAAAATTAAAAATAGCAATTGATGCTGTCAAATCTAGTATTTCGGTTACTATATTAAAATTAGATGAATATGTAAGAATATTAAAAGAAATTATAATATAAAATAGTCGAATTAAGGATTAGTATTCCTGCGCCAATCATAGCAAATAGTGTTGGTTGTTTCATGATTAAGATTTGTTATTCATGTCTTTTACTAAACTGATTACAAAGTAGGTAATGGCAATTCCAGCTAAGGAAATACAAAGCCACATGAACCAGGATTGTTGCCAAAATGTTTTGTTTGCCGCTGTTTTACAACTGTTTTTAATTTGTTTTGTTTCTGTAATTTGGGCTTCTGGTAGATTTGTAGTTATACTATTTTTAAAATTTTCTAAATCGTATTGTGGTGTATCTAAGTCTTTGTTTCCTGTTGTAATGGTATAATTTTCGTTGTTTTTTAAATCGGTAATGATATAAAATGGAGTTTGAAAAAGTTCTATCTTAGAAATAGTTAACGGCTGATTGTCTTTGTTTTCTATTGCTATAAAAAGTTCTTTTTCGAAAATTTGTGCTATATTAAATGTGTTGTTTGTGTCAGAATTTAGTTCGAAATTAGCAATTTGTTCTTCATAGTTTTCAAATTTATGTTTTACTTTTCGAGTTGCTTTTTTATATACAGATATGTTTCGTTTGTAAAATTTTGGATTTGAAATTGTAAATGAAATTTGGTTTATAATTTGAGGATTGTTAAAATTAATTTGAATTTTTGTCTTTTTTTTGTCTTTAATTTCGGTTACCAATTTTGATTTGTAAGGAACGGTAAGTAATGTCGTTTTTGACATTTTATGATTAATAGAACCAATATTTAAGATGTTTATAGGTAGCGTTTTTTTGTCATTGAAATCTATTTTTAAATACTTATAAAAACAAGGAGGAATAGGAATTGTATAAAATCCAGACGAAGTTTCCTCAGAATAAATAGGAGATAAAGAATCCTTATTTACTAATCCGAACCATTTTTCGTTATCCATACTTCCGCTAATGCTATAGGATTTTGTAATGTTCGAATTGGCAATTTCTAATGTTGCTTTGCTTATAGTCGTTTTTGGATTTTCGAAAATTAAAACTGTATTTTTGTTTGTAATAGCTGTTTTAGAAATAATTTTGTAAGCTACAAATAAATTGTTATAAGATTGATTATTTTTGGTTTCAAAATAATAAGGAACTTCATTTTTTTTGCTATCAAAAATTCTAAAATCACTCAAATCATCATTCGAAAACGACCGAAGTTCTGTTGGCAAAACTAGTTTATGGAAACCTTCTTTTCCGTCATATTTTATTTTTGCTGTTGCAATTCTGTTTTGCGCAAACGATAAATTTGCTATAAATAATAGGATAAAAAATTTATTCATTCTCATTAATTTTGTTTATTTCTTTATGTTCTTCTGTCTTTGTATCATCAATAACCAAGATTTTTAGTTTTTGATATACAAATGATATTATCAAAATTAAAACGCCTAACAATATAAATGCAATGATTTTTCCAGTTTCGGAAACATTACTAATATCGTACACAAATAATTTTACAACCGTTAGTCCAAGTAACGATAATGCAATTATTCGTATGGTTTTGTTTTGTTTTTTTATGCCAATGATCAAGAAGATGAAGGCTAAAAACCCCCATAAAATTGGGAAAGCAGCTTTCCATATTCGAGTTCTTGTCTCTGAAATGAAATTATCAGAAATCAGAATGCGCAAATATTTAGGATCATTTTTATAGTCGGCATACATAGTACTACTTTTTATATCTTGTAGAGTAACAGGCGAATTTGTAATAACTAATCCGTGAAGCATTATTTCGCTACTGGCTAAAAATATAATGAAGAAGGCCGCAATCCAGATAGAAATATTTGTATTAAAGAACTCTGGAATAACTTTTTCTTTCTCCATTTTGTATAATTGGTATGCAAAATAAATAATGATTAAAAGTGAAACGTAATGTAAATAAAAAGCAAATCGTTGGTAAATTCCCGTGCTAATATAATGTTCGTGCTCGACAAAAGCATAATTTGAAAACCAAAATGTAAATAAGAATATATTTGCAACTGCAATAATTGTGGCAAAATCATATCCGAATTGCGTTTTTTTCTTTACGATGATATAGGATAATGTAGCAAAAAACAACAAGTGGTACACTATAGGGAATGAAATAGTCGAATCTGGACTCTGAATATAATCGTTTGCTTGGTAGCTAACTTCGATAATTCCTACAAAATAGCTAAGAATAATACCTGTTAAAAAAGCAAATTTTCTGTAGCTTTCTGGATTAAAAGCAAACCCAAACTGCTCATAACTTTTGGTTTCATTTTTTAATAGGTAATAAATAGCAAATAACGAAGCAATAGCAAATAATCCAGTTATAAAAATTGGATTAATTATAATGTTGAGAACGCTATTGCCACCATAAATTTTGTTCCAATCCATGATTAAGCTAATAAGCATTAAAAAATGCACAATTACCGAAGCAAAACGATAACTGTTAATTTCAGATTTTTGTGCTAGCCAAATAAGTAAAACAGCTTCTGCCGCCCAAAATAAAGTAATATAATGCCCGTTAAACTGAATAGGAATTGCTAGTGTTACAAATGTTAGTGTAAGGCCAATTAGTAAATAAACAGCTTTTTTGTCTAATCCAAATTTTTTATACAAGAACCACGCATAGGTTAGGTTTAATAGCGCAATAAATGTAGTAAATAAGCCTCTTAATTCAGGATGATAATTAGATAAAATTACCATTCCAGCAGTATAAAACAAGAAAGTATTTGTTGTTAAAAGCGATAATTGTATTTTAGTAAAAACGCCTATTGTTTTTATGTTGTTTATAATATTTATTAGGATAAATATAAAATAAAAGACAAATCCAAAAAGTAAAGCGCCAAGATAATGAGGTTTAGGTTCATTTATTTCTGCGGATAACCAACCACCATAAAGAAGTATTGTAAAAACGAAGGCTAGGGTATTTACTAAACTCCATTTTTTGTGATAGGCTAATGCTAAAATACCTACATTTAAGATAATAATATAGCTAAATAACACAATATAGTTTCCGTTGCCAGTGCTAACCATAAGGGGTACTGCAAAGCCACCAATTAAGGAGAGTACAGCAAGTTCTATTCTGTTATAGGAATAGGAAATAAACACACTAAAACCAGTAATAGCTACCATGATTATAAAGGCAACGGTTTGGTTAAATAAATGGTATTCGTGGAAAGCTATTGCTATGGTAAAATAAAAAATGGCAATAGCTCCAGCCACAAAAACAGAACTAAATGCAGCATATTGTTGTTTTAGCTTGTGCGCTATTCCCATAACTAAAACACCACTAAGGACTCCAATTCCTACACGAGCAGGTTCGTTTATCCAATTTTTATCGATCGCATATTTTACAAAGTAGCTAATTCCTAGAACAAGAATTAAAATCCCTAATTTACTAATTAGATTTTCACCAATAAATTTTTCTAAATCTGGATTTTTGTCTTTAAAATTTTCCCAAAACGATTTTTCGGGAGCCAAAGGAGTATGAGGTTTTTGTTTTTGTTCAGGTTTTTCTGCTTTTGAGATGTTTAGGTTTTCTAAAGGAGTAAAAAACATTTCTTTGTGTTCTTCTGAAATAAATTCTTCAATTATAGGTGTAATTATAGTTTGCTCTTCTTCTTTTGGAATACTTAGGTTTTTTAGCGGAGTAAAAAACAGTTCTTTTTCTTCTTCTGAAATTTCTTCTTCAATTATAGGCTTACTGATGGTTTGTTTTTCTTCATCAGAAGCTATAATTGGTTTTTTATTCTCCGTTGAAGGTATAAATTGTGCTGTTTTTTCTTCTGCTTTTACCTGATCTATAAATTTGTTTAGCGCAATAAATTTCTTGTCTATAGTATCAAACCGCAATTTTATAGTATTAGAAATATAAAATAAAAAAATGAGAACCAGAATAAGTAAGAGTATTTCCATAGTACAGTTGTAAAAAACATTATGATTTGTAAATATAACAACATTTATGTATTTCACTCTTTTGAAACAAACTTTTTTCTTTTTTTTTATAAAAAAAAAGTCTTTTCAAGTAAATGAAAAGACTTTAGTCGGGGTGGCAGGATTCGAACCTGCGGCCTCCTGCTCCCAAAGCAGGCGCGATAACCGGGCTACGCTACACCCCGTGTAAGCGTGTGCAAATATAAGGTTTATTTTTAGTTTTCAAAGCAAATTAAATAAAAATAAAAAAATATTTATTTTCATTAATTTATTTGATCCAAATTTTGATCGTATATTTTTATATTTTTCATTCATTAAAACTATTATCTTTGGAATTAAAAAATCATAATGCAACTTAATAAGTCATTTTTTATATTAGTAATCCTCATTTCATTTTCTGTGAAAGCAAATTTTATTTTGCTTCCTATGGATGAAACGTCTCAAAAAAACCACCTAAAAGCTTACGGGATAACTTATTGGGCTTTAGAAAAACAATACAAAGCCAGTTGGTTATTAAACTATCGTGGCGGTTCTTTTCTTTTGCCAGATGTTTCAGATATTAGAAAAGAATGCCAAATACGAGGCGTGAGTTTTGAAGTGCTTTCTGACAATCAAACCAATAATATATTGGCAGATATTTCTTCTCCTTCGCAAAATATGGAGGTGGTTGTTTTAGAAAAAGCGCCTAAAGTAGCAGTTTATTCTCCTCCAGGTAAGCAACCTTGGGATGATGCGGTGACTATGGTTTTAACTTATGCCGAAATACCATTTACGACCATTTATGACCAAGAAGTGTTAAGCGATCAGTTAATTTTATACGACTGGTTGCATTTGCATCACGAAGATTTTACAGGACAATACGGTAAGTTTTTTGGGGCTTATAGGACTGCACCATGGTATATTCAGCAAAAACAAGATGCCGAGGCATTGGCAAAAAAGCTAGGCTACAATAAAGTTTCGCAAGAAAAAGGCGCTGTTGCCAGAAAAATTAGAGATTTCGTTATTGGCGGCGGCTTTATGTTTGCCATGTGTTCTGCAACCGATAGTTTCGATATTGCATTAGCTGCCGAAGGGATAGATATTTGTGAGTCTATGTTTGATGGTGATGAGAGTGAGGCTAATTATCAATCGAAAATAAATTATTCGAAGACCTTTGCTTTTAAAGATTTTATTTTAGACCGAAAGCCAGAGCATTACGAGTTTTCGGATATTGATATGACCGAGAAAAGAAGGATTCCTTTCGAGAAAGATTATTTTACACTGATGGAATTCTCTGCAAAATGGGACGTAATTCCAACCATGTTATGTCAAAATCATACCTCATTAGTAAAAGGATTTATGGGGCAAACCACTTCGTTCGAGAGGCAACTAATAAAAACAAATGTTCTTGTTTTAGGAGAAAATCAAATTAATGAAGAAGCACGGTATATTCATGGGCAAAAAGGAAAAGGCTTTTTTACTTTTTATGGCGGACATGATCCTGAGGATTTTCAGCATCGAGTAGGCGATGAGCCTACGGTTTTAGACTTGCACCCCAATTCTCCAGGTTTCAGATTAATTCTTAACAATATATTGTTTCCTGCTGCAAGAAAGAAAAAACAAAAAACGTAGCTTTAGGTTTTGTTTTAAAAAGATATGCCAAAACAGAAAATCTATAGTTTAAATATTCTAATAAAAAAATGCCAATCGTAAGTAACCGATTGGCATTTTTTGTAAGCTATTTGTTGTTTTCGATGATATAATCTAAAACTTTCTTCATCAAATGTACTCTGTCTTTTCCTTGTACATTGTGTTTGTGCATTGGATAAGGGAAGAAATCTACTTGCTTTTCGGCTTCTATAAATTTCTTGATTAATCCTAAATTGTTTTGCATGACTACAACATCGTCGCTTGTTCCGTGAATGAGTAATAATTTTCCTTTCAGGTTTTTTGCATAATTTAAAACATTGGCTTCATCAAAACCTTTCTGATTTTCTGCTGGCGTGTCCATGTAACGTTCGCCATACATGATTTCGTACCATTTCCAGTCGGTTACTGGTCCGCCTGCAACACCAACTTTAAAAGTGTCTGGTTTTCGGAGCATCAATGAGGTTGTCATGAAACCTCCGAAACTCCAACCGTGAACAGCCAATCTGTTTTCATCTACATAAGGTAGCGATTTCAGGTAATCGACCCCTTTTATTTGGTCTTCCATTTCATTTACACCTAATCGTTGGTGAATAACACTTTCGAAAGCTACGCCACGATTATCAGACCCACGATTGTCTACAGTAAAGACTAAATAACCTTGTTCTGCCATCCAGTGCATCCATAAATTTGCGCCATCTAGATAGGAATTTGTAATCATTTGCGCATGAGGACCTCCGTAAACGTAAATTAAAACGGGGTATTTTTTTGAGGCATCAAAATTGCTTGGTTTAATTAATCTGGTAAATAAATTAGTAATTCCGTCAGCAGATTTTATGGTTTTAATTTCGGTTGTTCCCATCACGTAACCGTCATATTTGTTCTTGCTTTCTAATACTATTGTGGGCTTTAAATTTTTGTCGTAAATTAATGATTTACTTGGTGTTGTGTGGTTTGAGTATTCGTCGAAAATGAAACTTCCATCAAAATTTGGAATGACTGTATGTACGCCAAATTCTTTGGTTATTAAGGTTTGTTTTCCTTTCAGGTCTACTTTGTAGGCTAGCATGTTTGTTGCGTTTTCTCCAGTAGCTTTAAAATAAATTTCGGTTCCAGCGGTATTGGTACTAATGATTTCTCTAACGGGAAATAGATTGCTTGTTAGTTTTTTAATTAGCTTTCCTTCGATAGTATAATAGTATAAATTATTGAATCCGTCTTTTTCAGATATCCAAACAAAATTATTGGATTTGCTATTTGGAAAAAAGGCAGCATTTTCTGGTTCTACCCATTTGTTGCTCTTTTCGTTTAAAATGGTGCGTACAAAAGTACCAGAATTGGCATCATATACATTCAAATTCATGTCGTTTTGAGCACGATTTACTTCGGCAATTAAAATATATTTTTCGTCTGGTGACCAAGAAAGATTTGTTAGGTAATCTTCAGGATTGCCTTTCGGCAAAATAAAAACAGTTTTGCTAGTGGCTAGATTGTAAACACCAACTCTTGGTTTTTCTGATTTCTGACCAATCATTGGGTATTTGATGCTTTCTAATTTCCCTGGAGTTTGGGTAATATCTAATAAAGGATAGTCTGCTACATTGGTTTCGTCTTTTTGGTAAAAAGCCAAATAAGTAGATTTTGGAGACCAAAAAATTCCGCCCGATATTCCGAATTCGCTTCTAGCAATTGTTTGTCCAGAAACTATATTTTTATCGGAGTTGTTAGTAACTGTAATTTTTTCTTTATTTTTATTAAAGAAAAATAAGTTGTTTTGTTCTGTAAAAGCTAAGTTCTCATTAGTATTGTCAAAAGTCTTATTCTCTGCAAATTCTAATGTTTCTTGTGTGGTTTTTCCTATTTTTGTTGCAATTTGATAGGAATAAAATTTTGTTCCATTTGAAATGGTTAGTATGTTTTCATTTTTCCATTGGTAGCCAAAAAAGGAATTTAACTTTGTGTTTAAAGATTTGTTTAAATCATCTAGGTTAAGTATAAGTGCTAATTTATTATCAGTTGCATTGGCAAGCATTAGTTTTGTTCCGTTTTCTACATAATAGGTGTATTTATTAGTGTTAGGGATCCATTGAAAGCCGGCTAATTTATCTGCCCTAAAAAGCCTGTTTTGTTGTAAAACTGATTCTTCGAGTGTAATTTTTTTGTTTTGTGCCGAGGCAAAAACTGTAATAAAGAGGCTTAATAAAAGGAGTATTCTGTTGTTCATAATGATTTTTTTGATTGCGTAAATGTATAAAAAAAGGACAGTGTTTTGAAATTTTATGAATCTCTTAACACTGTCCTTGATTATTTACGGAAAACGAAAATTAAATATTTCCTTCCTCATTTTCTTTGTCTAAATATTCTTGAACGATATCTATAGCATTAGTAACAACATCGCTTAAAGCAGTAATAAAGCTTCCTACTTCTGCGTTATCTATAGCGTGTTTGATGGCTTCTATTTCTTTAGGGATAATTTCGTGTGTTACTTCTCTGCCAGATTCGGCAATACCTTCTAGGATTAAATCGATGATTTCTTCTTCGGTTCGTCCGCGTAAATATTTTTCTTGGCGAATAATAATATGGTCAAACATTCGACCAGCAATTAATCCGCATTCTTTAATATCTTCGTCTCTGCGGTCACCAACACCTGCAATAATTCCAATTTTTTTGATTGCATCAATATTTTCTAAATAACCTTCAATACCACGATAGCCTGCAGGATTGTGGGCAAAATCTACTAAAACTTTAAATTTTTTGAATTCAAAAATATTCATTCTTCCGGGAGTTTGTGCTACACTTGGAATAAATGTTTGCAATGACAAACTAATATCTTCTGTTTTGAAGCCATATAAATAACTGGCTAAAGTGGCTGCTAGAACGTTTGCGATCATAAACTTGGCTTTTCCTCCCAAAGTTAAAGGAACGTGCGTGGCTCTTTCTACACGTATTTTCCATTCTCCTTTTTTGATGGTGATGTAACCGTTCTCATAAACAGCTACCGTTTTGCCTTCTTTGCACATTTTTTTGATTACTGCATTGTCTTCAGTTAAACTAAAATAAGCTACATTACAACTTAGTTCTTTAGCAATTTTTATGCAATAATCATCTTCGGCATTTAAAATTGCCCAGCCCTCTTTTTTTACACTTCGTACTACGGTTGCTTTTACACGGGCTAAATCGTCTAGGGTATAAATATCGCTAAGTCCTAAATGATCTTCTTGAATATTTGTTACAATGGCAATATCGCAACGACTGAAGCCAAGTCCTGAACGAAGTATGCCGCCACGGGCTGTTTCGAGAACTGCAAATTCGACCGTTGGGTCTTTTAGAATATATTCGGCAGAAACAGGTCCTGTTGTGTCGCCTTTTTCCATCATGTGGTTTTGTACATAAATTCCATCCGAAGTTGTAAATCCAACTTTATAACCATTATTTTTTACAATATGTGCCAAAAGTCTAGTTGTCGTTGTTTTTCCGTTTGTTCCAGTAACTGCGATAATTGGAATTCGGCTTGGTTTTCCTGGCGGATATAACATATCTATTACAGGTGAAGCAACGTTTCTAGGCAAACCTTCAGATGGTGCTAAGTGCATGCGAAATCCTGGCGCAGCATTTACTTCGAGGATACAACCGCCATTTTCTTTGAGTGGTTGTGTGAGGTTTTCTGCCATAATATCGACACCACAAATATCAAGTCCAATTACTCGAGATATTCTCTCGCAAAGGAAAATATTCTCAGGATGCATCATATCGGTAACATCTACAGAGGTTCCTCCAGTGCTGAGGTTTGCAGTCGATTTTAAATAAACAACTTCATCTTTTTTTGCAATGGTATGTATCGTGTATTTTAGTTTTTCTAATAAATCTTCGGTATCACGGTCTATTATAATTTCGGTTAATACATTTTCGTGACCGTAACCACGACGAGGGTCTTTATTAGTTTCTTCGATAAGTGTTGCAATAGAATCTTTTCCGTTTCCTATTACATGTGCAGGGACACGTTTTGCGGCAGCTACTAGTTTGTTGTCTATAATAAGGACACGAAAATCGTAACCAGTAATAAATTTTTCGACAATAACTCGATTGCTGTATTTTTTTGCATATTCTAACCCTGCTTTGGCATCTTGCCAGTTTGTTACATTTATAGAAGCTCCTTTTCCGTGGTTTCCGTCTAATGGTTTGAGTACGATTGGATAGCCTATTTTTGTAATAACATGGGTTAAATCTTCTTCATTTACACAAATTCCTCCGCCAGCAACTGGTATAGAGGCAGCATCGAGCATTTTTTTTGTTTGTTCTTTGTTGCAAGCAATATCTACCGCAATACTGCTGGTTTTGCAAGTTATGGTTGCTTGAAAACGCATTTGGTTTATACCGTAACCTAATTGTACTAAGGAATTTGTGCCTAATCTAATCCAGGGGATATCACGGGCAACGGCTTCTTCGACAATGCTTCCTGTGCTTGGTCCGAGGCGAACTTTGTCACGAATAACACGCATTTGTTGTATGTCGGCTTCTAAATCATATTTTGTTCCTGCGATTAATGCTTCTGCAATATTTACAGCGCTTTGTGCAGCAAAGATTCCTACATTTTCTTCGGTGTAACTAAAAACAACGTTGTATATTCCTGGGGTTTTGGTTTCTCGAGTACGACCAAAACCTGTTTCCATTCCGGCTAGAGTTTGTATTTCGAGTGCAATATGTTCTATAACATGTCCCATCCAGGTGCCTCGTTCTATGCGTGAGAAAAAACCGCCACGGCAACCTTCGGAACAGCGATGTTCTATCATGGTTGGAAACATGGCTTCTATTCGTTCTCGAAAACCGTCTATTTTATTGGTTGGAAATTGTTCTATTTCCTCTAAATCTAAACGCATTTGGATTAATTTTTTACGTTGGATACTCCAAATATTTGGTCCACGAAGCGCTTGAATTTTGTCGATTTTCATTTTTGATAAGTTGTTTTTGTTAAAAATAGGTAATATTTGTTTTATAAAAGCCTTTTTATTATTAGAAATATTTAAAATAGGTTTTTATTTTTTTGTTTTCGGTTTTTTATGAATGCTGATAGTAGTTGTTTTTATGAATTTTAGCCCTGATCGAAATGTAAATCTCCCGCTTTTTTTAGCGGGAATTGAAATGTAGAGCAGGAAATATGTTGATAAATACCTTAATGTTTTGCTCCTAAAAAAGAAAATAGATTTGCATTATTTTAAATTTTGGTTATTTTTACAAAATGAATATACAAGGAAAATTAGTCATTATAGGTGGTGCGGTTGACAAAGGAAGTTTTACAGAAACCAATTTGGATGATAATTCGAGTAATAATTTGAATTTTTTTGAAGAAGGGATTTTGAAGAGAATTATTGATGAATCTAAGCATAAAACACAATCTAGGATAGAAGTGATTACTACGGCTTCGAAAATTCCTAAAGAAATAGGCCCTGAATATGTGAAAGCTTTGAATTATTTAGGGGCTAATAATGTTGATATTTTAAATATTGAACGTCGTGAAGAAGCGATGGATCCTGTAATTGTGGCTCGATTGAAGGCTGCCGATGTGGTGATGTTTACTGGTGGCGATCAGTTACGATTGACATCTATTCTTGGCGGAACTCTGTTTCACGATTTGTTGTTAGAGAAATATCATAAGGAAGATTTTATTTATGCAGGAACTTCGGCAGGTGCTGCTGCGGCTTCTAATAATATGATTTATCAGGGAAGTAGTTCGGAAGCTTTATTGAAAGGGGAGGTAAAAATTACTTCTGGTTTAGGACTTATAGATGGTGTTATTATAGACACACATTTTGTGCAACGTGGTCGAATTGGACGGCTTTTTCAGTCGGTTGTAGGAAATCCGAAAGTTTTTGGGATTGGTCTTGGCGAAGATACAGGATTGCTTATTACTAATGGAAAACAAATGGAGGCTATTGGGTCTGGGCTTGTAATTTTAGTAGATGGTCGTGAGATAAAAGATACAAATTTAACGGAAATAGAATTAGGGCAACCTATTTCGATTTCTCATTTAGTTACCCATGTAATGAGTAAATTTGATACTTTTAATCTGGGTACTTTTAAAATGACGATTCAATCGTCTCAATATGTTTAGCTTATATTACACATTATAAAATATTTTTTCGAAATATAGATTGAATAATTTTTTTAAAAAGTATTCAGTATATTATATCTGTGTTCTTTTAATTTAAGATACTATGAAAATAATAATTCACGGCGGGTTTTTCTCGGAATCATCTACTAATCACCAAACGAAAGTAGCAAAGCAAAACGCTTTAGAGCGCATTGTAAAATCATCGTATGAGTTTATGAAAACACATTCAGCCCTTGAAACGGTGGTTTTTGCAGTTTCTCTTTTGGAAGACGATGCGCTGTTTAATGCAGGAACAGGTTCTCAGATACAAAGCGACGGAAAGATAAGAATGAGCGCCGCTATTATGGATGGCGAAACTCAGAAAATGAGCGGTGTTATAAATATTGAAGAAGTTAAAAATCCTATTCGTGTAGCTCAAGTATTAATGGGTGAAGAGGATAGGGTTCTTGGCGGAAGTGGTGCCACAAATTATGCAAGGCAGAACGGTTTTGAAGCTTTTTCGACCGAAATTGCACAGCGAAAAGCAGAATATGAAGCCAAACTAAAATCCTTGGGAACAGGAACTGTAGGTTGTGTAGCTTTAGATAACGATAATAAACTTGCCGTAGCTACTTCTACTGGAGGAAAAGGGTTTGAATTGGTTGGGCGAATATCAGATTCTGCAACTGTGGCTGGAAATTATGCTAACAAATTTTGTGGCGTGAGCTTAACAGGAGTAGGTGAGGATATAGTGAGTAATGCAACGGCTGCTAAAATCGTAACTCGTGTTACAGATGGTTTTACTTTAGAGAAAGCATTCGAAAAAACTTTTGAAGAATTAAAACCTTACGATGGTTTTGCGGGTGCCATTGGGATAGATAACAAAGGAAATATATTTCACCAAGATTCGCATCCCAGTATGGTTTTTGCCAGTTATGATGGTGCGATTTTTGCCGTTTTTGATTAAGATTTTATTGTGTTTAGTTTTAAAAACGCATAAAAAAAACCCCGAAATTATTGCTAATACAGGGTTTTTAATAAACAAACCAAACCAAATTTATATGTAACTAGCATATAAACTTTCTTTTATCCTTCTCTTCTATCATTTGCTGAAATTTCTATTTTTGATTTCGTACCATCAGTTTTGTAATAGTAGTAATCATCATTAGAATTTGAAGATTGGTTATTATAATTATTTTGACTCTCATTTTGATCGTATTCGGGGTAATTATAATCATTATAATATCTAGAATTGTAACCTTTTACAGTTCCGAAAACATTTATAATTTGACCTCTTCTGTTGTAAATAATTTTTAAACCACCTACTTGGGAAAGCGCAAAACTATTATATCGCATATACACAGTGCCAATTCTAGTTACACGATTATTGTAGTCGTAATTAATAAAAGTGTTTCCAATTCTTCTTATTCTACCAAAATCGTCATGCTCGATGCGAACTGCGTAATTTTCGGGTCTTTTATTTATTTCTCTTTTTTTACCAGTTTTGTAGTAATAATCAGCTTGCGAATTTTGTGGTCTTGTGTTAAAATCGAATTCGCCATTTGGGAATACATAAAACCCGATGCCACGTTCTGTAAAAGTTATTGGTTCGTCGAAATTGAATCTCGAAATTATTGTATTGTTAGAAAAAAAAAGGTTTTCAGACGCATTTCCCATATTTCCCAGTAATAAAAAGCAGGCTACTAAAAGAGTGATTTTTTTCATGATACAATAAATTTAATAGTTTTTTGCTTCTCTTACGATTTTTAGCTTTCTCGAAAAAATAAGACTTATGGTAATAGGATATTCAATTTGCGTGCCAAAAATTAAAAAACATAGACTTAATTTATGATATGTAGTGTTTTTTAACTTTTTAATACCAGTTACAGCAAATAAATGTTATATCATTTTAGCATTAAATTTACGGGAATAATAAAGACAGGGTTTGCTATTGTGAGGCATGAGAAATCTTATCAAGTAATACCAATTTAGCTTTAAAAACACTGGAATGTTTATTGAGGATGTTGTCATTCCGAGGAACGAGGAATCTCATAATTTGAATAACTTGATGAGATTTCTCATGCCTCGGAATGACAAAACCTGTATGTTTTTTTATCCCAGTAAATTTTAACTTTAAATGGTATAATTCAGATTATGAGATTTCTCGTTGCTGGTAATGACAATATACGCACCAAAGATTACAGTGTTTTTAAAATTAAAATGGTGTTATAAGTTTTACAACCTCAATTTATGGGAAATTATAAATACTATTTACAAGAAAATTATGTTTAAAAAACAGGAGTGCTAAGGGTATTTACAACTTCTCCTTCAAATATTTTCCAGTAATCGATTTTTTGTTTTTTACAATATCTTCTGGAGTTCCTTCGGCAAGGATTTGACCGCCGTTTTCGCCACCTTCAGGACCCAAATCGATAACCCAATCGGCACATTTTATCATGTCTAAATTGTGCTCTATCACAATAATAGAATGTCCTTTTTCGATTAAAGCATTAAACGATTTGAGTAATTTTTGAATGTCATGAAAATGCAATCCCGTTGTTGGTTCATCAAAAACAAACAAAGCTTTTTCTTTAGTTGCACCTTTTACTAAAAAAGTAGCGAGTTTTATGCGTTGTGCTTCGCCACCAGAAAGTGTCGATGAGGATTGTCCTAACTGTACATATCCCAAACCAACATCTTGTAGGGGTTGTAGTTTTTGCGATATTTTAGTTTGTTTTGTATTAATAAAAAAGGTTAACGCGTCGTCGATAGTCATTGTTAGAATATCATCGATGTTTTTTCCTTCAAAAGTAATTTCGAGTACTTCTTTTTTGAAACGTTTGCCATTGCAAGTTTCACAAGGCAAGGAAACATCGGCCATAAAGACCATTTCTACATTTATAGTACCTTCTCCTTTGCAGGTTTCGCAACGACCGCCATCTACATTAAAAGAAAAATGTTTCGCCTGATAGCCACGATTTTTAGATAGTTTTTCTTTGGTATACAACTCCCGAATATCGTCGTAAGCCTTAATGTAAGTTACTGGATTAGAGCGTGAACTTCTCCCTATTGGGTTCTGATCTACATATTCGATATGGTGAATTTTATCATAAGAGCCTCTCATTTCAGTATATTGACCTGCTTTTTCACCCACGCCATCAATCTTTTTTTGCATCGCTGGAAAAAGAATTTTCTTCACCAAAGTACTTTTTCCTGAACCCGAAACGCCTGTAATTACGGTAAGCATTTCTAACGGAAACTTAACATCTACATTTTGTAAGTTATTCTCACGGGCACCTAATATTTCTATATAAGTAGAAGATTTTCGTCTGGTTTTGGGTACCGAAATTTCTAAATCTCCGTTTAAATATTTTGCGGTTAATGAGGTTGATTTTAATATTTCATTAAAAGTTCCTTGAGCGACTAGTTCACCACCAAAAGTTCCTGCTTCTGGACCAATATCTATAATCATATCGGCGGCTTTCATAATATCTTCGTCGTGTTCGACTACAATTACTGTATTTCCCAAATCACGAAGAGAAATAAGCACTTGAATTAATTTTTCGGTGTCTTTTGGATGCAAGCCAATACTTGGTTCGTCGAGGATATACATAGAGCCAACAAGAGAACTTCCTAGTGATGTGGCAAGGTTTATTCGTTGAGATTCGCCACCAGATAGTGTTGCAGAATTTCTGTTTAATGTTAAATAATCTAATCCAACTTCCTGAAGAAATGACAATCGGTTGTTAATTTCTATGAGTAATCGTTTGGCAACTTTAGTATCATAATCCGACAGTTTTAAGTCTTTGAAGAACAAGACGGTATTTTTTATAGATAAATCGACCAAATCAGGCAATGTTTTTCCGCCTACTTTTATATTGTAAACCTCTTGTCTGAGTCTTTTTCCTTTGCAGGCATGACATTTTGTTTTGCCTCGATAGCGAGAAAGCATGACTCGATTCTGAATTTTGTAATTTTTTTCTTCCAGTTCTTTGAAAAAATCATTCAAACCCTGAAAATATTTATTACCACTCCAAATTAAGTCTTTCTGGGTATCTGATAGCTCAAAATAAGGTTTGTGAATAGGGAAGTCGAATTTATGACTGTGGTTTACCAATTCGTCACGAAACCAACTCATGGTTTCGCCACGCCAAGGGAAAATGGCATTTTCGTATATAGACAAAGCGGTGTTTGGGATCACCAATTCCTGATCGATACCAATAACATGACCATAGCCATCGCAAACAGGGCAAGCACCGTAGGGATTATTGAAGCTAAACAAATGCACATTTGGTTCTAAAAAAGACAATCCGTCTAACTCGAAATTGGCACTATAGCTATGTTTTTTATCAGAATTTACTTCTTGTAGATAACAAATTCCTTTGCCTTCATAGAAAGCTGTTTGTACAGAATCTGCCAATCTATTAAAGAAATCCTCATCATCTTTAAGAACAATTCTATCAATAATAAGTAAAATGTCTTTGTGATTTAATTTGTGTTGGTCTATTTCATCTAAACGAATCATTTGGTTTTTAACTAAAATACGGGCAAAACCTTGCTGCAAAAGCACTTTTAGTTTGTCTTCTAGTTTTCGTCCTTCTTCCAGGTGAATAGGAGCAAGGAGCAACCATTTAGAGTTAATTTCGAATTTTTTTACGTCATTTATAACATCAGAAACCGTATTTTTTTTTACTTCAAGTCCAGAAATTGGCGAAATAGTTTTACCAATTCTTGCGTATAATAATTTGAGATAATCATAAATTTCGGTCGAAGTTCCCACCGTAGAACGGGCATTTGTGGTATTTACTTTCTGCTCGATAGCAATAGCAGGTGCAATTCCTTTTATATATTCGACCTTTGGCTTGTCTAATCTTCCTAAAAATTGTCGGGCATAACTAGACAAACTTTCTACATAACGGCGTTGTCCTTCGGCATACAAAGTATCGAAAGCCAATGAAGACTTGCCAGAGCCTGAAAGCCCTGTAATTACTACTAATTTATTACGTGGAATAGCAACATCTAGGTTTTTCAAATTGTGAATTTGAGCGCCTTTGATGATAATATTTTTCTTAGGTTCTAGTTTCGAAATATCTTGATGAATCATTTGAAAAGTCAGTTTTTACAAAGATAATCAATTCTGCTTTTTTATTGTAATTTGTATGTACTCTCTTTTGGTTTTTGATTAATTGCAACTAATTTTTTCAAATTTTATTTCAAATGCGTTGTTAAATTATTTAACAAATATTGTTAATATTAAATAATTTACATTAAATTTGAATTCTAATTAATACTAAAACAAGGCTTATACTAAAAAAATACTTTAGAAAAAGAGACAAACTCTTAATACAAACCCACTCTAAAAGTATTCTTATGGCTACTATACAACTACCAGACGGATTATTGGTAAGGCATTACATCTCTGGCGATGAAAACGCATTATCTATATTAGTAAAAAGACATGAGTCTAAAATTTTTGGTTTTATATATTCAAAAGTTTTAGATCGAGATGTTGCTAATGATATATTTCAAGATACATTTATCAAAGTAATAAAAACGTTAAAAGGAAATTCGTACAACGAAGAAGGTAAATTTTTGCCATGGGTAATGCGAATTGCACATAATTTGGTGATAGACCATTTTCGAAAAGCCAAAAAAATGCCTATGTTTCGCGAGACCGAAGAGTTTTCTGTTTTTTCTATGATGAGTGATAATTCCCAAGATATTGAAAGTAAGATTATTACCAATCAAGTCGAAAAAGACTTAATTAAGCTCTTGAAAGAATTGCCAGATGACCAGCGAGAAGTGGTCGAAATGCGAATTTATCAGGATTTAAGTTTCAAAGAAATTTCTGAATCTACAGGGGTTAGTATTAATACAGCTTTAGGAAGAATGCGTTATGCTTTGATAAATTTGAGAAGAATAATAGATAAAAACCAGGTTATATTGATAAATTGAACAATATATTTGATAGTTTTCGTTATACTATAAAAACTAAAAAATAGTATGGCAAAAAAATACTTTAAAAAGAAAAATATAATACCTAATCTGTTACCCAAAAACGAGACACTTAATTTTATATTCAACTACTCGAAAGCATTGCGAATAAATAAAATTGGTAAAGAAACTTTCGAAACAATCTTAAATTAATAAAAAAAGCATTCGGTAATTTGAATGCTTTTTTTATTTAGCATAACTTCCTTATTTACTTATGGTTACAAAAAATAGTGTGTATTGCTAATAGCTTTATGGCTTTAATTGTAGGAATTTATTTTATATTTGTGGCTAAATTACTTAACCTAAATCTAAGTCATGAGTCAAGAAATAAATTTTGTAAAGCCTACTCCTATCGAAAAAGAAGTGGCATGGGACAAAACGAGAACCATTATGAGTAAAACCGATCTGTACGGAACGATCGAATTTGTAAATGAAGTTTTTACAGATGTTTCAGGATACGAAGATTACGAACTAATTGCAAAACCACATAATATAATTAGACATCCAGATATGCCTCAAATTATTTTTAAAATACTTTGGGATAATATAAAGCAAGGAAACCAGTTTCATGGTATTGTAAAAAACTTAGCGAAATCAGGAAGATATTATTGGGCTATTACTGATTTTGAGTATGTTCTAGACGAAAACGAAAAGATTACAAAATATATTGCCAGACGAAAAGCAGTTCCCCAAGATGTAATTACAAAACATATCGAGCCATTGTATAGAAAATTATTGCAAATAGAACAAGTTAGTGGGGTCGATGCAAGTGAAAATTACCTAATAGGTTTTTTAGAAGAAGCAGGCGTTAGTTATGTAGATCTAATTACTAATTTAATGTTAGAAGATGACAAAGCGGAACAATTGCGAGAAATGAAAGAAAAAGGCCTAGAGGCCAACGGAGAAGAAATAAAAGAAAAAAGACAAGGGTTTTTTAGTAGATTTTTCTCAAGAGATTAATATTAGAATCAGGACTAAATTTATTTGATTAAGTTTTGATTCTAAAAAAAAAAAACATACACAACCCAAGGAAAGGTTATGATTTTTATTTTTTTATAACCATCATTATGAAGCTTTTGTTTTCATGTTTTGTATCAGAATAAATAAAAACCTTTTAAAACTATTTTAAGTATCAATAATATTGGTAAAGATAGTTTTTAAAACATTCTTAAATTAATTAGAAAACGCTTAATAATTTGAGCGTTTTTTTATTTTAATATAACCTTTTCATTTCCTATGTGTTAGAACAAATACAATTATTTATGATATTTTTTATGACTTTTATCATGAAAAATCATTTATATTTGCTTTATCAATATTTAATCTAAATAAAAAAAAATGAATCAAGAAATAGAATTTATAAAGCCTATTCCTATAGAAAAAGAAGTGGCGTGGGATAAAACAAAAATAATTATGAGCAAAACCGATCTGTACGGAACGATCGAGTATGTAAATGAAGTTTTTACAGATGTTTCAGGGTACGAAGATTGTGAGCTAATTTCAAAACCGCATAATATAATTAGGCATCCAGATATGCCTCAAATTATTTATAAAATACTTTGGGATAATATAAAACAAGGAAACCAGTTTCATGGAATTATAAAAAACTTAGCAAAATCAGGAAGATATTATTGGGCTATTACTGATTTTGAGTATGTTATGGATGAGAATAATAATGTCATAAAATATATTGCCAGACGAAAAGCAGTACCTCAAGATGTAATAACAAAACATATCGAACCATTATACAGAAGATTATTGCAAATAGAGCAAGTTAGTGGGGTAGATGCTAGTGAAAATTATCTAATAGGTTTTCTAGAGGAATCTGGCGTTAATTATGTAGATCTAATTACTAATCTGATGATTGATGACGACAAAGCAGGACAATTGCAAGGAATGAAAGGGAAAGGATTAGAAGCTAATGGCGAAGATTCGAAAGAAAAAAGACAAGGGTTTTTTAGTAAATTTTTCTCGAAAAACTAATTAATATTTTTTAGAATCAAAACCGAATTAAGTTGGTTTTGATTCTAAAAAAATGTTACAAATTATATTATTTATTCTTTAATTTTGTTGAAATAATAATATAAAAACAAATTAGTATGTTTTTATATCACTAGTGTCCACTAAAAA
>NZ_MUHE01000022.1 GCF_002217405.1 Flavobacterium psychrophilum DSM 3660 = ATCC 49418 | reverse complement strand
AAAATTTTGAATGCTGATGTACTGCGCCGCGTGAGGGATAGCAGCGGAAATCCTTTTTTTGAGGCTTTTCGCCGATAAAAAAGATTGTAGCGCATAGCCCGACCCGACCTTTTCGGGAGGGGCACGCCCAAAAAATTAAAAATTAAAAAACATACCTTATATATGATACTTGTTTTATGGGGTTTTGTGTGATTCTTTCCAGGCTTTTACTAGTTTTGCATAGCTTACGTCGTTTTTTGCGGGTTGTTTTGGTAGTCGGCCGTCGAAGAATGCTTTGTACAAAATGCCTTCGATGGTGAGGTCTTCGGCAACGGTGTAGGGATCGTATGTGGTTTTGAGGTTTATATCGAATATTTTTGCGGTTTGGTTGGACCAAAAGGCTTTCCAGCCGCTTTTTAGTTCTTTTATTAGATTGAAAGTTGATGATCCTGTTTGCCTATGTATTAGTTTTACTAATACTTGTCCGTCTTTGCGACTGAGTTTTTTTAGTTGGTCTTCGAATTCGCTTGTGAGATAGTTTTCTACTAGTTTGAAATATTTGCGTTTGTCTCTTTCGGATTTTAGCGATTGCATACCTATATTAAGTGTAGTTAGTCTATCGGCTGCCGTTTTTGCATAAGGATATACTTTGAGTACTCGACGCTGGAGGATATAAAAGCGTTTTTGGTCTTCTTCCGATTTGAAATCGCGTTTATTGGATATATAAACTTCCTGTAATTCGATTGGCATTTTAACAATGGTATCTATTGCTACTAATGGTTTTTCGATTTCGGTGGTGTCTTTCTTAGCAACTTGACCTATTGTAAGGGTAGTTGCCAAGCATATTGCGAGAAGACTAAGAAAGTATTTCATGTTGTGGGCTAAATTTTTATCAAAAATATATAATTATAGGGCAACTGTTATGCCAAATTTATAATTTAGCAAAAAATATTTTTATGAACACAAAATCTATATTAAAAAAGTCATCGCTTGATTTTTTAGAGAATTATTTAAACAACGCCTCTCCTACTGGTTTTGAAAGCGAAGGGCAAAAATTATGGATGGATTATTTGAAACCATACGTGGATACTTTTATTACCGATACTTACGGAACTGCCGTGGGGGTTATAAATCCTGAAGCCAAATATAAGGTTGTAATAGAGGGTCATGCCGATGAAATTGCTTGGTATGTAAATTATATTACAGATGATGGGTTAATATATGTAATTCGTAACGGGGGCTCAGACCATCAGATTGCACCATCGAAACGTGTAAATATTCACACAAAAAACGGAATCGTAAAAGGTGTTTTTGGCTGGCCAGCAATACATACTCGCAATCGCAGCAAGGAAGAAGCTACTAGAATAGATAATATTTTTATCGACTGTGGTTGTATGACTAAGGAAGAAGTCGAGAAACTAGGCGTTCATGTAGGTTGTGTGATTACTTATCCTGATGAATTTATGATTTTAAACAATGACAAATTTGTTTGTCGTGCTATAGACAATCGTATGGGCGGATTTATGATTGCCGAAGTAGCACGTTTGCTTCACGAAAACAAGAAAAAATTACCTTTCGGATTGTATATCGTAAATGCTGTACAGGAAGAAGTGGGGCTTCGTGGTGCCGAAATGATTACCCAAACCATCAAACCCAATGTGGCTATCGTGACCGATGTTTGTCATGACACAACCACACCCATGATAGAAAAAAAGATAGAAGGCGATACCAAAATAGGCAAAGGACCAGTAGTAACTTATGCCCCAGCAGTACAAAATAATTTACGAGAACTTATTATAAATACTGCCCTAGAAAAAGAAATCCCTTTTCAGCGATTGGCTTCCTCTCGTGTTACAGGAACAGATACCGATGCTTTTGCATACAGTAATGGTGGCGTAGCTTCGGCATTAATTTCGCTTCCGCTGCGTTATATGCACACGACTGTCGAAATGGTACATCGTGATGATGTAGAAAACGTGATTAAACTTATTTATGAAACATTATTAAAAATAGAAAATAACGAAACATTCTCTTATTTTAAATAATTTTTTTAGGAGCTAATCCAGCTATACGTTACAATCTTTTGCTTTTCTAAAGAAAAAAAGCAAAAGGATTTTCACTGCTATCTGGGCTAAAAAAGCCGAAATTCAATTCAGAATTTCGGCTTTTTTGTATTTAAGTAGCAAGCAACATACAACTCCCAAAACTTATATGAATTAGAAATTTAAGTCAAATTTTGTGTTATTTGTTTTGTAAATACTCTAAAACATTCTTTTCTATTCTGTCATTAATACTAGAAATATCTGCTTTTACAAATTTTTCGCCTAAAATATTTTCATACAACTCGATATATCTTTCAGAAACAGAAGTAATATACTCTTGATTCATTTCGGGAATTTCTTGTCCGTCTTGACCCTGAAATCCGTTTTCTATTAACCAACGACGCACAAATTCTTTCGACAATTGTTTTTGTTCTTCCTCATTATTTTGTCTGTCCTGATAACCCTCTGCATAAAAATAACGTGAGGAATCTGGTGTATGAATTTCGTCTATCAAAACAATTTTTCCGTCTTTGGTTTTACCAAACTCGTATTTTGTATCTACCAAAATTAAGCCTCGTGAGGCTGCAATTTCAGTTCCTCGCTGGTACAAATCTCTGGTGTATTTTTCTAAAACCAGATAATCTTGTTCAGAAACAATATTTTTTGCTAAAATAGCTGAACGAGAAATATCTTCATCATGCGAACCATTATCTGCCTTAGTAGTTGGTGTAATTATAGGGGTAGGAAATTGATCGTTTTCTTTCAATCCCTCGGGCATTGTTACGCCACAAATTGTTCTTTTTCCTAAAGCATATTCTCTGGCTGCATGTCCTGAAAGATAACCACGAATAACCATTTCTACTTTAAAAGGCTCGCACAAATGTCCTACTGCCACGTTTGGATCTGGTGTTGCAATAAGCCAATTGGGAACAATATCCTGCGTTAGCTCCATAAACTTGGTGGCAATTTGGTTTAAGATTTGTCCTTTGTATGGGATTCCTTCTGGCAAAACAACATCGAAAGCAGATAATCTATCGGTGGCAACCATTACTAAAAGTTCGTCGTTTATGTTATAAACTTCTCTGACTTTGCCTCGGTAAACTGATTTTTGGTTCGGAAAATTAAAATTTGTAGTTGTAATTGTGTTCATCGTCTAGTGGTGTCTTGTTTTTTTTTTGCAAAAATAGGAAATTACAACTAGATTTTTAATGTTTTTTTGAAGGAATGCTTAAAGTAGAAAGTAAAAAATCTTAAAGTTTTAAGGTCTTTTTTTGAACCAGATAAGGCGTATAAGAGCATTTAAGTCGTCCTATTTATAAATAAGAAAGACTTTTAACTTTATGACTTTTGTCTTAAATATTATTTTAAAACCGAACGTCTTATGATACTATTAAATAGTCTGTACCCTAATATCCTACGGAGAAAACTTATAGCATTTGCATCGAAACCAATAGTAAATCTTTTAAACCTTCTTGGCGGATTTTGGGCAATGCTTAATATTTTCTGGGTAATTTTAGGTAATAAATCTTTGTTTTTTGCTGTTTTTTTGTGCAGTAAATTGGTAATTTTATCCATCAAGTTATTGTAGGATTCAATTTCTGATTTTTCGGATTTTGTAACATTTGCCTGAAAATTTGTTTTTGCATTTCCAAATTGTACGGTACAGACTTTGATATTAAAATCAATCAGTTCATAAGCCATACATTCTGAAAAACTTTCGACTGCTTTTTTTGTCGAATGGTAAAAACTTCCCAAAGGCAAATTGACTAATCCTGCAACAGAAGATATATTTATAAAAAGTCCGTGATTTTGCGCTCTAAATACTGGGATAAATGTTCTGCATACTTTTACAACTCCTAACCAGTTAATGTTTACGATGCTTTCTATTTTATCGTCTTCGGATAATTCGACAAAGCTTCTGTAACCTACTCCTGCGTTATTAATAACGACATCGATGGTTTTATATTTTTGTAGTAATTCTGTTTTAGCGTTTTCGATAATTTCGGTCGATGTAACGTCTAGGATATGACAATTAATATTTGGCAAACCCATGATTTCTTTACCATGATCTAGGTGAATCATTGTTGCAATAACGTTCCAGCCGTTTTTAGAAAAATGCAAGGCTAGTGCTTTGCCTAATCCGCTTCCTGCTCCTGTAATAAGTACATTTTTCAAAATTGATTGCTTTTTTAGTAACTCGACAAAACTACATAAAATAATATTACTGTTTGCTAAGCATTCTGAATTTTGTTTTTGCTACAAATTGTACGGATTATTTAGTGTTTAGTTTTGGCACAAATGAGGGGGTTTGCAAGAATTGAATTTAAAATTCTGGCTAGCCCCGATTGCAGCGGAAATCCTATTATAGTTGTCAGGTTTTTTTTACCTGACAGCTATAATAGATTGAAGCGAAAAGCGGGAATTTTGTTTGCAAAAATTCGCAAGCTTTTCGCTTCAAAAAAAATTTTTTAAACATTAGCTTTCTTAGTCGTTATTTTCTATTTGTTTGTAAGCGTCGATTACTTTTTTAACCAACTTGTGGCGAACAATATCTTTGTCATCGAGGTAAATGATGCTAATTCCTTCTACGTCTTTTAATACTAAAATGGCTTCTTTTAGTCCAGAAATGGTTCTTCGTGGCAAATCGACCTGTCCTGGATCTCCGGTTATCATAAACTTGGCGTTTTTTCCCATACGGGTTAAGAACATTTTCATTTGAGAATGTGTGGTGTTTTGGGCTTCGTCTAGAATTACAAAAGCGTTGTCTAGAGTACGACCACGCATAAATGCTAATGGTGCTATTTGTATGATTCCTTTTAAGATGTAATCTTCGAGTGTTTGTGGTGGCAGCATATCGCGCAAAGCGTCGTATAATGGTTGCATGTAGGGGTCTAGTTTTTCTTTCATGTCTCCGGGCAGGAAACCAAGATTTTCTCCCGCTTCGACCGCTGGACGTGTTAGGATAATTCGTTTTACTTGTTTTTCTTTTAATGCTTTTACGGCCATGGCAACGCCAGTGTAGGTTTTTCCTGTTCCTGCGGGACCTACGGCAAAAACCATGTCGTTTTTATTAATACAATCGACTAATAATTGCTGGTTTGGAGTCATTGCCTTGATGAGCTTTCCTCCTATTCCGTGTACTAAAATTTTGTCTGTCTCTGCCATTTTCTGTTCTTCTCTAGAGTCGCTTAATATTACTCTATCGATAACATTATTGTCTATTTTATTGTAACGGGTAAAGTGAACTATAAGTCTGTTAAACCGTTTTTCAAATTCGTCTAGCTCTTCTTTTTCGCCAAAGGCTTTAAGTGTTGCTCCTCGTGCTATTATTTTTAGCTTCGGATAGTACTTTTTAATTGTTTCTAAATGAGCGTCTTGCGCACCCCAAAATTCTTTTGGAGCAATGTCGTGTAATTCAATGATTCGTTCGTTCAAAAGCAGGAAGATTAAATTAAAAAAATAAGTTAGCTTTGCATATCTCAAATTTAATAAATTTAAGGAAACGATTACAGAATAGTTATAAACAAAAAGATGTCGATAATTACGCTTACTACTGATTTTGGCTTGAAAGACCACTTTGTGGGTACACTAAAAGGCAAATTAATCTCGGAATACCCTGAGGTTCAAATTATTGATATTTCTCATGATATAGATTTGTTTAACATATCGGAAGCAAGTTATATTATAAATGCTTCTTATAATAGTTTCCCTAAAGGAACTGTACATTTTATTGGTATTGATAACGAGAGAACTACCGAAAACAAACACATTGCCATACAATGGAACGATCATTTTTTTGTGTGTGCCGATAATGGCATTTTGAGTATTCTTACTCAGAAAATAGTACCTCAAAAAATGGTCGAGATAAATATTCATGACCGTTTAACTGATGCGTCGACTAATTTAGATGTTTTTGTAAAAGTAGCCTGTCATCTTGCAAAAGGCGGTTCTCTAAACGTGATAGGCAAAGACATTTCGGCCATAAAAATTATAAATGAATTGCAAGCTGTCGTGGCTTCCGACTCCAGTAGTATAAAAGGTTACGTAGTTTATGTAGATCATTTTGGGAATTGTGTAACCAATATCTCGAAAAAAATGTTTGCCGAAATTGGAAATAATCGCAATTTTGAGATTCTATTTGGTACCAAAATTATCAAGAAGATACACCACAATTATTCCGATTTTAAAATATCAGAAAAATATACCCTCAGAGATTATGAAGGCGAAAAGTTAGCCCTTTTTAACGAAGCTGGTTTTCTCGAAATTGCCATTTATAAAAGCAACCCTAAAACAGTTGGCTCTGCCAAATCGTTGTTGGGATTGAAGTATAGAGATGTGGTGAATGTTAATTTTAGAATTTGATTTAAAAATAATGATGAGTAACTATTTATACTTTCAAATAATGAAAATTTATGAAAACAGAAGTTACCGAAAAACATATTAATGATTTTCTTTTCAATTTATATTTCGATTTGACTGATGGTATTGAAATGGCAGCCATCAAAAGAGCTTACCGAAATTTTAACAAAACATTAGAAAATTTTCCTCATATTGAAGATGAGAAAAGTATATTAAGAAACAACTGGATTGAACTTATTAAAATAAAAAATTAAAGATTTACAATCTAAACAATTTAATAATCAAGAAGCGTTTACTTTATGGCATTAAGCCTTTTGTTGGCAGTAATACAAAAAAACCGAGAAGAATATGGAGATTAAAACTATAGATGACTTTTATGATTTTCTAAAAAAATATACAGAAACAAAAGATAATTTAATTTATCGTGGTGTCAGAAATTCTACATTTGAATTAATTCCTTCAATTGGAAGATTAAAAACTAAAAAAGATAATAACTTAACAGTTGAGGAAGAAATCCGATTACTTGACATTTTCAAACATAGAGCTCATACATTTTTAAAAGATTACAAAGAAGACAATTTAGAACTTCTAACAATTGGGCAACATCACGGACTACCAACTAGACTTTTAGATTGGACAAAAAATCCATTAGTAGCAACATATTTTGCAGTGGAAAAGCAATTCACCAAAGAAGACGAAAAAAAAACTGATTTTAGTTGCATATACATTTATGATGCAAAAACAAAAGTAAAATTAAGTCGAGTTTTCAATCCATTTAATATAGATAAAGTTGAAAGATATGTACCAAAACATTGGGACAAAAGAATAGTTTCTCAAAGCGGTTTATTTACTGTGCATAATGCTCCATATGAACCTTGGAATCCAGAATCTTTGGAGAAAATTCTTATTCATAAAGATGTCAGAAAAAAAATAAAAGTTACATTAAATAGGTTTGGAATTAATTCCGGACTTATATATCCGGACATTAATGGAATTTCAGAACATATCAAATGGTTACGATCAAATGAACACTAAAGAATGTACTACTGCCAACACACACGTGCTTGTTGCACAACTAAAAATAAGATCCAAAATCAACTTTTTTTTGTGCGTTTTAATTTTAATTACTAATGTAAATCAACTAGTTAAAAACAACTAATAATGATAATTTTGTAATCAAATTCGAAACTACAAGTTGTGCAACAGCCACACACGTCTTGCGCCATTTGCGAATTTAGTGAAATTACCGTTTTTTAATTGTATTTTCGTTTAGCCGAAAATACTCGTCTTCGTAAGTCGCAAACGGCGCAAGGCGCGAGAAAGTTATCAGCTCATAACCGTAAATAACGAATACAAATTAGCCCAAGGACAAGCCCAAAAAACGGATAAATATATCTTTAAAATATTTATTCATCACGGGAGAATCTAAAGTTTATGAAATTCTTAAAAACTATCACTATTTTCATATCTCAACTGATAATATTATTATGAAAAAATTAGAAAAATTTGGAATACTAAAATTTAAAATTGCTTGGCGTAAAATACCAAATTACGAATCCTATTATCAATATCAAATAGCTGTTAGAAACGCATTTGAAAATAGAATTACTATGGAGGTAGAATTTGAACTATTTAATTTAAAATCAAAAATCCTATGTTCGTACGCATCGTAAAATTAAGTTTTCACGAAGAAAATATTACAGCTTTTCTAGAAAATTTCGAATTAATGAAAGAAAAAATACGAAATGCCCAAGGAAATCGTTTATTAGAATTATACCAAGACAAAAACAACAAATGTATTTTCTTTACCTATAGTTATTGGGAAACCGAACAAGATTTAGAAAATTACCGAAACTCAGAACTATTTTATGATGTTTGGACATTTACCAAAAAATTATTTAACGACAAACCAGAAGCTTGGAGTCTAGATAAATTGATTACTGTACTATAAATCTGATTACTAAACAACAAACAAGTCATTAAAAAAAGTATATTATGAACATCATAACAAGAAAAATTTATTACTCTTTACCCATTCCGCTGCGTTATGCCGCAAGAAAAATCATATACTTCCCTAGCGATATGCTAACCAAAAAAAATAATTTAGTGCCACCTAAAGGAATCATATTTACAGGAAGTGGAAATTATTTGCAAACCGGAAAGGTTTTTTTTAGTTATTTTCAAAAATATTGCGATTTTACGCCCCAAAGTTCTATTCTTGATATTGGCTCTGGAATAGGCAGAATGGCAATTCCTTTTACAAACTATCTTTCTACAACAGGAAAATACGAAGGTTTTGATATTGTAAAAATAGGTATCGATTGGTGCACTAAAAATATTAGTAGTCGTTTTCCAAATTTTAACTTTAAACTCATTCCCTTAAAGAATGATTTATATAGACTCAACACAAATGAAAAAGCAGCAGAATTAAAATTTCCTTATCAAAATGAAAATTTCGATTTCGTTTTTTTAACTTCCGTATTCACTCACATGCTACCAAATGATGTAGAAAATTACATTAGCGAAATACATAGAGTATTAAAGAAAGATAAAAAATGCTTCGCTACTTTCTTTATTATAGATGATCAAAGCAGCAAATCTATGCACGAAAAAGGACATAAGAATTTCCCTTTCGATAGGGGAAATTATGCACTAATGGATAAATCAGTTAAAGAAGCAAATGTGGCTTACAAGAAAGATTATATCATTCATTTACTAGAAAGTTATAATTTTGAAATCACCAATTTTATTAGAGGCAATTGGTCTGGCATACAAAACACCCCGCTAAACGAACATCAAGATATTATAATATTTAAAAAAAAATAAATGAAAGCCATATTATTTAAAGAATTTCGATCCTTTTTTGGTTCTCCCATAGGCTATCTAGTTATCGCTATTTTCCTATTACTCACAGGATTATTTTTGTGGATTTTTGATGGTGATTACAACATCTTAAACTCCGGATTTGCAGATCTAACGCCGTTTTTTACCATTGCCCCTTGGATCCTTTTATTCCTAATTCCTGCCGTAACCATGCGTAGTTTTTCGGACGAAAAAAAACAAGGAACTATAGAGCTGTTACTTACAAAACCTTTATCGCTTTGGCAAATCGTGAACGGAAAATTTTTAGGTGCTTTTTTATTATTAATAATAGCAATAATACCAACACTAGTATATGTTAAAGTTATTTATGATTTAGGCTTACCCGAAGGAAATATCGATTTTGGAAGCACCCTAGGCTCCTATTTTGGCTTATTATTTCTCATGGCAACTTACACTGCAATTGGGATTTACACCTCCACCTTATCTGACAATCAGATTGTAGCCTTTATCGTATCGGTATTTTTGTGTTTTGTGCTTTATTTTGGCTTTCAAGGCATTGCAAACTATAAAATACTTGGAGATTTTAGCGAACTTATTAAATCATTTGGCATGGATTATCATTACAAAAGCATGAGCCGAGGGGTAATAGATACTCGAGATATTATTTATTTTGTGAGTATAACCGTACTGTTTTTGTCGTTTACTGTTTATAAATTAAAATCATACAAATCGTAATGATACCAATTAAGAAAAAGAAAATCAAGACATTATTACTTACTATTGCTATTATTCTTATCATAAATGGCATTGGAAGTCAATTTTTTCATCGTTTCGATTTAACGCATGACAAACGTTATACTTTGTCTGAAACTTCCCTAAATATCATAAAAAATGCCAAAGAACCATTGTATATAGATGTGTTTTTAGAAGGTAATTTTCCGCCCGAATTTAAACGTTTGCAAAACGAAACCAAGCAAATTCTAGAGGAATTTAAGGCTTACAATCCTAATATAATTTACCAATTTGTAAATCCTTTAGAAAACCCTGAAGAGGCCGATGCTATTATAGAATCCTTTGTACAACGAGGGCTAACGCCTACAAATATTACTGTCGATGACAAAGGAAAACAATCCAAAGAAATGGTTTTTCCTTGGGCAATTGCTACTTATAAGAACAAAAGTACCAAGATTTCTTTATTAAAAAACAAATTAGGAGCCACCACCGAACAAAAAGTAATCAGTTCTGTACAACATTTAGAATACGCTTTTGCTGATGGTTTTCATAAAATAACCACAAAAAAGCAAAAGAAAATAGCCGTTATAAAAGGCAAAAACGAATTACCCGATCTTTTTAAAGCAGACTTCTTACAATCTATACGAGAAAATTATTTTATTGCACCTTTCCCATTAGATTCGGTATCTAAAAACCCCATACTTTTTGCAAAAGCATTAAAAACCTTCGATTTAGCCATTATCGCCAAACCAAAAACTGCCTTTTCTGACCAAGAAAAACAAGTTTTAGACCAGTTTATCATCAATGGTGGCAAAACATTATGGTTAGTAGAAACCGTAAATATAGATATGGAAAACCTAAACAAAACAGGTTCTAGTTTTGCTTTTCCTTTCGATTTGGGTTTAAACGATATGTTTTTTAAATACGGATTCAGAATAAATCCAATATTGGTAAAAGACATACAATGTGCGCCAATCTCGTTAGCCTCTGGAAACAAAGGAAACCAAACACAATACGAAAAATATCCTTGGTATTTTGCACCGTATATTTTCCCAGAAGCCAAACATCCAATCGTGAATAATATTGATGGCGTAAAACTAGATTTTGCCAATGCTATTGATACTTTAAAAAACGGGATCAAGAAAACAATCCTATTACAATCTTCTATCTATTCTAAAAAAGTAGGAACTCCTGTTGAAATCGATTTGAAAATGGTAAATGAAAAACCAAACCCACAAGATTTTCAGCCAGGAAACATTCCTGTTAGTTTGCTCTTAGAAGGTAATTTCACTTCAGCATTCGAAAATAGAGTTTTACCCTTTGATGATGCTAGCTTTAAAGCCAAAGCAAAACCATCTAAAATGATTATAGTATCTGATGGTGATGTCATTAGAAATCAAATCGATGAGAAAGGACAGCCATTAGAATTAGGTTTTGACAAGTGGACAAATAAAATGTATGCCAATAAGGAATTTTTGATGAATTGCGTGAATTATTTACTCGATGACAACGGACTTATTAACATTCGTAGTAAAGAAGTCGATTTACCTTTATTAGACAAAGAAAAAGTAGCCAAAAACTATACTTACACACAATTGCTAACTGTCTTATTCCCATTATTTTTGCTGCTGTTTTTTGGAATTTCGATTACTTATCTAAGAAAAAAACAATTTAGCCGTTAGTTGTTGATAAAAATGTTTTCAATACTGATTAGTTTACGATATATTTGTAAAAAATAATAAGTTCTGGAATTCAAAACAGAAGAATTTAAAACAAAGACGATGAAGTTTATAGTATCAAGTTCCTATTTATTAAAACAATTACAAGTTTTAGGAAGCGTTATCAATAGTAGTAATACATTGCCTATTTTAGATAATTTCCTATTTGAATTAAAGAAAAACGAATTATTAGTTTCTGCTTCAGATCTAGAAACCACCATGTCAGCCTCGCTTACTATCGATTCAGATAGCCAAGGAAGCGTTGCCGTTCCTGCAAAATTATTACTAGAAATACTAAAAACTTTTCCAGAACAACCCCTAACCTTTACAGTTGAAGAAAACAACACCATCGAAATTAGCTCACAATCAGGAAAATACGCACTAGCCTATGCTCCAGGTGACGAATTTCCAAAAGCTGTAAACTTAGAAGAACCCTCTAAAACTATTGTTCCTGCCGAAGTATTATCAACAGCAGTAAGCAAAACAATCTTTGCCGCTGGAAACGATGACCTACGCCCAGTAATGTCTGGTGTCTTTTTTCAGTTTTCGCCAGAAGGATTAATTTTTGTGGCTACCGATGCACATAAATTAGTAAAATATGCCCGTACCGATGTAAAAGCGTCGCAAGTTGCTGATTTTATTATGCCAAGAAAACCTTTAAATATTTTGAAAGGAATTCTAGCTACTTCAAACGAAGAAGTAACCATCGAATATAACGATTCGAATGCTACTTTCTCCTTCGATAATTATATATTAACTTGTAGATTAATTGACGGTAAATACCCTAATTATGAAGCAGTTATCCCAAAAGAAAATCCAAATAAATTAATGATAGACAGAACGCAATTTTTAAGTTCTGTACGTCGTGTGGCGATTTTCTCTAACAAAACAACACACCAAATTAGACTTAAAATTGCAGGAACAGAATTAAATATTTCTGCAGAAGACATAGATTATTCAAACAAAGCAGAAGAGCGTTTAACTTGTGATTATCAAGGTGATGATATGCAAATAGGTTTCAACTCACGTTTCTTATTAGAAATGCTAGGCAACCTACAATCAGATATGATTATGCTAGAAATGTCTATGCCAAACAGAGCAGGAATTCTTACCCCTATTGATGGTCTTGACGAAGGCGAAACCGTTACTATGCTTGTTATGCCTGTTATGCTAAACAATTAGATTTGCTATACTAATTTTACCCCTTTTAGATATAAAAATGTTCAGCCTTTGCTGAACATTTTTTTTATTTACACATAACTTGAACTCTATTAATTATAGCCTCTTGCGCTAAGTATTCAAGTAAAAATACTTTTTTAAGGCTTTTCGGACTCAAATAGAATTAGGCATGTTATAATTAATACTTACCACCATCATATACTAATACCCTTTTATTATTGAAAGTACTACAATAACAAACATACAATTTGCTATTCCTAGGAATGAAAAATTCTATCAAATGATTCATATTATGAAATTCCTAGCAATAACAATACCCGCACCAAATATTACAGTGCCTTTAAAATTAAAGCAGTATAATTGTTTCCACAGATCATTCTGTAACTATTGGCAAAAAACAAATTCTAAATTCACATTTTAATACCTTGTTTTAATTAAAATCTGTTTTTTATAACGAAGAACACTTATTTATTGATGAATATTAAGTTTAAAGAATATCTTTGCATAAAATAAAAATAAAATGGCATCATTTGAGCAGTTTAATCTTCCAAAATCAGTACAAAAAGCATTAAACGATTTACAGTTAACAACACCAACTCCTATACAAGAAAAATCCTTTGCTGTAATCATGTCTGGTCGGGATATGATGGGAATTGCACAAACAGGAACTGGTAAAACTTTTGCCTATCTTTTGCCACTATTAAAGCAATATACCTTTACAAATACCAATACCCCTAAAATTGTAATTCTTGTTCCAACCCGAGAACTAGTCGTACAAGTGGTAGAAGAAGTCGAAAAACTAACAAAATATATGTCGGTTTCTACCTTAGGAATATATGGTGGTGTAAACATAAATACACAAAAAAAACAAGTTTACGAAGGTGTCGATATTCTAGTAGGAACACCAGGACGCGTCATGGATTTAGCGCTAGACGCTGTGATTCGTTTCGATGATACCCAAAAATTAGTTATTGATGAATTTGACGAAATGCTAAACCTTGGTTTCCGAGTTCAAATCACTTCAATCCTTGCCATGCTAAGAACCAAACGTCAGAACATACTATTTTCGGCCACCATGACTGATGAAGTTGATGCTATTTTGAACGATTACTTCGATTTCCCAGAAGAAGTTTCGCTAGCAATGTCTGGAACTCCTTTAGAAAAAATCGAACAATTATCGTATAATGTTCCTAACTTTAATACCAAAGTTAACCTACTCAAACATTTACTACATACCAATGAAGAAATGTCTCGTATTTTAGTTTTTGTAAATAATAAAAAAATTGCCGATATGCTTCACGAAAGAATTGAAGGCGATTTCCCAGATCAATTTGGAGTCATTCACTCCAATAAATCGCAAAATTATCGTTTAACCACAATGGCAACTTTCCAAGAAGGCGAATTGCGTGGTTTAATTACTACCGATATTATGGCGCGTGGTCTAGACATTTCGAACATTACACACGTTATAAACTTTGAAGCACCCGAACTTCCTGAACAATATATACACCGTATTGGTCGTACTGGTCGTGCCGATGCTAGCGGAATTGCAATAAGTTTTATTGCGCCTCGAGAAGAAGAAATAAAATTTGGAGCCGAAGTTTTGATGGGCAAAGAAATTGAAATTTTAGATTTACCTGAAGAAGTAGAAATCTCTAAACTACTTATTGGTCCAGAAAAAGAGAAAGAAGTGATTAAATTTTTACTTAAAAAAGTGAAATTAGAAGGTGGCGCTTCTCATCACGAAAAATCAGAGAAAAACAAAAAAGTAAATCTAGGTGGCCCATCTAAAACGAAGAAAAAAACAGGAACCTCTGTCAATAGAAATATTTTAAAAACTAGAGCAGCAAAGAAGAAGAAAAAATAGTTGGCAATTGATAATTGATAATTGACAATTGATAATTATCTTTGAAAAATCATAAATATCTGAATTTAAAAACAATTACCACAACAACCCATAATTTTTGGGTCGTAATTTTTAATTCGTAATTAATTCTTAAATGCAATTTAAACATCCAGAAATCCTCTATTTCCTTTTCTTATTGGTTATTCCAATTCTGGTGCATTTGTTTCAATTAAGACGTTTTAAAAAAGAATTTTTTACCAATGTAAAATTTCTAAAAGAACTCTCTATTCAAACCCGAAAGAGTTCTAAAATAAAGAAATGGTTATTGCTCGCTACTAGATTATTAGTACTTGCCTTTCTCATTTTTGCTTTTGCACAACCTTTTTTTAAAGCAAAAGACAGCCAAAATACTAACAACGAATTGTTTGTCATCTTAGACAATTCGTATAGTATGCAAGCCAAAGGACAAAAAGGTGAATTACTAAAACGAGCCGTGCAAGATTTATTAGAATTTGCGCCTAAAAACAGTAATTTCTCTTTAATTACAAACAATGAAAATTATTGGAATACCAATATAAATGCCATCGAGAAAGATTTACAAAAAATAAACTATAGCGCCATTCCGTTCTCGTTAGAAACTGCTTTAACCAAAATAAAATCTCGTAAAACCTTTGCAAACAAAGACATTGTTGTTATTACCGATGCCATTGGCCTGAACAAAAACCACCTAAAAGACAGCAACAAAAAAGATAAAACTTATTTTATCATTCCAGAAGCAGAACAACTTAAGAACATCGCAATAGATACTGTTTATTTAGCCCAAACTTTAGACAATTTCTACGAAATATCCGTACAGTTTTCTTCAAAATTCGAAGAAAAAAAAGCAATTCCAGTTTCTGTTTACAACCAAAAAAATTTAATTGCTAAAACAATTTTAAATCTCGAAAAGAACAAAGAAATCATCAATTTTACAATTCCAAAAGCCAATTTTAATGGTTATGTAAGCATCAATGATAATAGTTTGGCTTTCGACAATACTTTATATTTCTCTATTTCCGAACCCAAAACAATAAATATTTTAAGTATTGGTCTGCCCGAAAAAAGCGATTTTTTAGCACGAATTTATACAAAAACTGAATTTAATTATACAAATTCACTAATTACTACTTTAGATTATAGCCAACTAAACAAACAAGACGCTATTATCTTGAACGAATTAGACAATATTCCCGTGGCATTGCAAACTAATTTAAAATCGTTTGTTGCCAAAGGCGGAAATGTGGTTTTTATACCGTCAGAAAAAAATGATGTTTCTAATTTGAATTCATTCTTCAATCATTTTGGAGGTATTCAGTTTTCAAATCTCCAAAATCAAGAAAAGAAAATCACTAAAATAAATTTTTCGAATCCATTATTTTCAAATGTTTTCGAGAAGAAAATTACTAATTTTCAATATCCAAATACAATACAATCATTTGCTATAAAAAGCAATGCGCCTCAAGCAATTAGTTACGAGGATCAAACTGCTTTTTTAACATCAATACAAAAGCAAATGAGTTCTGTCTTCGTGTTTTCGGCACCTATAAATAAAACCAATAGTAATTTTCAGAATTCGCCACTCATTGTACCCACTTTTTATAAAATGGCAATAAACACAAACAATAACGGCGTAAAATATGAAACTATTGGCAACACAAATTCGTTTCTAATTACCGCAAAAACAAACCATAACGAGATTATTTCTATAAAAAATTCTTCGGAAGAGTTTATCCCATCGCAACAAATCATGTCAGATAAAATTAAAATTTCTTGTGCAGACAACCCAACGTTAGCAGGAAATTTTGAAATCATTCAAAGCAAAAAAAACATCGGAAATATTAGTTTTAATTTTGATAGAAAAGAGAGTAATCTGACACTTCCAAGCCATGAAACCCTAACCGATTTGAATGTTGTTTCTAACATAGAATCGTTTTTTGATACCATTCAAATAAACAGAACCGATAGCCAAGTTTGGAAATGGTTTCTTATTTTTGCACTATTATTTTTACTCCTCGAACTATTTATACAAAAATTTGTAAAATGAATTTGATACTCAAAGCAGCACGAATTATCGATACTAAAAACGCATTACACAATCAAGTTGTGGATATAAAAATTAGCAACGGAATTATTCGAAAAATAGCCTCAAATATTGAAAAAACTGAAGGTTTTGAAGAAATAAAACTCGATAATTTACACGTTTCTCAAGGTTGGTTTGACACGAGTGTTTGCCTTGGCGAGCCTGGTTTTGAAGATAGAGAAACCATTGCAAATGGCTTGCAAGTAGCTGCAAAATCAGGTTTTACAGCCATTGCGCTACAACCCAACTCCTTCCCTATTTTAGACAATCAATCGCAAATAAATTTTGTAAAACAAAAAGCAAATGGTTTTGCAACTGAACTTTTTCCTATTGGAGCTTTAACACAAAAAAGTGAAGGAAATGATTTGGCAGAACTTTTTGACATGAAAAACGCTGGAGCTATTGCTTTTACTGATTATAACAAGAGTTTAGACAATGCTAATTTGCTTAAAATAAGTTTGCAATATACTCAAGATTTCGACGGATTAGTTATCGCCTTTGCTCAAGATAACACCATAAAAGGTAAAGGAATGGTACACGAAGGTATCCTTTCGACAATGTTAGGACTAAAAGGAATTCCCTCGCTTGCAGAAGAATTAATTGTTGCCCGAAACTTATTTATACTAGAATATACGGGTGGAAAATTACATATTCCAACCATTTCTAGCGCAAAATCTGTTGCATTAATTAAAGAAGCTAAAGCCAAAGGATTACAAGTAACTTGTAGCGTTGCGGCACATAACTTAATACTAACAGATGCAGTCATTGAAGGTTTTGACACCCGTTATAAAGTCTTGCCACCACTTCGAACTGAAGAAGATAAAAAAGCATTAATCGAAGGAATTCTAGACCATACCATCGATTGTATCACCTCAGACCACAATCCGATTGATATTGAAAATAAAAAAATGGAATTCGATAAAGCAAAATACGGAACCATTGGGTTAGAAAGTGCCTTTGGCGCTTTGCAAACCATATTACCAACGGAGATAATCATCAGAAAATTAAGTGCTGGTAGAAGCCTTTTTGGTCAAGAAACTTTTTCAATATCCGAAGGGCAAAAAGCAAATATCACCTTATTTAATCCCGAAGGAGAATCTATATTTACAGAGAAAAATATCTTATCAAAATCTAAAAATTCAGCTTTTCTTAATACCCTTTTAAAAGGAAAAGTGTACGGAATTTATAACCAAGAAAAATTAGTTTTAGCATAAAATGGAAGAACAAAAAGACGGAAAAACAGCAGCAATATTAAGTTACATTATTTTAATTGGCCCATTAATTGCCATGTCTATAAATTCTGAAAACAAAAATAGTTTTGCCTCATTTCATACCAGACAAGGATTAGGAATTACCATACTTTTTATAGCTTTGGGATTGCTTATTTCAAATTTTAAAAATGATATGATTTTAATTTCAATGTGGGTTTTTGTTTCGGTTTTAAGCATGTATGGCATGCTAACAGCAACAAAAGGAGAAATGAAAGCTATTCCGTTTTTAGGAAATTATTTTCAAAAATGGTTTAAAAACATATAAATTCTTATTTTAAAATTCGTTATTCAACATTCGTTGTTCGTGGTTTGAATTTTTAAATGTTGAATATTGAACAACGAATTTAAAAAAACTTTAAAACAATGACATTACACCACCTCGTTCGAGAACCTAAGATAAAATTAGACAAAAACCCATTATTACTATTACTTCATGGTTATGGCAGCAACGAAGAAGATTTATTTTCGTTTGCCTCAGAATTACCTGATCATTATTATGTAATTTCGGCTCGTGCACCTTACGATTTACAATATGCAAGTCATGCTTGGTATGCTATTGATTTTGATGCCGATGAAAATAAATTTTCGGATCTAAATCAAGCTAGAAGCTCCCGAGATGTAATCGCTAATTTTATTGATGAATTGGTAGCTAACTATCCTATTGATGCTAAAAATATAACCTTAATAGGCTTTAGTCAAGGTTGTATTTTAAGCTATGCCGTTGCCTTGTCCTATCCAGAAAAAATACAACGAGTAGTGGCTATGAGTGGTTATTTTAACACCGAAATTGCAAAAGAAGGTTTTGAAAGTAACGATTTCTCTAATCTCAAAATATTTGCTTCTCACGGCTCTGTAGATCAAGTTGTACCTGTAGATTGGGCAAGAAAAGCAAAACCTTTGCTAGATAATCTAGGAATTGAAAACGTGTATAAAGAATACCCAATTGGCCATGGAATCTCGCCACAAAATTTTTATGATTTCAAAAATTGGTTGGAAAAGGTTTAAACACTAAGTACACGAAGAAGTCACAAGGTTCACAAAAATAAAAAACTATAATCCTCTGGTAATAATAGTTAAAAAAAGTTTAAACACAAAGTTCACAAAGAATGAAAACACATCAAACTTTGTGAACTACGTGACCCGAGCCTTAAAGGCGGGCGAACTGGCGAAGCAAAACCTTTGTGGTTAAAATGCTTATTGTTGCGGATACATAACCGTTTCGGCAGTTTCGAAAGTAACGGAACCGTCTTTTTCTAGAAAATATTTCAGAATAACTTCTCCCCAATTAGAATCGCCTGTAAAATCGGCAATAATCCATCGGTGGTTTAGGAAACGTACTTTATTAATTACCATATTATCATAAGGAATTAACTTGTTTCCCGTAGGATTCGAGTTCATATCCATTAGTTTTTCTTTTACTTGTGGCATTAGTTTCTGAACGTCATAACCTTCTAAATAATCTTGTGCTTTCTCATCATAGGCCAAAGAAAAATAATCTCCTTCTTCTTTTTGGGCTACAATTTTAGAAATGCTATCGGTCATTTTTAGTTTAAATTTCTCCGCACGATTTTCATCAAAATTAAACTTTTTTGTCGAATACATATATTGAAAAATATTCAATAATACCGAAAATATTAATCCGTATAAAACCAGTTTTTTCATTTTTTTTTAAATATTAATTATTAAATTATCGTAAGCCAAAAATACATTTTTGGGTAATTTTTTTTGTACTTCTTGATGAAAACCAAAAGTATGACCTATGTGGGTTAAATAAGCTTTTTTTGGTTGCACAATAGCAATAAAATCTAACGCTTCCTGCAAATTAAAGTGGGTATTATGAAGTTCTTCCCTTAAAGCGTTTATTACCAAAACTTCTAGGTTTTTAAGTTTATTTATTTCTGCGGGTTCAATGGTTTTTACATCGGTCAAATAAGCAAAAGCATCAAAACGATAACCAAAAACTTGCAAACCACCATGTATTGCATTTATGGGAATTATTTTTTTCGAATCGATATCAATGGCCACATTATTTTCAACTTCTATTGGAAAAACACCCGGAGAGCCTGGATATTTGTTTTCGGTTTCAAAAATATAATCGAAACGTTTTTCTAGGTTTTTCAATACTCGCTCATGTGCATAAATAGGAATATCTCCTTGTTTGAAAAAAAATGGTCGAATATCATCTAAACCAGCCGTATGGTCGGAATGCTCATGAGTAAATAAAATGGCATCAATTTTAGAACAACCAGAAGCGAGCATTTGTTGTCTAAAATCTGGCCCACAATCTATTACAAAAGAATTATTATCCCATTCTACCCAGATTGAAACCCGCAAACGCTTGTCTTTTTTATCCTGACTATGGCATACAGGATGGTTACTACCTATAACAGGAATGCCTTGTGAAGTACCAGTACCTAAAAAATAGACTTTCAATTATTTTTTTTTTTTGACAAAAATAAAGATATTTTTTATGTAAAGCTGTCTATTTTATTAACTTTGTAAAGTATTTACCCCAAGCATGAGAAACTCAGAAACAGAAATTACGCTAAAAGGAGACAGAGTTATTGAACAAATACCGTCAATATCTGATAAAGCTCTGCGTATCAACCTCAACAACAACATTTACGGAACCTTTGCCGAGATTGGCGCCGGACAAGAAACGGTACGCCATTTTTTTAGAGCTGGTGGTTCTTCTGGTACGATTGCAAAAGCAATGTCTGCCTACGACAAAGATTTTAGTGATGCCGTATATGGTATTGAAGATGACGGCCGTTATGTAACCGAAAGTCGTCTAAAAAAGATGCTATCCCACGAAGGCGAACTCATGGAGCAACGTCTAAAACGTGACAAACATCCTACAAAAATGTTTTTTAGCTATGCCAATACCGTTGCTACAATAGATTTTGCAAAAAAATTTAAAGGCCACGGCTGGGTAGGAATTAGATATCAAATTGAAGCAGATGAAGCCTATAACGAAATATTACTTCACATCAGATTTAAAGAAACTGATGCAAAACTGCAACAAGAAACCTTAGGAAAACTAGGCGTAAACCTAATATACGGTGCGTTTTACAAACACAACGACCCTAAAAGATTACTAAGATATTTGTATGACCATATAGATTACGACCAGCTAGAAATAGACACCGTTAATTTTTCAGGACCAAGATTTGCTGATGTAGACAACCGATTGATGAGTTTACAATTAGTAAAAAATGGCATGACAGATGCCGTAATGTTTGATCCAACAGGAAAAAACATCTTACCCGCAGCCACTTTATACAAGAAAAACATTTTGGCATTGCGAGGAAGTTTTCGCCCTGTAACCAAAGTAAATATGGACATGTACGAGAAATCGTTGCAGATGTTTATAGACGGCAATAAAGTAAAAAAAGAAAACACTCTAGTTATTTTCGAAATCACACTTTCTAATCTCCGTTCAGATGGCGAAATAGATGAAAGAGATTTTATGGATAGAGCAGAATTACTTTGTTCGCTAGGACAAACAGTAATGATCTCTAACTTTCAAGAATACTTTAAAGTAGTCGAATATTTCTCCTCTTATACAAAAGAAAGAATGGGACTAGCGTTAGGTGTAAACAACCTAATTGATATATTTGACGAAAAATATTATCGCCATTTGAGTGGTGGAATTCTAGAGGCTTTTGGTAAATTATTTTACCGAGACTTAAAAGTTTTCCTATACCCTATGGAAGATGAAGTTGGCAATATAATAAACTCACAAAACCTAAAAGTGCATCCTCGCATGAAAGAATTGTACAAATTCTTTGCTTATAACGGAAAAGTGACTGACATTACCGATTTTGAAAAAGAAAACCTAAAAATTTTCTCTAGAGAAGTCTTCAAAATGATACACAACGGCACACCTGGTTGGGAAAAAATGCTACCCGACGGAATTGCCGATATCATTAAGAAAGACCATCTTTTTGGGTATGACAGCAATAAAACATTAATAGAAGCTTAAGAAATAATATAACAAATCCTGAACTGTTTTTTTTTACAATTCAGGATTTGTCATTACCCCTTAATTAGTCCAGTATCTGTTTGGTATGTTCTTTAGTTTTTACAGAAGTAATAACGGCATCAATAATACCATTTTCGTCGATCACAAAAGTAGTTCTATGTATTCCGTCATATTCTTTTCCCATAAATTTTTTTGGCCCCCAAACACCAAATGCCTCAATAACAGCTTTATTTTCATCGGCTAAAAGAGGAAAAGGAAAATTAAATTTTTCTTTAAATTTTAGCTGTGTTTTTGCGGCATCAGCACTTACGCCTAAAAGCGCATAATTATTAGACACGAATTTATCATAATTATTACTCAAATCACAAGCTTCTGCGGTACAACCAGGTGTGTTTGCTTTTGGATAAAAAAACAAAACTAATTTTTTTCCTGTATAATCTGATAGTTTATGTAATTTTCCGTCTTGGTCTAAAGCTGAAAAATTAGGCGCTTTATCTCCTTTTTTTAGTATTGTCATTTTTTTTAGTTTCTGTTTTTTTATTGATGTCGCTTTTTTATTATAATTGCCATCGAAATTGTATTTTTACATTTCAAATTTAACTAAAATGACCAAAAAAGAAAGTGTAACTTTTGTTATAAATACGTTAAAAGAATTATACCCTACAATTCCTATTCCGCTCGATCACAAAGACCCATATACTTTGCTAATTGCGGTACTGCTTTCGGCACAATGTACAGATGTTCGTGTAAACCAAATTACACCGATACTTTTTGCAAAAGCCGATAATCCCTTCGATATGGTAAAACTTTCGATCGAAGAAATTAAAGAAATTATTCGTCCGTGTGGACTTTCGCCAATGAAATCGAAAGGAATTTTTGGCTTATCGCAAATGATAATTGAACTACATGATGGAAAAGTTCCTCAAAGCTTCGAAGCCTTAGAGGCCATGCCAGCGGTGGGACATAAAACAGCCAGTGTAGTAATGAGTCAAGCTTTTGGGGTTCCTGCTTTTCCTGTAGATACACACATACACAGATTAATGTATCGCTGGAATTTGACTAATGGCAAAAATGTAGCCCAAACCGAAAAAGATGCCAAACGTATTTTTCCTAAAGAAATCTGGTACGATTTACATTTACAAATTATTTGGTACGGACGAGAGTACTCTCCAGCCCGTGGTTGGGATTTAAACAAAGATATTATTACAAGAACTGTTGGAAGACAATCTGTTCTGAAAGATTATTACAAAAAAAGGACTTAACGTTATTAATTACAGTATTTTGCCTTACAAATTGAAGTAAGAAAGTTAGTTTACCACAATCTTATTTTTATTGGAGTTTAGTAAACTTCGTTTGTAAACTAAAGCCCAATCCTTATGTTGGCAGTAATACCCCAGCAGAATCAAAGTTACCGTATTTTTTTTACGGCAGTTGTTTTTTTTACTATCTTTGTCTAAAATAGTATAAAAAATGCTTAGAAAATTTAAAATTTCAAACTTCAAAAGTTTTGAAAAAGACTTTGAAATAGATTTGACTAATATAAATGGATATGAATTTAACAAAAGTTCTATCAAAGATGGAATTGTAAACAATGCAATTATCTATGGACATAATGGTGTTGGCAAATCAAATTTAGCACTTGCAATTTTTGACATCATTGAACACTTGACAGACAAGCAAAGAAACGATGCCGTATATAAAAATTATCTAAACGCTTACTGTAATTCTGATGTATCTTCCTTTTATTACGAATTTTTGATTAACTCAAAGATTGTAATCTACGAATACAAAAAATATGATTATAAAACTATAGCATATGAGCGTTTGGTTGTAGACAATGAAGAACTTGTTTTATTTGACAGGACTAAAAACTCTAGTGCAACAATACATCTAAAAGGAGCTGAAACATTAAAAACAGAAATAGAAAATTCTGAATTATCTATTTTGAAGTATATAAAAAACAACACAGCACTTGAAAACAATGCTATAAACAATACTTTCACATCGTTATTCACTTTTGTTGAACAGATGCTCTATTTTCGGTCATTAAATGATAGAATATTTCTTGGCTTCGATATTGGAGGTAAGCATATTTATGAAGATATTATAAAGAAAAAAAATGTTGAAGATTTTGAAAAATTCCTAAATGTAGCAGGTATAGAATGTAAACTATCTATTGTTGAAGAACTAGGTAAAAATACAATTGCTTTCAATTTCAATGGGAAACAACTTCCTTTTAATGAAGTTGCGTCAACAGGAACAATTTCTCTTGCTCTTTTTTATTTTTGGTTTCAGAGCATTAAAGAAAACGGAAAGGTTTCTTTTGTTTTTATTGATGAGTTTGATGCTTTTTATCATCATACATTGTCAGCTTTGATAGTAGAAAAACTAAAAGAGACAGGAGTTCAATTTATACTAACAACTCATAATACTTCAATTATGACAAATGATTACTTGAGACCAGACTGCTACTTTGAAATGACAAAAAAACATATCCGTTCTTTATCAAGAAGTACGCAAAAAGAATTGAGAGAAGCTCACAATATCGAAAAAATGTATAAAGCAGGTTCATTCGATGTCTAGTAAAGTTCTATTTATTTTCGAAGGTCCAAAATTAGAAAAATCAATTACAGATAATTTAACCAAATTCTTTGTAAATGAAAACGCTATCATAACTTGTGCATATTGCACAACGATTTACAAAATGTATGCTGAAATTTCTAAAGATGAAGATTTGGACACCTTTAATTTACTTAAAGAAATTGAAGTCAATAAGGAAAAATTAAAAGATTTCAAAAGGTCTGATTTTGCTCAAATTTATATGTTTTTCGACTATGACGGTCACGCTACAAATGCTAGTGATAAAAAAATTAAAGAATTATTAGATTTTTTCAATGAAGAAACAGAAAAAGGGAAATTGTACATAAGTTACCCAATGGTTGAAGCGCTGAAACATATTGAGAACTTTGATACATTTGAAGAATTAAAAATTTCTTGTAAAGAAAATATTGATTATAAAAAAATTGTTAGACAGAAAGGCTTAGAAAGCCTAAAACATATTATCAATTACGATATAGAAAAATGGAAAGAACTTATTGATATACACCTCAAGAAAATGAATAAAGTAGTGAACAATTCATATATCTTTCCTAGTGATGTTATTGATCAATTAACCATTTTCAATAATCAATTTGAAAAATATATAAATATTGACAAAACTGTTGCTATCCTTAGTGCTTTTCCTGTTTTCCTTCACGACTATTACGGCAACAAAGAAATAAAAAAGAGAATAGAATAAATAGTACTACTGCCAACACACGCTACAACGGATTTGGGCAATTGGCTTAATGGAAAGTTGGTTTTGTATTTGGGATGATTTGGCAAATCCGAAAATAGGGCTTAATTTAGTCCCAAACCCGCTGTAGCGCGAGAACGGTAACGCCAAATAATGAAACATAAAAAAACTGCTTATTATAAAATTAAGCAAAATTATTAAACATATCTTATATTTGCTCTGAAAAATAAATTTTACGTTTTTTTACGAATAATTATAATCAATAAAATTGTATTTTTACATTTTATTAATAATTAACTTACATTAAAATGCAGCTTTTTTTTAAACAATTTGGAGAGGATCTGAAAAAAAATATCCCCGGTTTTATTGCAGTTACAATTACAGAGGTAAGAACAGGTATTGTATATTATTCTCAATCTGAAGACCCTAATTATGATTCGGAATTATCTAGTTCATTTTGCGTCGAAATTGTTAGAGCAAAAATGAATTCTATCATTGCAACAAATTTAAAATACCAAAAAATAGACACCATTATTATTAATCTGACTTCTCAAATTCATCTTATTGATGTTTCAGATAATGGTAAATATTTTATATATTTAACCTTAAACGATAATAAAAATTTCAATTTAGGGATAACTAAATTGCGTTTAAACAGATACAAGCAAGAAATAAAATTAGTTCAACAGAAAAAAAAATAGACTAAAATATGTTATTTATTTTCAAAAAAAAGTGAATTCATAATCTTGTCGTTTGCAATTACTTTTTCTTTTTTTGTAATATTATACAATAGCAAATTTAAGAGTAAGGCAATTGTTCCTAAAGTAGCAATAGACAACCAGTTGATGTCGTAACCAAATTTCTGAATAATCTCCATACCCATTTTTGCACTAAAAATGTGAGCAAAGCTATAACTCATTGTAAAGACAGACATATATTTAGCCTCAAGACCTATGTGAGCTCTTGATGAAGCGAATGAATTTGCAAAAGGAAAAGTTAGCATTGCTCCAAATGTAATAAAAACCATCATTATTACTAAAACCAGGTCTATTTTTACAAAAAACAAAAGCATATAAGCCGTAATCATGCAAAATAAACCAAGAGAAATGATTCTTAACTTATTTATATTCCGTGACTCGACAAAAGTAACAATAGGAAGTTCAAAAAACAGCATAATTATACCATTTAGCCCTAAAAGCAAGCCACTATAAAATTCGGGCAAATGAAATTGTTCTTTGTGATATAATGGCAAAGTTGTAAAAACCTGAAAAAATAAAATTCCTGATATCATAGAAATAATGAGGTGCAAAACAAATGGTTTGTCTCTTAAAATTGCAAATTTATTGCCACCACTAACCGCTACAATATTTTCATTAAGCTTAAACGGCAGTTTTTTCTCTCTTATGTACAAAACAAAAATAAGAACTGCTAACATGCAGGTTGCACCATCTACATAAAATAGGCATTTGTAACCCATTTTCATAATAAGAAAACCTCCTAAAGCTGGCCCAAAAAGGAACCCTAAATTTACTGCAGATCGAACTAACGATAAAGCCCTTGTTCTGTTTTCTTTTCTGGTAAAACTATTTAAGGATAGAAGCATTGCAGGTCTGAACATATCTGCAACACTCGTTAGAAGCAAAATACCTATACAAAGCATTTCAAAAGTTTTTATTTGCTCCAGCACAAAAAACAAGATACCACTTGCAAAAAGACTTATAATCATAGTTTTATAAAAACCTACATAAGACATAACCTTACCACTTAGCCAAGTTCCTATTATAGAACCAATACCAAAAAAAACCATGATCCAACCTATTTGACTATAGGTAAAATTTAAATCATCTTTCATGTATTTTGATAGAAACGGAATTACCATTGTTCCTGCTCTATTTATGAAAGTAAGAATGGTAAGAACCCATATTTCTCTAGGAAATCCTTTAAAGTTACTTATGTAATTTTTAAACATATTCTATTTTATTATATAAAAACACTAGTGTCCACTTAAAATAAGTTAAAAACCAGTTGGTTAGTATTATGTTCATTGACATTATTGTAATCTAATTTCATAAGTAGCTCATATATAGGGGTTTTATCGAGTAATGATGCGGATAAAATTTGTAGAATTTCGTAGGTTGAGCGATTGATTTTTAAATCTTTTGCTATTATAGAAACCAAACAGTAAGTTACAATTGCTACATTAATTTGAATACGAACAGCATTTTCTGTTGTTCCCCAAAAGGTCTTAACTTTTAGGTGCTGTTTTATCCATTTAAAGAACAATTCTACTTGCCATCTTTGTTTGTAAAGTAGTGCAATATCTTGAGATGATAATTCAAAATTATTGGTCAAAAAGACTAACGTTTTTTTATTTTCAGTATCGAAAAATTTCACTTTTCGTATCTTTTCTGGATAATCTTTTGAGGTATAAAAACCTTCTATTTTACCAATTTGGTCATATTTAATTCCACTGGTTTTGTCAATTTTTAGAGAATACATTCTCTTAAATTTCACATTAGATTTTGCTCTAACAACAAAATAAGCATTAGCTTTTGTAATTCGAAAAAGTCGATCATAATCAACATAAGCACGGTCAAAAATATAATAAGCAAACGGCTCATAATCTATGACATCCATTGCATTAACATCGTGTACATTTGCTTCTGTAATATGAATAAATACAGGGATTTGTGTGTTAATATCAAATAGGGTGTGCAATTTTATTCCTGCTTTAGTTTTCCGAAAATGAGCCCAACAAAATACACTCAAACATAGATCAATTGTTGAAGAATCAAAAGCATAAATATTGCCTTTTATTTCAAAGGCATCATTGCTTTTTTTATCCTGGGCAATCAATATTAAATGATTGGCAAACTCTTCAAATATTTTATAATTACGATTTTCATTGGCTTTGGATAAATTACTACGAGTTACATTTTTGCCAAATCCTAAATGATATGATTTTGATTGATGTGCTTCTATAACAATTATCAAATCCCTTAAACTTTCTCTTGCTGAAAGTTGACCAAAAATCATACATAATAATTGATTCCAACAAGTAAAATGTTTGACCGATTTATTGCCAGAATATTTACTAGTTAACCTGTCAAAAACACGTTGAGGAAGAAATTCAATCAGTTGAGAAAAGACATATTTACCGTGATTCATATTCGTAATATTGATTTACGAACATAATAATCATTTCAAATCGTCACGCTCAAAAATGACTCTTAAAATACAGATTTACAATAATTTCAAAGAACTTGTTTTATTTTTTAGTGGACACTAGTGA
>NZ_MUHE01000021.1:51953-98164 GCF_002217405.1 Flavobacterium psychrophilum DSM 3660 = ATCC 49418 | reverse complement strand
CAACATCCTCAATAAATATTCCAGTGTTTTTAAAGCTAATTTGGTATAAATAAAAAACTCGTTTAGTGATAAACGAGTTTTTACATTTTTAATGATATTTCAGCTTTTTATGACAACAAAAAAATTAATTCTTTACTGGAATATTTTCTAAAATTTCTAGCACAAATTTATAAAATTTCTGAGAAGATTTTATAGATGCTCTTTCGTCTGGAGAGTGCGCTCCGTGTATTGTTGGTCCAAAAGAAATCATATCCATATCTGGATAATTTGTTCCTAAAATCCCGCATTCTAAACCAGCGTGACAAGCTACTACCTTTGGTTTTTCGCTGTTTTGTTTTTCATAAATAGAAACTAAAACATCTAATATTTCCGATTTTACATTAGGTGTCCAACCTGGATAAGACCCCGCAAGGTTTACTTCGCAACCACACAATTCGAAAGCAGAACGCAACGCATTTGCTAAATCAAATTTTGAGGTTTCTACCGATGAACGTGTTAAACAGCCAATGGTGATTTCTCCTTCTTTAATAATAACTCTTGCTACATTGTTTGACGTTTCTACTAAATCTTCCATATCAGCACTCATTCTATAAACTCCATTATGAGCTGCATAAATAGAACGAATTATTCCTTCCTGCACGCCTAAATCCATTACTTTACTAGGCAAATCGCTTTTTACAATTTCTATAGTAAGGTTAGGTTCTGTCGTTTTAAATTCGGTTTTAATATCGGTAATAATTTCTTGCATATCAAACACGAAAGCTTCGTCGTACATTCCTGCAACGATTACTTTGGCAACACTTTCACGAGGAATGGCGTTACGTAAACTTCCGCCGTTTATCTCGGCAACTTGCAATCCGAAATTCTCAAATCCGTCAAATAACAAACGGTTCATGATTTTGTTTGCATTACCCAAACCTTTGTGAATATCCATTCCTGAATGTCCGCCATTTAAACCTTTTACGGTAATTAAATACCCCACAGAACTTTCTGGAGTTTCTTCTTCGTTATAGGAACGAGTTGCGGTTACATCGATTCCTCCAGCACAACCTATGTCTATTTCGTCGTCTTCTTCTGTATCCATATTCAAAAGAATATCACCTCTAAGAATACCGCCTTTTAGGTTTAGTGCGCCTGTCATTCCTGTTTCTTCATCGATAGTAAATAAAGCTTCGATGGCTGGATGTTTGATGGTTTTACTTTCTAAAATAGCCATAATCATAGCTACTCCAAGACCGTTATCGGCTCCAAGTGTTGTACCACGAGCACGAACCCAGTCGCCATCTGCATACATATCGATTCCTTGTGTATCGAAATCGAAAATAGTATCCCCGTTTTTTTGGTGTACCATATCTAAATGTCCTTGTAAAACGAGTGCTTTTCGGTTTTCCATACCTGCAGTTGCTGGTTTGCGGATAATTACGTTACGAATTTCGTCTTCAAAAGTTTCTAGTCCTAGACTATTTCCGAATTCTTTCATAAACTCGATCACTTTGTCTTCTTTTTTAGAAGGACGAGGCACTGCGTTTAGGTCGGCAAATTTGTTCCAAAGATCTTTTGGTTCAAGGTTTCTTATTTCTTGGCTCATTATTTTTTTGTTTCAAAGTTTCAAGTGTACAAAGTTACAAAGTTTATTTTCTTTGTAAATTGATTTGTGATTATATTTACGTTCTTAAAAACATTTTTGTGAACAGAAAATACTTACTTCCGCTCCTGCTATTGGTTCAAATTATTGGATTGAAATTGCTTGCGTTTTTTCCTAATTTTGTCGAGAAAAACTATAGCAACTTACTGTATCCAATTATCTCGAAATTTTCTAGAACCTGTTTGGGTTGGATTCCGTTTTCGGTTGGCGATGTTTTGTACGGAATTTTAATTATTTGGGCTATTTGTTGGTTTTACAAAAGCAGAAAAGAGAATTGGAAAAATAAAATTTTATCTGTTTTAGGGTTTGTGTCTGTTGCTTATTTTGTGTTTCATCTTTTGTGGGCTTTTAATTATTACCGAGTACCTCTTTTTGAAAAAATGAATATAAAAAGGGAATATTCAGACCAACAATTGCTCTGTTTTACTAAAAAAATAATAGTAAAAACTAATGAAATTCAATTTCAGATTACTAATGATACTGCAAAAAAAGTAACAACTGTTTGTACTCAAAATCAAATTTTCGACAAATCGATTGTTGCTTACCAGAAATTGTCTAAAGAATATTCGTTTTTTACTTATGGCGTTCCGAGTCAGAAAAAATCATTGTTTAGTTATCCGCTAACGTATATGGGTTTTGGTGGTTATTTGAATCCGTTTACAAATGAGGCTCAAGTAAATAACATGATTCCTATGTATAATTTTCCGAGCACGGCTTGCCACGAAATGGCACACCAAATGGGTTATGCCAGCGAAAGTGAGTGCAATTTTATTAGCTTTTTATCTGCTATAAAAACGGAAGATTTGTATTTTAAATATTCTGGTTATAGTTTTGCTTTGCGGTATTGTTTGTTTAATTGGGAAGTTAGAAATCCCCAAATATTTAAAAAATTACTAAAAACCATCAATCCCGGAGTGCTAAAAAACTATCAGGAAAGCCAACATTTCTGGGAAAGCCACCAAACATTTATAGATACTGGGTTTAAGATTTTTTATGACAATTTTTTGAAATTAAACCAGCAAAAAGACGGATTAGAAAGTTATAGTAAGTTTGTTAATTTGATGGTTAATTATTATTCTAGCAATAATGAACTTTAAACCTCATCACTTGTAAAAGTAACAAAGCTTTTCTTTTTGTAAGGCCTAATAATTAACCTTCCTTCTCGATCAAAACGAATGTAATTGTACACCCAATTTAGAAAAACAACGGCTCTGTTTTTGAAGCCTATTAGGGAGAATAAATGTACAAACATCCAGACAAACCAAGCAAAAACGCCACTAAAATGATATTTAGGCAAATCGACCACGGCTTTATTACGACCAATGGTTGCCATACTGCCTTTGTCATGATACTGGAAAGGTTTTAAGGGCTTGTTTTGCATGAGTTTTATGATGTTTTCTCCTAATAATTCGCCTTGTTGTAAGGCGGGTTGTGCCATCATTGGGTGACCTTGTGGGTATTTATCGGTTTCCATAGAAGCGATGTCGCCAATGGCAAATATATTATTGTGGCCTACAACCTGATTGTATTGGTTTACACGAATACGTTCTACTTTTTGTACTAATGATTTAGCATCGAGTCCAGCGATTGCTGCACCTTGCACGCCAGCTGTCCATATTAAGGTGGCGGTATCGAAAGTAAGGTTAGAATTTGTGGTTATGGTACGCCCGTCATAGTTAGTTACCCGAACGTTTTTCCAGATTTTGACACCTAAACTTAATAGAAATTCTTCGGCTGCTTTTGATGATTTTTCGCTCATCGTGTTTAGGATTCGGTCGCCACTTTGAATGAGATTGATTTCCATTTTAGAGACATCTAGATCTGGATAATCTTTTTGAAGAATGGCTTTTTTCATTTCTGCCAATGCCCCTGCAAGCTCTACTCCTGTTGGGCCTGCGCCAACTAATACGAAATTGATTAAGCTGTTTTTGTCGGCGGGATCTTTTGTAAGAACGGCTTGTTCGAAATTTTCGAGAATTAAGCTTCTAATATTGAGTGATTGTGGAATGGTTTTCATTGCCATCGAATTTCGTTCGATCTCTTTGTTACCAAAATAATTGGTTTTCGAACCTGTTGCAATGACTAGATAATCGTAATGCAATTCGCCTATTTCGGAAATTATATTTTGGTTTTGGGTATCAATTTCTTTTACAGATGTTAATCTGAAATAAAAGTCTTTATATTCCTGAATGACTTTTCGAATGGGATAGGCAATAGAGCCTGCTTCGAGTCCGCCAGTGGCAACTTGGTATAATAAGGGCTGAAATGTATGGTAGTTGTGTTTGTCTAATAAGACCACTTGTAGTTTTTTGTTTCTTAGTTTTTTTGCGATGGCTATGCCTGCAAATCCGCCACCAATGATGACTATGCGGGGTAGGGTTGTTTGTGGAATATTCATTTTTAGGTGCTGGGTTTCTTAGGGGCTAAGGTACAAAGGTTTTTTAGAATTTGAATGCTAATTTTTAGCCCCGATTGTAGTGGAAATCCCGAGCTTTTTTGCGAGGATTGAAACGGAAAGCGGGAAAAATGTTGAAAAAAACGGGAATGTTGTGCTTCTAATTTTTTATTGTTTTACTTTGTAACAAACTTACTATTAATACTACTAACGTGATATGAGTAATGCATTAGAGCGGTCATTTGTGGGGCAATTAAAGGATAATCAGAATATAATTCACAAAATTTGTAGGTTATATACTCAAGATAACGATGCGCATAATGATTTGTTTCAGGAAATTACGATTCAGTTATGGAAGGCTTTTCCTAAGTTTCGTGGTGATTCTAAGTTTTCTACTTGGGCGTATCGTGTGGCGCTAAATACTGCCATTACTTTATACCGAAAAAATACTAAAGCGCTAAATACAATCGAGTTTGAAACTGGCAAGCATTTTGTATTGCAAGAGGAGTATAATTATGAGGAAGAGGAGCATTTGAGGTTGTTGTATAAAGCGGTTCAGGAGTTAAATGATATTGAGAAGGCTTTGGTTTTTATGTATCTTGAAGAGAAGGATTATACTGAAATATCTGAAACGTTAGGAATTAGTGAGGTGAATGCTAGGGTGAAAATGAATAGAATTAAGAGTAAATTGAAGAAAATTATTAATCCGTAAGGAAAAGGAATATATGAAAGAGTTGGATTTATTAAAAAAAGATTGGAATAGGAATGATAATTATCCGAAGTTTTCGGAGCAGGAAATTTATGTGATGTTGCATAAAAATTCTTCCTCGAGTGTGAAATGGATTTTTTATATTAGTGTTATAGAGTTTGTTTTTTTAAATGGAATTGGGTATTTGTTAACGGATAAAAAAGAAGAGGTTTTTTTTGCTTTGCATCCTTTTTTAAATGTTTTGCAGTATATTAATTATTTTGTAATCATCGTTTTTATCTTTTTGTTTTATAAAAATTACAAAGCCATTTCGGTACTTGAGTCTTCTAGAAAACTAATAGAACTTATTTTAAAAACTAGAAAAGTTGTTACTTATTATATTTTTTGGAATATTTTTATAGGAGGTATCTCCGGAGCCTACGCAGCCTTAGCTGGCTGGAAGGAAGGTTACAATGCTAATCGATTAGCTACAAGCAAAGTAATCACCGAAATAAACTACATTGCATTGCTGCTTGTAATGATTTGTATAATGGGGAGTATCTGGTATTTTTACAAGCTAATTTACGGGAGATTTCTTAGTAAATTAAAAAACAACTATGAAGAATTAAAGAAAATTGATTTCTAATAAATTTAGTATTCCCATTTACGCATTTTATTTAATTCTTCTTGCTCTTCGATTATTTCAGATGGGATAACTTTTAGAAAAGAAGGGTGTTGTTCGATGGCATATTCTACTTTTTCGACAATTTCTTCAATTGTATCGTTATCATAATCAATAGCCAAAGGTTCTTTGATGGTAAAGGTTTGTAGGATCCCTTTCTTTTTCATTCGAAGCCCTTTTTTGTCGAAAGAACGTCGAAAACCGTCAATAACAATAGGAACTACAATAGGTCTGTGTTGTTTTATAATATGTGCCGTTCCTTTACGAACAGGTTTAAATGATTTCGTGGTTCCTTGCGGGAAGGTAATTACCCAACCATCGGCTAAAGCGATTTTTATATTTTCGGTATCGTTAGGATTTACGTCTTTTTTTGCTGTATCACTTACATCTTTACCGCCTGCACGCCAAGTTCTTTCGACCGAAATGGCTCCTGCATAAGCTAAAACTCTGGGCAATAAGCCAGACTGCATGGTTTCTTTTGCTGCAACATAATAAATATTTAATTTGGGTTGCCAGATATAGCCTAAATTTTTAATATTATCCTGACGACCGCTTAAACTGGCATTAAAAACATGAAACATAGCCACAACATCAGCAAAATAGGTCTGGTGGTTTGATATAAATAGCACGTTTGTATCTGGCAAATTTTTAATGATTTCCGAACCTTCTATTTGTAATTCGTTAAAACCTCGATAACGTTTGTGTGTTATGGCTGCAAAAATTCGGATGAGCCATTTTTTTAGAAAAAGTATATGTCCAAAAGGATTTCGCTTAAATAATCCCATAATTTTATAAAAAATGTGAACTACAAATTTACAAAAACTATTAAGTTATAAGACTTTTTTTAGAATTTCTTTCAACTCACTCATCATCATAGCAGTAGCTCCCCAAACTAAATGCTCATTTATCTTAAAAGCAGGAATTTGAATGTTTGAAGCGTAAGAAGTTGACATTTTTGTAGAAATAACATTTTTTTCATCAAGGAATTCATACAATGGCAATTCGATAACTTGATCTACTTCATCAGGACTTAATGTAAACAAAAGTTCCTCTTTGGCGAAGCCTAAAAATGGGTAAACGAGAAAATTACTTGGCGGAATATAAACTTGGGTAAACGATCTAATAACTGTTACTTTTTTTGCAGCAACCCCTATTTCTTCTTCTGTTTCTCGCAATGCGGTTTCGCAAAGTGATAAATCAGAATCTTCGACTTTACCTCCAGGAAAAGCAATTTGCGAAGCATGAATTCCTGGATAAGAATTTCTTACTATTAATGCCAAATGTGTCATCTTATTTTTTGGATACAAAAGCATTAAAACCGCCGCTTTTTTTGGGATTATTTTCGAAAAATCTTGATTATTTAGAAACTCTATTCTTTCTGGCGGAATCATTTTTGCATGTGCAATAGCCGCTGGTAGCGATTCTTTTGCTATTTTTGGCACATATTTTAAAAAATCTGAAAATTTCATTTTGCTGGTTTTAAAGAGAGGTGGTTTTAGTGTAAAAATAACAAACACTTTTTTAAGCCTTGAAACCTGTGGCGAAAAATAAAAAGCAAATACGTTTTTAGACTGTAACCAACGAATTTAATTTATTAGTTAAAAAAAAGACAATCATAAAGATAGTTTAAATATTTCGAGTTCCAAATTCTTACCTTAATATAAATTATGTACACTAAAGAAGAAGCCCAAAGATTAAAACGAGAATTCTGGATTTCATTTGCCGAGAAGTATCCTAGAAAATGGATATTATATGACACAAAAATTAAAGATTTTTCTTTTAAGTTTTTTGTAGATAATAAAAAAGCCCATGTTCTTATTGATATAGAAATGCGTGATGCCGAAAAAAGAAAATCTTATTTTGAAAAATTAGAATCTCTAAAAACTATCCTTGAAGAAGAATATATAAAGGATTTAGTTTTTGAAAATAAATACACGCTAGAAAGCGAAAAAACCATTAGCCGCATTTGGGTCGAAAAACTAGACGTTAGTGTTAGTAACCGACAATATTGGGACGAGATATTTGATTTTTTTAACGAAAAAATGAACGAGTTAGAACGATTTTATCTCGAATACGAAGATTACATTAAGGATATTTAAAACAAAAAAGTCAGCACCTAGATGCTGACTTTCGTATAAACTAACCAAACCAAACAAAATTCTATGAATTTCTATACAAAGAAAGCGATTGTTTTTATAATTTAACGTTAAAGCAATGTTATTTTATTGATAAATGTTAAAAAAAATAATTTTATATAATTTTTATTATTTTTTATCTTGCATGGCAAAAACATTCTTCAGCAAGTTAGATGTTCTAGCATTTACATTAGATCTAATATTTTTTTCTTCGACAGCAATCATTTTAAAAACGCCAGTCATGGCTTGGTTTGTAACATAGTCAGTCAAATCTGGATTTACTTTTTTAACTAACGGAATACTATTGTATTTTGTGATAATTTGTGTCCAAATTTTATCAGCCCCTACTTTACCGAAAGAACTCTTAATCACAGGATTAAATTTTCCGTACAATGCAGTCGATGTAGAACCTTGCAAATAAGTTGTTGCTGCGCTTTGGTTTCCCATCAAAATATTTTTTGCATCGGTAAAACTCATTCCTGTTACAGCATCAACAAAAATGGGAGTAGCTTCTTTAACCGCATCTTCAGCTGCTCGGTTTAAAGCTTTTACACCATCATCTGCTAATTTATTCATACCCAATTTTCTTAGTGTTTGCTCAACTTTTTGCAATTCGGAAGGCATTAGTATTTTTACTGCATCATTTTTATAAAACCCATCTGTTGCCGTTAGTTTAGTAACCTGTATGGCAACTCCGTTATTTAAAGCTTCTTTTAGACCTGCTGCAATATCAAAACTATCGTCTGTTTTTAAGACCGTGTTTATGACTTCTTTACCTAACTTTATAAGGCCATCAAATTGGGCTTGCGATGCCATTGGAACTAAAAAGGCTAAAAGAATTAATTTTTTCATGATGCTATTGTTTTAATTTTTATGATGCAATAGTATCAAAAATAAAGCCATTTATATATTAAATGTAAATATTACACTATTTTAAATAGACTAAGGGTTTATAAATTGCAAATTTAGAAGTAGAAATGACAACAAAAACAAATCATAATCAATTGATTATCTAATTTTAAATACCGCATTCTATTTTACGACTGCCCAAAAGTAATCCTCAAAAAATTTTGCTTAATTGTATAATAAACAGCTTTTTTAAATCCCTTTATTTAGACTTTACCGTTCTCGCGCTACATCGGGTTTGGGACTAAATTAAGCCTATTATTCGGATTTGCCAAATCATCCCAAATATAAGACCAACTTTCCATTAAGCCAATTACCCAAATCCGTTGTAGCGTGTGTTGGCCGCTGGCAATTTATTTATTACGTTTTATTTTTATTGGATTTTGACGAGTATCAAATACGTCCGCTATTTTTATAAGTTTCAACTTAATATCTACTGAATAGATTATTTTGTAATCATCACAAACTATATATCTGTAAATTTCCTCTCTGTCAATTAATAATTCTTCAGTTTGAAACATTTCTGAATTATTAATTAGCCTCTTGGGTTCGGCTAAAATGTTTTTAATTATCTTTTTAGCAACTTTTAAACTTGCTTGTTCAATATAATATTCGAAAATTTTGTCAAGCTCACTTTCAGCAAAGTTTGACCAAATTACTTTATAACTCATTAAATGTATTTCTTTAAGAGCTCAGAAGTATTTTTATATCTACCGTTTTTAAAGTCGCTTTCAGATTTATCAATTCTGTCATTAAATTCTTTAATAGACATAGGTTTGAAATCTGAATCTTGCTCAAGATTTGTAGTAGATTTCTTTTTCAATAAACTTTCAAACTGTGAAATAACTTCTTCACTTTGAAGTTTGAGGAAAGCTTGTACAAATTCTATTTTTCTACTTTGAATATCCATAACAAAAATATTTTCATCAAAAATACAAATTATCTTAAAGATGTCATTCGTTATCAGAATTTTTTTTGCTTGCTGCCAACACAAGGGTAGGACTTTATATTACAAACGAAGTTCACTAAACTCCTATAAAATTATAGTGAAGTAATCTTTTTGAGTCTTTTGCTGCTTCAAAAAGGGTTTCCTCGTCACCCGAGGCTAAAAGAACAAACTGGCGAAGCAATCCCTAATTTAAAATGCTGTAAATAATAGAATTAAGCCGAAAATATAATTTGTGTTTCCATTAAAAAAAATAGGTAATTTTTATAAAAATCTCTAGATTTGCTACTCAAAAATACCAAATTCTCAAAATGGAACCACAAACACCTTATATTCCTATAAACAAAGTGCGAATTGTAACCGCTGCAGCACTTTTTGATGGTCACGATGCGGCAATTAATATTATGCGAAGAATAATTCAATCTACAGGAGTAGAAGTGATACATCTTGGTCATGATCGTAGCGTCGAAGAAGTAGTAAACACAGCCATTCAAGAAGATGCCAATGCGATTGCAATTACCTCATATCAAGGTGGTCACAATGAGTATTTTAAGTTTATGCACGATTTGCTTAAAGAAAAAGGAGCGGGTCATATTAAGATCTTTGGCGGTGGTGGTGGTGTAATTCTGCCTAGTGAAATTGCCGATTTGCAAGACTACGGGATTACTCGCATTTATGCACCAGATGATGGTCGTGCTATGGGATTGCAAGGAATGATAAACGACTTAGTGCAACGTTCAGATTTTCCTGTTGGCGACAAACTAAACGGAGAACTAAAACATATTCAAGAAAAAAATCCAACGGCAATTGCTCGTTTAATCTCGGCTGCCGAAAATTTTCCAGAAATAGCAAAACCTTATTTTGATAAAATTCACAAACAAAACCAAACTTCAAAAATTCCAGTTTTAGGAATTACAGGAACAGGAGGTTCGGGAAAATCATCATTAGTAGATGAATTAGTGCGCCGTTTTTTAATAGATTTTCCAACAAAAACCATAGGATTAATTTCTGTCGATCCATCAAAACGTAAAACAGGCGGGGCTTTATTAGGAGATAGAATTCGTATGAACGCGATTAACAATCCTAGAGTTTATATGCGTTCGTTAGCCACTCGGCAATCTAATTTAGCGTTATCTAAATATGTTGCCGAAGCCATTCAGGTTCTTAAAGCAGCAAAATATGACATTATAATTTTAGAAACTTCGGGAATTGGACAATCTGATACCGAAATTATGGATCATTCTGATGTTTCTCTTTATGTCATGACACCAGAGTTTGGAGCTGCAACACAATTGGAAAAAATAGATATGCTAGATTTTGCCGATTTAGTAGCTCTGAATAAATTTGACAAACGTGGCGCATTAGATGCCATTCGTGATGTAAAAAAACAATACCAACGCAATCATAATCTTTGGGACTCAAATCCAGATGACATGCCAGTTTTTGGCACAATTGCTTCGCAATTTAACGATCCAGGAATGAACACGTTGTATAAATCGATAATGGATAAGATTGTCGAAAAAACAAATTCGGACTTAAAATCGACTTTCAAAATCACTCGTGAAATGAGCGAGAAAATTTTTGTCATTCCGCCACACAGAACACGATATTTGTCTGAAATTGCCGAAAATAATCGAAAATACGATGAAATAGCACTTACTCAAGTAGAAGTGGCTCAAAAACTATACGGAATTTTCAAAACCATTGAAAGTGTTTCTGAAAAATCATTAGTTTTAAATAAAGCAGGAATTGACGATAGTTTTGTCATTCTGACGAAGGAAGAATCTCATCCATTTATTATACTGTTATTAAAAGAATTCGACAGAGTAAAAATGAATCTCGATCCCTACAACTGGGAAATCATTCTCACTTGGAATGAGAAAGTAAATAAATACAAAAATCCTTTCTACACTTTCAAAGTACGTGATAAGGAAATAAAAATCGCTACACATACCGAAAGTTTATCACATTCTCAAATACCAAAAATCTCATTGCCAAAATACCAAGCTTGGGGCGATATCTTGAAATGGAATTTGCAAGAAAATGTACCAGGAGAATTTCCTTTTGCTTCGGGATTATATCCGTTCAAACGTGAAGGAGAAGATCCAAGTAGGATGTTTGCTGGAGAAGGTGGACCAGAAAGAACCAACAAACGTTTTCATTATGTTTCTGCAGGATTGCCAGCAAAAAGGCTTTCTACTGCTTTTGATAGTGTAACTTTATACGGAAACGATCCGCATGTTCGCCCTGATATTTACGGAAAAATTGGAAACGCAGGGGTTTCTATTTGTTGTTTAGATGATGCTAAAAAACTGTATTCAGGTTTCGATTTGGTGCATGCCATGACCTCAGTTTCTATGACTATAAATGGGCCCGCTCCCATGTTGTTAGGTTTTTTTATGAATGCAGCTATAGACCAACAATGTGAACATTACATTAAAGAAAATAATCTTGAAGTAGAAGTTCAAGAAAAAATAAACGAAATCTACAAGAAAAAAGGCATTACAAGACCAAGTTACCAAGGAGAAATTCCTGCTGGTAATAATGGTTTAGGTTTAATGCTGTTAGGAGTTACTGGAGATCAAGTTTTGCCTGCCGACGTTTATAATGATATTAAAATAAGAACATTATCTCAAGTTCGTGGTACCGTTCAAGCGGATATTCTTAAAGAAGACCAGGCACAAAATACGTGTATTTTCTCGACCGAATTTGCCTTGCGATTAATGGGAGACGTACAAGAATACTTCATCAAAGAAAACGTAAGAAACTTTTATTCGGTTTCTATTTCGGGTTATCACATTGCCGAAGCAGGTTCTAATCCAATCACGCAATTGGCATTTACACTTTCTAATGGATTCACTTACGTGGAATATTATTTGAGTCGTGGTATGAATATTAATGATTTTGGTCCTAACTTATCATTCTTTTTCTCAAACGGAATCGATCCAGAATATGCCGTAATTGGTCGTGTGGCACGTAAAATTTGGGCGAAAGCCATGAAAAATAAATACGGAGCTAACGAAAGAGCACAAATGTTGAAATACCATATTCAAACATCGGGTCGTTCGCTTCACGCCCAAGAAATAGATTTTAATGATATTCGCACCACTTTACAAGCTTTATATGCAATTTACGACAACTGTAATTCGTTGCATACCAATGCTTATGATGAGGCGATTACCACGCCAACGGAAGAATCTGTGCGCCGTGCCATGGCGATTCAGTTAATTATTAATAAAGAATTAGGATTGGCGAAAAACGAAAACCCAATTCAAGGTTCGTTTATTATCGAAGAATTGACCGATTTAGTTGAAGCTGCTGTTTTACAAGAATTTGACCGAATTACTGAGCGTGGCGGCGTTCTTGGTGCCATGGAAACCATGTACCAACGATCGAAAATTCAGGAAGAAAGTTTGTATTACGAAACCTTGAAACACACGGGTGAATTCCCAATTATTGGGGTAAACACTTTCTTGAGTTCTAAAGGTTCTCCAACGGTTATTCCTGCCGAAGTTATTCGTGCTACCGAAGAAGAAAAGCAATATCAAATAGATATGTTAACTAATTTACACAAAGGAAGTGCTAATAAAGTAGAAGAACATCTAAATATATTACAAGAAGCTGCTATCAAAAACGAGAACTTATTTGCACACTTAATGGAAGCTACGAAAGTTTGTTCGTTAGGACAAATTACGAGTGCCTTGTTTGAAGTTGGCGGTCAATATCGAAGAAATATGTAAGTTTTAATATTTGAATAAATTAAAATCCTGGAATAACAAACTATTTGTTTGTTGTTCCAGGATTTTTATTTTGGTAATGTGGTCAAAAATAGTTGGTGATTTTTCATTTTAGATTAGTTAAATTACCCTATCAAATTAAAGAGGACATTGGCTCTGCTGAGGAGCAACCAATTAGCAATAGATTTGATGTACATACGAAAAATGAGGGCAGTTCAATCTGCCCTTTTTTATACATTTTTTGGTGTACCAAATGGCTAAAGAAAACCTATTTGTTCATTTGATTTTTATAATACAAATACCATTTCAAAAAGTTCTTTCTATTAGCAAAACTTAATCCTCTGTGAATATTTAGATTCCCTTTTAAATGTCCAAAAAATGATTCTAAAGAGTTTGTCGAATTTGGTATTTTATCATCCTTTAAATATAGAAACATATTTGGCAATGCTTTTTTAATTACACTGAATGATCTTCTTACCATTTTATGAGTATACCAATATCGTCCTGTTTCAATGTTATATGATTTTTGATTGATATAATCTCGATACTCTTCTTCCCATTGAATAAGTTCAATAAGCCATAATTGACGTTTGTATTCAGAATTAATATGATGACCCGAGAGCTTTGCTCGAACTGGCGAAGCAATTTTAACTGCTATTTGTTTGAGTTCAAAACCCGATTTATGTTTAGGGTTTTGCGTAAGCCAGATTCGGCACATCCTTGATATATGGACTAAACATCTTTGAAAAGGCACTTTTGGACAAACTTTTTTGATGGCCTTTATTGAGGATTTATCGCCATCTGATGTGATGCTTTTTATTTTAATTCCTAGATTCAATAAATTCTGCAAGTCTTCTGCAATCTCTTCAAAATGTTCTCCATCAGTCATGCGATAAAGTTGTGTCAACTTTAAATGAAAGTTTCTATAAACTACTAAACAAATATCATTCGAAAAATAGGTTCCATCCAGGACTAAATAAATTTCATCAGTAGAGTTGAATTCTAAAACAGGTGCCTTGCATAACATTTTAGAAAAATAACGCTGCAATGTGCTCTTGCTATATCCAGATTCAAGTGATATTTTTTCAAAAGTATCTTTGCCAATTATCCAATTCTTAAACCAAATTTCTTTGTTTGAATCAGAAACAGATTTGTTAATTGCTGTAAAGAATTGCCCACAATCTTTACATTTAAATCGTTGCTTATTTTGCTGGATTCCCCATTTAATAGTTTGAAGACTTTTACACGTTGGACAACGCTTTTTTTTGAGTTTTTCATAAATAAAAAAAGTTTATTGAAACGAATTTCAATAAACTTTTGGAAACATCATATTTTATAGTGACTAGAAAGGTTTTTACCAACTATTTTTGACTATTAAACCGAGTTTTAAACACTTAAATGCTATTAATTAGAGCCTTTTCTAAATTTCATTATTTGTCGTAGGATTGGCTTTATATTACAAACGAAGTACTGAACTCCGAAAAAATAAAATAAAGAATAAAAGTATGAAGCAATATTTTTGAAGCAGAAAAAACCTCAAAAATATTTTACTCCAATTACTAACATAAAATACTGTAATTAATAGCATTAAGCTATTTTAAACAATAAACCCCAACAATATCACAATACTACTTTACAAACTCAATCGCTTTTTGCAAAGCTTCTTTAATACCGCTTACATTTTTCCCTTTTCCTGAGGCAAAAAATGGTTGTCCACCACCGTTTCCTTCAATATATTTCCCTAATTCTTTAATAACAACATTAGCGTTTAAGCCTTTTCCTGCCACCAATTCTTTAGCAATATAACAGTGAATATTTGGCATATTTTCTTCTATTGAAGCTAGAACAACAAACGAATTTGGTTTTAAACTTCCCAATGCTTGTACCAAATCTTTAGTAGAACTCATGCTTAAATCTACTTGCTTCGACAAGAAGTTGATACCATTAATTTCTTGAAATTCTGAAACCAAAGTATTTTTTAATCCTTCAATTTTTTCTTTCAGCAATTGCTCTATTTGTTTTTTTAACTTAACATTATCGTCTTGCAATGAAGTTACTGATTTTAAAATATCTTGTGGTTTTTTTAAAACTTCTTTGATTTCAGATAATGTATTTTCCTGATTTGTATAAAAAGCTTTCACTGCATCGCCAGTAATGGCTTCAATTCTTCGAATTCCTGCGGCAACTGCACCTTCAGATAAAATTTTGAAATGCCAAATTTGCGCTGTGTTTTTTACGTGAATTCCGCCACAAAGTTCTTTGCTTTCGCCAAATTCTATCATGCGAACATTATCAGCATATTTTTCTCCAAACAAAGCCATTGCGCCTTTATCCAAGGCTTCTTTTATTGGAATATTTCTGTGCTCTGTCAATTGTAATCGGGATTCGATTTGTGCGTTTACACTTGCTTCTACCTGACGCAATTGGTCATCGGAAACTTTAGAAAAATGTGAAAAATCAAAACGCAAATAATCTGGGTTTACTAACGACCCTTTTTGCTCGACATGTGTTCCTAGAATACTTCTCAAAGCCAAATGCATTAGATGTGTAGCTGAATGATTTTTGGAAGTTGACGCTCTTAAATTGGTATTTACTTTGGCTACAAAACCAGTTTCTATATTTTCTGGCAATTGTTTTGCAAAATGTAATATTAAGTTGTTTTCTTTTTTAGTATCAATAATATCAATCGTTTGCTTCGCCTGTTCGCTATCGCTCGAGTCATTTGCAGAAACCAAGGTTCCCTTATCTCCTACTTGTCCTCCTCCTTCTGGATAAAATGGCGTGTTGTCTAAAACAATTTGGTATAAAATACCATCTTTTTTTGAATTTACTTTACGAATACGAGTGATTTTTACATCATTTTCTGTTTTGTCATAACCAACGAATGTTTCTATATTTCCTGGAATTAAAACAGACCAATCTTCGGTAGAAACTTCTGATGCGGCACGGGAACGGTTTTTTTGTTCTTGCATGGCGGCATTAAATCCTGCTTCGTCTAATTCGTATCCTTTTTCACGAAGAATTAAAGCCGTTAAGTCGATTGGAAAACCGAAAGTATCATACAATTCGAATGCTTTTGCTCCTGAAACTTCTTTCCCTTTTGTTTCGGCAACAACTTTGTCTAATAATTGCAAACCTTGCTCTAAAGTTCTTAAAAAAGACGCTTCTTCTTCTCGAATTACATTGGTAACTAATTGTTGTTGTGATTTTATTTCTGGGAAAAATTCGCCCATTTGGCTGGCTAAAACTGCTACTAATTTAGTAATAAAAGGTTCTTTGGTGTCTAAAAATGTAAATCCGTAACGAATAGCTCGACGCAAAATTCTGCGAATTACATAACCTGCGCCTGTGTTAGAGGGCAATTGCCCGTCGGCAATAGCAAAAGCTACGGCACGAACGTGATCGACAATAACTCTGATTGCAATATTGGTCTTGTTTTGTTCTTCGCTTATGTTTTTAACTTCGTTTGAAGTATATTTATATCCTGTAATTTGTGTTACTTTTTCGATAAGTGGCGTAAAAACATCGGTATCATAATTAGATGTTTTTCCTTGTAATGCCATACACAAACGCTCAAATCCCATTCCGGTATCTACGTGTTGTGCTGGTAATTTTTCTAGAGAACCATCGGCTTTACGGTTAAATTCCATAAAAACATTGTTCCAGATTTCTACCACTTGCGGATGGTCATTGTTTACTAAACTTTTTCCTGAAACTTGTGCTTTTTCTTCTGGAGTACGCAAATCGACATGAATTTCTGAACAGGGTCCGCATGGTCCTTGATCGCCCATTTCCCAGAAGTTGTCTTTTTTGTTTCCTAAAATGATTCGGTCTTCGTCGATTAATCCTTTCCAGATATCCCAAGCTTCTTGGTCGAAGGGTACGTTGTCTTCTTTGCTGCCTTCGAAAACCGAAACGTATAAGTTTTGTTTTGGAATTTTATAGACTTCTGTTAATAATTCCCAAGCCCAATTGATGGCTTCTTTTTTGAAATAATCGCCAAAAGACCAGTTTCCTAGCATTTCGAACATGGTATGATGGTAGGTGTCGAATCCTACATCTTCGAGATCGTTGTGTTTTCCTGAGACACGCAAACATTTTTGAGTGTCGGCAATTCTTGGGCTTTTTGGCGTTCCGTTTCCTAAGAAATATTCTTTAAACTGTGCCATTCCTGAATTGTTAAACATTAGGGTTGGATCGTCTTTTAGCACGATGGGTGCCGATGGAACTATTAAATGTCCTTTTGATTCGAAGAATTTAAGGTATTGCTGGCGGATTTCTTTTGATGTCATTTTTTATGTTTAATCGGTTATTCGGTTATTTGTTTATTTGGGATTCGAATAAACGAATAACCAAATTAACGAATAACCTTTTTTGCCCCAGATAGTAGTGGAAAGCTTCGAGATTTAGAAAGCTATTTTTTCTTGAGCTGGCAGAGCGACCAAAGGAAGCTCCTGCTGGCTCGTAGAAAAAAAGCTTTCTAAACGAGAACTTGCAACGAATAGCTGGATTAGGCACTCATAATAAAAAAGATGTTTAATAATTGAAACATTTTCTACATTAGTTCGTCTAATATTTTGTTACTTTGTGATAACGACTACAAAAATAGGATATTTTAAAATATGAAGAAAGTAAAATACTATTACGATGCCGAAAATTTAGCGTATCGGAAAATAAAAACTAAAAAAGCGAAAAGTTTTGGTTATATCGCCTTGTTTTTAGTGGCTGCGGCATTGTTTGGTTTTTTGTGTTTTATTGCGTTATTAAATACGCCGTATTTTGAAACGCCAAAAGATAAATTACTGGCTCGTGAGAATGAGAATTTGAAATTAAATTATACCATTTTAAACAAACAAATAGATGAATTAGATGCTGTTTTAGCTAATATTACTGATCGTGATAATAATATTTATCGTGTTTATTTTAATAATGCGCCTATTTCTGAAATTCCGAAAAAGAAAGGAATTATTACCGAAAATAGGTTTAAACAGTTGTTGGGCTATAATAATGAACAGTTGGTGACTAATACTTCTGAACGTGTGGATATGATTTCGAGACAACTTGCTGTGCAATCGAAATCGCTCGATGAGATTTTGAAATTATCGAAAGCAAAAGAGAAATTTTTGGGTTCTATTCCTGCTATTCAACCTGTAAAAAATGAGCAATTGAAACATATGGCATCTGGTTTTGGGTACCGAAGTGATCCGTTTACAAAAGCCAGAAAGATGCACAAAGGAATGGATTTTACGGCACCTACCGGAACTCCTGTTTTTGCAACTGGAGATGGTGTGATACAAAGGGCAGACAATACGGCTTCGGGTTTTGGAAATCATATTGTAATTCAGCATGGTTTTGGCTATGAAACGCTATATGCACATTTAAGCCGATACAACAAACGGGCTGGGCAACATGTAAATCGTGGTGATATTATAGGATTTGTAGGAAGTACTGGACGTAGTGAAGCGCCGCACTGTCATTATGAGGTTCATAAAAACGGAAACGCTATTAATCCGATTAATTTTTATTATGGTAATATTTCGGCGGTAGAATATACGGCTATTGCCAAATTAGCAACACAAGAAAACCAATCTCTGGATTAATGCATATAGATTTACCAAAAGATAAAAGATATTACAGCATGGGCGAAATTGCCAAGGCTTTTGAGGTGAACCAATCGCTTATTAGGTTTTGGGACAAGGAATTTGATATCCTGAAACCCAAGAAAAATGCCAAAGGTAACAGAATGTTTACCCCCGAAGATGTGCAACATTTGCAACTGATATTTCATTTAGTAAAAGAGCGTGGTTTTACGCTAGAAGGGGCTAAAGTGCGTTTGAAAGAGGGGCAAAAAAAGACTTTAGATAAATTTGCCATTGTTAGCAAATTAGAATCTATTAGATCACAACTGATAAATATTAAAAACGAATTGTAACGAATTAAAAAATAATTGACTAATAAATAACTTTTAAATTAAATAAACATGAAAAGATTTTTGCCTTGGATTATTGGAGCTGTCGTAATTTTTGGAATTTACAGCTGGGTTAAAGAAATTAACAATACCGCTGTGGTATTAGGTCAAACTGTTGAACAAACTTGGGGCGATGTGCAAACATCTTACCAAAGAAGAAATGACCTTATAGGAAATTTAGTAAATACGGTAAAAGGGTACGCAACCCATGAAAAAGAAACACTAACAGCAGTTATCGAAGCTAGAGCCAAAGCAACCTCTGTAACGGTAGATCCATCAAATATTACTCCAGAACAACTGGCTCAATTTAATCAGGCACAAAGTGGCGTAAGCAGTTCTTTATCAAGATTATTAGTATCTGTAGAGCAATATCCTAATTTGAAAGCAGACCAAAGTTTCTTAAAATTACAAGACGAATTGGCTAGTACTGAAAATCAGATTTTAACCGCTAGAACACGTTTTAACGAAGCCGTAAAACCATATAACACACATATTAAAACTTTCCCAAATTCATTATTTGCAGGAATGTTTGGTTTCAAAGAAAAAGCATATTTTCAATCGGTTGCTGGTGCTGAAAAACCTGTTGAAGTAAAATTCTAAAAAATAATTAACCACAAAGTTCGCAATAGCGTACTTAGGGAAAGCTTAGAGAACTTTGTGGTTAAAAAAACATACCAAATGTCGAAAGTAGAAGATTTTTTAACTAAAGCCGAAGAACAAGAAATTGTGAAAGCCATTTGTATAGCCGAAAAAAATACTTCTGGCGAAATTCGTGTGCATTTAGAAAAGAAAACCACCACCGATGCAATTACTCGTGCAGTAGCCGTTTTTAATGAATTAAAGATGCACAATACGAAAGATGCCAATGGTGTTTTAATTTATGTTGCTGTAAAAAGTAAACAATTTGCTATATGCGGCGATGATGGAATAAACAAATTGGTACCAACCGATTTTTGGGAAAGCACTAAAAATATCATGGCAAGTCATTTCCAAAAAGGAAACTTTAAGCAAGGATTAGTTGATGGTATTCTCAAAGCAGGAGAACAACTAAAAAACTATTTCCCGTATCAAGATGACGACACAAATGAATTGCCTAACGAAATATCTAAAGGATAATGAATTTACTTAAAAACAACACTTCCTTTTTATACCTAATATTTGTTTGGTTTTGCTGTACTCAAATAGGTTTTGCACAATTTAGTATTCCAGATATTCCAAAATTTCAGACTTCGGTATATGATTATGCAAATGTTTTAAGCGCTGACCAAAAATCGCAACTAGAAAAAAAACTTATTAAATATTCAGATTCTACCACTACCCAAATTGTGGTGATTACCATTGAAAGTTTACAAGGCGAAAATGTTAACCAATTAGCTACAAAATGGGGACAAAAATGGGGAATTGGAGGAACAGCAAAGGACGACAACGGAGTTGTAATTCTATTAGCTAAAGAGGAAAGAAAAATTGCTATTAATCCTGGTTACGGACTCGAAGATAGATTAACCGCAGGAATTGGTGGCGAAATTATTAGAAACATTATCATACCCGAATTTAAAGCAGGAAGTTATTATAACGGTCTAGACAAAGGCTCCGATGCCATTTTTGATGTCTTTAAAGGAAAATATAAAGGAACACGAAAAGGAGATAAAGATGATGGCGGCGGAATCCCTATTGTATTTTTAATTATTGTTTTTATAATTATATTGATGCTAATTTCTAAAAACAACAAAGGAAACGGAAGCGGTATTGGCAGAACCCCCAGTTTGCTCGATGCAATCATTCTAAGTAGTATGGGGCGCAGTAGCGGCGGTTTTGGCGGTTCGTCTGGCGGAGGATTTTCTGGTGGTGGCGGTTTTGGCGGTGGTTTTGGCGGTGGCGGTTTCTCTGGTGGTGGCAGTAGCGGAAGCTGGTAATATAATGTTAGTAAAACCCTTAAAAATGATGCGCACAAATTTCTAATAGCATACATAAAACCTTTCTCATACCATTTTTAATTAGAAATTCCTGTAACTAATTTAAGGATAAAAATTACAATCAAAGAACTAGCTGAATTACCGCTGGTTAAAACCAAAAGCAATTTCAAATTAACCGACTTTAGAAAAAACACAATGCTCATTTTGGCTAAAGCCAATCTGTTTACTGATTCCAATCCGAAAGTTATAGCCAATGCGAGAAAACCGCCTAAATACTGAATCAATCCTCGAAATAATACATATATTTACAAATATTTTTTATAAATGAACAGAACATTATATTTCAATTACATTGTAGACAAAATAGGAATTTTATCTTATAATATTAATCAAAAAGGTAAATTAAATATACTTGATTTGCATAATCATTCTGAAAACTTTTACTCTTACTTTTTAAGTAAAGTATTTGGTTGGGAATTAGTGAATTTAAATCCAATACAACAAAATATTGAAGCTATTGATTTAATTGACCATAAAAAAAAAATAGTTTTACAAGTTTCTGCTACAAACACAAAACAAAAACTTGAATCATCATTAAGTAAAAAAATAATTTCAAAATATTCTTCATATACTTTTAAATTCGTTTTAATCTCAAAAGAATCAACTGATTTGATAAAAGGAACATTTTTAAATCCACATAAAATAAACTTTAAACCTGCTTCAGATATTATTGATAACAAAATGATATTAAACTTTATTTTATCGACCGATATTGAGAAGCAAAAAGAAATCTATCAATTAGTCCAAAAAGAACTCGGAAATGATGTAGATATAGTTAAACTTGATTCAAATTTAGCTATTATTATAAATATCCTATCTAAAGAAAATCTAGCTTTATCTAACAAGGTAGAGACAAATAGCTTTGAAATAGACAGAAAAATTACTCATAATTCTCTAGTTGCAACAAAATCAACAATCGAAGATTATGCAATGTATTATGGTAGATTAGATAAAAAATATGCAGAATTTGACACTCAAGGTTCAAATAAAAGTCTTTCTGTTTTACAATCAGTTAATTCTAGTTTTGTAGAAATATCTGTAAAACATCAAAATACTAGTTCAGATTATATATTTTTGCAAGTAATTGAAAATGTAAAAGAAAAAGTTGTTAATAGTGCCAATTTTATTGAAATACCAATTGATGAATTAGAGTTATGTGTAAAAATTATTGTTGTAGATGCTTTTATTAGATGTAAAATTTTTGAAAATCCTTTAAGTTACAATTATGCTAATTCCTGATAATATACATCCAGAAAATTCCATCTATTATAATGGAGCATTTGTTTTGAAATCACTTCAAAAAAGTAATTCTCAAAATATATTGGAACTATATTACAATGTAAAACAAAGTATAAATATGTCATTTTCAATATTTATCTTATGTTTAGATTGGTTATATCTTATTGATGTCGCAAAAATAAATTCTAAAGGTAAAATTATATTATGTTCTTAAAATCATTAAAAATAACTTCTAACAGTAATCTCATAAGAGAAATTAATTTCCGTAAAGGAATGAATCTTATTATTGATGAAACACAAGAAAATGAATTGTCGGATGGAACCGAAACAGGTAATAGTGTTGGCAAGACTACTGTTTTGCAATTAATTGATTTTTGTCTAGGTGCTAATGCAAAAGGTATTTATGTAGATCCTGATTCAAAAAAAGAAGAAAATCTGTTAGTAAAAGAGTATTTAAGAGATCAAAATATTTTAATAACATTAATTTTAAAAGATGATTTAGATGTTTCAGATTCAACAGAAGTTACAATTCAAAGAAATTTTTTATCAAGCAATCAAATAATTAGAAGAATTAATGAAAAGAATTATACCGAGGATGAATTTGAGATTGAATTATTAAATTTAATTTTTCCAAATCATAATTCCGAAAAGCCAACATTTAGACAAATAATATCTCATAATATTAGATACAAAGATGAAAATATAAACAGTACTCTTAGAACATTAGACAAGTATACATCTGATGCTGAATATGAAACTTTGCATCTTTTTATGCTAGGAATTGATTTTGGTAAAGGAAATGAAAAACAAAATTTAATAGCCAAATTAAAACAAGAAGATTCTTTTAGAGTCAGACTTGAAAAATCTCAAACAAAAACTGCTTATGAGACAACTTTAGCAATTATTGAAAATGATATTGAAAAACTAAATATTAGAAAATCAAATTTTAATTTGAATGAAAATTTTGAAGCTGATTTAGACAAATTAAATCAAATAAAATATCAAATTAATAAAACAAGTTCAGAATTAACAAATTTAAAAATAAAGAGAGACTTAATAAATGAAGCTGAAATTGATTTAAAATCAAACTTTTCAGATATTGACATACAACAATTACAAGCTATATATCAACAAGCTACACAAAGAATAGAAGGCATTCAAAAATCTTTTGATGATTTAGTGAATTATCATAACCAAATGATTAATGAAAAAGTTGAATTCATTAAAAAAGAAATGCCAGAACTTGAAAAAAAAATTAGTTCTAAATCTTTTGAACTACAAAGCTTATTAATAAAAGAAAAATCTCAATCACAAATAATATCGAAAAGTGAATCATTTGAAGAACTTGAAATTTTAATTCTTGACCTTAATGAAAAATATAGAAAAAAAGGAGAATATGAAAATATTATTCAACAACTGAATGAAGTTGAGGATGAAATGAAAGATTTGAATCAATTATTAGAGAAAATTGATGATACATTGTTTTCAGAAGAATTTGAATTAAAAGTAAAAAGTCAATTAAAAAAATTCAATAGCTTTTTTGCAAATGTTTCTGAAACGCTTTATGGAGAACAATATGCATTAAAATATGATATAGTAACTAATAAAAAACGTCAAAGACTATATAAATTTAGTGCTTTTAATACTAATTTTAGTTCTGGAAAAAAGCAAGGTGAAATTTCTTGTTTTGATATTGCATATGTTATGTTTGCAGACACAGAAAATATTCCAACATTGCATTTTTTACTAAATGATAAAAAGGAATTAATGCACAATAATCAATTAGTAAAAATTGCAGAACTAGTTGATAAGACAAATATTCAATTTGTTGCGTCAATTTTGCAAGATAAGCTACCTGATGAATTGAACAAAGAGGAATATTTTGTTGTGAAATTATCGCAAGTAGATAAATTATTTAGAATTGAAAATTCAGAAGAAAATTAAGCACTGGCTATAACAGCGGTAGCTGTTGCACAACCCTAAATTTTTGAAAAACATTTACAAAAACCATAAAAAAACAGCCTCGTTTAATCCGTTTTAAGCGAGGTTTATTTTTGGGTTAAGTTCAAAGTTGTAAAATTTTGATGCCTTAAAAACATACGTTTCAGTTAAAAAGGATCGTTTGACTTAGTACAACACAAGACAAGAACAAATTTAAACTAGGTTACACTTTTTCTTTCCCCAATTTGTTGTCTCCACATGGCATAATACAAACCTTTTTCTAGCAACAAATCTTCATGTTTACCTTGCTCGATAATTTTTCCTTGTTCTAGAACAAATATTCTATCAGCGTGCATGATTGTAGATAATCGATGCGCAATAAGAACCGTAATTCGGTTTTGATCTGAAATATTTCTAATGGTAGTATTTATTTCTTCTTCTGTGATCGAATCTAATGCAGAAGTTGCTTCGTCAAAAATTAATAAATTTGGATTTCTTAATATGGCACGAGCAATAGATAAACGTTGTTTTTCGCCACCAGAAACTTTAATACCGCCTTCCCCAATGGTCGAATTTAATCCGTCTTCGGCACGGTTTAATAAATTTTCGCAACTTGCACGGTTTAGTGCATCATATAGCTCTTCATTGGTAGCATCTGGCTTTACAAACAATAAATTTTCACGAATAGTTCCTGAAAACAATTGTGCATCTTGCGTTACAAATCCCAATTGCCTACGCAAATCTAACAAATCTATTTCGTTAGAATTTACGCCGTTATACAATACTTGCCCCTCTGCGGGCGGATACAACCCTACTAACAACTTAACTAAAGTTGTTTTTCCTGCGCCAGACGGACCAACAAACGCTACTGTTTCTCCTTGATTGATATGAAAATCTATATTTTCGACTGCCGAAAATTTTGCCGTTTTGTGCTTAAAACTCACATTTAAAAATTGTAAGGAAGAAATTTTTCCTATAGATTTAGGTTTTTCTGGACGAAATTCAGATTTTGCTTTTAATAAATTTTCGAAATTTTCCATCGAAACTTTCGTCTCATTTTTAGCAATAATAAAGGCACTCAATTCTTGCAAAGGATTGAAAATAAAAAAAGTAAAGAACACCATAGTAAGTAAATCTCCTACTACTATTTTATGACTAAACAAGAAATAGTATAGGGTAAAAACAACAGAAGTTCTCATAAAATGAACCGTTGTACCTTGAATAAAACTTAAACTTCTAATGAATCTAATTTTTTCTATTTCTAATTTTAAAATCTTATGCGTGTTCGAATTTAATCTACTTTCCTCTTGTTGTGTTAAACCTAAACTTTTTACTAATTCGATATTTCTCAAACTTTCGGTTGTAGATCCAGCAAGAGAATTGGTTTGTTGTACGATTCTTCTAGAAACAACTTTAATTTTTTTTCCTAAAAAAGAACTAATAAAAGCAATAATTGGGGCTGTTAATATGAATACAAAAGCAATACGATAATCTATTCTTGATATGTAAACAATAACAAAAATAAATCCAATAATGGTTTGAAATATTAATGAAATAGAAAGGGTAATTAACTTTTCGGAATCGGTACGTGCTTTTTGTAATTTGCTTAATGTTTCTCCGCTGCGCTGGTCTTCAAAATCTTCGTAAGGCAAGTCTAAAGACTTTTTAATCCCATCTGTATACATTTCGGCACCAGTACGTTGAATCACTAAATTGGTAAAATAATCCTGAAAATTTTTAGTAATACGAGAAATCATGGCAGCCCCCAGGGAAAGCCCTATCCAGAAACCAACAGCTTTTATAAAATTAAGCTCTTGTCCTTTGTATTTTGCAATACCCACACCGCAATCTTGCATTAATTTACCTGTTATTATAGAATCACTTAAACTAAAACAAATGTTTATAGCAGCCATGAGTAAAGCAAAAAGCAACAAGGTTTTATGTTTTATTAAATAAGAATATAGGAGTTTCATCTTTTGTTTTTTGAAGAAGTAAAAGTAGTAAATAGATTGTAATTGTTTAAATTTATAATACAAGATGTAGTATTCTTTTTCAATCACAAAATCTATTGCTTTTCTTATTGTTATTTTATATTTTTGTGCAACTTAATTTTTTTTTATGAAAAAAACATTTTATACCCTTTGTGCTTTAAGCTTACTTCTTATTTCTTGCTCTAAAGACGATACAACAGTAGCTACAGCTCCTGAAAATACCACAACCAATATTTTACCTAAAAAAATTATTGAAGAAGGAGTTACTGGCATTCTAACCTATGATGGCAACAAACTTCTTACAGTGACTTATCCTTATAAAAAAACAGTTTTTACGTATACTGGCGATATAGTTACCAAAATTATAAGCTATAGCAATAACGCAACGTCACAGATAACAGATTATACTTATGACAATGGTAAGTTAAAAATCATAGATTTAAACGAAATAGACTCACCATCTACAAATAAAACCGTACTTACTTACAATACAGACGGTACAATTACCTATATTAGAACAGCTAAAAATAAGCAAACAGGTATTGAAACTCCAGAACATTCAAAAAAAGAAACCTTTTTAAACGGGAATATTGTAAAAAAAGAAATAACTGCTGGAACACACAATAGTATTTATACTTATGAATACGACACTAAAAACAATGCAACAAAAAACATCTTAGGTTTTAATAAATTATTAGATGCTGAAATGAGCAACGCCAATAATCTTGTTAAAGAAACGACTGTACAAATCGGATCGACGCAAACGACAAGAACTACAACAAACCAATATTTATATAATGCACAAGATTATCCTATAGCGCAAAAAAAATATGATGAAACAAACGTTCTTAAAAGAACGACAATCTTTGAGTACTAGTACTCGTTTTTAAAGTTAATTTTAGCCCTTTCAGAACTCAAACTCCGAAAGGGTTTTTCTTTTATAAAATATTCCCCTACTTTTGTTTAAAACAAGAGAATGCAATTTACAACTCCAATCGCTATTGCAAAAAGTAATCATCTAATAAACTATAATTCGAAAATAGTTTCTTTAGGCTCTTGCTTTGCAGAAAATATGGCAAAAAAATTTGAGTATTTCAAGTTTCAAAATACGGTCAATCCGTTTGGCATTATTTTTAATGCTGTTGCTATCGAAAAACTAATTTTTAGAAGTATTCACAAACACTATTTTACCGAAGCAGCTATTTTTTTTCATAATCAATCTTGGCATTGCTATGAAGTGCATTCAGAATTGTCTAATCCAAACAAAGAAGAGTTTCTAAAAACTTTAAACGAATTAATCGATTCGACACATGTACAAATAACCCAAGCAACTCACTTCATTATCACGCTAGGAACAGCTTGGGTTTATAGAGATATAGGAACCAATGAAATTGTTGCCAATTGCCATAAAGTACCACAAAAACAGTTTACAAAAGAATTACTTCCGATAGAAACCATCAATAAAAGTTTACAAAACATAGTCACTTTAATTACTGAAATAAACAAAGAAGCCAAATTTATTTTTACAGTTTCTCCCGTTCGCCATATTAAAGATGGCTTTGCAGAAAATACACTAAGCAAATCGCATTTAATTTCTGCAATTCACAAAGTTGCAAACTGTCAATTATCAATTATCAATTACTTTCCAAGTTTCGAAATCATGATAGATGAACTACGGGATTATCGTTTTTATACCGAAGATATGTTGCATCCAAACCAAACGGCGATCAATTATATTTGGATTCGTTTTTTCGAGAATTATATCGATTCAAAAGAATTTGCTACCATGCAACAGGTTTGTGATATTCAAAAAGGACTACACCATAAACCGTTTCATTCGCAATCTGATTCTCACCAACAATTTTTATCGAAACTTCGAGATAAAATTACTAAACTTGTAGTCATATATCCATTCATGAAATTTTAATTATGCGAAACAGAATCATTACCGGAATAGTTTTAATCATTATAGTTGTGTTTTTATTTAAGTTTTGTACGTTTAAAAAAGAGGACCATTCGAGCTTAGAAAACAGCACAGCACTAATTCAACAACAAATTGTAAATGTAGGAAAACTGGTTGTTACCGAAGGCCATTTTGCCGAGGTACTTACCTATAAAGACCAAAACACTTATTTTGGAGGTATGATTTCTTTCGACAAAAAAGCATTAATTATAGTAAATGCCGATGTGACTGTTGCGTATAATTTACATGAAATGAAATATGATATTGATGAAAAAAACAAAATAATTACCATTCTTAATATCCCAAAAGAAGAGATAAAAATTTCTCCAGACATTCAGTTTTACGACGTAGATCAAAGCAAACTAAACCCTTTTACTGGCGATGATTATAACAAAATAAACAAACAAGCTAAGACAAGTTTAGCAAATAAAATAGAAAAATCGACTTTGAAATCTAATGCTCAAAATCGATTAATCTCTGAATTGTCTAAAATGCTAATTCTAACCAACAGTATGGGTTGGAAATTACAATACGAAGGAAATATTATTGGAAAAGAAAGTGATTTTTCTTCGAAAATAAAGTCGTGATTCTTATACCGATTCTTTTTCGAAAATTAGTTCTAAACCATTGCTAATTAATTTTTTTACTTCGGGTCTAGAGTTCTTCAAACTTTCTAAATGTGAAATTATTTTTGAGCTAAGAACGGTATCTTTAGCCTGTACTAATTCTACAATTTCTACCGAAAGCAACCAATCTTTAGGGTGGTTTTCGAGCAATTTTCCAAAAGTATCTTCTAGCGATAAATGGGTCGATTTTCCTTCACGAATATTTCTAACATTTTCATACAAGCCTTCTAACTCATGACGTTCGGGTGTTTTTTTAGCCTTTATTGTTTGAGATGATGGAATATGTGTAATCATATTAAAACTTTGCACATCTGCTGGTCCAGAAAAAGCTGAAATTACTTTTTTGCCAACCGCCATATCATAAATTCCCCATTCTGGCTGAAACAAAATGGTTTCGCCATGAGTAACCGTACAATTTTTGAAACTAATTAATATAATTTCGCCTTGCAAATTGCGTGAACCTGTAATAATTTCTCCAGAAACTACAATATTTCCTTCAAATTCTAGTGTTACCTTTCCTGATTCATAAATATCGTAAGCTTTTAAATCTCTCGGACTCATATCTTCGATAGCCAGATTAATTCCTTTTAGCTTCCCTATTGGGCTTCCAAAACCTTCCGCATGATAAGAGGTACCGTGACCAACTAATTCTTTTTCTCTATAAGATAAAGCTGTTTTTCCTGTGGTTTGTACATAGATTGGTTTCCCTTGGTCTTCAATAACATTTGCAAATAAACCCGAAATTTGCAATCCAGTACTTAACTCTATTGTCCCAATGGCTTTCGAATTAATTAGTTTTTGAATACCAGATAATCCGCCAGTTCTTAAAGCCATTTTGTTTGCAAACTCTTCTAAAACTTCACTTAAATACGAAAAATCGGGTATCACAAAAAGCTGAGGTTGTGGTTTTGTAATATCGAAACTTTGGTTTACCGCATCGATAGAATATGGGATTTTAATTACATTATCTGTCATGCACCAAGCACTTTCGCCAATAGATGAGAGCAAACCTGCGCCATATATTTTGGGGGTTTCTATGGTTCCTATTAAACCATACTCAACAGTCCACCAGTGTAAGTTTCTTATTTGCGACATTTCTGACATTTCGCCCATATTATTTTGCAAGAATTCTACTTGCCTTTCGGCAGCATCGATTTCGGCTTGAGGGGTACCTTCGGCTTCTTTTACTATAGATAATAACCGCACCGCTTCGTACATTTCGTAATCACGTGATGATGAGATTGCTTTGCAACCTATTTCGCCAAAACGGCGTAAATATTCGGCATATTCAGGATTGGCAATAATAGGTGCGTGACCTGCGCCTTCGTGAATAATATCTGGTGCGGGGGTGTATTCTATGTGTTCTAATTGTCTGATATCTGCAGCAATAACAAGGACATTATAAGCTTGAAATTCCATAAATGCATTGGGTGGAATAAATCCGTCAACGGCAACAGCGGCCCAACCAATTTCTTTTAAAATTCGGTTCATGCCGTACATATTTGGGATATTATTTATTTCTAAGCCTGTTTTTTCTAATCCTACAAGATATGATTCGTGAGCAACTTTAGACAGATAATTTACATTTTTGCGCATCACATAGCGCCATACAGCTTGGTTTATAGGTGTATATTCGCTATAATCTTGTGGCTTTATAAACTGTTTTAAATGTTTTGGCAATCTGTTAATCAGCGGGTTGCTTTCGAAATGCGCTTCCATAATATTGTAATTATTGTTTGGAAGTAAATTTAGGGATTAAATAATGTTTTTTTTAGTTTATTGTATAAAAAAACCAAAACTTTTTTGTTTTGGTTTTTAATTTTCAGTTTTATACTTTATTTGCTTACTGGTGGATATTGCAATAAAATGCTATTGACGAAACATTTTATGTTTTCGTCTTTTTTGTTGGTGTTTTTAGTTAAATAGCCTACGCCTTCTCCTTGCCAAATTAGTTCTTTTTTCTTGGCGTCTATTAGATCGATGGTTAGCGTTCCTTCGGTATTTGTATTGATGCTGTAGTTTGCGCCAAAATAAGGGTCCCAACCAAAGCCCCAACCATATCCGTAATAGGCATTAAATTGGTTAACATTTATGTTTTTTTCGGCTTTGGTATTAATATTTATTAGCAAATCTGGTGTTTCACTTTTGGTAAAACCTTTGGTAGTCATTTGCTCATCGATAGAACGGAGGATTCGTTTTTTGTCTAAATCAGAAATTTCTACTTTGTCGATTCCTGTTTTGTAAAAAGCATAGGTTTTGTAAACCGAAAAATCTGTTTTTTTGTCATAATCAGAATTTACTCTTACTGCGCTACATGAGGCGAATAAGAATGGTACTAATATTGCTAAAAATTTAATTGTTTTCATGATTTTATTTTTTTAACTAATTGATTATTAATAGTATTAATCAAAATCTATGCCCAAATCATCTAGATAATTCCTAAAATCACTTTCTTGATTAGACTGGTAAATGTTGTTTAGTATTATTTTGAATGTTTTTGTTTTCTCGACTTCTAGGTGTTTTGAGGCGGTCATTTCGAGGTTCTCCTTTAGTGTTTTCTTGTATTTTTCGATATTGGTATGTATGGCTTTTTCGGAGGAAGCGTTAAACTGGTAGTAGAAAGCGGTATCATCGAAATGAAATTTTACCTGGTAGGTTTCGGCTTCAATTTCTTTTATTTTTGAGTTTAATTGGGCTATTATGTTTTTCTGATTGGTTTGATTAATTTCTAATTCGATTGTGTTTTGTGGGTCTATTTCTAGCCAAAGCATGAGCAATTCGTAATAATCTCTTTCGTTCCAAGCTTTTGTAAGCCTTTGCATTTGTTCTTCTTTTGTGGCTTTTTCGTCTTTGGATTTATACAGATCTGGGTGTGCTAATTTGGCTAGTTTTTTGTATATTTTTTGAAAATCGATGTCGGTTTTTTCGATTTTTTGTTCTTTTTCGAGTTGTTTTTGCCTTTCGTTTGCTTCTTTTTGTTTGGTTCTCATTTTTTCTTCAACTCGTTTTTTGAAGGCTGGGTCATTTATTTTCTCAAAATCAAGATCTTCATCTTCAAAGTCTAAATCGAATTGTGCGAGCATATCTTTGATGCTTTCTTGTATTATTTCCGTTTCGAACTTATTTAAATTTTCTTTTTGAGATTTGAAGTATTGATCGAGGGCTTTTTGCAGGTCTTCGCTTTCGTGATTATAGTTGGCTAAGAGTTCTAGTTCTTCGTTTATTAGGTTTGCTATAATTTCTTTTTCCCATTTTGTAAAACTTTTCATACCGAATTTTTTTATCAATAAAATGACGAATTGTTCTTTGGTATGGCACAAATTAATTTTGATTTCGGTAGTTTTCTTGTCGACTAATTGGCGAATGTTTGTTATTTTGGTTTTTAATTTTTCGAAATCAGTGTTTAGCTTTTCTATTTTTTGAAGTTTTTTGCTAATGTCTTCAATTTGTTTGTTTGTTTTTTCTTCTGATTTTTGTTGGAGTATGATTTTTAGTTGGTTGTTCATGTGTTTTGTGTTTTTAGCCCAGATGGAAACGGAAATCCTTTTGCGGGAAAATTGTATTTTTTATTGCCTAAAAAGAGCGACCAAAGGAAGCTCCTTTTTGGGCTTATAAAAAAACAATTTTACAAAAAAGATTGTAGTGTACAGCTGGATTGGCTTTTAATTATTGTGTTTAAAAATCGAACAATTTGTCTTCGACTATGTTGGGAATTGTAATTTTTAGTAGCGGTTGTGCGGCCATGGCTCTTTGGATTGCGAAAATTGCGTTGTTGTTTCTTGCCCAGCTTCTGCGTGATATCCCGTTGTTTACGTCCCAGAAAAGCATTGATTCTAATCGTTTTGAGGCTTCTTTTGAGCCGTCGAGCACCATGCCGAAGCCGCCGTTTATTACTTCTCCCCAGCCTACGCCGCCGCCGTTGTGGATAGATACCCATGTGGCGCCACGGAAGCTGTCGCCAATGACGTTTTGTATGGCCATATCGGCGGTGAATCGTGAGCCATCGTAAATATTTGAGGTTTCGCGATATGGGGAATCTGTTCCTGATACATCATGGTGGTCACGTCCTAGAATTATGGTTTGAATTTCTCCTTTTGCGATGGCTTGGTTAAAAGCTTCTGCTATTTTTATTCTTCCTTCGGCATCTGCATATAGGATTCGTGCTTGTGATCCAACTACTAGTTTGTTTTGCTGTGCGCCTTTTATCCAGGTGATGTTGTCTTGCATTTGTTGCTTGATTTCTTGTGGTGAGTTTTGCATCATTTGTTCGAGAACTTGGCAAGCAATGGCATCGGTTTTTGCTAAATCTTCTGGTTTTCCTGAGGCACAAACCCATCGGAAAGGGCCAAAGCCGTAGTCGAAACACATGGGTCCCATAATGTCTTGTACGTAGCTTGGGTAGCGGAAATCTATGTGGTTTTCTGCCATTATATCTGCTCCTGCACGAGAGGCTTCTAGTAGGAATGCGTTTCCGTAATCGAAGAAATAGGTTCCTTTTGCGGTGTGTTTGTTTATGGCTTTTGTGTGTCTGCGTAATGTTTCTTGTATTTTTTCTTTAAATAATTTAGGGTTGTTTGCCATCATTTCGTTGGCTTCTTCGAATGAAATCCCAACTGGATAGTAACCGCCAGCCCATGGATTGTGTAGGGAGGTTTGGTCTGATCCTAAATCGATGTGTATGTTTTCTTGGTCGAATCGTTCCCAAACATCAACTACATTTCCTAGATAAGCAAGGGATACGACTTCTTTGTTGGCTTTGGCCAAAATGACTCTGGCTACTAGTTTGTCTATGTTTTGAAAAACTTCGTTTACCCAGCCTTGCGAGTGACGAATGTGTGTGATTTTTGCATTTACTTCGGCACAAACGGTAATGCAACCCGCTATATTTCCTGCTTTGGGTTGTGCCCCGCTCATTCCTCCTAATCCTGAGGTTACAAATAGGCCTCCAGAAGTTGTTTTTTTAATTTTTCTGAAACCGTTTAAAACCGTGATGGTTGTTCCGTGTACAATTCCTTGTGGACCAATATACATATAACTTCCTGCGGTCATTTGTCCGTATTGGGAAACACCAAGTGCATTCATTTTTTCCCAATCGTCTGGTTTAGAGTAATTAGGAATAACCATTCCGTTAGTTACAACAACTCTAGGTGCTTCTTTATGAGAAGGAAATAATCCCATGGGGTGACCAGAATACATAGCCAATGTTTGCTCGTCTGTCATTTCAGACAGGTATTGCATTGTGAGTAAATATTGTGCCCAATTGGAGAAAACTGCGCCATTTCCGCCATAAGTAATTAACTCATGAGGGTGTTGTGCTACTGCATAATCGAGATTATTCTGAATCATGAGCATGATGGCTTTTGCTTGGTCACATTTTCCTGGATAATCAGAAATAGGTCTGGCTTTTATTTCGTAATCTGGACGAAAACGATACATATAAATGCGTCCGTAGGTTTCGAGCTCGTGCGAGAATTCTTGGATTAACGTTGCGTGGTGTTTTGCATCGAAATATCGTAAAGCATTTCTTAAGGCTAATTTTTTCTCCTCGACCGAAAGGATTTCTTTTCGTTTTGGTGCATGATTTATAGCTAAATCGTATGGTTTAGGATTTGGAAGTGTAGCTGGTATTCCTTGTTGTATTTGTTCTTTGAAAGTCATTTTTTATTGAGTTGCTAAGGTTCTGAGCTGTTCAGATTCTAAGTTTTTTTGAAGACTAAGAATAGGTTGAAACTAAGAACTGTTGTTGTTTTTAATTTATGGTAAACTGATGGTAAACTGTTAGTTAAATAAATAATATCATTAAAACGGGTTGTTATTATAAAAAAGCTATGGATAACGAATAACTGATCTATGGTAGGATTTGTATATCATAATGCTGTATTTTAATGATTGGTTATTCATATCATAGTGTTACTAATCTGTTTGCAATCGCTATTTTTTTACTTCTTTATTGTTCCTGTTTTTTTATTGAAACCATAGGGACAATGGCGGCATCCGCTTTTGCAACAATAGCCCCGTTTTAAGTGGTATTTATCTGTAAAGCATTTGTAGCCTTCTGGTGTGTAATAGAAATCTTCGCCTTCTATTGGTTTATTTTCTTTACTTTGTAAATTCATGATTACAAATTTATAAACTTTAAAGTATGTTTCTAATTGTTTCTAAATATTTAATTTCAAAAAAATACAGAGGATTTACTTTTTTTCCATTTATAATTATTAGAAATGTTTTTGATAAAACAGATAAAATTCTCATAAACCACGAAAAGATACATATTCGCCAGCAATTAGAGTTGCTTATTTTGCCTTTTTATATTTGGTATTTTTTAGATTTTTTAATTCAAATGATTAGATACAAAGATAGCAACAAAGCTTATAGGAATATTATTTTTGAAAAAGAGGCTTATGCTAATGAAAAAAACCTCGACTATTTAAAATCGAGGTCTTTTTGGAAGTTTTTAAATTATAAATAATTTATTCTATTAGGGATTGTAATTCTATTTGTTTTTAAACATCATACAATATCGTTAGCTTTATCAGGACGTTTTAATATAGTTATAGTAAAACATGGTTTTACGGGGTTTCTATTTTAAAATAATAAGTATTTATTATTTATGCCCAACGGGTTAAACAATTTAGTAAATTACTTTTTTTATTACTACTTTATTATTTCCTAAGGTTACTTTAACGATTATAACACTTGTTGTAGGTGGTAATTCGGTTAGTTTTACTTCGTTTTTGATAATACTTTTTTTATCTAACAATGTTTTTCCTAACACATCATAAATAACAACATCTTTAATATTTTCTTTAGTTGATATTATGTTGATGCCATTATTAGCAAATACATTTATGTTATTTGAATAATTAAAATCGTTGTTTGATAATGCGTTTTCTGTATAACGAATTACAAAACGATTGTTTGTTATTCCTGCTACTGCTGTAAACTGATATGGTGTTTCGGTTAGATTGTGTATTACATTTAGGAATTTATCTTCAAGGTATATGGTTTGTGCTCCCGCAGCAAACATAGCATCAACGGCAGCAATAGCAATTTTATAAGTTCCGTTTGCAGGGATTTTTATTCCCACAGGCACATTATCATTTATATCAAATGGTAATGCTCTACCTTGAATAACCATTGGCTCATCATTAATTAATGAATAAAAATTCTGACTTGATTTATAATCGGTTATTGCATCATATAAATTTTCTTTTTCGTGTGTTGCGTCATTAGCGTAACCAATTAAGATTCTGTTTGCAGTGGTAGTTGGCGAAATTAAATCTATCCAAAACCTATGTTTCTCCTCTGTAGTGTTTTTAGTAAAACTTGCTTTTTTATAAAATTGGCTATTGTTATTAGTAACTCTCATTGTATTGTTAAAAGTTACGGTGCCTGATCCTGCTGGCCCGTTATTCATTAGCACTAAAAACGATTGTCCGGCAGCTATCTTACCATTAAAGACACTTGGTCCTGCGCTCGCACCTAATTTATTATAAATAATATAATCGGTATCTGTATAATTATATGCGTAATCTGCATAGAAAGGATCTGTTACACCTGTACTAGGCAGTGTCCCGTGAGTCCATAAACGTATAGATCCGTCAATCATATTATTAGCAGCTAAGTTTAAAAAAGTTAGCGCATCTATCGCAGATGGGTATGGGTTTCCTATAAGATTCCAGTTGTCATCTTCTATTGTTCTTATAATTCCATTTGGAGCAACTCCTGTAACATCAGTACCTCTAATAATAGATGGAGTAAAAATACCGTTATTTGGTGTACCAATAAAGTTTGCTTTTAGCGCGCTTGGTGCGGCATTTGTAAATCCGTTTGGTGCACGAAGAATATAACCTGTTGTTGGAATCATATTCTCTGTAGTGCTTATCCAATTTCCAAAACCTCCATTAGTATTTACTGCTGTAGTTCCCCATTTGTATATAAACCCAGCTGGGGTAAGTGGCGACACGCTTTGCACTGGAAATGTTCCTGCTAGTAGGTTCCCAACAGGCGACGACCAATAGCAATAATCTTGTAAACGAAGATTTGCAATACGCTCCATATTAATATTTCCTGAGTTGGTAACATTATTTGTTTGCACTAAACTTCCTGTATTTTTAATATTAAAAGTACCACCTGCTAGCACATTAACAACATTAGCTACAGTAATACTAAAACCAGAATTAACTGTTAAAATAGCTCCACTTTGTATTTTTACACTACAAGCTAACGCGTCTACTCCTGTGCCTATAATTGGATTATTTACAGTACTAGGAATATTTACTGCCTGAGCAATTGTAGGAATTCCTGAAGGAGTCCAGTTACCAGCAACATTCCAATCTGCACTCAAAGAACCATTCCAAGTTTTGTCAGTATTAACATTTACAGTTGTTTGCGCAGTATTTGAATACGCAAGTCCATTACATAATGTATAATTCAGTTCGGCAGTATATGTTGTTGTAACAAGTGGACACACATTTATAACGGCAGTATTTCCTACAACAGGACCTGAAGTTCCTGCACCTTCATACCATTTTATCGAAGTAGGAACACTTGCACCAGATGGTGTAAAACGCCATGCTTCGTTTGTAGTAGCCCAATCTGGATCTAAAGCATTTCTGCCTGGAGCTACAGTTGCTGCTGTTCCGGTTGCGTTTTGTAAGCCTACGATAGCATTACCACCGTTCCAAGTGGCGCAAACAGTTTTATTCTTAATATATACCTCAATTATATTTGTGTTCTCGTAAAGAACCATCATACCTGTATAGTTGTCTGAGGTACAACTATACATAGGAACATTATTCCATGAAGCAACTAATGCTCTACATCCTGTATTTAATGTTATTAATTCCCAACCTACCTCTCCGCCAATTGCTGGGTTTATATCATGATATACTCCATAAATTGAATTTTCAAATAAGTTTCCTGTTGTACTTGGCAAGTTATCTGAAAAAGAATAACCAGAGACAGTATTTGCTTTTGCAGTGTTAAAAGTTAAAACTCCATTAGAACCTATCACACATTGACTGTAAGTATTTCCATAAAAACAAAAATTAAAAGGCAAATTAACAACTGGAGACCACATATCATCAACATTTACACTTACAGGGTTTTTCATGCAATTAAATTGATATGGAGGTGCATAAGCTATTGAAGACACGGTATAACTTGTAGTCTGCTTAATTGGTGTAAATGTAGCTTCTAGATTTGCACATGCCGCAGTAGAACAAGTAATTGTGGGTGCTGGCGACCCACCTAATCCTAAACCGCCAGAAACAGTATTAGGACAACCTAATGTAGTTGTTCCGATTCCTGAACCATAACATGTTTTAGAAACTAATAACACATCATCTATTGCTCCTGGAGGCTGTGCTCCAATGCTTGAATCATTTGTCCATTCGAAAACCAATCTGACAGTTGTACCTGCATAGGCAGAGGGAAGCAATAGATTTTCAGATGTCCAAGTTGTTTTCACGCTAAAATCACCTCCAATTTGAATAATTCCAGTTGGTGCCGCACCAGAGGCTGATATTGCAGTTCCGGAGGTTGGTGTAAATGTAGTGGGTACTACCCAAACTCGTATTTTATCGTAAGAGGATTCTCCAGCATTTATCCATTTAAAACTTAAAGAAATATCAACTTCTCCTGCGGGAATAGTTATATTCCTATACAAAAAAGATGCCCTTGAACTAGAAATATCGTAAAGATGGGCACCTCCTGCTGTATTTGAAATATAAGCACAACGTGATCCCGAAAAGCCTGTTGCTCCTGAAGTTCCGTCAAACCAGACGTTTTGCGTTGCAGACCCACCAATAGTACTCCAACCATTTGCAGCAAATGTAGTACCAGCCTCAAAACCTCCTCCAGTTGCAGGCCCTATAATTGTAGTTTGCGCACTTATACTAAAAGCATTCAACAATAATAACACTGCAAAAACCACAAAAAAACATGCTTTTGTATCCTTTTTTTGAAAATAATTCTGGTTCATAATTGTTAACTTTTTTTTTAATTTCGAAATATATAACTAATAACTAAATAAAAAAAATATTAAACAAAAAAAATACTATTTAATTATCGATAATCAAAAAAAAACACTATTTATCATAGCATTAAGCGAAAAACAATTAAAACACAACAACTACTTAAAATACCAACTTTTTTAAATAAGCAAGATTAAGACAAAGCGTTTTCCGATACAAAAGCTGCATCAAATTCCATAGTATCTAAAACCTCTACTTCTTCCGCTTTTGTTAATTTAGAATCTTTAGTTCTATTAAATTTTTCAAATTGTTCTGTTTTTTCTTCTTCGCCACTAAAATAAGGAAAAACATCCATAATTGGAGATTCCGAAATAGCAGGTATCGTATAGTCGCCCATAGTCCCATTCATAACAGCAACGGTATTGTCATAAGCTTCTTTAACATCATTGGCTTGTAGCAAAATATACATATTTGTTTTGCGTTCTTTACCGCTTTCTTCATCAAATGCTAATAAGGATACTTTCGATTTAAACCAACGATCTGTATTTTCGAACGGATGTATCTCGGCATAATTGGCTACTTTGATATTTGTAATTTTAAATTCTTCACTAATATAAGCAGACATCTCTTCATTAATTCTAGTTTCGGCTTCGGTATAAGTCAAGGCATCTACTAAATAAGGCTCTGTGGTGACCTTTTGCACACCTGTATCATCTGTTTTTCTATATTTTACTTTGCATTCGTACCAAATTGCGCTCATAATATGATTATTTTTAGGATATCAAAGATAGATTTTAATAGAGAATAAAACTTCAAACACAAAAATAGATATTCACAATTTTCAGATAGTGGTTTGAAGCAACATTAATTACTACAATTCAATCTTTAAAAACACTAAAACATTAATAATTAATATTGGCATTGCGTTGCCAATTTGCTCTTTCAGACTCAAGCCTAACGAAGAAGGAATAACAAACTGCGTATTTTTTATTTTAATAAGTTCAAAAATTAGATAGTTTAAAAGATTCTACTAACGTGATTACAAACCCACATTAAACAAAAAAAACAGGCAAATTTGCCTGTTTCTAATTTATTTTTCTCTAATATAAATATCTATCGGAACTCCTTCAAAATCCCAATTTTCACGAATTTTATTTTCTAAGAAACGCTTGTAAGCATCTTTTACATATTGAGGTAAGTTGGCAAAAAACACAAACTGCGGTGTTGGTGTTGGCAACTGCATACAATATTTAATTTTCACAAACTTCCCTTTTAAGGCTGGTGGCGGATGATTTTCGATAATTTTCAACATATATTCATTGAATTTTGAAGTCGAAATACGTTGCTGTCTGTTTTCATAAACCTGAACCGTAGCTTCTAACGCTTTTAATAAACGCTGTTTGGTAAGCGCTGATACAAAAAGAATAGGCACATCTACAAACGGCATGAGTTCTTCACGAATTTTAGCTTCATAATCACGGGTTGACATGGTGTCTTTTTCTACCAAATCCCATTTATTTACCAAAATAACAACCCCTTTTCTGTTTTTTTCGGCCAACCAAAATATACTTTGATCTTGCCCCTCAAAACCACGAGTTGCATCGATAATTAAGATACAAACATCGGCATGCTCGATCGCACGAACCGAACGCATTACCGAATAAAATTCTAAATCTTCCTTTACTTTAGCTTTACGACGAATCCCTGCGGTATCTACTAAGTTAAACTCGAAACCAAAACGGTCATATTTAGTATCTATCGAATCACGAGTAGTACCCGCAATATCTGTAACCATAAAACGTTCCTTACCAATTAAAGCATTGATAAAACTAGATTTCCCAGCATTAGGACGACCTACAACTGCAAAACGAGGCAATACAATCTCTTCTTGCGTTGGTAATGGTTTTATAGGAAAAGCATCAATAAGCGCATCTAACAAATCCCCTGTTCCGCTTCCAGATATACTGGCAAAAGTATAATATTCTCCCAATCCTAAATTATAAAACTCGACCGCATCTTTTTCACGCATGGCGTTATCAACCTTATTTACAGCAAGTAAAACAGGTTTGGTCACTTTACGCAACATTTTTGCAACCGCATCGTCCATAGGTGTAATTCCTTCTTCTACATCGACCACAAAAATAATCACATCACTTTCGTCGATAGCTAATTCGACTTGCTTGCGAATTTCTCCTTCAAAAATGTCGTCCGAACCACGAATATATCCACCGGTATCTATTACTGAAAACTCTTTTCCGTTCCATTCGCTTTTACCGTAGTTTCTATCTCTGGTAACTCCAGAAACCGAATCTACAATAGCTTCTCTTCTTTGTATCAGCCTATTAAAAAGGGTCGATTTCCCTACATTAGGTCTTCCTACTATCGCAACAATGTTATTCATAAGGTATTTTTAATATTTTACAAAGGTAGTCAAAAAAGTGACTAACTTGCTAAGTAACTAAGATTCTAAGCTTTTATGGTATTTTTAGGAGCCAATCCTGCTGTCCGCTATATCTTTTCCTTGCTAAAGGAGCAAGAAAAAGGATGCCGCTACCATCAGGGCTAGAGCATTATCATCAATTCAAGGTTTTCGAATAAACAAATAACCGTTATTGATTGTACCCAAAACGCTTCAACATATTCACGTTGCTTCTCCAGTTTTTGTTTACTTTTACATACAATTCGATATGTATTTGTTTGCCAAAAAACTTTTCTAAATCTGCACGAGACTCTACCCCTACTCGCTTTAGGGCTTCGCCTTTATGACCTATAATTATTCCTTTTTGGGTTTCACGTTCTACCATAATTAGGGAACGAATACGAATTATATTATCGTCTTCAAAGAATTCTTCGGTAACAATTTCTACTGCATAAGGAATTTCTTTGCTATAATGTATCAATATTTTTTCACGAATGGTTTCGTTTACAAAAAATCTTTCGGGTTTATCTGTCAGCTGATCTTTTGGGTAATAAGCTGGAGATTCTGGTAGTAATTTTATAATTCGATCAAATACTTCTGGAACATTAAAATTTTGCAAGGCCGATATTGGGAAAATTTCTGCATTAGGAACTTTAGCAGTCCAGAACGCAACTTGCGCTTCAAGTTGTGCTTGATTTGAAGTGTCTATTTTATTTAACAGTAATAAAACTGGTATTTTTGCATTTATAATTTTATTAAAGAAAGCTTCATCTTTCAAGTCTTGCTCACCAATTTCGACCATATAAACTAAAACATCGGCATCTTCAAAAGCAGATTTCACAAAGTTCATCATTGATTCCTGCATTTCGTATGCTGGCTTAATGATTCCTGGGGTGTCAGACAAAATCATCTGAAAATCTTCTCCATTTACAATTCCTAAAATTCTATGACGTGTAGTTTGTGCTTTTGATGTAATAATTGATAATCGTTCGCCAACAAAGGCATTCATTAACGTAGATTTTCCTACGTTTGGATTTCCTATGATGTTTACAAAACCTGCTTTATGTGACATTTATATTGTATTTTATTTTTACTTCGTACTATTTAGACCAAAATCTAGAGGACAAAGGTAGTCATATGAAGTGAATAGTAGCAACAAAAAGAGATCTTAATTACACAAACACTATTATATTAGCGATTAAAAGACAACATAAAACATTAAAATTCAAATAAATAGAAAAAAAAACATATTTTTTTCACTCTTTTTGGTTGTAAGTAAAGAAATTGGTTGTACATTTGCACTCGAAACAACGCGGGATAGAGCAGTAGGCAGCTCGTCGGGCTCATAACCCGAAGGTCACAGGTTCGAGTCCTGTTCCCGCTACTAAGTAGCTTTATTAAGATTACAAAACGCACATCGCGGGATAGAGCAGTAGGCAGCTCGTCGGGCTCATAACCCGAAGGTCACAGGTTCGAGTCCTGTTCCCGCTACTAAGTAACCCTTTCAGAAATGAGAGGGTTTTTTTATGCGTATATATAGAGTTTCACTTTTTTTTTGATATGAGTTAATTAAATCTCGATTATTCTACAATTTCTATTCCCTATAATACTTTAATTTTTTATTGAGCTTATTTAATTGTTTGTCTAAATCCGAAAGCTAATTTTTATCTTGCACAATTCCGCAAACAGACACATTCCTAACGTGCTTTTTCAACCGCTTATTCGTATAAAATTTCATCTAAAATAGGTTTTACATCGATTGCATAAAGACTTATTTATATGTGTGGCGCATAAATTTTGCCCTTTTTTAAAAAGCTCGATGGGCTTCTATTGCGGATTTAGACCCACTAAACAGGGAATTTCGAAATAATAGCATATCATTTTATCGAAGGGCTAAATTTAAGTGTTTTATTTGTTTTTTTTAGCATAAACACCAATATTGTAAAGTAAAAAGGACTATAAATGAAAACAAATCATTGAAGTTAATTTTTAATTACCATTTTAAATAACTACTTTTGCACCCAATTTCAAACAGAGCTACACTCGTAAAGGTTTGACAATTAAATTATTATTTTAAACATTGGTATGAAAAGAGTTATCGAATACAGAAAGTTACTTGAAGTTGACAAAAATGTAACTTTGAAAGAATTAAAAACTATTTACAGAAACAGCATGAAGGATTCTCATCCTGACAAATTTGTAAATGATGAAGCTGGAAAACTTGCTGCTGAAGAAACGAGCAAGAAGATTATTGGTGCTTACCACTTTTTAGTAAGTATATCCGCAGAAACTGTCGAGAAAAATCTACCTGAATACACAGACACTATTACAAACTCTAATATACATGGTTTTCATTTAGAAAAACAAACTTTGCATATTAAATACTTTAACGGAATGGAATATGAATATATTGGTGTTCCTAGAAATATTTATGTAAAAATGGTAAATGCAGAATCTCCTAATCGTTTTGCAAAACGTCATATTTACGGAAACTTTATTTATAGAAAATCTGGTGAAGCTGCTGAAGAATAAACTTTTGTAACACACGACAAATAAAGAGACTTTCCTTACAGAAAGTCTTTTTTTTTTTTTTCAAATCTCATCATTAGAAATTACCACAAGAGTAAAGTTTTTCGTTACAAACGAAGTGGTCTAAACCCTAATAAAAATAAAGATCTAGTAATGTAATCTTTTTGAGGCAGCAAAAATTCAATACCTAATGCAAAACGCCGCCATCAATAGTGTTAATTTTATCCGATATGCAAACTAAAATTAAAAACAAACCCCATCGGGATTTTATTAAGACTAGCGCAGAAAACGCAAACGAAATCGAATAAAAAATTTCAATAAAAAAGTATTAATTTAGCCGTCGAATTATAACGATAAGAATTAGATGAAAAATAAATATGTTGATTTTATTTCGGATGAACATTTACTGAATTGCATTGCAAACCTTCATAAATCATATTTAAAAGCGAAAAAGAATATCACAAAAAAGAATTTCTACAGTAATAAAGTTGATACAATAAAATTGACTTTTGACGCTCAATTCAACGATATTAATCAGGAAAGTTTAATTCAAGCCGAAATATTACGCCAAATTGACAAATCGATAAACAATTCTATTGGAACTTTTCACGAGCAAATTTTGGGAGGAATTAAGGGTTTTCAAGTTGGAAATCTAAGCGGTTTTGACGTAAAAGCGAATGACGATACTTTGTTTGCAGACATCAAAAACAAACACAATACAATGAACAGCAGTTCGGCAGAAAGTTTATTTCAAAAACTGAAAACTTACGCCGACAATTACAAACAAGCTAAATGTTATTGGGTCCAAATACTTGCAAAAGGCAGTTTCAACGATTTGTGGAAAGGAGAAATAAACGGCAAGGAATATAGTCATAGTAGAGTTTACAAAATTTCGGGCGACCAATTTTATGCTTTACTTTCGGGAAAAGAAAATGCACTTTTTCAATTATACAAAGTATTGCCTACAGCGATAAACGACTATTTGAATTCGATTGAAAAAAGTGATATAATTAAAGAAAATTCTGCATTGCACGAAATAAAATTAGAAACTGAAACTTCGAAAAGAACAATTTTAAACCAAATTACTTTTGAAAATTATAGTTATTATTTAGGCTTCGACAAGTTGTAATAGTTATTCAAAAACTTCACAATAGAATAACCAACTTCCTTTCCTAAATTAACAGGAACTGCATTTCCGATTTGTTTGTATTGTTGAGCAACTGAACCCTCAAATTTCCAAGCATCAGGAAAAGTTTGAATTCTCGCATATTCTCGAACCGTAAACGGTCGAGTTTCTTCGGGATGACATCTTTCGGTTTGCTTTTGTGCAGGACTGCAAGTTAAAGTTAAACAAGGTTCGTCCCAACCTATTCTTCTTGCAATTCCAGTTTTACCGCCACCAAGATGAAAACTTCCGCCCATAAATTCTTTTTGAATTTCAAGCGGTAAATCTCGCCAATATCCTTTTTGTGGCACTAAATCTAAAACATCTATTTTACTTTGAGGATATTTCGAACCTTCCGATACGGGTACATTACAATCGAATAATTCTCCTTTTTTTAGGGCATCTTTTAAGTTGTAAATTTTCTTGTATGGTTTTGGATATTCATATTTTAAATCAATATCTTTTCTGATTCCAACTAAAATTAGACGTTCACGCTTTTGAGGAACATTAAAATTTATTGCTTTTAAAACTTGAACAGGAACAACATTATAACCAATTTCATCTAAAATTGAAATCATTCCTTGCAAAGTTTTTCCGTTTTCGTGACTTAACAAACCTCGAACGTTTTCTCCTATACAAATTGGAGGATTTACTTCTTTTACGGCTCTAGCAAATTCATAAAACAAAGTTCCTCTTGCATCTGCTAATCCTAATTTTTTTCCTGCATAACTAAATGCTTGACAAGGAAACCCACCGGTTACGACATCTACTTTATTATGATATTCTGAAAAATGCAATGACCTAATATCTCCTTCCAAAACATTCCAATTTGGTCTGTTGTGTCGTAAAGTTTGACAAGCCCATTTATCAATTTCATTCAGTGCCACACATTTTAATCCTGCTTTTTCCATTCCAATGGCCAAACCTCCAGCACCAGCAAATAATTCTAAAACAGTATAATCGTTTTCGGCTTCAACATAATTTGTAGTTGTTTCCTGAACATCCTTTTCTAAAAAACCTGCAAATAAAGTATCAACATCGGACTTTTTATAAACTCTATAATTACTCATAGGTTCACGAACAGCAGAAAGTTTTCCTTCCTTGTCCCAACGTCGCAAAGTTTCTTTACTTTTACCAATATACTCGGAAGCTTCCGAAAGCGTCAAATATTTATTCATAACCAAATTATTTAACCTTATACAATGGTTACAAATTTAAAATAAAAATTGGAATATCCAAACGAATAAAAAAGAAAAAGAACAACAGTTATACCAATTTAGCTTTAA
>NZ_MUHE01000021.1:0-51796 GCF_002217405.1 Flavobacterium psychrophilum DSM 3660 = ATCC 49418 | reverse complement strand
GTATTAACACACGCTACAAGTAATTTGGGTTTTAGACTTAATTTGAAGTTAGTTTTGCATTTAGAAGATTTGGCAAATCCGAAATAAAGCTTAATTTAGCTCTAAACTACTTGTAGAAAACTAGTTAACATTAACGATTCTTAAGACCTATTATTTGTGTTTGAAAATAATTTTAACATTTAATTAAACATAAATCTGTTTACTTTTGGCGGAGAGATTTTTTTATGCTTTTAAAAACAAATTACACCTTTCGTATTTATAAAAATGCGTCACAACTTCCAGAAAAATGGGATAATGTTGCTGTAAAGAATATTTTTTTATCTAAAAAATATTTACAGGTTTTAGACACATCCTCGCCAAAAAATATGATTCCTCATTACATTGCTTTGTTTAAAAACGAAGAACTTATTGGAATTGCAGTTACGCAAACTTTAAACTTAACACAAGTTTCTTCGTTTGGCGTAAATAAAAGTTGCATCAAATCTAAATTGCGTGATTTTGCCTTTAGAAATTTTGCAGCCAATGTTCTTTTTGTTGGAAACAATATGCTTACCGGACAAAATACATACTGTTTTAGTAATCATGTCGAAATTGAAGAAGGATTATTGATACTAAAAAAAGCTGTTTTTCAACTTAAAATTAATTTAAAAAAAGAAGGTATAAAAATTCATATCACTTCGTTTAAAGATTTTACGGTTCCCGAAAGTGAGAATTTTAAAATTGATGGTTTTAAGAAATATTATCAGTTTTCGACGCAACCTAATATGGTTTTCACCAATGATGATGTATGGGAAAACGAAAGTGATTATACAGCTGCACTTACAAAAAAGTATCGTGACCATTATAAACGAGCTAGAAAAAAGTCGGAAATGGTTTCTAAGCGTCAAATGAGTTTAGACGAAATTAGGGTTTATGAATCGAAAATAAACGAATTGTATTTTAATGTGACTAAAAATGCGCCTTTCAATACTTTTTATTTGACCGAAAATCATTTTGCTAATTTGAAAGAAATACTGCAAGAAAAATTTCTTTTTTATGGTTATTTTCTTGACCAAAAACTTATTGGTTTTAATACTATGATTGCAAACGGAGATGCGTTAGACACTTACTTTCTTGGCTATGATGATGCACATCAGAAAGAAAGAATGTTGTATTTAAATATGCTTTATGATATGATTGGCTACTCGATTAGTAAAAAATATTCGAAACTTATTTTTTCTAGAACTGCGCTCGAAATAAAAAGTTCGGTTGGTGCAAAACCTATTCAGATGGTTGGTTTTATTTGTCATTCTAATCCTATTATTAATAAATACATAGGTAAATTATTTCAGTATTTTGATCCCGAAGTGAGCTGGATTGAACGGAATCCTTTTAAGTAATTACGATTTAGAATGGTTCTTGCTGTTTTATTTGGCTATGCGAGGGGTGGGTTTTAAATTTTTTTAGTTCTGTTTTTTTTTTGAGATTTTCCTTAGCCCAAATTGTAGTGTAAATCCTTTTGCAGGAAAATTGTATTTTTTATTGCCCAAAAAGAGCGACCAAAGGAAGCTCCTTTTAGGGTATATAAAAAAACAATGCTGCAAAAAAGATTACTTCACTTAAATTACATTTTAATCGGAGTTCAGTAAACTTTGTTTGAAATGGAAAGCTGGAAATAGCTCCTATTTATTGCTGTCTATTTCGTTTTGTACAAGTTCCCAGTCTTCTAATAATTTGTCTAGATCGGACTTTTTCTTATTGTAGGCAATGAAGAATTTTGCGTCTTCTATGTGTTTGTCATAATTAGAGGCTAATGACTTATCGTCTGTTTGGATATCTTTCTCTAATTGTTTTATCTGACTTTCTATTTTACTTAAACGATTTTGAAGGGATTTGTTTTTTTTCTGATCTTCGTAGGTTGTTTTTGCATTTGTTGTTGGTGCTTCTTTCTTTTCGATGTCTTTTTTCTCGACTTCACGCATATTTTCTAGATTGCGTTGTTCTAAGAAATAATTAATATCGCCTAAGTATTCTTTAATTTTTTGGTCTTTGAATTCGTAAACTAAATTTGACATTCCTTGTAAGAAATCTCTGTCGTGAGATACTAAAAGTAAGGTTCCTTCGAATTTTTGCAAAGCGGCTTTCAGGACGTTTTTAGATTTAATATCTAAGTGATTTGTGGGTTCGTCCATCAATAAAACATTGATAGGTTGCAGCAATAGTTTACACAAAGCCAAGCGATTACGCTCTCCTCCTGAAAGGACTTTTACTTTTTTCTCGACATCGTCGCCACGAAATAAGAATGATCCTAACATATCTCGTACTTTACTACGATTGGTATCGGTTGCGGCGTCTTCCATGGTGCGAAGTAAGGTAATTTCGCCATCTAGATATTCTGCTTGGTTTTGAGCAAAATAGCCTACTTGTACATTGTGTCCTAGTTTGATTGAACCTTGATATTCAAACTCATTAACAATGGCTTTGATAAAAGTAGATTTCCCTTGTCCGTTTTGCCCAACAAATGCAATTTTGCTTCCTCGTTCTACTAGTAAATTAATATCTTTTAAGATAACTTTGTCGCCATAAGCTTTTGTAACATATTCGGCTTCGACTACTACTTTTCCTGGTACTTTAGATACTGGAAATGAAATATTCATGACTGAATTATCGTCTTCATCGACTTCGATTCTCTCTACTTTATCTAATTTTTTTATTAATGATTGCGCCATAGAAGCTTTTGATGCTTTGGCACGAAATTTTTCGATTAACTTTTCGGTTTCTTCTATTTTTTTGGCTTGATTTTTTTGGGTTGCCAATTGTTTTTCACGAATTTCGTGGCGCAATTCTAAATATTGGGAATATGGCTTATTAAAATCGTAGGCTTTTCCTAGTGAGATTTCGATGGTTCGATTGGTTACGTTATCTAGAAACATTTTGTCGTGCGATACAATAACCACAACACCCGGATAATTGCGCAAGAAGCTTTCTAACCAAATGATACTTTCTATATCCAAGTGATTGGTTGGCTCATCGAGTAGTAAGATATCGTTTGCTTGAAGTAATAATTTAGCCAATTCGATACGCATACGCCATCCGCCAGAGAATGTTTCTGTCAGGTTGTCGAAAACTTCTCTTTTAAAACCCAATCCTAAAAGAATTTTTTCGGTATCTCCCACATAATTGTAACCGCCCAACAAATCGAAACGGTGTGTTAAGTCTGATAAATCTTCTATAATTAGTGAATATTCTTCGCTCTCATAATCTGTTCTAGTAACCAGTTGGTGGTTTACTTCTTCTAGTTTTTTCTCGACTGCTTTTATTTCTATAAATGCTTGGTAGGCTTCTTCGAGAACGGTTCTTCCTTCTTCAAAATCGATATCTTGGCGCAAGAATCCTATTTGAACTTCTTTTGCCGTAGAGATACTTCCTGAATCTGGTTTAAAATCTCCAGCTAGTATTTTTAGCATGGTCGATTTCCCTGCTCCGTTTTTCCCGACAAGTCCTACCCTATCGCCAGCGCCCATCCTGAAGGTTACTTCTTCAAATAAATATGTTCCTCCGAAGGAAACTGACAAATTGTGTATGTTTAGCATTAAATTTTAATTAAAAGATTGAAATATTTTAAGATTAAAACTACTTAAATTCGTGTTATAAATCCTAAATTTGCGTTACCAAAATCATGGTAAACTAATTTTTTTGCAAATGTTAAAAAAAGGATTGAAATTAAATAGCATTTTAACAGGAAGTTGTCCTAAATGTCACGAAGAAAGTATGTATATGGATAAAAATCCGTTTCATTTGACTAATATTTTTAAAATGCATGAAACTTGCAGCCATTGTGGGACGAGATACAAGATTGAGCCTTCTTTTTTCTTTGGTGCAATGTATGTGAGTTATGGTATTGGAATTGCGTTTAGTGTTGCCGCTTTTGTTATTAGTTTTTTAGTTTTTGGTAGTACACTAAAAGTTTCATTTTTGTCTATTGGTGCTACGTTGGTATTGTTTATGCCTATTATCATGCGTTTGTCTAGAAATATCTGGATTAATTTCTTTATCCATTTTGACAAAGATTGGAAAAAAAAGCTGAAATAGCCTTTTTTGCTGAATTTTAGCCCTGATAGAAGCGAAAATCCTGTTATTGCGATAAAGAAATGGTTTGTTTTATTATTTTTTATTCTTCGCAATGACAGATTGTAGTGATAGCAGGAAAAATGTAGTTTGGACTAAAATGTTGTGCTCCTACTTTTTTTTATCAAATCGATTAATATTGCTATTTGCATTTAATGGGGTTCCGTGCTCTATATGTTGCCATAAATCATGAGCTAACGATGGCCCAAGCATTACGCCACGGGTACCTAATCCGTTTAGTATGTGTATGTTTTTATATTCGGGGTGTGTCCCTACAAGTGGTCGCCTGTCCTTGACTGTTGGTCTAATTCCTGCAAAATGTTCAATAATTTCGAATTTACACTCTAACAATTCGTTGATTCTTTCTAGCAATTCTTGCTTTCCGTCTTCCGTTGGGTTATTGGTTTTATCTGCCCAGTTGTAAGTAGCGCCCACTTTAAAGAGATTATTGCCTAAGGGCAAAATAAAAACGCTAGAATTTAAGATACAATCTAAATTTAAGTTTGGTGCTTTTATGATAAGGAGCTCTCCTTTTGTACCGTCTAATGGCAAATGATTAAAATACGGATTGGCGTGCAAACCAAAACCTTCGGCAAAAATAATGTTTTTTGCTTTTATATTTTTATACGAAATATAATCTGAATGTTGTGTTAATTCTGAATAGTTGAAACTTTCGTGAGAATATATTTTATTTTGGTTTAAATAAGTGCGATAGGACGCTAATAGCAGTGCTGTATCTAGGTAACCTGTGTGCAAAACTTTTCCAAAACCAAAAGGAGAATTGATACCTAAATAGGTTTTGTGGAGAATATTTGTAGATAGAAATTGGGTTAAATTGGGTTTATCGGAAGCGATAAACCAATTATTTTGTTCCTCTACTGAAAAGAATTTTCTCAGAACTGGTATTTTAAAATCTATTTTTATGTTTAACCGTTTTTCTACTTTAGGATAAAAATCATTTAGGAATTTTACTTGTTCTGTAGCATTCCAGACTTCGCTGAAGCGTTTTAATATAACTGGATTGTATATCCCTCCAGCAATTTTTGAGGAGTTTTGAGAATCATTATCAAAAACTAAAATAGTCTTATTATTTTGTAATGCAGTTTCTGCAAAACAAATACCTGCAATTCCGGAGCCAATAATTAGGTAGTCAATCATTTTGTAAAAGTAAAAAACTCTTACCAATTTGGTAAGAGTTTTTTAATTAAATTGGAGAAATTTATATTAGTAATTCCACATATCTTGCTCGAAATTACGAACTTTATCTTTTACTCTTTCAGATTCTAACAATTGCATTAATGAATTGTCTTTCATGTAATCTACTATTTCTCTATCATTATATACGTTTTCTTCTTTATAAGTCAGTGCATTAAAACGACGTGAGTTTAACAAATCATCGAAAGTAATAGGCATTGCAGAGTTTTTATCGTTGAATGCTTTCCATTCATGTAATATTTCTCTTGCTCCTGGATAAAAAACCCAAAATAAATCGATGTATTCTTTTTCTGGTTTATCCATGGTGTAAACATCAGGAATAACAGGACAGATTCCTAAGATTCTGTAACGCAAATCAGATTGACGTTTGTCGAAATACCACAAACCAACTATTCTATAATCAGAAACGTCTATTGATGCTAAATCAGTTTTATTAATAAACTCTTCAGAAATAGTTCTGGTAGCAGGAATAGTTTTCTTTTCTGTACCAACTTGTTTCTTTTTAGTTTTTTTACCAACTTTAACCATTTCATAAATAGGCACTTCAGTCACTCTGGTTCTAAAAGCTTGTGGATCTTCATTCATTTGCTCTCTACCAGCATCTGTAGTATCAGTTTTAGTTAAAGAAGCATTAATATCTTTTAATGTTTTCTTTTCTCTAAAATAACTATCGCCATATACTTCGGTAATTTTACCAGATTTAATACCTTTTACCAATACATCGTATAATGAACGACGATCACTACCTACATTAGACGTATCTATAGGATAATACAAAGGAAAGTTAATTCTTTCATCAAGATCTATTATTTCCCATGTTTTTTTAGACATTAAAATATCTCTATCATCAACATAACCATATTCTAATGGTTTGTCATTATCTTTTAGTTGTTGTGCTGCAGATTTTAATCCAATTTCTTTAGGATTTTTAGCATTCAACAAGTTAGATTGTGCAAAAGAAGTTGAACTTCCTGCAATAAAAATAATAACTACTAATAAATTTCTCCAATTCATAATTTTATAATTGTAAAGTTTATAGAACTAAAACGAAATTCTTAAACTATTATTGTACTTCGTATGTACAAGTTGAAACTCTTTTTGCAACTTGGTCTATTCCAGAGAAGCTAGCTTTAATTTCAGAAATAACCACTACATCTCCTCTAGTTGCTTTAGCAATTGCAGATCTTGCTCTGCTATCCATTTTGCTTCCAGAAACAACTATTGTAGGTTGTCCAGGTACTTTGATATTAAATTGTGTAACATTTACAGTGACTGGAAAATCGAAATCTTCCATTACTGCAGATACTGTACAAGACTCTAAATTACTTTTTTGACCTTTTGCAGCTACCTCACCACGTATTTTTCCAGTTGGAGCAGGCAAACCTTTGATACGGAATTCTTTTTTGTCAGAAACAGCTTTACCATCAGGCAAAGTTGCAGTTACATTAATCATAACAGAAGTTCCAGCACCAGCTCTTAATACATATTTCCCATCGCTACCAGACATACCTGCAGCAGATGCGTGTACTTTATTATTAGCTACTCCAGCAAATGAGATTGTCATTGGGTTAGGTACACCACGGTAAACAACATTTATTTTATCTGCAGAAATTGTAGCAGAGTTAGGACGAGGCACAACAACATAATTACCAGCAAATTTTAATGGAATTGTCTTACCATCTTCTAAGAAAGTAAATTGACCATTAATTTTTTGCTCACCAACAGAACCAGCGGTTAATGAAATTACAGCCTGACCATTTTCTAATCTACCAGGACCTTGAAAAGATGTTGGCTTAGTGTTTTCGTCATAACGACCTAAAACAACTTTACCTTTTACAGTTTCCCCTTGAAAATAAGCGTTTTTTTCTAAAACTACAATAGCTTGATAATTACTATAAGAAGCTGCCGCAACTGCCGCTTTTCCTAAAGCAGCACTATACACATCAGATTCTGCTTTCTTAACATCACTTTGCCAAGCAGATAATTTTGCTAAAGAAGCAACTGCAGGGAATTTATCAAAATGATACTCAAGGTATTTAATCTTAACACCATCTTTATTAGCTACATCAGACAAATCAAATTTGTTAGCAATTTCAGATATAATATTTGCATATTTTTTATCCGGACAAGCCGCTTTCATGTCTGCTTTATATTTTTCGATAGTAGCAACAATTTCTTTTCCTTTAGGAGAATACCCCTCACCTACGAACCAAGCATTGTCAATATTATCACCTTTATCCATTGCTTCGTAAGGTAATTTTCCAGTCTCTTTATCTTTTTCAACACCCTCAAGAACAGTTCCTTTAAGTGTTGCTATGTAGTCATAGAATTTTTTAGTAATTCCTTCTACTCGATGAGCTGTTTGAGAGGCCACTAAAAACTCTCCTTTAGCTTCTGCCGCTTTTGAGTCTAACGAAGTTAGCATTTGCGCATTCATCGCATCAGAAGAAGTATTCGCACCTTCAAATTTTTCGTTCATTAATCCAAAAGCTGATAATACTTCTTTGGACATATTCATTGCCAACATTGCGATAAAAACCAGATACATCAGGTTAATCATCTTCTGTCTAGGGGTTAATTTTCCTCCTGCCATTTTTTTTAAATTAGTTTTGTTAGTAAATAAATTTAGTTAAAAACTAATTATCCTTTGTTACTCATAGCAGAAAGCATACCACCATAAACGTTATTTAAAGAAGCTATATTAGAAGTCATAGACTGCATTTGCTCTTTCAATTTAGAAGCGTTATCTGCTATTTCGCTGTTTGCTTGCGCATTACGAGTAGCGCTTTCTAACTGTACTTTATATAAGCTATTTAATGACTCCATTTGAGCTGCTGCCATAGTCATTTCTTCAGCATATTTCTTTTGACCAGCCATAGAATCTACAGTAGGTGAGATTGCTTTTGCAGCACCTTCGAAATTTTTTATACTATTTCCTAAACTTGACATTAATTCTCCGTCAATTTTAGCCTCTTTTAACATTGCATCTAATTTTTGAGACAATAATCCTTGTGTGTCTTCTTTTACTTCTTTTACTTCTTTCTTCTTAGCAGAAGCTGCTCCGCCAGCTAATTCTGGATAAACTAATGACCAATCTAAATCATGCTCAACTGGTTCAAACGCAGATAAAGCAAAAATTGCTGCCTCAGTTAATAACCCTACGGATAACATAACAGTACCAGTTAAAGGTCCTATTTCAAAGTGAGTAATTTTGAATAATGCTCCAATAATTACCACTGCCGCTCCCATACCGTAAGCGAAGTTCATTGTTTTTTTGCTTAAAATTGCCATAATAATAAAATTTAGTTAAGTTAAATATAAAATAAAGTTTGGTTAATTAATTATTTTCCTGCGTTTCCTGTTGCATCAGTTCCCATATAATCTTGTAATGTACGGAATCCGATATAACTTCTTGCAGAATCTGCATATTCGAAATCACGAGTACCTACTTGCAAGTAATACGCAACATCTTTCCAAGAACCACCACGTGTTACTTTACGCATGTTCTTAACATCATTTACATTTGGATTCATTGTAGAAACATATTCGTAAGCTGCGGGATCATAAGACGAATCCGTCCATTCTGCAACATTACCTGACATATTATATAAATTATAATCATTTGGCTCATAAGATTGGGCTTCAAGAGTATACAACGCTTGATCAGCTGCATAATCCCCACGACTTGGCTTAAAGTTTGCTAAATAACAACCTCTATCATTTCTAGCATAAGGTCCTCCCCAAGGATAAGTCCCAGATTCTATACCACCACGAGCAGCATATTCCCACTCAGCTTCTGTTGGTAAACGGAAACTATTTATTAAATCTCTTCCTTTTTGTTTTTTAACAAACGAGTTTTTAAATAAAGTTCTCCAAGCACAAAATGCTTTAGCTTGCTTCCACGACACACCTACTACTGGATACTGACTATACGCTTGGTGCCAGAAATAATCATTATGCATTGGCTCATTATAAGAATAAGCAAAATCTTTAATCCAAACGGTTGTGTCAGGATAAATTTTAACTTCTTCTTTGCGTATAAATTCTTTACGCTTCCCTTTTTTCGCTTTAGCTGCCGCCTGAATATCCATCCAAGAGTAACGAAATTTTAATTTATCAACATCTATAGTTCTCAAACCGTTATAAGCTTCTTCAGAAGGAATATACATAGAATCCATGACTTCAGCATAATGTGCATCTGGATACTGACCTGTCTTCCATTTTAAATCTACTTTATGATTTAACTTTCTTCCTGCATAAGGATCATCACCAGAACCAACACTGTAATAATTATCGTACATATATTTATCATACACACTCATATTTGTAGTATCTGCATCAACAAATGCGTAATCAGCTATACTTCCTCCTTTTTTAGAAGACTTAGATTTAGAGTCATTTTTTTCTCCTAATTCATCTGCTAAAACCGCTAAGCGCGTTCTAACAATAGAATCTCTGACCCAGTACACAAACTGTCTGTATTCACTATTTGTAATTTCCGTTTCATCCATATAAAACGAACGAACAGTAACTGTTTTAGTTGGAGCATCTTGTACATTCGCTAAATCGTCATCGGATTTACCCATGATAAAAGCACCACCAGGCACTAACGTCATACCAAAAGGCTTTTCAGTATGCCAAGCTTTACCTTTAACTCCTACAAGCTCTCCTTTGTCTCCTGAACCGCAGCTGTATAAAAATGAAACCAGTACTGCTAATAAAATGAACTTCTTCATATAAATTTGGGTTAAGTATATATTCATATCTTTTAAGGGCGTAAACCTATTTATTTATTTTCAAAAAAACAATTTTTTTATTAAAAAAACCTTAAAAAAATTGAAAATAGTTGTTTTTTGCTATATTTTATGCGATTAAAAACTTAAATGATGTTTTTTCTTTGTGCTTTCCACCATCTTTCTGGTACTTCGCCTGCACACGCGGCTAAATAATCTTCATATACGCAAGGCAATAACGTAGATTTCTTCAACTTATTGTTTTGCATTGAAATAAATGGTATTTCGATCCACCATCTTTCTGTAATATTGCTCTTATAAAAAATAAGTTCTTCTTCTAAAGTTACTATATATTTAATATAATCTTCTTTTGTACCAAACGGATATTCGTTAGACCGGAAATGAAATCCTTCTATAAAATACCATATTATTTGAGCTATTAAAACTGATTCTTGCTTTGTGTTTTTGTGATTAAAAACCCCGAAACTACTCACCTTATCGCTAATTCCGGCATATCTTGATAAAGAACAAATTTCTTTACCTGAAAAACCGTTGGGTACAAATGTAGTGAAATTACCTGAATCTGAAGATTTTACCGACAACAAATCGACACTAACCAAGTCTGCATCACGAAAAACAGGCTCTGAAATTGTTGGATTGCTACATACTTCACCCAAACGATAGGCATCAAAATATAATTTTTCGATTAAATCTATTTCTTCCTGCGGATTAAAATAGGTTTGAAAACCTATGTTACTATAATTAAATAAATTATTTGGCTCTTCGACAATCATTTTTGTTAAATATGATTCAGATTGGAAGCTGTTTTCTCGTGCAAAATCGAATTTACTATCTATTGAAACCACGTTAACCATTTGTTCTAACAAGTCGTAAGACCTATACATGGGATATGTTAAATCTTGCGAACCGCCTATAATAACAGGAATAATTTTATTTTTAATAAGTTGCGCCATAGCGGTTTTTAGAACATAATAAGTATCCTCTAACGACTCTCCTGCTGCGATGTTACCTAGATCGACAATTTGTGTTTGCCAATTACCTACAAACAGACTGTAAAACTCTTTCCTTATGTTTGACAGATCTACTATTTCGTTTGTATCGCCCAACCCCCTATTTTCTAAAACACCAATAATTGCGATTGACACCTTTTCGAGGTTTGGAAATTCTGTATTTGTATGAAAAACAACGTTCTTACCCAACGTTTGGGGTGACAATCGTTGAATGAATTCTAAAAAAAATTCGTCTAATGGTTGTAAAAAATCGAATACCATATCTTAGTTCTTTTTTGCGACTAATTTCTTCACAGCAGGTTTTTTTGCCACTGCTTTTTTTACTGGTGCCTTTTTTACTGGTGTCTTCTTAGCAATCATTTCTTGTGCTTCTGCTAAGGTTAATTTTGCAGCATCAAAATCTTTACTTAGTTCAATTTTTATTTTTCCTTTGGTAATTTCAGATCTTCCCCAACGGGCTTTTTGAACCAAAATACCTTCAGCTTCCCAATTATGAATTACCTTATCGATGTTTTTTTGAATTTTATCTTCGATAATCGTTTCAATATCTTGTTGCGACAAATTATTAAAATTATATTTTGTACTGACATTGATGAAAATACCATTCCATTTTAAGAAAGGGCCAAAACGACCTGTTCCTTTTTGAACGCCTTCGCCTTTATAAACTGCAATAGGTGCGTCAGCTAGTAACTTTTCGTCTATTAATTCTTGGGCTCTATTTAAATCAACATTTAATGGTTCTTCTCCTTTTGGCAAGGAAACAAAGGTGGTTCCGAAACGAATAAAAGGACCATAACGCCCGTTTGAAACCTCGATTTCTTCTCCTTTATAAGTCCCAAGATTTTTTGGAAGTAAAAATAATTTTAATACTTCTTCTAAAGTAATGTTGCCTATATTTTGCTCTTTCAACAAACTTGCGAATGTTTTTTCTTCGTCATCGGCAGCGCCAATTTGTGCCATGGGTCCAAATTTACCCAAACGGACAGAAACTGGTTTTCCAGATTTTGGATCTATTCCTAAAATTCTTTCGCCCGATTCTCTATCGGCATTAGCTTCGACATCTTTTACTGTGGGGTGAAATTTATCATAAAAATCCTGCATCATTTTTGCCCACTGCATGTTTCCTTCTGCAATTTCGTCGAAATCTTGTTCTACTTTGGCAGTAAAATTATAATCAAGAATATTATCGAAATTCTTCACTAGGAAATCTGTTACAATTGTACCAATATCTGTGGGAACTAATTTTCCTTTATCTGATCCTGTATTTTCTTTGAGCAACTTCTCGCCTACTTTACCCGATTGAAGTGTTAGTTGGGTATAATTTCTTTCTTGGCCTTCTAAATTTCCTTTTTCGACATAATTTCTATTAATAATTGTAGAAATTGTTGGTGCATAAGTAGATGGACGACCGATACCTAATTCTTCTAATTTTTTTACCAAAGAAGCTTCGGTATATCTTGCTGCTGCACGAGAATATCTTTCGGTAGCAGTAATATAATTATTTATTAATTTTTCATTTACTTTCATCGAAGGCAACATTCCTTCTTGTTCTTCTTCGTCATCATCATGTCCTTCTAAATATACTTTTAGAAATCCTTCAAACTTAATTACTTCTCCAGAGGCTGTAAAAAGTTCTGAATGATTATTGGCTTCTATTTTAACATTGGTACGTTCCAATTCGGCATCAGCCATCTGAGATGCTAATGTTCTTTTCCAAATTAAATCATACAAACGTGCTTGATCTCGGTCGATATTTACCGTATGGCGCGACATATCCGTAGGACGAATCGCTTCGTGAGCTTCCTGTGCACCTTTGCTTTTATTAACAAAAGTTCTCGGTTTAGCATATTCCTTTCCGTAAGATTTAATGATTTCATCTTGAGCTGCTTCCATCGCATCTTTAGATAAGTTTACACTATCTGTTCTCATATAAGTAATAAGTCCTGCTTCGTACAACCGTTGTGCTAATTGCATGGTTATTCCCACTGGCAAATACAATTTACGAGCGGCTTCTTGTTGCAAAGTCGAAGTGGTAAAAGGTCCCGCTGGTGTTTTCTTGGTAGGTTTTGTTTCTAGATCTCCTACCTTATATATAGACCCAATATTTTTATTTAAAAAATCTTCGGCTTCTTTTTTTGTATTAAAATTTTTAGGCAGTTTTGCTTTGAATGACTTACCAGCTTCGTTAGTAAATTCGGCTTGAACAGAATATGTAGCAACTGGTTTGAAATTGATGATTTCTCGTTCTCTCTCTACAATTAATCGAACTGAAACTGATTGTACCCGACCAGCCGACAATCCGCCTTTAATTTTTCGCCACAATACTGGCGATAATTCGTAACCCACTAATCTGTCTAAAACACGACGCGCTTGTTGTGCGTTGACTAAATTATAATCTATTTCACGTGGATTTTCTATTGCTTTTAGAATAGCTGTTTTTGTAATTTCGTGAAAAACAATACGCTTTGTTTTTTTAGGATCTAGTTTTAGTTCTTCGGCAAGATGCCAAGAAATGGCTTCTCCCTCGCGATCCTCATCGGAAGCTAACCAAACCATATCGGCTTTTTTAGCAAGTCCTTTAAGTTTGGTAACCAAGGCTTTTTTGTCGGGCGAAACTTCGTATTTGGGTGTAAACCCGTTTAACACATCGACTCCTATTTCTTTAGAAGGCAAGTCGGCAATATGCCCATAACTTGATTCTACTTGAAAATCTGCTCCAAGAAATTTTTCGATTGTTTTTGCCTTTGCAGGTGATTCGACTATTACTAAATTCTTTGCCATTGCTATTTTATTGATTTGGCAAAAGTATATTTTTTTTTTAAATTTTAACCTTTCAATATTTTAAAAAGCAATATAAATCACCAAACAAGTTAATTATACACAATATATAAGACTTCAATTTATAAAAAAAACAAACAAGCTAAAACCTGATCATTACCCAATAACAAACCTCTTACACTAACCTTGAAGCTATTTTTTTACATATCCAAATATTTATTTTATACAGCTTCTTTTTATGTAAGCAAACAATTAGTAGCGCAATAACAACCATACAGAAACTTTAGCCTATTTAATAAAAAACAGCCCAATTTACTTAATAATTTTATACAGACTTCTCAATCCTTAATCTTTCGCCATAAAATTTTAAAAACAAACTAAAAAAGCGCCTTTTTCTTTTAAAAAGAGAGTTCTAATTTACTAACCCCTTTTTAATCAAACAGAAAGACAGTCTAAACAGAAAAAAAAAATATACAAACATTAGGTAATTGTTAAATTTAGGTTAATCTTTGCAAAAAAAATTTATGAGAAAAATTTACTATGCCTTTTTTATTTTATTATCCATTCAGCTACATCCTCAAGATGTAAAAAAAGCTAATGAAAACAACGCTTGGATATCCTTATCCGGAAATAATTCTATTACTAAAAACTGGAGTATTCTAACAGAATTGAACTGGAGAAGAAACGAAGGGTTTTCTAAACCAATTCAGAACGAACTCAAACTAGGTATAAACTACAAAGTAAACAAAACACACACTGTTACATTAGGTTGGGCGCACAATGAGACGTATAGTTATGGTGCATTAAGCAGAAATATTAAAGAAAACATCTACAATAATTATTCTTATAATGAACAAAGACTATTCGAACAATTATCTATAACACACCCATCTACTAATAGAATTTTATATGACAGTCGCTTTAGGTTTGAACAGCGATGGATTCAGAATAAGGTTAAAGTAAACAATGAATATGTGCGTCCCTCAGAAGAATACCTTGCACTTCATCCAGATTCTGAAGACTGGAAATTTAGACAACGTATAAGATATAGGCTCAGAATTCAGATCCCATTAACAAAAAAAGAGATGACTGATGGAACATTATTTTTCTCAGCTTCTGACGAAATATTTTTAAATGTTGGTAATAAAATTGCCGCAAATATATACGATCAAAACAGAGCCATAATTGGATTAGGATGGAGATTTAATAAAAATACAAATATCCAATTCGCATATCTAAATCATTTTATCGAAAGATCTAATGGAATTGCAAAAGAAAATAATCATACCTTTTTATCTACTTTAAATTTTAACATAGATTTTTCAGCTAAAAAGTAAATATCATAATCCAATTGTTGTGTAAATTAAATATAAATAAAAAATGAAAAAAAGAATTTTCTTACTGTTGTTTTCGTCATTAAGCCTAATGAGTTATTCTCAAAATATGCAAGTAGCAGAAAACATTTCAATTCCAACCAAAATAGTCTCTCAGGGAGACAATTTAGACCTTAATGGCTACGCGCTAAGAGAAGCAAAATTTTACAAACTATACTTTTGCTCCTTATATTTGTCTGAAAAATCAACCGATCCTAAAGTATTTTTAGACCAAAACAAACCAGTCGCACTAAGATTTCACATTATCTCATCACTAGTACAAAGAAGCCGTTGGGAAAACACAATTACACAAGGGTTCCAAAATAGTACTGGAGGAAATATTACAGGCTTAGAAAGTAGAATAGAACTAATTAAAAACATTGTAAAGTCAGAGTATAAAGATGATGATATATTCTTATTTTCATATTCGCCAGTAAAAAAAACTACGATTATCTATTTAAATGATATACAAGTAGGCTCTGTAGAAGGAGAAGATTTCAAAAAAGCTTTTTTCGGAATCTATTTTGGAGAAAAACCTTGGAACCAGGTCATTAAAGATGGAATGCTAGGTATTAAAAAATTCTAATAAAAAAATAAACTATAAAAATAAAAAAAATGAGGACTATAAAATTATTATACATATTAACTTTTACAATACTATGTGTGTCATTTGGTTATTCCCAAAGTCGTCTAATTATAACTGGTAAAACGACTGTCACAAAATTTCATGAACAAAAAGAATTAGAAGCCATGAAAAAAGGTCAGTTAATAGATTTGTATGTTGAAAGAACAAATGCTTTTACCTATTCACTCCATTTAATTGGATTAACAACAGACCCAAAAACAACAGCAAAAGATTTGGGTATAATAGAAACCCCAGAAATCGTTAAACAACTTGATACTAAACGTGCTATAGAAGCTGATTTCGCTAACAAAATGGCTACTTTTGAAAGAATTTTCCTTCCTTATGTAGATAAAATTGAATTAATTTCATCAATCCTTTTTTACGAAGGGATTCTAAAAAAAATAAGTAATTAAAGATTAATTTTAAAATTATATAATTACCAGTAATCAATCATATTAATTACAAACAAACAGAGACTACTTAAAAAAGTAAATCTCTGTTTTTTTTTTTGCGTTCGATTAAACAATATTAATCAAAGTATTTACGTGTTAGGCATTACAATAAAATCAGTTAACCCTACACTTTACACACATATAAAGACTTTAAAAGAAGAAAAGGAAAATAAATATTTTACAGCATTTATTAAAACACCCTTAGCTATTAGCTAAATAGATATAAAATTTGTTAAATAACAACTGACATCTTGTCAGAATTTTTCTTTTGCATTATCTTTGTAAAAGAATTTGACTTATGGAAAAGATTATCGAAGAAAGCAAACAAGGCGGAAGTCTTATTTTAGAAAACAAACCAGAAAACACCAAGAAACTTTTTATAGAGAGTTACGGTTGTGCGATGAATTTTTCGGACTCGGAAATTGTAGCCTCTATACTTTCTGGAAATGGCTATAATACTACAAATGTACTGGAAGAAGCCGATTTGGTTTTGGTAAATACCTGCTCTATTCGTGATAAAGCAGAACAAACCATTCGCAAGCGCTTAGAGAAATATAATGCCGTAAAACGCATTAACCCCAAAATGAAAGTAGGCGTTTTAGGCTGTATGGCCGAACGTTTGAAAGACAAATTTCTGGAAGAAGAAAAAATTGTAGATCTAGTCGTGGGGCCTGATGCTTATAAAGATTTGCCCAATTTATTGAACGAAGTTGAAGAAGGTCGTGATGCCATAAATGTGATTTTGAGTAAAGATGAAACATATGGCGATATTTCTCCCGTTAGATTGATGAGCAACGGAATTACAGCCCTAGTTGCAATTACTCGTGGTTGCGATAATATGTGTACCTTTTGCGTAGTGCCCTTTACTCGTGGCCGCGAACGCAGCCGTGAACCGCAAAGCATCATGGCAGAAATTCAGGATTTGTGGCACAAAGGGTTTAAAGAAATTACGCTTTTAGGCCAGAATGTAGACAGTTACCTTTGGTATGGTGGCGGATTGAAAAAAGATTTCACAAATGCTAGCGAAATACAAAAAGCGACTGCTGTCGATTTTGACCAATTACTAGAAATGGTGGCGGTTGGTTTTCCCAAAATGAGAATTCGTTTTTCGACCTCTAATCCGCAAGATATGCACGAAAGTATATTACATGTTATGGCTAAACATAGCAACATCTGCAAACACATTCACCTACCCGTTCAATCAGGAAGCAATCGTATATTAAAAGAAATGAATCGCTTGCACACGCGTGAAGAGTATATGATTTTGATTGATAAAATTAGAGCAATTATTCCAAACGCATCGATCTCGCAAGACATGATTGCTGGTTTTCCTACCGAAACAGAAGAAGACCATCAAGACACTATAAGTTTGATGCAATATGTAAAGTATAATTTCGGTTATATGTATTCGTATTCAGAACGCCCAGGAACATTGGCAGGTCGCAAAATGAAAGACGATGTTTCTGATGAAATAAAAGCCAGAAGATTGCAAGAAATTGTCGATTTGCAACAAAAACACGCTTGGTGGCGAAGTGAAGATTTTATAGGTCAAACTGTAGAAGTTTTAGTAGAAAAAGTATCTAAAAAATCGACCGAAGAGTTTTCAGGGAGGAATTCGCAAAGCATTACGGTCGTTTTTCCTAAAGAGCATTATAAGATTGGAGATTTTGTAAATGTAAAGATTAAAAGTTGTACAAGCGGAACTTTAAAAGGAGAAGCCGTTGGATATTCTGAAATGAATTAAAAAACATTAACCACAAATTAATACAAATTTCTTTTTATAATAATCATGATGTAAACAATGGCTATTTAAAAATTGTGCTGATTTATATAATTTGTGGTAAAAAATAGAGCATCAATTTATACAAAAAAGAAGCATCTTATAAAATTATTGGCCTCTGCATAGAAGCCCATCGAATCTTAAGAAAAGACTTAGATAAAATTGTTTACAAAGATGCTTTAGAATACGAATTTAAAAAATGATATCTCATCTGAAAGATAAAAAGATGTAATTCTAGCACATCAGTTTTATGCGAATTTCATGGTTTTTGATCAAATTATTTTAGAAAAAAAATAAAAATAGAGACGAACATATTGCGTAAACTTTAAATTATATAAATACTGCCTAAAACAAATTAGGAATAATAGTAAATTGCAAAAACAAATCTTTACAACACAAAAGAATAATTATTTAAAAGAGATTCGTGTAATTCGTGGTGAAAGAAAATTATGGAAACAGTACAATCAATAAAACAAAGATTCGAAATTATTGGAAACGATCCGAAACTAAATCGTGCCATAGAAAAAGCCATTCAGGTTGCTCCTACTGACATTTCGGTATTAGTAGCCGGAGAAAGTGGTGTTGGTAAAGAAAATATTCCAAGAATAATACACTCCCTTTCGCACAGAAAACACGGAAAATACATTGCTGTAAACTGTGGTGCTATTCCCGAAGGAACCATAGATAGCGAACTCTTTGGACATGAAAAAGGCGCATTTACCGGAGCAACAGGAACTCGTGAAGGGTATTTTGAAGTAGCCGATGGTGGTACTATCTTTCTAGATGAAGTAGGCGAATTACCACTAACAACACAAGTACGTTTGTTGCGTGTTTTAGAAAACGGAGAGTTTATAAAAGTAGGATCAAGCCAAGTACAAAAAACTAATGTACGAATTGTAGCCGCAACCAATGTTAATTTATTTGATGCCATCGAAAAAGGAAAATTTCGTGAAGATTTATATTACAGACTAAGCACCGTCGATATTTTACTACCACCTTTACGTGACCGAAAAGATGACATTCATTTATTATTTAGGAAATTTGCTGCAGATTTTGCACACAAATACAAAATGCCGCCTTTGCGCTTAGACGATAACGCAGTTTCTGTTTTACAAAAATTTCGCTGGTCAGGAAACATTCGGCAGTTGCGAAACATGGCAGAACAAATCTCTGTATTAGAAACCAATCGTGACATATCGGGCAATACTTTGTTATCCTATTTGCCCCAAGAAGGAACTAATTTGCCTTCGGTCATTAAAAATAAAAAATCAGAAAACGACTTTTCGACCGAAAGAGATATTTTATATAAAGTTCTTTTCGACATGAAAAGCGATTTGCACGATTTGAAAAAACTCACCTTAGAATTAATAAAAAACGGCCCTGCAAATGCACAAGAAATAAACACCAGTTTAATACAAAAAATATACGGTTCTAAAGAAGTTAATAGCGAAATTTCGTTTGAAGAAGAACCAAGAAATCCAACATTCAACAACCATAATGAAGAAAGTGTTTTTGATGAAAATGAAGAAGAATTTCATTTCGCAGAAACAATCGAAGAAGAAGAGGTCTTAAAACTAGAACAACGAGAAATTGAAATGATTAAAAAATCATTAGAAAAAAACAAAGGAAAACGCAAAGCTGCTGCCGACGAATTAGGCATTTCCGAAAGAACTTTATACAGAAAAATAAAACAATTTGACCTTTAATTGACAAACGGATAATTTTAATTAAATATCTTTGATAATAACCTGGCAACTCACAAAGCCATTTTTTAGATAAAATGAATAAAATAAAACACATAATTTTAATTTCCTCCTTTTTTGTGCTACAAGGTTGTTCAGTTTACAATTTTACTGGAACAGGAAAAATAGACGCAAAAACTTTTCAAGTAAGTTATTTTCAGAATGTCTCACCGCTAGTAGAACCAGGAATAGACCGAGATTTTACAAGGAGATTACAAGATTTAATACAAAACCAGACCAACCTAAATCTAACCGCAACAGATGGCGATTTAGTTTACGAAGGCGAAATTGTAGATTACAGAATCAGCCCAATGTCTGCAACTGCCGATCTAACTGCAGCACAAAGTAGATTATCAATAACTATCAATCTTAAGTTTTCAAACAAAAAGAAGCCAGAAGAAGATTTCGAGAAACGTTTTTCTTTTTATGATGATTTTCCCGGCAACAATTTACCAACAGGCGCACAACTAAAAAAATCGCTTGAAATAATTTTCGAACGCATATCTCAAGATATGTTCAAAGATACATTAGCAAAATGGTAATGTTTTAAACATTAAATTTTAGCCAATATACAATCAGATCAAAATCTGAAATCCGACCCAAGTACCAGCAAACTGGCAAAGAAAATCTGAAATCTAAAAATGAACGTAACAGAATATACTTATCTACTAAACAACCCAGAAGCCTTCAACAACAGGCAAATAATTGCTTTAGAAAAAATCTTAGATGATTTTCCTTATTTTCAAAGTGCCAGAAGTTTACAATTAAAAAATTTATACAAACAAGGTAGTTTCAAATACAATTCTGAATTAAAAAAGACGGCAACTTTTACAACCGATAGAAGTATATTATTTGATTTGATAACTTCCGAAAATTTTATAAGCATCAACAAAGAACCAATTGAAGAAGCTAAAACCCTACACACAACACTTGTAGAGAACACCACTCTAATTATTGAGAATGATGTAAAACCTGAAATAAATAAACTCGAAAAATCGATTATTTCATCAATCAAAAAAGCCAATCAAGATCTTCAAGAAAAAACAACACCAGAAGTAGCTAAAAATCTAACCACCGAAGAAAAATTAGAAATAGGGAAACCCTTAATATTTAATAATTCCGAAACCCATTCGTTTCAAGAATGGTTACAATTAGCAAAAATAAAACCCATAATTAGAGAAGAAAATCAAATTTCAGAAAATAATTTATCGTCAAAATTAGAAATTATCGACAAATTCATAGAAACAAATCCTAAAATTTCGCCAGCAAAAAAAGACACTTTAACACCAGTTATTACTATAAAAACAGAAGATAATTCATATCTAATGACCGAAACTTTAGCCAAAGTTTATTTAGAACAAAAAAAATATAGTAAAGCAATTCAAGCTTATGAAATATTAATTTTGAAATATCCAGAAAAAATTACTTTCTTTGCAGACAGAATTTCGGATATAAAAATGTTACAACAAAATAATAATAGTTAAACAATGAGCACATTTACAATTTTTTTGGTCTTAATAACAATAGTTTGTTTTTTACTTATCGTAGTCATAATGGTTCAAAACCCTAAGGGTGGCGGATTATCTTCTTCTATAAGCGGTTCCACTCAAATGGGAGGCGTACAAAAAACAACAGACTTTTTAGATAAAAGTACTTGGTATCTTGGTGCTATATTAATTGTATTAATTTTAATGTCAAGCTTAAGCTTTAATGGAAACAACAGCGATACTGGATCAAAAGTAATTGATGAAAGCGCTCTTGCAGCACCAGCAATTCCAACTGCACCACAAGCAACTCCAGCAGCTACAAAAACAACCGAAACACCTGCTACAAAACCAGTAACAGAAGGAACAAAAAAATAATTTCTAACGAAATACAAAACCAAAGTGCCAGCCTGTCAATGCTGGCATTTTTTATTAAGAAAAAATGTCAGTTTTAAATCCTTGGCATAATTTCTGAAAAGACAATAACAGCATTAAAACAAAATAAACATATAATATTATGGCATTAAATATCAAACCACTTGCAGATAGAGTTCTTATAGAACCAGTAGCTGCCGAAACAAAAACAGCTTCAGGAATTTTTATTCCAGACACTGCCAAAGAGAAACCACAAAAAGGAACCGTAGTTGCCATAGGAAATGGCAAAAAAGACGAACCACTTACTGTAAAAGTTGGAGATTCTGTCCTTTACGGAAAATACGCAGGAACCGAATTAAAGCTAGAAGGAAAAGATTACCTAATCATGCGTGAAGAAGACATTTTGGCAATTGTATAGCTTTAAAGAGAGATTTTAAAAAATATGATATTTGACAATTGGAGCATTCGATAATTTTGAAGGCTATAAAATAACTTCAACTTTTGGAAAACAAAAATCACACGCTTTAAGAAGTCAAATTAGAAGAGACTCTCCTTCTATTGCTACAAATATATGCGAAGGATAGAGAAGAAATTTAAGACAAAGAATTTAACCAATTTCTAAATATAGCCTTAGGTGCGCAAGTAAAACAGAATATTTATTAATTCTTCCTAAAGACTTAGATTATATTAAAAATAGAATCATTTGAAATCTTGGAAAAGTAATTTTACAAATTAAAACAAATACTGATTAATTAATAAGCAATAACCTTTATCATTAATCAACAAAAAAAACAAAAAAATAACCGCAGTTTGGTTTGGCACATTGTCTAAAACCTTCTGCCTAAAGCAAAAAAAAATGGCAAAAAATATAAAATTTGATATAGAAGCACGTGACGGATTAAAACGTGGCGTAGACGCATTAGCAAACGCAGTAAAAGTAACACTTGGACCAAAAGGACGTAATGTGATTATTGGAAAATCATTTGGCGGACCAACAGTCACCAAAGACGGAGTTACAGTGGCCAAAGAAATAGAATTACAAGACCCTCTAGAAAACATGGGAGCTCAAATGGTAAAAGAAGTAGCATCGAAAACCAATGATTTGGCTGGAGATGGAACTACAACGGCAACCGTTTTAGCACAAGCTATCGTAAAAGAAGGCTTAAAAAATGTAGCAGCTGGAGCTAACCCAATGGATTTAAAACGAGGAATAGACAAAGCTGTCGAAGCAATTGTTGCCGACTTGACAAAACAAGCTAAAGTTGTGGGAAGCGATTCAGAAAAAATAAAACAAATTGCGTCTATCTCTGCAAACAATGATGAAGTAATTGGCGAATTAATAGCAAACGCTTTCGCAAAAGTAGGAAAAGAAGGAGTTATCACTGTTGAAGAAGCCAAAGGAACAGATACTTATGTAGATGTTGTAGAAGGAATGCAATTCGATCGAGGATACCTTTCGCCATATTTTGTAACCAATCCTGAAAAAATGGATGCAGAATTAGAAAACCCTTACATCCTTCTGTATGATAAAAAAGTTTCTTCTCTAAAAGAATTATTACCCGTTCTTGAACCAGTAGCACAATCAGGAAAACCATTATTAATCATTGCCGAAGATGTAGACGGAGAAGCATTATCTACATTAGTAGTAAACAAACTACGTGGAGCCTTAAAAATTGCTGCTGTAAAAGCACCAGGTTTTGGCGACAGAAGAAAAGCAATGCTAGAAGATATTGCCATCTTAACAGGAGGAACTGTTATCTCTGAAGAAAGAGGATTTACTTTAGAAAACACAACCATCGAAATGTTAGGAACTGCAAAAAGAGTAACTATCGATAAAGACAACACTACAATTGTAAGTGGCGCCGGAGAAGCTGATATGATTAAAAATCGTGTAAACCAAATAAAAGGTCAAATGGAAGCTTCTACTTCTGATTATGACAAAGAAAAACTACAAGAACGCTTGGCTAAATTAGCTGGAGGTGTTGCTGTTCTCTATGTTGGCGCAGCTTCAGAAGTAGAAATGAAAGAAAAGAAAGACCGTGTAGACGATGCATTACACGCAACTCGCGCAGCTGTCGAAGAAGGAATAGTTGCAGGTGGTGGCGTAGCGTTACTAAGAGCTAAAAACGTCTTAAAAGACATTAAAGCAGACAATGCCGATGAAGCCACAGGAATTCAAATCGTATCTCGTGCAGTAGAAGCTCCCCTAAGAACCATTGTAGAAAACGCAGGTCTAGAAGGCTCTGTAGTAGTTGCAAAAGTTGCCGAAGGTTCTGGTGATTTTGGTTACAATGCTAAAACTGATGAATATGTAGATATGCTAAAAGCTGGAATTATAGACCCTAAAAAAGTAACCCGTGTAGCCTTAGAAAACGCTGCTTCAGTTGCAGGAATGATCCTTACTACCGAATGCGCTTTAGTAGAAATAAAAGAAGAAAATGCTGGTGGCGGACAAATGGGTGGCGGTATGCCAGGCATGATGTAAGACAAAGCTTATTATAACATAAAAAATCAGGTAAAAATTTTACCTGATTTTTTTTTATAACACTATTTTCTAAAAACACCAAAACAAAAACCATGTTCCGCTATTATCCTTATCAACTAACAAACAGAATAAAATTTACTTTTAAGGTTACAATACCGTTTTAGCCTTAAAAACAGAGGGATATTTAGTGTATATATTGTCTTACAAAGAACTAGAAATCTCATAATCTGAATAACTTAATAGCATTTCTCATTCCTCGCAATAACAAACCAATATTTGTTATTACAAGTAAATTCGATAATAAAATGGTATAACATTGTCATTTCAACCAAGGAAAAACAACAAATTGTATATTTTTATATCATAGCAAATTCAAACCTAAAAATAGTGCAAACAATCCCATTAGAAACCTAAAAGCATAAAAAAACCACGCAAAACACGTGGTTTTTATAATATATCTAAAAACAATATCATTTTAAAATTTAAAAGCGTCAAATATTTTAAAAATTCTCACTTCAACAAGCAAAAGCACGAATTAATAACGCAATCACTCGAAAATCATAACAATTAAATCTTCTTCATCTGATCCTTCATCATTTTAACCTGATCTTTCAACATATTTTGCTTATCTAATTTTTTAACTTCAGACAATAAATTAGTAGCCTCTATCTTACGCCTTCTACTTAAAGCAATTCCTGCCAAATTTAGTTTTGCAAGGGCCAAATCCTGATCCATACTTAATCCCAGACTAATCGCCTTCTTAAAATATTTTTCTGCTTGGATTAAATTAGACTGAGAAAGCATCAAACCGTGCAAATAATTAAAATAACCTTGTTGCTTTTGGACCAATGCCGTCTCTGGATTTTTTATCTTATTCAACCAATTTTGCGCCCCCACAAAATCTTGTTTTCGTAACTTCAGGAAAGCCAAAAGAATAAATTCGTTTTTAAAATACAAGAAAACAGGAATTGCCGTTAGCAAAATAAGGAAAATTCCGTTCCCAATATTCCCTTCGGTAAATTGCCAAATTCCAGTAAATATAATCAGAGCCGCTATTACAAGCTTAATATTTCTATGAAACATAGTAGAGTTTTTATAAATGAATGGCAAATATAGTAAAAGAATTAAAATATTTTTATAAAACCACTTGCAAGAAAAAAAAATCATTGTATATTTGCACTCGGTTTGAAAGAAACCTGCAACAAGATATATATAAAAGAATTTAAACATACACAAAATGAGCAAAAGAACGTTCCAACCATCGAAAAGAAAAAGAAGAAACAAACACGGATTCATGGACAGAATGGCTTCTGCAAATGGAAGAAAAGTTTTAGCTCGTCGTCGTGCTAAAGGAAGACATAAATTAACTGTTTCTTGCGAACCAAGACACAAAAAATAATGATCTAACAATCAATATAGAGCCGTTACTTTTATTAGTAGCGGCTTTTTTTTAAATCCGTTCATAAAACAGTATTAATTATTTGAAGCTATTTCCCGCTATTCCCTCAATCTTTTTATTTTTAAAGGAAAAATAAAAAATTTGATATTAAGAGGAGAAAGCCCAGTGGGTTTCAGGTATAAGCTTTAGCTCGCTAAATTGAGCAACTAATAACACAACTAACTACAACTACGATGCCAAAAGACAATTCAATAAAATCGGTTTTAATTATAGGATCAGGACCAATCGTAATCGGGCAAGCTTGCGAATTCGATTATGCAGGATCACAATCAGCACGTTCTATTCGTGAAGAAGGAATCGAGGTAATCCTTATCAATTCTAACCCAGCAACCATCATGACTGATCCAACCATGGCAGATCATGTATATTTGTTACCACTGACCACAAAATCTATCATTCAAATCCTAAAAGAACATCCACAAATTGATGCGGTTTTGCCAACAATGGGCGGACAAACAGCCTTAAATCTTTGTTTAGAAGCTGACGAAAAAGGAATTTGGAAAGATTTTAATGTAAAACTAATTGGTGTCGATGTAAACGCTATCGAAATTACCGAAGACCGAGAAAAATTTAAAAACCTTTTAAATAAAATAGGCATTCCGCAAGCCCCTGCAAAAACCGCAACATCTTTCCTTAAAGGAAAAGAAATTGCGCAAGAATTTGGTTTCCCGCTAGTAATTCGACCTTCATTCACCTTAGGAGGAACAGGAGCTGCCATTGTTTACAAAAAAGAAGATTTCGACGAAAAACTAACCTACGGATTAGAAATGTCACCCATTCACGAAGTCCTTATCGACAAAGCATTAATGGGGTGGAAAGAATACGAATTAGAATTACTTCGTGACAAAAATGACAATGTTGTTATTATTTGTACTATAGAAAACATGGATCCAATGGGGATTCATACAGGAGATTCTATAACCGTAGCACCAGCCATGACGCTATCTGACACGACATTCCAAAAAATGCGTGATATGGCGATTTTAATGATGCGTAGTATTGGAAATTTCGCAGGAGGTTGTAACGTGCAATTTGCCGTTTCGCCCGATGATAAAGAAGATATTGTAGCGATTGAAATAAACCCTCGTGTGTCGCGCTCGTCAGCATTAGCATCTAAAGCAACGGGGTATCCTATTGCAAAAATTGCTTCGAAACTGGCTTTGGGTTATCATTTAGATGAACTTCAAAATCAAATTACAAAATCGACCTCAGCTTTATTCGAACCTACTTTAGATTATGTGATTGTAAAAATTCCACGTTGGAATTTCGACAAATTTGAAGGTGCTGATAGAACATTAGGTCTGCAAATGAAATCAGTTGGAGAAGTAATGGGGATTGGACGTTCGTTTCAAGAAGCATTGCATAAAGCCACACAATCACTCGAAATTAAACGAAACGGACTGGGTGCAGACGGAAAAGGCTACAAAAATTACGAGCAAATTATCGACAAACTTACCCACGCCAGTTGGGACAGGGTTTTTGTAATTTATGATGCGATTGCCATGGGAATTCCGTTGTCACGTATTCACGAAATCACAAAAATAGACATGTGGTTTTTAAAACAATACGAAGAATTATACAGTTTAGAAAAAGAAATTTCTAAATATAAAATAGATACTTTACCTAGAGATTTATTACTAGAAGCCAAACAAAAAGGCTTTGCCGACAGACAAATTGCCCACATGATGGGTTGTCTAGAAAGTCAAGTTTATAAATTACGTGAAGAGCAAAACATTAATAGAGTATATAAATTAGTAGATACTTGTGCTGCCGAATTTAAAGCCCTTACCCCTTACTACTACTCGACTTTTGAGGCTGAAATAGAAACTGCTTCAGGCGAAAAACACGTACACAACGAAAGCATCGTAACTCCAAAAAAGAAAGTCGTTGTTTTGGGTTCTGGACCCAATAGAATTGGGCAAGGAATCGAATTTGATTACTCTTGTGTACACGGAGTTTTAGCCGCTAAAGAATGTGGTTACGAAACCATCATGATAAACTGTAATCCAGAAACGGTTTCGACCGATTTTGATACGGCCGATAAATTATATTTCGAACCTGTTTTTTGGGAACATATTTACGATATTATCCGTCATGAAAAACCAGAAGGAGTTATAGTACAATTAGGCGGACAAACTGCCTTAAAACTAGCCGAAAAATTATCTAAATATGGCATAAAAATTCTTGGAACTTCTTTTGATGCTTTAGATTTAGCCGAAGACAGAGGCCGTTTTTCAGAATTATTAACCGATTTAAAAATCCCGTTTCCACAATTCGGAATCGCAGAAAATGCAGACGAAGCTTCAGCTCTTGCAGATGTTTTAGATTTTCCATTACTCGTTCGCCCTTCGTATGTATTAGGTGGACAAGGAATGAAAATTGTCATCAATAAACAAGAACTCGAAGAGCATGTTATCGATTTATTGAAAAATATACCAGGAAACAAATTGCTTTTAGACCATTATTTAGATGGTGCCATTGAAGCCGAAGCCGATGCCATTTGCGATGGAGAAAATGTGTACATTATAGGAATCATGGAACATATAGAACCTTGCGGTATTCACTCAGGCGATTCAAACGCGACTTTACCACCGTTTAATTTAGGTGAGTTTGTGATGCAACAAATAAAAGACCATACAAAGAAAATTGCATTAGCACTTAGAACTGTTGGATTAATAAACATTCAATTTGCAATAAAAGATGATACAGTTTACATTATCGAAGCCAATCCAAGAGCCTCTAGAACGGTTCCGTTTATAGCAAAAGCCTATGGCGAACCGTATGTGAATTATGCTACAAAAGTCATGTTAGGACATCATAAAGTAACAGATTTTACATTTAATCCGCAACTAAAAGGATATGCGATTAAGCAACCTGTTTTCTCGTTTAGTAAATTTCAAAATGTAAATAAAGCTTTAGGGCCAGAAATGAAATCTACAGGTGAAAGTATTTTATTTATAGACGATTTAAAAGATGATCAGTTTTATGAATTGTACTCTAGACGAAAAATGTATTTAAGTAAATAAAATGGAAAGTCCCTTAATTGGGACTTTTTTTATGAATAAAAAATACTCTAAATTTACCGTATGAAAGTATTTAAAAAAACAAGAAAAAACCTTAAAACAGACAACCAAACTGGTTTTGGAACTAATGCTTCTAATTATGGTGGACGATTTTTAGCAAAAGACGGCTCAGCTAATATTGAAAAAAGAGGTTTGCCTTTTTTTGATCAGATTAGTTGGTTTCACACACTTTTGCGCTTGCCTGCGTGGAAATTTCAATTAATGATCTTTTTGGTTTTTATTTTCGTTAATTTTATTTTTGCCACCATCTATTATTTTATTGGCATCGAACATTTAAACGGTATTATTGCCAGTTCTGAAATAGAAAAGTTTGGTCAAATTTATTTTTTTAGTGCACAAACATTTACAACAGTAGGATATGGGCATATAAGTCCCGAAGGATTTTTAACAAGCGCAGTTGCTTCTGGCGAAGCACTAATAGGACTTTTAGGATTTGCCATTGCCACAGGTTTATTCTACGGAAGGTTTAGTAGGCCAAAAGCACATTTAAAATTTTCTGAAAATGCTATAATCGCTCCTTTTCAAGGTGGAAAGTCATTAATGATTCGTGTCGCTTCTTATAAAAATACAAATTTGACTGATGCCGAAGCGAAACTAACACTAGCCATGACAGTTGAAGAAAACGGGGTATATGTAAATAGGTTTTTTCCGTTAGATTTAGAATATAGCACCATAAATGCTTTAACGTTAAGCTGGACCTTAGTACATCATATTACAGAAGAAAGCCCTTTGTTCGAATTTACTAAAGATGATTTTGCTAACGAAAAAGGAGAAGTTTTAGTGTTTCTGAAAGCTTTCGACGAAATGTTTAGCAATACAGTAGCTATTAGAACTTCCTATATTTTTAAAGAAATTGTGTACGGAGCCAAGTTTTTACAAATGTTTAAACATAGCAATGACAATACAAAAACCATCATTCATATAGATAAACTTAATTTATTTGAAGAAATAAATTTTTAGAATTCAAATTTTATAACTCTAACTGAACATTATAATTTTTTAAATTTAATATCGCAGCATCAGATTTGAAATCGAAAACATCTTCATGTTCTTGCTTCTCTTTTCTAACGGCAATCATTTTTAAGCAATTATAGAAACGTCTAATTTCGTCATGATTCGACAAAATAAGCCCTGGAACCAATGCGTTTTTCCCATCAGTCTCTTTAGAAACCATCGTAAAATAACTAGAATTACAATGTTTGGCTACCCCTGTTCTAATATTTTCTGCTTCTACACGAATACCAATAATCATAGAACTTTTTCCTACATAATTAACACTAGCTTTCATTGTTACTAGCTCGCCAACTTCTATAGGATTTAAAAAATCGACAGTATCTACAGAAGCAGTCACGCAATAATTACCTGAGAATTTTGAAGCGCAAGCAAATGCAATTTGATCTAATAAGGACAAAATATAACCACCATGTATTTTTCCTGAAAAATTAGTATGCGAAGGCAACATTAATTCAGAAATAGTAACTTTAGATGCTTTTACGGTTTTAAAAATGCTATTCATTTATTTTAATTTAAATGGAGAAACATCTTTTTTTACAGCAGTAATAAAATATTTAGAATCGCCCCACCAAGGAAAAGTTTTGTAACGTTCTATATAAGTAATTTTTACATATTGCCCTTCCATCTCTTTAAAATCTGAAATCACTTTTTTTTCGCTGTCCATTATCGAAAAAGAAAAAATTTGAGCGCCAGAAATTCCTTGGCTAATTTCTCCTTCCCACGTTTTAAAAATCATTCCTTTGTGACTAAATTTTATTAATTCGCCAGAACGAACCCCTTCGCTATAAGTCGCATAGTATAAAAAAGTAAAATACCCCATAATGACTAAAACAAGGGTTGTAATTATGATAAAAAGGCTTTTTCGTAACATAATATTTTTAGTTTAAAAGATTGTTTTCATTGGCTTCAGCCCTATTTATAATACTCTCGGGCAAAGATTTTTTTGCTTTTGCACCCATTTTTTTTAACTTCTCAACACTGGTAACTAGGTTCCCTTTACCTTCTATAAGCTTGTTCATAGCACCTGAATACTCTATTTTACTTTCGTCAATTTTCTTTCCAATTTTTATCAAATCAGCAACAAAACCTTCAAATTTATCATATAAAGCACCTGCTTGACGTGCTATTTCTAAGGCATTTTCTTGTTGTTTTTGGTTTGCCCACATACTATCAATAGTACGCAATGTAGCTAATAATGTTGATGGCGTAACAATTACAATGTTTTTCTCGAAAGCCTTATTATACAAGGTAGTATCTTCGTTTAGTGCCAATGCAAAAGCGGGTTCTATTGGGATAAATAAAAGCACAAAATCAGGACTTTCCATTTGGTATAAATCATGGTAATTTTTATCGCCTAATTGTTCTACGTGTCGTTTGATTGAATTGATGTGTTCTTTGAGGTATCCAGATTTTAAAATATCATCTTCCTCATTAATGTATTTCTCGTAAGCAGTTAGAGATACTTTAGAATCGACAATCATTTTCTTGCCATCAGGTAAATTAATCACAACATCTGGAAAAACACGATTGCCTTCGGCGGTTGTAAAACTTTGCTGTACTATATATTCTCGACCTTTCTCTAATCCTGATTTTTCTAACACCCGTTCTAACACTAATTCGCCCCAATTACCTTGCATTTTGCTATCTCCTTTTAATGCCTTAGTAAGGTTTAATGTTTCTTTACTCATTTGCGCATTCATTTCGCTTAATCCCAGTATTTGCTGACGCAATGCTGCATGGTAGTCGATACTTTCTTTGTGTGTATCTTCGACTTTTTTTTCAAAATGAAGAATTTTGTCTTGCAAAGGAGTAAGAATATTTTTCATATTCTCTTTATTTTGTTCCGTAAATTTATTGGTTTTTTCTTCTAAAATTTTATTGGCTAAATTTTCAAATTCTTTGGTAAATTTTTCTTGCAATTGCTCGACTTCTTGTTTCTGGTCTTTATTTTTTTCTAAAAGAGAATCGAAATCGGCTTCTTTTTTTGCGAGTTGAATATTTGCAACTTCTTTTTCGGTACGAATTTGTTCTTTTTCGGTATTTAATTGAAGTAAAACTTTATCAAAAGAGCTTTTCTCGATTTGAGATTGTTCTTTTAATGCGTTTAATTTTTCTTCAAAAACATTTTTTTCGGATTGAAATTTTGCCGTAAAAATAATTTTTCCAATAAAAACCCCAATAAAAAGGGCAATTATAAATGATGCTAAAACTAAAACTTCTGACATTGATTACATTTTAAGATGTAAAAATAGGGAATAAAATCAATTTATTATTTTCAAAAATGATAAAATGAAAATGTATTTTTGCAAAATGACAATTCACCAACATTTTATCATTCATAAACCTTACGGATATTTATCTCAGTTTAAATACGAATTAAAACGCAAGAAAAAACTTTTAGGAGAATTATACGATTTTCCTGAAGGAATCATGGCAATTGGTCGGTTAGACGAAGATTCGGAAGGCTTATTACTACTAACAACCGATGGCAAAATGAGCGAAATAGTTCGTAGCAAGAAGGTTGAAAAAGAGTATTATGTTCAAGTTGATGGGCTTATAACCCAAGAAGCTATCGAAAAAATGAAAAATGGAGTAGAAATAGGTTTCGAGGGTACAAAATACATGACCAAACCTTGTAAAGCTTTTATTGTAAATGAAATTCCTAACTTTGGCGAGCGTGGCAAGAAAATTAGAGACGAACGTCACGGACCAACTTCATGGGCTTCTATCGTGGTAACCGAAGGAAAATTTCGTCAAGTAAGAAAAATGACTGCAGCTGTTGGTTTTCCAACTTTACGACTGGTAAGAGTTCGTGTAGGAAACATACATCTAGGCAATTTGCAGGCGAGAGAAGTTTTAGAAACGAGCGATTTTTCGAAAATAAATGAGAATATCAATGTCAAAAATTAATAAAAAATGCTAAACATAGTCTTGGTAGAACCAGAAATTCCTAACAATACAGGAAATATTGGTCGTTTGTGTGTAGGAACAGGAAATCGTTTGCACTTAATTCATCCGTTTGGGTTTGAAATTAATGACAAAAATTTGAAACGTTCTGGATTAGATTATTGGGTACATCTCGATTGGTTTCAATATAAAAATACGCAAGAATGGATAGACCAAATTCCAGATAAATCGAGAGTTTTTATGATGTCTTCTCATGCTCAAACATCATATTATGAAGCAAATTTTCAGGAAGGAGATTGGTTGGTTTTTGGTAAAGAAAGTGTAGGATTAAGCAAAGAGATTTTAAATTTATTCGAAAATCATTTAACAATTCCTATGTCTGATAAGATTAGAAGTTATAATATTGCTAATTCTGTAGCCTTTGTGGTAGGCGAAGCGAGAAGGCAGATTGCATTAAAAATTTAATTTTTTATATTTAACGGAATTAAGTTACCACAAATTTTCCTTTTTCATTATCAAAAATAATGTTTTCGTCTTTAAATAAAGTATTAAAAGTTCCATCAGAAATCAAATTGCAAGGTTGGTTTTGAAATATTTTCTCTGAAGTCATTACTACCATTTCATCACTTAACTGAATGGCTAAATCGATATCGTGAGTCGAAAATAGGATACATTTACCTGTTTCTTTTGTGAGTTTTTTTAGTAATTTAAAAAGTGATACTTTATGCAATAAATCTAAATGTGTGGTGGGTTCGTCTAGAATAATAAGTGGCGTATCTTGTGCCAAAGCTCTTGCCACTAATACTTTTTGCAATTGCCCATCGCTAATTTCGAAATGTTTTTTGTCTGATAAATGGGCAATATTTGTGAGTTGTATGGCTTCGTTTATTTTCTGAATATCTGTGGTAGAGAGTTTTCCAATCCAATTTGTATATGGCTGTCTTCCTAGTGCTACTAATTCGTAAACAGTCAAATTACTTGGCGGTAATTTTTCGGTGAGAACTAGACTTAAGTTTTGAGCCAATGTGTGGTTGTCATAACTTTCGATCAACTTGTTATTTAAAAAAACATTTCCAGAAATAGGTTTCTGAATTCCTGTTAATGTTCGTAATAATGTAGATTTTCCTATCCCGTTTGCTCCAATTAATGTAATGAGTTTGCCTTCCTGAAAATTTAAATTAAGGTTTTTAGCAATTACAATTGTTGTGTTTTTTGCTTTGTAACCAATACTTAAATTTGAAGTAGACAGGATGTTTTTCTTATTCATAATGTGTTTTATTTTTCTTAAATCACATTTACTTCGGCTTCAATACTAATACCAAACATTTCAAAAACTGTTTTTTGTATATCTTCAGATACATTTAGGATTTCTTGTCCAGTTGCATTGCCATAATTAACTAAAACTAAGGCTTGGTTTTTGTGTATTCCTGCATCACCAAAACGTTTTCCTTTGAAACCTGCTTGCTCTATTAGCCAACCTGCTGGAACTTTTACTTGGGTATCGGAAATTTCGTAAAATTTCATTTCTGGAAATTTTTTATGAATAGGCTCAAATTCAGATTTTAATACGATTGGATTTTTAAAAAAACTTCCGCTATTTCCTAATACTTTCGGATCAGGCAATTTGCTCTGACGAATGGTAATTATAGCGTTTGAAACATCTATTAAACTTGGCGTTTCGATATTTTTATTGGCTAATTCTAATTTGATATCGCCATAGGAAATGTTTATTTTGTGTTCTTTTTTTGTTAATTTATAAATTACCGACGTAATTATATATTGGTCTTTTGCTTCGTGTTTAAAAACACTTTCCCTATAACCAAAATGACATTCGGTATTTGTAAAAATTTTCATTTCTTGAGTGGCAATATTCATTGCTTTGCAGGAAACAAAAGTGTCCTTTATTTCGGCTCCGTAAGCGCCTATGTTTTGTACAGGTGTTGTACCTACATTGCCCGGAATAAGTGACATATTTTCTAATCCGCCAAAATTTTGATTGATGGTCCAGAGTACAAATTCGTGCCAATTCTCGCCAGCTTGGCTTTCTAACCAAACAAAATTATCATCTTCTTGTATGATTTTTTTGCCTTTTAAATCGATGTGAATAACCAACGCATCTATATCTTTTGTGAGCAACATATTGCTTCCGCCGCCTAAAATAAATTTTTTTTCTGTTTGATTTTCTTTTAAAATTATTTGTAAATCATCAACAGAATGTACTGCTACAAATTGTTTAGCTTTGGCATCGATACCAAAAGTGTTGTGCTTTTTTAGAGAAAAATTAGAAATTATAGTCATAAATAAGTCAAAAGTTTAAAAGTCGAAAAGCCATAAAGTATAAGATTGTACTTTTATTAAAAACAAAAATAGTTTAAAGAATTGAAAAATATAACTGATAAGGGCTAAAATTATAAAACCTTACTAAATTGGTGCTGTTTTTCGATATGCGGACATTATGACTTTTCGCCTTTTAAACTTTTGAGTTTATATAAATTTCTGAAAATATTTTTTTTGCCAAATATGCAACATAAACAAAGGCATAATGTAAGGGATTATTTTTTTGTCCCCTTTTTCAATTTGTTCGACAATTTTTTTTCCGTTTAAATTTTCTAAAAAAGGCATGCTAAAAATTTCACTTTTTGCAAAATTTCGCAATTCTTCCTTAAACTTATCATTAGATAATAATTGGTTCTCCCAAGGTACGCTAAGCCCAATTTTCCTGAAATTAAGAATATCTTGGGGGAGTTTGTCTTGCATGGTATTTTTTAAGATGTATTTTCCTTTTTTTCCAGAAAACAACCAGTTGTCATCTAAGGTTCCTAAACCAGCAACAAGTCGTTGGTCTAAAAATGGCTCACGACATTCGATAGATGCACCCATTGTACAGCGATCATTTCTGTCTAAAAGCGAACACATATAGGTATGCTGGTCAAAATATAACGCTTGCCTTTGCAGGCTATTAGGATACAATTCTTTCGCTTCGTTTAGGAGCTGATAACGGTATTCGTTTATTGGTTCTTTCTTTTCTCCATAAAATTCGTGAATATCATTTGGATAAACACTGGTACTATTAAAGAGTACTAAATCTGAATTATTTGTTATTTTTGAATATCGCAATAGCTTATTAAATCTTGGATTGTTATTTAAGAAATTGAAATTACTTAAGTAAGAAATTGCTTTTAGCAGGGTTGGCCGCCTTAAGGCTTTATAGCGAACATAGCCCCCCATAAGTTCGTCTGCTCCTTCGCCAGAGAGTAATACTTTTACTTTAGCGTTGGCTAATTTAGATACAGCAAGCAAATGTGGCTCGTTAAGGTGCATGAGAGGCTCGTCTTGAAAATAGGAAGATTCTAACAAACTATCGTAAAGCAAATCTCCTTCAACCTTCATAGAATTATATTCATAATTATATTCTTCTGTAATATTTTTTGCTAAATAAGACTCGTTGTGCTTTTCTTCAGAAAAACCAATATTGAAGGTTTGAATATTTTTGTAATCCTGATGGTATAACGATGATAATATAGAACCAGAATCTAAGCCGCCACTTAGCAAAACCCCAACAGGAACATCGCTAACCATACGGAGTCTTACAGATTCGAAAAAAGTTTCTTCGAACCATTTTTTTGGATTTGCAATTGTTTCGTGGTTTTGTATTTCTTCTTTCAGATTCCACCATTTTGTAGTTTTAGAGTTTCCGTTTTCGTAAATAGTCATGTAGTGTCCTGGCAAAATCTTGTTTACATGATTGTATAAGGTATTTTCGCCTGCTACAAATCTGTTGAAGAAATACTCTTCTAAACCGCTTTCTGATATTTGTATAGGAATTCCTGCTGCAAAAAGTGCTTTCTGCTCTGAAGCAAAATACAAAGTGCTTTGGTATAACGAATAATATAAAGGCTTCACCCCCATTCTGTCTCTAGCCAAAACTAGTTTTTTTTGTTCTTTGTCCCAAATAGCAAAGGCAAACATTCCGTTTAGTCTAGGTAATATTTCTAGACCATACAATTCGTATAGTTTGAGTAAAACTTCGGTATCCGAATCGGATTTTAGTGCAACTCCTTTATCTTTTAATTCAGCATAAAAGTCTTTGTAATTGTATATTTCTCCATTAAACACAATAACATATCGTCCGTTTTCAGAATAAAAAGGCTGATGCCCTGCCGATGAAGTATCGATAATAGCCAATCGTCTGTGCCCCAACCCTATATTTTTTTCGATAAAAATACCAGCATCGTCCGGGCCGCGATGTGCTAGAACATCACGCATTTTTACCAGTTGATTTTTATCGACCAATTTGCTACTAAGATGCAATATTCCGTTTATACCACACATAAATTAAATAGATTTTTGGTTTATTAATTGATGGTATTTGTCTGCTATTATTTTCATATTAACAGCATAATTTGCGTTTTTTTCTACAAATTTTCTGTTTTCTAAAACGGCTTTTTGTCTGATTTCGGTATTTTTAAAAGCCCAAATAATTTCTTCAGCTAACTGCTTAGTGTTTTCAGAGGCTACTAAAATTCCGTTTTCTTTTTGTGTAATCCAGCTTCTGTTTCCAGGTAAATCAGTCACAATTGGAAAACAGCCACAAGCCATAGCTTCGAATAATGATGCCGAAACGCCTTCGGTTGTTGGCATACTGATATAAATATTGGCGTTTTGCAATAATTGTGGCAAGTCGTTGTTGCTAATTAGTCCCGTAAATGTTACGTGTTCTTCAATTTTTAATTCTTTAGCCCGTAGTTTTAAGCTTTTTAATAAAATCCCATCGCCAACAATGGTTAATTCGAATGGAATGTGTTGTTTTTTTAGTATTGCAAAAGCTTTCAAAATTAAGTCATGCTTATATTCTGCTAGTAACGATCGTGTTACAATTGCTTTAATATATGGTTTGTTGCAATTTTCTTGGTATTGGAAACGAGTTAAATTTATTCCTTTTGGTAAAACCAAAATTCTAGCCCTATCTACATGGCATTTTTGCATATTTGCTACCATAACACCGCCCCAAGCATGTATCAAATCAGCTTTTTTAAACGCATAGTCCTGAATTATTTTTTTAAACGGATACAATGGTGAATTTAGAGGCCATAAGTCTGTTATTCCTTGTTGTGCAATAACTACTGGTTCTATTCCTGAAAGCGCAGCAAGAAATCCGTAACTAGTGGTCCTTTCGGCAATAACCATATTGGCATTAAATTTTCGAGCAATACTTTTTATGGTTACAAATGTTCTAGCTAATTCTATTAATCTTTTTAGCCTAGAGATACCAGAACTTCGTGTTTTTAACTCCCAGGTTACAATTTCGAAATCACCAAATTCCTTCAAGCCATTCATCCAAGTTATGGCGTCGGCTCTATAGGTTTCTCCAAGAAAAAGAATTCGTTTTTTTTGCATTGTACTATTTTATTCTTCGGTTTCTAGAGCCCTGTTTAAAAACTCATTTAACGGTTTTAGCGCAATTAGTTTTTGAGCTATTTTTTTAGAAAAATCTTTGTCTAAAAAGAACTTATCATCAATTTTTTGAGAACAAGTATAGCTTTTTAGCTTTAAAAATTCGATAGCAGGATGATTGGGTTCATACCCTTTTGGTGCTTTTTTTAACAAATTACTATCTTCTCGAGTAATGGCTACGAATTGTTTTTTGAAAATCGAATTGTTTACAATGGCTTCTAAATCATCATAAAAAAAAGCAATTTCTTTCCTAATACTTTTTAGTTCATTGGCTTCGGGACACCAAACACCACCGGCAATAAAGGAACTTCCTTTTTCGAAATGAATATAATAACCAGGACTGTTTTTTCGGTTTCTATTAGTACTTAGCCAAAGTGCAATATTGGTTTTGTAGGGTTGCTTGTCTTTAGAAAATCGAATATCACGATTGATGCGAAAAGTGCAATTCTTAATTTCTAATAAATCTAACGATTTGTCTAAAGGTTTCATTTCTTGTAAAACAGATGCAATAAACTGATGATAATCTTTTTTGTAACTTTCGTATCGTTTTTTGTTGGCATGCATCCATTCTGTGTTGTTATTGGCTTTTAAATCGTCAATAAACTGAATGGCTTCTTTGGTAATCATTTTACAAATGTTTTTTTAAGTCTTCTTCTGTAATATAACCTATGTTTCGCCATATTTCTTTCCCATTCTCATAAAGTATAATTACTGGTAAACCATCAAGTTTTAAAGCCTCTACAAGGGTTTTATTTTTATCGGCATCTAGCCTTACAATATTTACTTTGTCTTTCATTTCATCTTGCATCTTGATGATATATGGACTCATTTTTTTGCAAGGTGCGCACCATTCTGCATAAAAATTAACCATTACTTTTTTGTTCGATTTTAATAACTCATTAAATTCTTGATTGCACATTCCTATAATTTTATTATTTGGTTGTGCCATTCCGCTAGCGTTCCATTTCATCATACCACCGTCTAGGTTGTATATGGTTGTAAAACCCAATTGTGCAAGTTTATCTGCCGCCTGTGCACTTCTTCCTCCTACTTTGCAATATACAAAAACGGGTTTTGTTTTGTCGTATTTTTCTACTTCCAAAACAAAGCTTGTGGCGTTCCAGTTTACGTTTGTAGCGTCTCCAATATGCTCGACAGCATATTCTTGTGGCGTTCGAACATCTAGTAATTGAGGGTTTTTTGTGGTTTGCAATTTTTGAGCAAAAGCCTTTACATCGATTGTTTGTATGGCTTTTTCTGTTTGTCCTTTACAACTTATAAATAGTAAACTTATAAATAGAATAGAAATTATTTTTTTCATTTTTATTTTTTTAGCTAATATAACAATTAAAGATTAAATATCTTATAACTTTGGTGGGTCATTTTTACAATATTTTCTGTTCGCTGGGAATGTGTATCGGAAATAAACAACTGTCCAAAATCATCATTATTTACCATTGCTACAATTTTTTCGACACGAGTTTCGTCTAGTTTATCAAAAATATCGTCGAAAAGTAAAATAGGTTTTTCCCCACTTTGTTTTTTTACAAATTCAAATTGAGCTAATTTTAAAGCAATCAGAAAAGATTTCTGTTGTCCCTGAGAACCAAATTTTTTAATAGGGTAATGTGCTATATTAAAAGACAAATCGTCTTTATGCACCCCAACACTTGTATATTGTAAGGACCTGTCTTTATTAATATTTTCTTGCAAAAGCGATAATAAATCTTGTTTTTCTAACTGACTTTCGTATTCTAATTGCACGGTTTCGGCCGAATTAGAAATGTTTTGATAAAATGAATTAAAAATGGGAATAAAATCGTTTAAAAATTGTTTTCTTTTTTCGAAAATACTTTGCCCCAAATCATTTAATTGTTCGTTATAAATATCTAAAGTTCCTGTTTCAAAAACACGGTTTACCGCAAAATATTTAAGCAATGCATTGCGCTGACTTAATACTTTTTGGTACAAAATTAACCCCTGTAAATATTGATTATCTAATTGAGAAATTACACTATCTATGAATTTTCGTCTAGTTTCGCTTCCTTCTCGAATAAGATCGGCATCGGTTGGAGAAATAATTACTAATGGTATAAATCCTAAATGATCAGAAAACTTTTCGTATATTTTTCCGTTGCGCTTCAATATTTTTTTTTGTCCTTTTTTTAAACTGCAAAGAATATTTTCTGATCTTTCTTGTTTGTCGAATTCGCCATCAATCACAAAAAAATCTTCATCGTGTTTTATATTTTGAACGGCCAACGTATTAAAATAGCTTTTCCCGAAAGACAAATGATAAATTGCATCGAGTACGTTTGTTTTTCCAACACCATTTTTACCCACGAAACAATTTATTTTATGCTCGAAATTGAAACTAGTGTCGCTAAAATTTTTAAAATTAAATAATGAGATTTTTTTTAGATACATATAATAATAGGAATGCCTTTTTAATAAAGTTAGACACGATTGCAAGTTATGAGTTTTAAACTCTAAAACGCTTATTTTTTTATTTTTTACACCAATGAAATATCAAAAATAAACAAAAATAGTTTCGCACAAGACTTTCATATTATGACATTGCAAATTTCGACTTTTGGGCAATATATTTTGGTGCATTTCAATTAGGATTGTAAATTATTAAAAATAACAGTCAAACAGCTTTTATTTATGAATAAAAATTTTATTTTTGCAACTCATTAAATTAAATTATAAATGGCAACTTACAATAAAAGAGGATATAAAGCTCCAAAACCTGAAGAAGAAAAAGTAGAAACTGACGTAAATGATATTGAAAACGAAATTAATATTGATGAAAAAGACAGCGCAACTGCTGGCGTTTTTAATACATTAGACGAAACTGCTTCAAGAACAGAAGAATTTGTGGCAAAAAATCAGAATATCATTTTATCTATTGTAGGCGGCATTGCCTTACTAACAGCCGGATATTTATTATACAATAAATTTGTTTCTGGGCCAAAAGAAAGCGAAGCAGCAAGTGATATGTTCCAAGCGCAACAATACTTTAAGAAAGCCGTAGAAGGAACTGCAAGCGATTCATTATATAATTTAGCGCTAAACGGAGGCGATGGAAAACAAGGTTTTCTAGACATCATCAAATCACACTCAGGTACTGATGCAGGAAACTTAGCAGAATATTATGCCGGAATGGCTTTACTAAACACAAAGAAATTTCAAGCTGCAATAGATCATTTAGCAAATTTTAAATCTGATGATGCTTTTACAAACGCCATAGCAATTGGAGCAACAGGAGATGCGTATTCAGAATTAAAAAAGCCAGAACAAGCTTTAGAGTTTTATATAAAAGCAGCAGAAAGTAATAAAAATGATGTTACAACACCACGTTTTTTACTAAAAGCAGGACAAACAGCCATGTCTTTGGGCAAAAAAGCAGATGCCTTAAAATATTTTACAGATATTAAAGATAATTTTGAAGCAACACCAGAAGCACAAAATATAGATGCGTTAATAGGAATGACACAATAAATTCAATTAAAAATTAAAAGTATTTATATTAATTTTTAATTCGTAACTTTTTAATTTTTAACTGACAAAGATGGCTACAGCAAATAAAAACTTATCTAATTATGATAAAAACACAATCCCAAACGCGAAAAATTTTCGGTTTGGGATTGTTATTTCAGAATGGAACGATCACATTACCGAAGGATTATATTCAGGTGTAATTGAAGCACTAACAGATTGTGGTGCACTACACAAAAACATTATCCGCTGGAATGTTCCAGGAAGTTTCGAGCTCATTTACGGAGCAAAAAAAATGATTGAAACCCAAAAACCTGATGTAGTAATTACAATAGGTTGCGTAATAAAAGGAGAAACTATGCACTTCGAGTTTGTCTGCGAAGGCGTAACACAAGGCATAAAAGATTTAAATGTTTTATCTGACATACCTACTATTTTCTGTTTATTAACAGATAATACCGAACAACAATCTATAGACAGAAGCGGAGGAATACACGGAAACAAAGGCACAGAAGCTGCGATTGCCGCTATAAAAATGGCCTATTTAAGAGAACAGGCTAATTTGGGTTTTCACCAAAGTGATAAATTACTAAAGACAAATCAGTTGCAAATAGAAGGCTTACCTTTAAAAATTCAAGAGTAAATCCTTTATTATTGACGGGTTTTAAAATAGTGAGTTTTTTACTCACTATTTTAAAACACAAACACATAGGAACATAAAAAAGAGCTACACAAACCTATACTTTGCTCACAAGGCTATGCTTTACTAGAACTAAAGTAAAACAAAACCTAATACAAATATATGATTATACTATGCCATTAAAACAAATTAAATTACAGCCAATATTATTACAAACCCTCTAACAATCAAACAAAACGGCTCGAGGATAAAAAACACAGAAAACATAATATAAAAAAAGTCCAAAACTAAGTTTTGGACTTTTTTTTGTAGCGAAAACGGGAGTTGAACCCGTGACCTCAGGGTTATGAATCCTGCGCTCTAACCGACTGAGCTATCTCGCCATTTATTTAGTTTTACATATCTCAATGCGGGTGCAAATATAACACTATATTTAAAAACCACAAACATTTTTGATAAAAATTTTTATTAAAAAAGATTTTTTTATCAAACCATAATTATATACATTAGACCCAAATTATAAACTATGCAAAATAAAATACGCTACGAATTAGAATTCCCTATAAACTCGTCTCCGCAGTTGTTATACCAATACATATCAACTCCTTCTGGACTACAAGAATGGTTTGCAGATAATGTAAACTCACGTGGCGAATTTTACACCTTTATTTGGAATGACTCCGAAGAAAAAGCAAGATTATATTCTAAAAAAACTGGAGAAAAAATTAAGTTCAAATGGATGGACAACGATAATAAAGATACAGAATATTATTTTGAGCTAAAAATCCTTGTTGACGAAATTACGAAAGATGTTTCTCTTATGATTGTAGATTATGCTGAGCCAAATGACATACAAGAATCGAAATTGTTGTGGGAAAATCAAATTTCAGATTTAAAACATGTTATAGGATCTGTGTAGTTTCTAAAAGATATTAAACTTATATTTGCACTGAATTTTTCAGATCTTTTTTATATGCAAAATAATCGTGCGTTTTTATATGGTGATGCAGTTTTTGAAACTGTCAAGATTTTAGACAATAAAATTCTATTTTTAGAAGATCATTATTTTCGATTAATGTCTTCTATGCGAATTTTAAGAATGGAAATCCCTATGAATTTCACCATGGAATTCTTTGAAGGCGAACTGTTATCTAAAGCAAAAGAAGAGAACGTTCAAGCATCGGGTAGAGCTAGAATTACTGTTTTTAGAAAAGATGGCGGTTATTACTTACCCGAAAACAACAATGTAGCTTATGATATTTCAGTTTCTAAAATTGAAAAACCGCTTTACGCAATTCAAAAAGCAAATTATGAAGTCGATTTATATAAAGATTTTTATATCTCGAAACAGCTATTTTCTACACTGAAAACAACAAACAAACTAATCAATATTACAGGAAGTATTTACGCAAACGAAAATGGCTTAGATAATTGCATTCTAATTAATGAAGATAAGAATGTAATCGAAGCTTTAAACGGGAATATTTTTATGCTAAAAGAAGGGGTTTTATATACCCCTCCAATTTCTGAAGGTTGCTTAAATGGTATCATGCGAAAGCAAATTTTATCTTTAGCAAAAACGATTGAAAATATTGAAATTACTGAAGCGGTAATTTCCCCTTTCGATTTGCAAAAAGCAGACGAATTGTTTATTACAAATGTAATTACTGGTATTCAGCCCATAACAAAATACCGAAAAAAAGAGTTTCAGTCTAGTATTGCAGCTCAACTAATTACAAAGTTAAATGCAAAAATTAGATTAGGCTAGTTTAAAATGGGATTTTCGGGCGCATTAGACCATATTAAATAATCCCCCCCTTGTTCCTTTATTTTTTCACGCCACAAATCTGTTGATGATTTCCCTATAATTTTATTGTGAAGATTATTTTCAGAAATAATCCAAGAATTAGACTCTAACTCCTCTTGCAATTGGGCTGCATCCCAGCCCGAATATCCTAGGAAAAAGCGAATATTATTTTGAGTTATCTTTCCCTGATTAATTAAATCGCGAGTAGAATCGAAACACCCTCCCCAATAAATACCTTCAGCAATTTCGATACTATTGGGAATTAGCTGCGGGATATTGTGTATAAAATATAGATTATCTTGCTCGATAGGTCCTCCATTATACACCTTAAATCTTGCCGATATTTCAGGAATTAAATCGTTAATGGTATAACCCAAAGGTTTGTTTAAGATAAACCCAACAGACCCCTCACAGTTATGATCTGCTAGCAAAACTACCGATCTATTGAAAGATAAATCCCCTGTTATAGAAGGTTCTGCTACTAGCAAATGTCCTTTTTTTGGTTTTACAGCTATCATAATATTCTATTTTTATCTAAATTTAACAAATAATACACGTATAAACCAAATATAATCGTTAAAAAAATAAAAAAAAAGCCACGCAATGCGTAGCTTCTGTATTCTATAATAAAATATTATTTATTTACTGCTATTTCTAATTCAGCACCTGCTTTAAATTTCACTACGTTTTTAGCAGCAATTTTAATTGTTGCTCCTGTTTGTGGGTTTCTTCCGTCTCTTGCAGCTCTGTTAGATACAGACCAAGATCCAAATCCAACTAGAGAAACTCTTCCACCTTTTTGCAAAGTTTCTTCAATATTGCCTAAAAATGATTCTAAGGCTAATTTGGCAGCAGCTTTTGTAATTCCAGCTGAAGCTGACATTGCATCGATTAAATCTGATTTGTTCATAATAATTATATTAATGATTGGTTAATAATTTATACTTATACATACAAATTTAATAGGATTTCCTATTCTCACAACAGTTAAGCAAATTTTTTACTTGTTTTGTTGATAACTTTGTTTTTTTGTTGATAAATAGGCTTTTTTAATTTAAAAAAAAACAACTTACGCCTTTAAAATACCATAGCAAACTCAGAAAAAGTGAGCCCATTTAGTAATTCGTGAGCCATCATTTTCTTTTTTCCTGGAAATTGTAAAGACAATACCTGAATAAAACCGCCAAGAACTGCAATTTTTATTTCTTTCTTGGTCGTAATTACGCTTCCTATTGTGTAATCATGCAATAACACTTCTTGTTTTGTATCATATATTTTAATACTAAATTCTTGATCTGCATCTCGAAAGTTACACCAAGCCGAAGGATAAGGGCTTAAGCCTCGTATTAGATTATACACTTCGGTTATATTTTTTGTAAAATCTATTTTGCAATTGTCTCGATCTAGTTTGTATGCAGTTTTTATATCTGACGTATCTTCCTGAATTGTGGTGACCACATTACCATGGGCAATTTTATCTAAAGTTTCTAAAACTGCATCGCAGCCTAAAACCATCAATTTATCATGAAGGTCGCCTACGTTTTCAGATTCGGAAATTTCTAATTCTTTACTTAAAATCATGGCACCAGTATCTATTTTGTCATCAATAAAAAAAGTAGTAACCCCTGTTTTTGTTTCGCCATTTATAATGGCCCAATTTATAGGTGCTGCACCACGATAGTTTGGCAAAAGTGATGCGTGCAAATTAAACGTTCCTAGTTCTGGCATAGCCCAAACAACTTTAGGCAACATTCTAAAAGCAACTACAATGTGAAGATTTGCGTTTAACGATTTTAAGGCTAACAAAAAAGATTCGTCTTTCAAATTTGTTGGTTGTAATAAAGTGAGTTCCTTTTGTAAAGCATATTCCTTTACTGCCGAATATTTTATTTTCTGACCTCTTCCCGCAGGTTTATCGGCTGCGGTAATTACACCTACTATTTCGTGCTTGTTTTGTTTTGCAATGGCATCTAGAATTCCTACTGCAAATTCTGGGGTTCCCATAAAAACGATTCGTAATGCTTTCATCTGTATTTATTCTATTTATTTTTTATTGGAAGCTGAAATGCCTACCATATCCTTGTTAGTTTAATACTAATTATTGTGGCATTTTATCTTATTATATATTCATTTTTTGTATTGATGCTAATGATGTTATGTTCTAACAATTGCTGCAATATTTTTAATATTTCAGATTCTTCGACAGATAACATTGCGGTTAATGCTCTAGAATTCATTGGGTTTTTGGTCAATATCCTAATCATTTTAGCTCTAATTTCTTCCCTATTATGTGTTGCCTTTTTTTTATTGCTACAATAAGAACAAACGCCACAATCCTTAGTCGCTGTTTCTCCAAAATATTGTAAAAGTAATTTGCTTTTACAAGTATCTTTATTAGAAACGTAGTTTACAACTGATTGTAATTGTTGTTTTTTGACTAAATTTTGCTTTTCTAAATGTCTCGAAACTCGATTGATGGTTCTGTCGTCTTCACGAACTTCTAGAAATGTTATTTTAGATTCGTTTTTTTGTGAAAAATAAGCAACTATTTCCATTTTTTGCAATTTTTCTAACAAATTTAATACTTTAGCTTCGGTTGTATTTGATTTTTTTGCAATAAAATCGGTATTAATATTGGTTTGCAAATCGAAAATACCTGGATAAGTTCTTAAAATTATTGAAACAATTGGCTCGTCATCACGATTTAAACTAATATATCTAATAACTTCTTTAGATTCTATTAAAAATTGAACTTGTGCTTTCTCCGAAAATTCTTGCGAAAGAGAAATGATACTTTGCCGATCTAGAAACTGAAGTGCATTGTAGGTTTTTAATGTTGGTAATTTATAATAACTACAAAATTGATTCAAATTAAAAGAAAACTCTTCATTAATTCCTTCCCCATAAGCGATTCTGAGATAATTACAAAGTTTTACAAAAACATTTTTCAAGAAAACAGTATCTGGCAAAACAGCTATAAACTGGCTTTCGGCCATAATAATATCCGAGGGCGAACTTATTAAAACAGCAAAAGCTTTTTCTCCGTTTCGTCCTGCTCGTCCTGCTTCTTGGTAGTAACTTTCTAAATTTTCGGGTAAGTTAATATGTATAACTGTTTTTACATTGGGCTTATCAATCCCCATTCCGAAAGCACTAGTGGCTATCATAACGTTTTTTTCGTCCCGCATCCAAGAATTCATATTGGCCTCTTTTTCTTTTACTGATAGACCTGCATGATAAAAAGTAGTTTTATGCCCTAAAACTGATAAATGTGAAGCATATTCGTGACAATTTTTCCTGTTTCGTACATATATAATAGCCGATTCTGGATTTTTTTGTAAAATCTGATGTAGTTTATAAATTTTGTCTTCGGCAGGAATAATAAAATACCCTAAATTATCTCGGGCAAAGGATTGCTGAAAAACCTTTGGGTTTTCTAATCCTAATAATGTAATAATATCATCTTTTACTTGTGGCGTTGCCGATGCGGTGAGTGCTACAAATGGAGTTTTATTGAAATGAGATTTTAAGTTTTTAATTTTTAAATAAGAAGGTCTAAAATCGTGTCCCCATTGCGATACACAGTGTGCTTCATCGATAGCTATAAGCGAAATGGGTAAGGCTTTTATTCGCTCTAGAACCCAGTCTTGTTCTAATCTTTCGGGCGATAAATAGAGGAATTTGTAGTTGCCAAATTGACAATTGTCTAGTAAATTTATTAACTCATTAGCCTTTATAGCGCCTGTTAGTGCGATGGCTTTTATATTACGGGCTTGCAACTGATTTACTTGGTCTTTCATTAAGGCAACCAAAGGCGAAATTACTAGGCACAAACCATCATTAACCATAGCTGGAACTTGGAAACATAATGATTTTCCGCCACCAGTGGGCATGAGTCCGAAAGTGTCATTTCCTTCGAGAACAGATTGTATTATAGTGTCCTGAACGGGTCTAAAAGAATCGTAATGCCAATGTTTTTGAAGAATTTGTAATGCTCTTTGCATTTAAAATTTAGATTTTAGAGTTTAGACTTTAGATTTATTAAAATCTAAATTTGCTCTAAGATAAAAAGAATTCTATTATCTACACTATCTTTTGGGACTTCGATAAGATTGTAACCGTATTTTTGGTAAGTTTCTACAAGGTGATTGTAAATAAGTTTTGCTTGTTCGTAGCTTTCATATCGCTCATTATCAGAAACATATATATCTTCCCATGGTGGTAAAATAAATATTTTAGTATAAGTATTGCTACGACAAGCAGCATCAAAAAAAGAGGGATAACTATCGCCTATGTAGTGCATATAGGCTAGAATGTCTGGTATTCCTCGGTCAAGAAAAACAATGTCATGAGTTTCTGCTAGTGCGTTTTCGAACTGTTTTTTTCTTCCTTCTAGTAATAATTCGCTAAAAAGCAATGGTTTTTCTAGAAACAATTGTTCTATTCCTTCTTTTTTGGCCTCGAGAATAACTTCTCGAGAAATTTCTGGATAACAGCAATAACCTTTAGACAGTAGGCCATCTATGATTGTGGTTTTGCCTGTTCCTGGTCCTCCTATGATAACAACAATTTCTTTTTGCACTTTTTTAAAAAATAAGGCGCAAAGATAATTAAAAATTACGACCCGAGCAAAGCCAACCGGTAAGGTATTAAAATAATAGTATGGCTACCTTTAATGTGTACCTGTCTTTTTTTGGCATTACTTTTGCAGGTTAACACAAATTTTATAGATGCTATTGAAGAAATCTGTGTTGCTTTTTTGCGCCGTATTAGTAACGTACAGTCCTAAAATAATAGTGACTATCCTGAAATTAGAAAGATCTTCTTGGTGCTAAAACTAGCCAAGGGGGTAATACAAAATCCTAACTAGCCCTGACGCTGGAATTGTTGGAGCTCTTCGCATTTTTCTTGCGAAAGCGACTTCCAGCAGCAGGAATTGCGATTGCAAAAATACCCGAGTAATTCGCTTCAAAAAATCCTAATTTATAATGCTAAAATTGTATATTTGCTTTTCTTTTAAGTTGAATAATGGATAAGAAAATTGAAGAGTTCTACGAACGATTGAAAGTAGAATTAGATAATAGTAATAATTGGCCTGCGGAATATTTGTTTAAATTTATCGTGCCTACGGTAGATGACAATGTAATGCGTGTTGAAAATGCTTTTGATTGTATGGGGGCAGTAATAAAAACAACCAAATCTAAAACGGGCAAATTTACCAGTGTTTCTGTAGATGTTACTATGAAAAATGCCGATGAAATAATTGCTAAATACCAAGAAGTAGGTACTATAAAAGGTATCGTTTCCCTGTAAATATGAATATAAAATATACAAAAGAAATTGCTGGCGATGTGGTGCAAAATTTAGAATATAATTCTGAAAGAAAGCCTCTTATTATTCCTGAATACGGGAGGTATTTGCATGTTTTAGTAGATCAAGCTACGGCTATCGAGGATAGAGATGAGCGCAATAAAGCGGCAAAATACATTATATCGGTGATGGGGAATTTGAACCCACATTTGCGTGATGTGATAGATTTTCAGCATAAGTTATGGGATCAGATATTTATCATGTCTGATTTTAAATTAGAGGTAGATTCTCCGTATCCTATCCCCTCGCGTGAGGTTTTAAAAATGCGCCCTGACCCTTTAAAATACCCTCAAAATTTTCCTAAATATCGTTTTTACGGAAACAATATTAAGTATATGATTGATGTGGCAAACAAATGGGAAGAAGGCGAACTAAAAAACGCTTTGTGCAAAGTTATTGCTACGCACATGAAAAAATCTTATTTGAGCTGGAACAAAGATACAGTGACTGATGAAGTTATTTTTGAGCATTTATTAGAATTGTCTGACGGAAAAATAAACTTGACACAAAGCACAGAAGAGTTATTAAACTCTAATGATTTGATGCGGACTAACAAACGCATGTCTAACAAAATTCAGACAAACAATAATAATGGTAAACCAAAAATTGTAAAAAATGGTAAACCAATGATGAATAAAAATAATAACAGAAAACCAATATAAAAATTACAGAGGGTAAGTTTCAAATAGCAGATAACGGTCTGAAATCTGAAATCTAAAATCTGAAATCTAAAATTTAAAGATGGGCACATTCAAAATAGAAGGCGGTATCCGACTAAAAGGAGAAATCACACCACAAGGAGCAAAAAACGAAGCGTTGCAGGTTTTATGTCCAGCATTACTAACTTCGGAAAAAGTTAGGATAACTAATATTCCAGACATTATTGATGTAAATAAACTAATTGTTTTACTTGGAAATTTAGGTGTAAAAATTCAAAAAAATGGCCCTGGAGATTATACTTTTCAGGCTGATGAAGTAAATATAGATTATCTAAAAACCGAAGCTTTTAAAAAAGAAGGCGGTTCGCTTCGTGGTTCGATCATGATCGTTGGGCCTTTATTAGCAAGATTTGGTTGCGGCTATATTCCTAAACCAGGTGGAGATAAAATAGGGAGAAGACGTTTAGACACACACTTTGAAGGATTTATAAATCTTGGAGCTAAGTTTAGATACGAAAGAGAAGACCATTTTTATGGTGTAGAAGTTGATGGCAAACTAAAAGGTGCTTATATGCTACTCGACGAAGCATCGGTAACTGGAACCGCAAATATTGTAATGGCAGCTGTTCTTGCCCAAGGAATTACAACCATATACAATGCCGCTTGCGAACCTTACTTACAACAATTATGTAAGATGCTAAACTCGATGGGGGCAAAAATAACTGGCGTAGGATCTAACTTATTAACTATAGAAGGAGTAGATTCTCTTGGTGGTTGTGAGCATAGAATCTTACCAGACATGATCGAAATAGGCTCTTGGATTGGTCTTGCGGCTATGACAAGAAGCGAAATTACCATCAAAAATGTATCATGGGACAATTTAGGTATTATTCCAAATACTTTTAGAAAATTAGGAATTACTTTAGAAAAAAGAGGCGATGATATTTACATTCCTACACATGAGAACTATGAAATAAAAACCGATATTGATGGTTCGATTTTGACTATTGCCGATGCGCCTTGGCCAGGATTAACACCAGATTTATTAAGTATTATTCTTGTAGTGGCAACACAAGCAAAAGGGGATGTTTTGATACACCAAAAAATGTTCGAAAGTCGTTTGTTCTTCGTAGATAAACTAATAGATATGGGCGCAAAAATTATGCTTTGCGACCCGCACAGAGCTGTTATTATGGGACATGATTTCGAATCGCAACTCAAAGCAACCACAATGTCATCGCCAGATATTAGAGCCGGAATTTCGTTGCTAATCGCTGCACTTACTGCAAAAGGAACCAGTATTATACAAAACATCGAACAAATAGATCGTGGTTACGAGCGTATAGATGAACGCTTAAGAGCCATAGGCGCAAATATTGTAAGAGAATAAATAAATTTAAACCGATTGAAAGATTTAGACATCAACCTAATACCATTTAAAGTTTAAATTTACTGGGATAAAAAAACATACAGTTTGTCATTCCGAGGAACGAGGAATCTCATCAAGTTATTCAAATTATGAGATTCCTCGTTCCTCGGAATGACAACATCCTCAATAAATATTCCAGTATTTTTAAAGCTAAATTGGTATAATATTTAGGTCTGTTTTTTTAGACTATTTTATAATTATATGAAACTTTACAGCTAATAAAATTTATTCGAGGTGTTTATTTATGTGACCTAAAAAAGTATAGCAGTTTTCGCAAAACGCCCAAGTATAAG
>NZ_MUHE01000020.1 GCF_002217405.1 Flavobacterium psychrophilum DSM 3660 = ATCC 49418 | reverse complement strand
TTAAAGATAAATTGGTATTAATTGATTCTTCCGTAAAATAACTGGCTCCATTTTCTGATTATTTTCCCCTTTGCTTCATCTGTAGTAAATGCTTTTTCTCCCAAATTTGAAGTGGTTATAATTTCATCCAAATGATTCTTAAACTCTTTTACCGAAAGGGATTTTCCTACAGTAAAATAAGCGCAAACGGGATTGTCTACTAATGCTTCAATGCTATTTATACCATTTAAAGTTTNNATTCCAGTATTTTTAAAGATAAATTGGTATTAGCACTTTTGTGTTTGAAAGCTATAAAAATGCTATGCACTATGATTCTTCGTTGTGTTTCTAGCTTTTTAAATTTTTAAGGTAAAAACACAAAAATCACAGTTTCAATTTAAAAAAACAGATGAATATTAACCCGCATTCAAACTCGATTTGTACATTTTTAATTCGTCCCAAGTAAATTCGTCGCCATATTTTTCTTTTAGTGGGTTTAGGGTTTCTTCTTTGTAACCAAAAAAGGCTTCGGCTAAAGCTGATATTTTGTCTGCTGGCAAAACATCGGTAATGGCGATAGTTCCAGATTCTATAAGCTTTGCCAGATGTCCGCCAATAGTTTGTGGGGTTAGTTTTCTAAGGGCTGCAATTTCTTTGATTGTGTTTTTTTGTTGCCACAATTCGTAGGTTTCTTGTACGGTCGATTTTTTAACCTCCTTAACTTCTTTCTTTTTCTTAGCATAACGTTCTACGTCGAGATTATCATCAATTAATGTGATGTTTAATCTTTTAAATTCTTCGTGAATCGCATCTATCTTATTGGTTTTGTAGCTTTTAATGTCGTTAGAAGTTAAATTTTCTTTAGAAATTATATCGCCCGAAGCAATTGTTTTGACAAGCAACTTGGCTTTCATGAGTTTAAAAACTGCTTTAATTTGTACTTCTTCTAATACTGATAATTCGTCGAACATCATTTTTGCCTTTTTGATGCGTTTTACTTCTTCTATTTTCCATAAAATATCATAAACAATACCATCCATTTGTGCAAAAAAATAAGTGTAGGCGGCATCTATTCTTTCTTTAATAAAATGAATATCAAATGGTTCTGCACTAAAAAGTTTGTCTAACTGACTCAAAAATTTTCTTGCTGGTTCTTGAATTTTGGTAACGATATCGGTTTGTTTTTTTGCCCAAAGCGAATGTTTCGATTTTGTTGCTGATTCGTCTTTTTCGCTATAACTGTACAAATGATTGCGCCATTCTTGAGCTAAATCTGCCCAATCGAAAGTAGATTTTAGGTAATTATGCAAGAATTTTGTGGTTTCTTGTTGCAATGATTTTTCTAGTTTTTCTTGGGTTGCTTTGTTTTCGGCATAGTCCATCACATCAGCATCGTTCGAAATGCCATTCATTTGTAGCGGAGAAAGCAAAACTAAGCCTTCTAACGAACGCAAACGTGATAAGGCTACATAAGCTTGTCCTGGCTGAAAAACTTGCGACACATCGAGCGCAGCTTTATCGAAAGTTAAACCTTGACTTTTGTGCACCGTAATCGCCCAAGCGAGCTTAATAGGGTAGTGTACAAAAGTTCCCAAAGTTTCTTCTTCTATCTCTTTGGTTAAATTATTTACAGAATAGCGAATATTTTGCCATTCGTATTTTTCGACTTCAATCGTGACATCTTCGTCTGGAAAATGCACTAAAATTTCTGCTTCCGATAATGATTTGATAATCCCCATTTTACCATTAAAATATCGTTTTTCTAACGACAAGTCATTTTTTACAAACATGACTTGCGCACCAATTTTTAGTTGTAAATGCTGATCTATTGGATAAATTTTTTCTGGAAAATCGCCCGTAATTTCTGGCTTGTATTGGTATTGTTTGCCTTCTAAATCGTCTAAAGCTTTGGCATTCATACCATCGGCTTTGGCATTGTGCGTGGTTAGTGTAATGTATCCTTTATTGGCCTTGAGGTCGAAATTTGGTTTTACATATTGGTTTAAATTCTCAATATCTTGTGGCGAAATCCTATTGTTTCGTAAATTATTCAAAATAGAAATAAAAATCTCATCGGTTTGACGAAAAATCTTTGACAATTCTATATATAACGGCGGATTTTGCTGTATTACATGCGAGTGAAAAAAGAATTTTCCTTTGTAATAGTTGCGCAATGTTTTCCATTCTTCATCCTTAATTACAGGAGGTAATTGTAATAAATCTCCAATAAAAAGAACTTGAACGCCACCAAAAGCAATTTTTTTTTTTCGAATGGATTGCAACATAAAATCGATTCCGTCGAGCAGATCGGCACGAAGCATACTCACTTCATCTATAATAAGCAGTTCCATATTTTTGATGACTGATTTCTTCAAACCACTCATTCTAAAATTTCGATTTAAAGTCGCTTTCGATTCAAATTTTATGTATTCTGAAAATTGTGGCACTGTATTATCTGGGATAAACCCGCCAAAAGGCAACTGAAACATCGAGTGAATCGTAACCCCGCCAGCATTTAGTGCTGCAATTCCTGTGGGGGCTACTACAACACAATTTTTGTGTGTGGTTTGTATAATTTCCCGTAAAAGTGTGGTTTTTCCTGTACCTGCTTTTCCAGTAAGGAAAATATTTCGCTGGGTTTGATTGATGAATTGTAGGGTATAATTGGCTTCGGCTGAGATATTTTCCATTTTGGTTTGTATATAGTTTGACAAAAATATTGAATTTATTTTAAATTGTTTCATGAAGTTTCACAAAGGTTTCACAGAGATGCACAAAGTCTTTTAATTTTCTTCGAGAAACCTTGCGAAACAAAAAAACCTTCAACTAACTAAAGATGAAGGTTTTTAAAATTTTTTAGAAAAAATTATTTTTTATCTGCTGCTTTTTCCTCTGTTTTAGGTTTTGCAGCGTATTTATCGTTTAGTAATTTTACAACTTCTTTTGTAATATCATAACTATCCTTTGCGTACAAAACGGTAGCTTCTGCACCTGTTCCGTAAATATAATCGTATCCTTTTTCTTTTCCGTAATCTTTAATGATTTGTTTCATCGATTTTACAATTGTATCCATTTTTCCACCACTTTCCCCTTGCAATTGTTGCATCATGGCTTGTTGTGCATACTGCAATTGTTGCTCTCTTTGCTGAAATTCTGCTGCTTTTTGCTGTGCCCAAGCTTGCCCTTTTATTTGTGCGTTTTGCTGAAAACCTGCTTCTTCTGCTTTGAGTCTTTTTGCGGCTACTTCAAGTTCACGACCCATTACTTCTCCTTTGGTTTTATATTTATCTTGAAGTTCTTTAAGCTCCGTATAATCTTCCATCATTTTTTGAGTGTCAACATAAGCAGTCTTGTATTCCTTTGCTTCAGTTTTTTTATCACAAGAAATTATTGAAAATACAATTGCTGCTAATAATACTACTTTTTTCATTTTTATTTTTTTATTGATTTTTAAATTTTGGTAAAAGTAAACTTTTTTTTGAAATGTTGATTTGGTTATTTGTTGATTTGGTTATTTGATAAAATTATCGTGGTTTTTATCATTATAGCAAAACCTTATAACATGATTTAAAAACATAGTTTTTCGCTATTAAAAACCGCTTTTTTAAATTCGTTTTAAGCTAAATTCTATTTTTTTGCATGAATTTATATATTAACCACACTAAACGTTGCTAAAAAGGGCTTAAAATCGTTTTTAGCTATTTTTTATCACGTAAATATGGGAAGAATACTCTAAATTTCGTTTTGCCTTCATATTTGACTTCAATCCGATATAAAATGCTTTTATAAAATTCATTTTTCCGTTTTTATATTTTTCTGATAAAAGCGACACATAAAAGCTATCGAAAATCATGGGAAGCATTTTTATGAGTTTCATATTCTCGTTAGCAAATAATTTTTCGATGGCTGTTTTAGAGAAATGCCACAAATGTCTTGGCACATCATAAGCTGCCCAAAACTCTCCATAATATTTTGCGTCAAAAGATTTATAATTTGGCACTGCAATTATTATTGTCCCATTTGGTTTTAATAATCTTTTTAATAATTTGATTTGATTTTCTAAATCAGGAACGTGCTCTAGAACATGCCACATGGTAATTACGTCGAAAGAATGAGATGAGATACTTTCTAGATTTTCTGCAAATGAAACGCCTTTAGAAATTGAAATTATTTTTGCTTTTTCATTAGGTTCGATTCCTGTAATTTGCCAGCCTTGTTTTTTTGCTGTGGCTAAGAAATCGCCAGTTCCTGCACCAATATCTAATAAACTTCCTTTTTGTAAATGGAGAGTATTTATTAAACTTACTTTTTTGTTTAAAGAATAGGATTTAACAATTTGATACATTTTTTCGAACAAAGAACGCTTTCCGTCAGTGTGCGAAATATAATCTTCGCTTTCGTAATATTTCGGAAGAATATCTAACAAGGGTTGCGGGTGTGTTTTTAGTAATTGTAATTCTTCATCAATGAGCAATTCGAAGCTTTCTTTTGATATTGAATTGTCTTTTACTTTAATAAAAACAGAATGGGTTTGGAAATTCATTTGATTTTTGAATGTAGATTAACGATTTTTAATTTAAGTTTTGAAACTAAAAAATTTATTTACGTTTCACGTGGAACAATTTGATTTTTGAATATAGATTAAAGATTTTCAAAATCAGATAAACCTTCTGAAATCAAAATGGTTAATCTAATTTCTACAATATTTATCTTCCCAGAAAAACCAATAAGACCGAAATATCACTTGGCGAAACTCCAGATATTCTTGAGGCTTGCGAAATGGTTACTGGTCTTATTTTAGATAATTTTTGTTTGGCCTCAATAGACATAGATTTTATTTGATGGTAATCGAATTTTTCAGGTATTTTTAAATCTTCTAAACGAGTTAACTTTTCGGCATTGGCTCTTTCTTTATCGATATAACCAGAATACTTAACTTGAATTTCTGCTTGTTCTAATATTTCTTGATCAACATTATTATTAGCAACATAATTTGCCACATTTTCAAATTTTAAAACATCGGACAAATCAATTTGTGGGCGAGATAGTATTTTAAAAATCTTATCGGTCTGATTAACTTCGGCGGTTTTTTTTGCAATTAAAACTGGATTTGCTTCAGTAGGAGTAATACTGGTTTCTTTAAAGAAAGCTACCATTTTTTCTGATTCATTTAGTTTGTGTTCCATTCTGCGCAAACGAGCATCAGAAGCTAAACCTATTTTATTCGACATTGGAGTCAATCTAAAATCGGCATTGTCTTGACGCAATAAGGTTCTAAACTCTGCACGAGAAGTAAACATTCTGTACGGTTCTTCGGTACCTTTTGTAATTAAGTCATCTATTAAAACTCCTATATAAGCTTCGTCTCGTTTTAAGATTAAAGGTTCTTTTTCTTTTACCTTGAGTGCTGCATTTATTCCAGCCATTAAACCTTGAGAAGCGGCTTCTTCGTAACCTGTAGTTCCGTTTATTTGACCTGCAAAATACAAACCAGAAATTAATTTAGTTTCTAAAGTATGTTTAAGTTGCGTAGGAGGGAAGTAATCATATTCGATAGCATAACCTGCTCTAAAGAACTTTACTTTTTCGAAACCAACAACAGAACGCAAGGCTTTAAATTGAATATCCTCTGGCAGTGATGTAGAAAATCCGTTTACATAAACCTCGCAAGTGTTCCAGCCTTCTGGTTCTACAAATAATTGATGACGGTCTTTATCGGCAAAACGATTTATCTTATCTTCGATAGAAGGGCAATATCTTGGACCCAAACTTTTAATACGTCCGTTAAACATTGGCGAACGTTCGAAACCTTCACGCAATATATCATGAACCAAAAGAGAGGTATAAGTCATGTGACAATCTCTTTGATGCAGTAATGGCTTTGTTACATCTGAATAGGAAAATTTAGATGGGTTTATATCACCCGCTTCTACATTCATTTTAGAATAATCTAACGAACGACCATCTACACGAGGTGGTGTTCCTGTTTTCATTCTACCAGATTCGAAACCAGCTTTTACTAAATCTTCGGTAATTCCGTAAGCAGCACTTTCGCCAGCACGACCTCCTCCAAATTGTTTATCCCCAATATGAATTAACCCATTAAGAAAAGTTCCGTTTGTAAGCACCACAGATTTGCCTCGAATGGTTAAACCTAAAGAAGTTTTAATACCTAAAACCTTATTATTTTCGATAACCATTCCGGAAACCATTTCTTGATAAAAATCAAGATTAGGCGTTCCTTCTAACATCAACCGCCATTCTTCAGCAAAACGCATGCGGTCACTTTGAACTCTTGGCGACCACATAGCAGGTCCTTTCGATTTATTAAGCATCTTGAATTGAATTGCTGTATTATCGGAAACAATTCCTGAATAACCACCTAACGCATCAATCTCACGAACTATTTGTCCTTTTGCAATTCCGCCCATAGCAGGGTTGCAAGACATTTGCGCAATGTTTTGCAAGCTCATTGTAACCAATAGGGTAGAACAACCTAAATTTGCCGATGCCGCTGCAGCCTCACAGCCTGCATGACCAGCACCAACAACAATAACATCATATTCTTCTAAAAACATATTCACTTAAAAATTAAAAATTAAAAACCACGAACTACAACGCAACTCTAATCTTATTACATTTTGTTCCACGTGAAACTTTTTAATTAACTATTAAAAAATCATTTACACAGAACAAAATTTACAACTCGTATTTAATTTGTTCCACGTGGAACTTACTTATAAAAAATACAAAAAATTGTTTCACGTGAAACAATTTTAGGGTTTGGTTTAATTTTGTTTCACGTGAAACAATTTTAATTTTTCATCTTCCTTAGAGCGCATTAATAATTCGTCGGCATCAGATTTGTCTTTATAACCGCAGTAATGCAGTACGCCGTGAATCATAACTCGTTTTAATTCTTCCTCAAAAGGAACTTTAAAATCATCTGCATTTTCACGAACCCTTTCAATCGAAATATAAATATCGCCATGTATTTCATCACCTAATGAATAGTCGAAACTTATAACATCTGTAAGAGTGTCGTGGTTTAGGTATTGCTGGTTAATTTCGAGTAAATAATTATCGTCGCAAAAGATATAATTTATTTCTCCTTCAGATTTATTTTCTGAAAGTATAACACTAGAAACCCAGTTTATATAACTGGTTTCTTCTTGAATTTCGAAATCTATTTCGTAATTAAAACTAATCATTTTTCTTAAAGTATTCTTGAACCTTACGGTTAAAATTTGAGCGCAAAGGTAGTGTTTGTCTATTTAAAATTTCAATACTATTTAAATATTCTTGAAGCTTTTGCGGTAGGGGATTGGTGGTGTTATTAAAACCCCTTTTATTAGCAATAGATTGTCTTTTCGAATCTTGGTTTTGTTCTTGAATCGCTTTCTCTAGTTTTAATAATTCATATTTTAAACTAAGCGCTTTCTGAATTGCATCGTTAGAAAAACCTTTGTTTATTAATTGTTTTTCTACTTGCTTCATTTGCTCTAAAGCGTTTTGACCCATCCCGCCTAAACCATTTTTCTCAAGCTCTTTTTGTAGTGCTTCACGCAATTGTTGTTGTTGCTTTAGTATTTCTAAAACAGATTTTGCTTCGCCTTCGCCATCATCGCCGTTTTCACCATTGCTATTTCCGTTACTTCCCTTACCGGTTTTTCCGTCTTTGCCTAATTTTCCTGCTTTTCCTTCACCTGGTTTGTCGCCTGGTTTTTTGCTTTTTCCACCTTTCATTTTTTCGCCAAGATCTTGTTGCTTTTGAATAATGTCAGGCAACTGCATTCCGCTTCCTTGTCCTTTTCCCTTTCCTTGTTTGGGTTTTCCTTTACCCATTCCGGAAAGTGACATTTGCATACTATTTAAAACATCGCTCAAATAATTGGCTAAATTATTTGCACTCGTTAAAGAGAATTGCTGACTAGAGGTGCCTCTAGGTATTTGATTGTCGGAAAGTAAGTCGATACTTTTGTCAATATTATAATAAACTTTTCCTATTTCAGTTGTAATTTGTTCACTGATTTTTGGTTGACGCAATGACATAGCAAACAAACTATCATCGACATGTTTGAATTGTTGTTTTAAATCTTGTTGTGTTTTTAGGTGTTTAGAAAACGCATTAGAAGTGTTTGTAATCGCCTTAAAATTTTTAATTAATGCTTCTTGAGAAAACGAAAATGCTAATAAGTTATCTAGTACTTGACGAAGCATTGCAACATCTTCTTCTAGTTGTTCTTTTTCGCCACCTTCCATTTCTTGAGTCATTTTCTGACTCATCTCTTTCATTTTCTTAGCCGCATTTTTTTGTTTAGCCGAAGCTTTGTCTTGCTGTTTTTTTTGTAACTCTTCTGAAGCCTTTTGCAAATCTTTACTAATACTTTCCTCTTTTTCTTTGTCATGAGGAATAGCTAATGGCGATTTTAGTTCTTTGTTTTCTTTATCTAAATCCTTTAATTCCTTTTCAATTTTATCGAACTCTTTATTAACTTCATTTTGCTTTTCTTCAGAATTTTCTTTTTTATCGTCAGCCAATTTATCCTCTTTTTCTGAAAGCTTATCTAATTTATCAGCAAGTTGTTCAGCCTTCTTTTCGACATAATATCTTTTAGTTAACTCTACCAATTGTGCTAAAGTCTTGGTTTGGTTTTTACTTTTTTGTTCGAACTTTTCTAATTTTTCTTGTATTTCATCTTGATCTAATTTTTCGTTCAATCGCTTTAGTTCATCAAGAAGCTTTTGATTTTTTTCTAATTCTTCTTTCGATTTTTCTAAACGTTCTTGCAATATTTTTTTCTTAGGATCGTTATCTTCAGCTTTAAATTTCTCTAAATTATCTTTAATTTTTTCAGAAAACTCCTTCATCATTTCATCTTGTTGTTTCTGACGTTTGATAAAATCGTCTAATTTTTGCTTGTCTTTATAATCTAAATCATTTTTTTCTTTGTTTGTTTTTTGCAATTTTTGTAGCTCAGAGAGTTGCTTATCTTGTTTGCTTAATGATTTTTCTAAAGCATTAATGTTCTCATTTTGCTGTTGCAAGTTTTCATTTTCTTTTTCTTGGGCGGTAGCTTCACGATACGAAAACTCAGATGACTTGGTGCTTTTGTAATGATGAATGGCATCGTTATCCGAAACTTCAAAATAATATTCATACGCCACGCCATCTACAATAGGCAAGGTGCTTGGAAAAGAAAATACAAACTGATCGAAATTATTCTGCTTCACAGCAATGGTTCCACGTTTGGAAGCTTTCGGATTGTCTTTTGGAAAATAAACAACGCTCAATTTCGAAAAACCGTAATCATCGGATATTTGACCTAAAATATATTCTTTAGACCCCTTTAAACTATCGGCTGCCATCTCTACTTTGATAGTTGGAAACTGGTCTTTTACCACATTGATAGCATAATTTAGTTTTTCGTAATTTTTCACTACTTTATTAGATGTAAATATCTGGTATTCTGTATTTTGAAAGATATTTTTACTCAAATTGAATGTATTTCCAACATTTACAAACAAATACGATTTATTGGCTTCTATGAGATTGATATTTTGAGTAGCCACCGTATTAATTCTCCAAGTAATTTGTGTTCCTTCTGGCACAATTGCGTTTCCTGTTCCTTTAATGATTTCCGATTTCTTATTTAAATAATTAGGAAAATTAAGCAACATTTCAAAATTAGCAATGGCAGGAACGGTAATTACATTCAAAGTATAATCAGCAGACGACACTTGGTTAGCTTCGATATGAAAATCGATATTTTGCATAGGTTTCGTTACTACAAACTCAAATTCTCCTTGTTTCGTGTTTTCCATAAAATAACTTTCGTCACCTATAAAAATCATGGCTTTTTCAGGAACAACTTTTCCTACGGTTTTTACTTTAAGAATAAAATCCTTGTTTTGTTCTGTTTGCAATTTTTTGTTTACCAATGTAAATGAAAACGGCGCAGGCGGCAAGAACTGTTGCTTGTAATTAACCACACGATTCATACTCTCCGTAATTAGTTTTTGCTGACCTGAAAGCATTAGAAACAAAACAAAAAACAAAGGAATTAATGCTAATGGCAAGAATTTTTTGTTCTTATTAAAATCGATAGCATTAGAAAAAGGAATGGGTTGTAGTGCATTTGCCTTTTGATGTATTGATGCCAGAAGCAATTCAGACTTATTTTTGTCTTCAGTTAATTGAAGAAAATTAGTCAGCTTATCATTTACTTGGGCAAAATGATTCCCAATAATTTTAGAAGCATCGGTATAATCGATTCCTTTTTTAAGTTTAAATAGTTGGAATATTGGAAACGCAATAAATCGTACCAATAAAAACAACTCTACCAAAACAAATAATATAAACAAAAATGTTCTTCCCCTTGGTTTCAACCAAAGAAAATATTCGATAAAACTCGTTGCAAAGAGATATAATAATCCCAAACCAACAAAGAAAATAGTGCCACGTAATAATTCGTTAGTATAAAATTTCTTGATGAAATCTTCTAGTTTTTGAAATATGAGCTTTTTTGAATCCAAAATACTTAATCATTAGTTATAACCTATAAAAGTAGTAATTTTTAAATTCTAATGAGTTAAAAATATATTAAAGCGATTTTTAAACCCAAAAGTTGTCAAATTTAGATTCTATTTTAACCACAAAGAACACAAAGAAATGCACGATGAACACAAAGTTTTGTGAGTTCATTGAAAACTATTGTCACTTATATCGATTGTATTTTAACCACAAAGAACACAAAGCTTTGTGAACTCCGTGAAAACCTTTGTAAACTTTGTGGTTAATCATTTATCTTTGTATCAAAATTTACAAAAATGTCTAAACAAGTTCGTGTGCGTTTTGCACCAAGCCCAACGGGAGCTTTACATATAGGTGGTGTACGTACTGCTTTATTTAATTATTTATTTGCTAAAAAACACAACGGCGTTTTCTATTTACGAATAGAAGATACAGACCAAAATCGTTTTGTTCCAGGTGCCGAAGAATATATACTAGAAGCATTAAAATGGTTAGGAATTTCTCCTGATGAAACTATAGGAAAAAACGAAAAATTTGGTCCGTACAGACAATCGGAAAGAAAACATTTGTACAAACAATATGCCGATCTATTGATAAATTCTGGCTGGGCATATTATGCTTTTGATACATCTGAAAGTTTAGATACCTTAAGAAAAATAACTGAAGCAGCAGGAAATACCTTTATTTACAATCATACGGTTCGTGAAACATTAGACAATTCGCTAACTAATTCGCCTGAAAAAGTAGCTGAAAGAATAGCAAATGGCGAAGATTATGTAATTCGTTTTAAAACGCCTGTTAATGAAACTTTACACCTAAAGGATATTATTCGTGGTGATATTAAATTTGAAACTAATTTGTTAGACGATAAAGTTTTGTTTAAAAGTGACGGAATGCCAACGTACCATTTAGCCAATATTGTAGATGATCATTTAATGGAAACTTCGCACGTAATTCGTGGCGAAGAATGGTTGCCATCTATGCCATTACACGTTTTATTATACAGAGCATTTGGTTGGGAAGCACCAGAATTTGCACATTTACCCTTAATTTTGAAACCCGTAGGAAACGGTAAATTAAGCAAACGTGATGGCGAAAAACTAGGTTTTCCTGTATTCCCATTACAATGGAAAACCAATGAAGGAACCTCTTTAGGCTATAAAGAAAATGGCTTTTTTCCAGAAACTGTAATCAATTTCTTAGCCATGCTGGGTTGGAACGACGGAACCCAACAAGAGATATTTTCGCTAGAAGAATTAGTACAAAAATTTGATTTGAATAGAATACACAAAGCAGGAGCCAAGTTTGATCCCGAGAAAAACAAATGGTTTAACCACCAGTATTTAGTTAAGAAAGAAGATAGCACTTTGGCTGAATTATTTTTGCCAATACTAGCATCAAAAGGAATTGTAACAAATTTAGATTATACCACTAAAGTAGTTGCATTAGTAAAAGAAAGAGCTCATTTTGTAAACGAACTTTGGGATTTATCTGATTATTTCTTTATAGCCCCAACTTCGTATGATGAGAAAGCCACAAAAAACTGGAAAGAAGAAACTCCTGAATTAATGAAACAATTGATTGTGGTTTTAAATGGTATTGAAGATTTTACATCATTAAATATAGAAACCATTGTAAAAGATTGGATGACACAAAACGAAATAGGAATGGGCAAAGTCATGCAACCCTTCCGATTAAGTTTAGTAGGAAAAATGATGGGACCACATTTGTTTGATATCATAGAAATGATTGGAAAAAAAGAAACCATAAACCGAATTGAAAAAGCAATAGCAACATTATAAAAACTTTTGTTTTTATAATGAATAATAATGAGCCCGATATAATATTGGGCTCATCTTGTTTAAAATAAATTTACAACAAAGTAACCATAATTAAACTACAACTTTGTAACTTTCGATACAAACTAGCGTATAACCAATATAACAAACTAAAAACTATTACAATGAGTACAATTTTTATCATCACTATCGTTATAGGATTATTTATCCTATTATCATCCTTTTTTACTGTCAAACAACAAACAGCAGTTGTTATAGAACGTTTTGGCAAATTTACCGGAATAAGACAATCTGGTTTACAACTCAAATTACCAGTTATAGATAATATTGCAGGTCGTGTAAATCTAAAAATACAACAATTAGATGTCATGATCGAAACACAAACCAAAGACAACGTATTTATTAAAATGAAAGTTTCTGTACAATTTAAAGTCATTCCAGAACACGTTTATGAAGCTTTTTACAAATTAGAATATCCACACGATCAGATAACAGCCTATGTTTTTGATGTAGTACGTGCCGAAGTACCAAAACTAATTCTTGATGATGTATTTGTACGTAAAGACGATGTAGCCATCGCAGTAAAACGCGAATTAAACGAAGCCATGACAACTTATGGCTATGACATAATAAATACTTTAGTTACTGATATTGACCCAGATATTCAGGTAAAAAATGCGATGAATCGTATAAATGCAGCCGAAAGAGAAAAAACAGCAGCTATGTTTGAAAGTGAAGCACAACGCATTCGTATTGTTGCAAAAGCAAAAGCTGAAGCTGAAAGCAAAAAATTACAAGGTCAAGGTATTGCAGATCAACGTCGTGAAATTGCTCGTGGGCTAGTAGAAAGTGTAGCTGTGCTAAATGAAGTAGGCATCAATTCGCAAGAAGCATCGGCACTTATCGTAATCACACAACATTATGATACGCTTCAAGCCATTGGAGCCGATACAAATTCGAACTTAATCTTATTGCCTAATTCTCCTCAAGCCGCCAGCGATATGCTAAATACAATGGTAACTAGTTTTGCAGCAACCAATATCATTGGCGAACAAATGAAAAAACAAACGCCAAGAGTAAAATCTAAAAATCATACTTCAACAGATTATAATCCGTCCGATACCTCCGAAGCAAATGAAACAAAATAAATGAAGAAACAAAAAAGAGGCTTAATTGCCTCTTTTTCTTTTTAAATACCAGTTGTACACATAAGGAATAAACATCTTTAATATAGATACATAGGTTCCAGAAAACACCTTTTGATATACATTACCAATTAATGTTACCGACTTAGAAGGTAAAATACTTTCTTTAGTTTTATCTATACTTAAAAGTATTTTTTCGTAATAAATTTCTTTTTCTAATTTAAGAATTTCTAAATCACGTTCAATCTCAGTATATGAGGAATATTTTTTTTTCTCCATAATTTAATCGTTAAAAAATATTTCTGAGAATTTTTCTAAAATAGTACCTTCTACAATCTTATCTTTTACCAAAAATAAAAGTATGGCTAAAAGTAAATAAATACCCGCAATACATAAAAATCCCAATGAATAACTATCTAATAAATTCCCTAAAGTAAAAGCCGCAGCTATAGATACAAATAGCAATACTACAGAAAGACAAATGGCAATTAAAAAAAACTTAAGCAGTAAAGTAGTAGATTTCATAGCTACTTTAAAACCCCAAAGTTTATAATACGCCATGCTACTTTCTAAATAAGCTTTAGAATTTTCCTGAATTGCTTCTGCATTTTCTTTTAAATCTTCAAATGCCATTATTTTTGAAGTTTAGCGTTTTGTTTTTTTAATTCGGCTAATTTTTCTTCTAGAAACAAAATGGTTTCTTCGGCCTTGTAACTAGAATTAGAAAGTAAATTATCTACAGATTGTTTTAAATCTTCTTTCGAACCAGAAAATTTTTCTCGAATATCTTCTTCGTAATCTGCTAATTTATTATTAAGATCTATTTTCCAATCATTCAAATTACCTTTTATTTTTTCTCTAGTTTTAGACCCTTTATTAGGAGCAAATAAAATTCCTGCTCCAACTCCAATTGCGGCACCAAGTAAAAGTGCTAATACATTATTTCCGTTTTTGTTTGACATATCTTTTTTTATTTATTAATTATAAAGTTACAAAATTCATCTTCATGTTGTGTTAAATAGTCGTTAAACATAAAAAGCATATTTTTTATACTTAAAATGAGCCGAAAACTAAAATAAAGCGTTTTAATACACGTTTTTTTTATAAACATAAAAACACCTTAATGAATTTTTTAAATTTATTAAAATTAATTTATGAAGGCTACTTTTAATAAGTATTAATTATTAATAATATAATTTTAATTGTAATTATCTATAATAGAAAAATCCACTCGAAAGTGGATTTTTTATTTATAAAAACTATAAAAGTTAATTCTATAATAATTCTAAAACGTTGGAGTTTTTCTCCGAATTTTTCAATTCTGCTAATTGTGTTTGAAAATTAGAAAAATTCTCTGAATCATTTTTTAAGTTTTGAATCGCTAAAATTCTTACTGCAACCAATTGACTTTTTAACGACATTGTATATAACTTTGTTATTTGTTCTGTTTCAATATCTTTTGTTGCCACTTTATCAGAATGTTTCAAAACCAAATTTGCAAACAATAAAGCATTATTATCGTTCTTGATATTCTTAACAATCGTATTAATTACCAAACTATAATTATCGATAGATTTGATGTTTTCAATGATTGGAATTAATGTGTTTTTAGCCGTATTTTCGTCTTTTTCTTTTACATATTTATTGATTTCTTTTAACATATTCATCAATAAATTTTCTTCTTTTTTGCCTTTTTCCTCCCAAGCATCTTTTAGTCCAACGGTTTTGTTAAATACTAATTTTGAAGTACTTGACTCTTTATCAACAGTAAAATAACCCAAACGTTGAAACTGAAATTTATCATTTACCTTAACATTTATAAGGCTTGGTTCTACAAAACCATTTACGATTTCTAATGAGGTTTTGTTCATAAAATCGAGGAAGTTTTTCTCTTTGTGGGCATCTGGTGCTTCATCTATAAACAATCTGTCATACAAACGCACTTCGGCTTCAATGGCATGAGAAACGGAAACCCAATGCAAGGTTCCAGCTACTTTTCGTTTACTGGCTTCGGTACCGCTTCCGCTTAAAGAATCAGTATCATAACTCGCTTCAATTTGGGTAATATTACCTTCTAAATCTTTGGTAACACTTTCTGCTTTAATAATATAACCATTTTTTAGACGCACTTCGTTTCCTATACTTAAACGAAAAAATTTAGCTGGAGCAACTTCTAAAAAGTCTTCTCTTTCTATATATAATTCGCGAGAAAATGGCACTTTTCTGAAACCTGCACTTTCGTCTTCTTGGTTATTTTCGGCTTCTAACCATTCTTCTTTTCCTTCTGGATAATTTGTAATGACTAATTTTACTGGATCTAAAACTGCCATGACTCTTGGTGCAGTTTTGTTTAAATCTTCTCGCAAACAGAAATCTAAAAGTGACACATCGATCACATTTTCGCGCTTGGCAACACCTATAGTTTCACAAAAATTACGAATAGATTTTGCGGTATAACCACGGCGGCGCAAACCAGAAATTGTTGGCATTCTTGGATCATCCCAACCATTTACAACTTTATCCTGAACTAATTGTAAGAGTTTTCTTTTGCTCATTACGGTATAATTCAAATTCAGGCGAGCAAACTCATATTGGTTTGGTCTAACTTTTGTTGTATCATATATTTGATCTAAAAACCAATTGTATAATTCGCGGTGCATGACAAATTCTAAGGTACAAATAGAGTGAGAAATTTGCTCTATATAATCGCTTTGGCCATGAGCAAAATCATACATGGGATAAATTTTCCAATCGTTTCCTGTTCTATGATGGTGACGGTGCAAAACCCTGTACATTAATGGATCACGCATGAGCATATTTTTAGAAGACATGTCAATTTTAGCACGCAAAACGTGTGTTCCTTCTTCGAAATCACCATTTTTCATGCCTTCAAATAAAGTCAGATTTTCTGCTACAGAACGGTTTCTAAAAGGACCATCAACACCTGGTTGTGTTGGTGTTCCTTTTTGTATTGCCATAGCTGATGAGGATTGACTGTCTATATAAGCTTTACCGTTTTTAATCATTACAACTGCCCAATCGTATAATTGCTGAAAATAATCGGAAGCATAACGTTCTTCTGCCCAATTGAAGCCTAACCATTGTAAATCTTCTTTAATGGCATCTACATATTCTTGCTCTTCTTTAGCAGGATTTGTATCGTCGAAACGCAAATTTACAGGTGCATTGTATCGTAATCCTAAACCAAAATTAAGGCAAATAGATTTTGCATGACCAATATGTAAGTAACCATTAGGCTCTGGTGGGAAACGAAAACGCAATTTATCTTGTGGAAAACCGCTTGCTAACGAATCTTCTATAATTTGTTCAATAAAATTGAGTGATTTTTCTTCGGTTGACATAATTATGTTTAATTTTAGCAAAGATAAAAAAATGCTTTAAAGTTTCCGTTTAAAGTTGATTGAGATAATATTAAACGCTAAATTTTAAATTTTAAATATAAAAATGGGAATTATTAAACTAAAAAACATTCGTACTTTTTCTTATCATGGTTGTTTGGTAGAAGAAAGTAAAATAGGGTCAAATTATAAGGTAGATTTAGAAATAAAAACTGATTTACGCAAATCATCATTATCAGATAATTTATGTGATACGGTAGATTATGTGCTTTTAAATCAGATTGTAGTAGAAGAAATGGCAGTTCGTTCGCAATTATTAGAACATGTTGCTTATAGAATTATAAAAAGAATCTTTGCAGAGAGTGCATCAGTTTCCCGAATTATTGTAGCTGTTTCTAAATTAAATCCTCCTATTAGTGGTGATGTTGAAGCTGTTACGATTGAAATAGAAGAATATAGAAATTAGAATTAATTAGCAATTGATAATTAATAGTTGATATTTTTTAAAAAATACTAATTATCAATTGCTAATTATTAATAGTTTCTTATATTTGCAATCCGCTAACTAATGGCGTCGTGGCCGAGTGGCTAGGCTGGGCTCTGCAAAAGCTCCTACTCCGGTTCGAATCCGGACGATGCCTCAAAAAGAGATACAGAAATGTATCTCTTTTTTTATTTAAATATTTACTACTTTTTCTCGATCTTTTCAATTGTATTTGTTACGAAGGTTTTATCACTAGGAAACCAACCTTGAGAGAGTAAAAATGCACCAAAAATAATTAATAAAATACTACTTATTTTTTTAACTTTTATAATATTTTCTGTGGTAAGTTTGTTACGTAATTGTTTAGATAATAGTATTTTGCATATATCTGTGACAATATAAGTAAGTATAACAGTGGTAAAAAACCAAATTACATTAGGAACTTCTGATTGCAATTTTGGGACAAATGTGATTATAATAAGTAACCAAAAACCCAGAACTCCGATATTGATAAAGTTGAGTAAAAAACCTTTTATAAATAGGTTTAAGTAGTCTTTCTTAATTAATTCGACTACTTCCTCCTCGTCTGCTGCTTTGTGTGCTTTTCGTAGTCTAAAAAACGAAATTAAACCGTATGTAACCATAATAATACCCCCTAAAATAAATAATGCTGGGTCGTCTTTTAAGCTCTGAATTAACCTATAACTACCTAAATATGCAATGCTTATAAAAAAAATATCGGCAAGAATAACACCTAAATCAAAGATTAATGCGGCACGAAAACCTTTAGTTATACTAATTTCTAATAGTACAAAAAAAACTGGTCCTATCATGAAACTTAAAAATATTCCTAATGGGATTCCGTTACCTAAAATATATTGAATCATAATTCTTTTTTAATTAATATTCCGATCATGCAAGTTAAAAATTAATAATTGTTAAAAATCTATTTGAAAGTATTTTTTTTTTACAAAAATTATTAAAAAAGATAAATATTATCGCTTACTAATTATAATATGCCCGCCTAAAATTGTTTTCTGATTTATTTGTTTTGGGTTTCCGTAAATAGTAATGGTACCACCAGCTCTTGTTTTTGCATCTACTAAATCTGTTGCATATATATCTGCAAATCCTCCTGCATTTACAGATATTTTGGCTTGAGAAGTGAGGCATTTTTCTGCTTCGAGTTTTCCTCCTGAATTAGTAACAGCATCTAAATTTTGTGCATTTCCTGATAGTTTTATAATAGAACCGTTAGATGATTTTATGCTAATTCTTTGTGCATTAACAATTGCTTTTATTTGGGATCCTTCTTTGGCAATAAGACTAAAATCTAGTGCTTTAATTTCGGTATCGCAAGAAACATAAGAACCTTCATTGGCTTCTAATCCTTCTAATTTTGTAAAATAAACTTTTGCTACTAAATCATCTCCATTTAAAAAATTTCCTAACGGAAGTCTAATTTTTAACTCACCATTATTGTTTATAAGTATGGCTTCATTTTCAAATTTTCCTTTTAATTCTATTTTATTTTCAGTTGATTGTATTAATTGAACCGAAATTTTATCGAAAGCTGTAACCTTAATAAAATTACCAACATTTTTTGTTACTTGTGCTGTAATTAAATTAGTTACTACTAAAAACGGAATTATAAATAGTTTTTTCATAGCAATTATTATTGTTTTCTTAAAAAATTAAAATCTAATTGTTTCTTCACTAAATCGGCATTTTTTACTTTTACCCAAACTTGGTCGCCTAATTGCAATAAGGATTTAGATATTTCGCCTACTAAAGCATATTGTTTTTCATCGAAGGTGTAATAATCATCTTTTATATCACGAATACGAACCATTCCTTCGCATTTGTTTTCGATAATTTCTACATAAATTCCCCATTCGGTCACGCCAGAAATTACTCCTAAAAACTCTTGATCTTGGTGATTTTGCATGTATTTTACTTGCATATACTTAATAGAATCACGTTCGGCATTGGTTGCTAAACTTTCCATATTAGAGGTGTGCTGGCATTTTGTTTCATAGGTTTCTTGATCGACAGATTTTCCGCCATCTAAATAAAACTGCAACAAACGATGTACCATAACGTCTGGATAACGACGAATTGGCGAGGTGAAATGTGAATAATAATCGAAAGCCAAACCATAATGACCAATATTTTCGGTCGAATATTTTGCTTTACTCATGGTTCTAATGGCTAAAGTATCGATAAGATTTTGTTCTTTGGTACCATTTACTTCTGCCATTAAAGCATTAAGAGATTTAGATATTTCTCCACCTCTAAAATCTATTTTATAACCAAATTTTGCAATCACGGCTTGCATGGCAAATAGTTTGTCTTCATTTGGTTCGTCGTGAATCCTATAAATAAACGTTTTCTTTTGTTTACCAATATATTCGGCTACTTTTCTGTTAGCAAGCAACATGAATTCTTCTATAAGATGATTGGCATCTTTAGAAACTTTAAAGAATACACCTTCTGGTTCTCCGTCTTGGCTTAGATTAAATTTTACTTCTACTTTATCAAACGAAATTGCTCCGTCATTCATCCGTTTGCGACGCATAATTTTAGCCAATTCATCTAGTTTTAAAGTAGCAGCTACAATTTCGTCAGAAACTATATAAGAACTTCCTGTAATCGAAGTTTCAACTGGAATGGTATTGTCTTTGGTTTCTATGATATATTGCGCTTCTTCGTATGCAAAACGTTGGTTAGAATCAATAACTGTTCTTCCAAACCATTGGTTGATAACGGTTGCTTTTTCATCGATTTCGAAAATAGCCGAAAAGGTATATTTTTCTTCATTTGGTCGTAAGGAACAAGCAAAATTAGATAAAACTTCGGGCAACATGGGTACCACTCTATCTACTAAATAGACTGATGTTGCGCGTTGATACGCTTCGTCATCTAGGATTGTTCCTTCTTGTAGATAATGCGAAACATCGGCAATGTGAATTCCTATTTCGTAGTTTCCGTTTTCTAATTTTTTGAACGAAAGGGCATCATCAAAATCTTTAGCATCTTTTGGATCGATGGTAAAGGTTAATGTTTGTCGCATATCACGGCGTTTTGCAATTTCACTTTCTTGAATAGAAGTGTCTATTTTTTGTGCAAAAATTTCTACTTCTACAGGAAATTCAGAAGGTAAACCATATTCTGCTAAGATAGCATGAATTTCTGTGTTGTGTTCTCCTGGTTTTCCTAAAACTTTAGTGACTGCTCCAAAAGGAGAATCGGCTTTTTTAGGCCAATCTTCGATATGAACTAAAACAACATCGCCTTGTTGTGCTTCTGCAATTTTTGCTAACGGAATAAAAATATCTGTGTACATTTTAGGATTTGCAGTGCTTACAAAGGCAAAATTTTTCTGAATATCTATAACCCCTACAAAATCTGTTTTAGCTCGTTCTACGACTTCTATAACTTCTCCTTCGGGACGTTTTCCCTTTCTTCTGTTGTACACATACACTTTTACGATGTCTTTGTCTAAAGCGTGATTTAAGTTATTGGTAGGTATAAATACATCTTCTCCAAAATCAGGACAAACAAAATAAGCTGTTTTACGAGAAGTCATGTCTATTTTTCCTTCGTAATAGTCTTGTGAAATTCCTTTTACTAAGTATTTTCCAGGCTCTGTTTCTACTATCTTTTTTTGTGAAGCAAGAATTTTTAAATCCTTTATAATTTCGTTTCTACTCTTAGTATCATCTACTTCTAGTAGTGCTGAAATTTGTTTATAGTTAAAAGGTTTATTCGCGTTTTGTGATAGTACTTTTAAAATCTTTGTTGAGAAATCTTTCTCTTTTTTTCCAAACTTTTTTGGCATTTTACTCATAATTCATTTTTATAAAGTTGAAATTTACGAATAAGATATTAGATTTCAGAATTTAGATTTCAGTTTTAAAGAAAATATAACTTTTTGAGGAGATAATAGATGAAAGACGGATAGATAATAAACAAAAATATAATAACGAAGTTTGTTAGATTAGAACTGTCTTTCATCTATTATCTCTAATCTTTTTTCAAACTTGTCAACATTTATTATATATTAAAAAAAGAAAATTTAAATTTAAATAATTTATTGATGGTTATTATAGCATGTTAATAGTTACTATAAATTTTAAAAAATAAAGCTTAAATATTACTTTATGTTTTTTATATCGACTTATTAACAGCTGTTTTTTATCTTAAACATTTGATTTTAAATAGATTTTAAAATGTTATTAACACTAGTTGAAAACCTTAAATTATATTAAATTGTAAATAAGCTTTTTTCCTTTCCTTGTTAATAAACCTATTTTTTGTATTAATAAGTTTTATAAAAAAACGCTAAAGTAAATTAGGATTTTAATTCTCGGTTTTGGATTACGATTTTAAATTAGACTTCCAAAAAAAACTTCTAAAATTTTTTCTAAAGTTATGAACAAAAGTTGTTAAATTAGGGTTAACTGAAAATCAAGGAATTGCGTTTGGTTGTTAACAATGCAAATTTTTAAGAACTGAAATAACAATAATACCTGATTTATAGTACATTATGTTATTTTTTCTTTACATTAAATACAAGTACTAATTTATAATAAAAATATCATTTTTTAAATATGATTATTTAAGCCTTACCACAAGAAGTAAATGTACAATTCTTTGCTTAAATTTGTAACCACAAAAACCACTACAATGAAAATATCAATAGGGAACGACCACGCAGGACCAGATTACAAAAAAGCAATTGTTCAGTTTTTAGAACAAAAAGGACATATCATAACAAACCACGGCACCGATAGTTTTGATAGTGTAGATTATCCAGATTTTGGTCATAAAGTAGCCATAGATGTTACTAATAGAAAAGCAGATTTTGGTATAATCATTTGCGGAAGCGGAAACGGAATTGCCATGTCAGCAAACAAACACCAAGGAATTCGTGCCGCTTTGTGTTGGACAAAAGAAATTGCGTCTTTAGCTCGCCAGCATAATGATGCTAATATTATAAGTATTCCTGCTCGTTATACATCGATTCAGCAAGCTATAGAAATGGTAGATACATTTTTAAATACCACTTTTGAAGGCGGACGACACGCTACAAGAGTAGGAAAAATTAGTTGTTAGTTCATGCAAAACATATTATTTAAAAAATGATAAAACCTATTAAAATATGTTTAACAAAAAAGATTACACAAGTTTATCGTTAGCAGAATTATTACTTAAACAAACCTCTTTATCTTACTGGAAAAAAATAGTTATAACTATTGCTGTTGTTTTAGTAGGAATGACTTTGTTTGCTGTTTATGCAAAAAGTAAGAATATGCATCCTTTTTTAATATTAGGTTCTTTATTCTTTATTTTTTATAATTCGAGTGAATTGAAAAAAGTACAACTAGAAATTGAAAAACGAAAAAAATAATTTTGCCACACCACCATTCACCCCACGAAGTACAAGGTAAAAATCTTCTATTTTCAATAGTTTTAAATGTAGTAATTACAGTTGCACAAGCTGTAGGTGGCATTCTTTCGGGAAGTTTAGCCTTAATTTCCGATGCTTTGCATAATTTTTCTGACGTATTAACTTTAATTTTTAGTTACATTGCTAACGTTTTATCTAAAAGAAAAGCATCGTTAGACCAAACTTTTGGTTACAAAAGAGCAGAGCTAATTGCAGCATTTGTAAATGCTATAACACTTATTATAGTGGCAGTGTATTTAATTTTTGAAGCTTCACATCGATTTTCAAATCCACAAAGGATTAAATCAAATTTAGTAATTTGGCTCTCTATTTTAGGAATTCTTGTTAATGGAATTTCGGCATTAATGCTCAAAAAAGATGCAAATCATAACATAAATATGAAATCTGCTTACATACATCTTTTTACAGACATGATGGCATCTGTAGTGGTTTTAGTTGGTGGAATTCTAATGAAACGATATCAAATTTATTGGATAGATAGTATTCTTACTTTTGCAATAGCAATTTATTTAATCTATGTGGGTTATGATTTATTAAAAGAATCTACAAAAATGTTAATGCTTTTTACACCGTCTGATATTGATATTAAAGAAATTGTTCGTGAGGTTCATAAGGTTTCAGGGGTAAACAAATTACACCATATTCATGTTTGGCATCTTAATGACCACGAGTTGCATCTCGAAGCGCATTTAGATTGTTTGGAAGATATAAAAATGAGCGAGTTTAATCTTTTATTACATAAAATAGAAGTTGTTTTGTTAGAAAAATTTCAGATTAATCATACAAATATTCAACCTGAATTTCAGAAAGAAGATTCAAAAAATTTTATAGTACAAGACTAGAAATAAAATCATAATTTGAAGCGAAATAATTCCAAAAAATTTTAATAAATAGGAAGTTTTAGAAGTTTTATGTTTGAAGAAAAGCATTGCCAATCCAGAACCAATAATTCCTCCCAAAAAAACAATTGATAAAAGTGTTTTTTCGGAAATTCGATATTGATTAGCAATTGCCATTCTTTTATCGTAACCAATTAGGAAAAATCCAATAGTATTGATGATAAAAAAATAAATTAAAATAGATAAACACAAAGATATTGTTTTCGCCAGATGACT
>NZ_MUHE01000002.1:60374-78918 GCF_002217405.1 Flavobacterium psychrophilum DSM 3660 = ATCC 49418 | reverse complement strand
TTTTATTTCTTCTTTTTTATGCTTCACATTAAAAAAAATCATATAAAAAAAACTAAATTTGCTGATTGATGAATTTAAAATAATAAAATGATAAATAAAGACAACTTAAAAGAATTACTCAAAGTTTTAAACTTTGAAGAGAAAGACGATGTTTTTAGTAAAGTTTATTATGAAAACCCGAGCGCCTATCTTAAAGTAGATTTTAAGAAAAAAATACTTATTTATCCTACAGACAAAGGATTTACTGTAAATGGAGAGTTTACTTGTAACTTCACATCTGATGAAAACTTTGTAGTTTTTGAATGTATTAATAGACTTTTTGAAAAAGGTTATAAACCAGAACATATTGAATTAGAACCAAAATGGAAAGTTGGTCACGGTGCTAGCGGTGGTCGTGCAGATATTTTAATAAAAGATAATTCAGCAAAATCATTTCTCATTATTGAATGCAAAACTGACGGATATGAATTTAAAAAAGAATGGGAGAATACAAAATTAAACGGCGGACAGATGTTAACTTATGCAAAACAAGCTGGTTCTACTCAATATGTTTGTTTATATTCTTCCGACTTTGAAGCACAAAAAATAAGTTATAAATCAAATATCATATCTTTAAAGGATAACACTAATTTATTAGAAAGTTTAATTGATAAAAAACCAATGTCTTTTGCCGAAGCAAAAGCATTAGAGGTTGAAGATATTTATAGTGCTTGGAAAAACACATACGATTTATACTTTGAAACCAAAGGCATTTTTGAAAGCGACATTGAACCTTATAAGGTAGGTAAACAAAAACACAAACTAAAAGATTTAAATGAAATTGGTAGTAAAGATATTCAAAGTAAATATCATGAGTTCGCCAGTATAATGAGGCGTTACAACGTTTCAGGACGTGAAAACGCTTTTGACAAACTAGTAAATCTGTTCTTGTGTAAAGTTGTTGACGAATATGAAAATCCTGATGATTTAAAATTTTATTGGAAAGGAATTGCAAATGATAGTTATTTTGAATTACAGGACAGATTACAAGTTTTGTATCAGGTTGGAATGGATAAATTTTTAGAAGAAAAAATAACAAACGTAAACCGTTCAGAAATAGTTAATGCGTTTAGGTATGTAAAAAAAGATCCAGATTCAACACAAGAAACTATACTAAAATATTTTAGACAACTAAAATATTTTAAAAACAGTGATTTTTCTTTTATTGACGTTCATAACGAAGGGTTATTTTATCAAAATTCAATAGTATTGTTGGATGTTGTTAAAATGCTACAAGATATACGTTTAACTTCTGACACACAAAATCAATTTTTAGGAGATATGTTTGAAGGATTTTTAGATAATGGTGTAAAACAATCAGAAGGACAATTTTTTACACCGATGCCAATTGTAAAATTTGTAGTAAAATCACTTCCACTCCAACAACTAATAATTAATAATGAAATGCCACCAAAGGCGGTAGATTATGCATGTGGTGCTGGGCATTTTTTAAATGAATTAGCTTTAGAAATTAAACAACACGTAGAAGTAAAAAAAGAACTTCCAATAGAAGAATACTATAAACAAATTGTTGGAATTGAAAAAGAATATAGATTGTCAAAAGTTTCAAAAGTTTCAGCTTTTATGTACGGACAAGATGATATTAAAATAACTTATGCAGACGCATTAGGTAAAGACACAAAAGTTGAGGATGAAAGTTTTTCAGTTTTAGTAGCTAATCCACCTTACAGTGTTAAAGGTTTTTTGCTAACGCTTTCTGATGAAGAGAGAAAATCATATGAGTTAACAAGTACTATTGACAATAAAAGTATAATAAATAATAATTGTATTGAAGCTTTTTTCATAGAGAGAGCAAAACAACTTCTTAAGCCTGGAGGTGTTGCAGGTATTATTTTACCATCTTCAATATTATCTAACGAGAGTAACATTTATGTAAAAACCAGAGAAATAATTTTAGAATATTTTGATATAGTTTCAATTGTAGAATTTGGTTCACAAACTTTTGGCAAAACTGGAACAAACACTGTTACATTGTTTTTGAGAAGAAAAATTGATAATCCATCACCATCAAATCACTGGAAATATAGAGTAGAAAGTTGGTTCAATAATAATGAATCTGCAAAAATATATGAAGATAATTATAAAATAATTGAATATTGCAAGCATATTGGCATTGACGAAGTAGACTATAAAACTATACTGGATGGTAATCCTAATGAAAAATTACTTGCATCTGATATGTTTTTAGATTACAAAAAAACTTTTGAGAATCAGAGTGAGATTAAAAACCTGTTAAAACAAAGAACGTACAAATTAAAAACAGTTGTTGAACAAGTTAAAGAAATAAACAAAAGATTTTCATTGTTTTTACAAAGCATAGAAAAAGATAAACTTTATTTTTTTGTAATTGCTTCTGAAAATAAACAGCCTGTACTAGTGGTTAAGTATGGAATATCTACAAAAGAGCAACAAGAATTTTTAGGCTATAAATGGAGTAGTGCAAAAGGTAATGAGGGTATAAAATATATAAATCAAAATTTAACTTCTATAGATGCAGAAGATGAAGAAGCAAAAGAAATGCTTGAAAAACTTTATGGACTTCAAAGTGTAAATACTCCTTTATATAACTCACAAAACACAAATGACAAAAATAAAATAAATAAATATATTCTAGATAACTTTAATAATTTAGAAAATTTTGATGTGCCAGATAATTTAAAAAAATATGTATCATTTCACAATTTAACCAATATGTTAGATTTTGAAAGAACAGATTTTAACAAGCAAATTGTTTTAACACCTAGAAAAAATATACCAATCTTAATTAAGAGTAAATGGGACTTAATTAAACTTGAAAACTTAATGGATATTGGAAGAGGTGCATCACCTAGACCAATTGAACAATTTATAACAAAAAATAAAAACGGTATTAATTGGATAAAAATTGGAGATGTTGAAGTCGGTGCTAAATATATAACAAAAACTGAAGAAAAAATTACAATTGAAGGTGCAGAGAAATCAAGAAAAGTTAATAAAGGAGATTTTATTTTATCAAATTCCATGAGCTTTGGCAGACCTTATATTCTTAAAATTGATGGTTGCATACATGACGGTTGGTTATTACTTTCTAATATTGATAATCGTATAAATACAGATTATTTGTATTACATATTATCGTCAGAAGACACACAAAACCAATTTAATGAAAGCGCACTTGGTGGGGTGGTTAAAAATTTAAATACTGACCGAGTAAAATCAACTTTAATTCCATTACCTCCAAAAAAAATTCAAGAAAAAATAGTCCTTGAATGCTGTAAAATAGATGAAGATGTAATTACTGCTGAAAAAGGAATATTAGATATTGACCAAAATGTATGGGATTTTATAAATGATAACATAATTAATTCAAATTATCCTGAAATCAAAATTGGTAATCTTACAAAAACCACATCTGGCGGAACACCATTATCAACAATTAATGATTATTATTATCAAGGCGACATTCCTTGGGTAAACAGTGGCGAAGTAGCTCAAGGTAATATTTACAATACTAAAAAGTTTATTACAAAATTAGGATTAGAAAATTCTAGCGCTAAAATTATGCCTTTAGAAACAGTTCTACTTGCGATGTATGGTGCTACGGCGGGAAAGGTAGGAGTATTAAAAATAGAAGCTTCATCAAATCAAGCAGTTTGCGGAATTTTGCCAAATGAGAAATTTAATTCTAAATTTTTGTTTTATCAATTGCGTAATATGTATGAATACTTACTAAGTTTAAGAACAGGAATAGCAAGAGATAACCTCTCACAAGATAAAATAAAAGCTATTAAAATAAAATTACCTGATATGAAAACCCAATTAGAACTCGTAAAACAAATTGAACAAATGGAACAACTTAAATTAAATTATGAAAATATAATAGTTTTATCAAATAGTAAGAAAAGGAATGTAATGGAAAGGTTTTTGCAATAAATTTTAAATTTAGAGTAAAATACAAACATTAAATAAGAAAATATAAAAATTTAGTAGTAAAACAACATCACGGATAAATGGGCATCTGCTAACACACGCTACAAGCAATTTGGGCATTTGGCTAAATTTGAAGTTAGTTTTGTGTCAGATAAATTTGTGTTTATCCGAAGATTTGGCTTCCTTAATCCCAAACTGCTTGTAGCGCGAGAACGTAATTAAAGGATTGCTGATATAGGAATTTTTGTTGTCTGATAAAGGAATTTGTACTGCGGTATTAAAATCCCATTTTTTGTATGTAAGATTCACACCACCAATAAAATCGAAAGTCCCTAAACTGGCTTGGTAAGCCATTGGCAGAGAAACAGTATTTATTTTATCATTAGAATTTGTAAGCGGAATTTTAAATCCAAATAATAATGACCAAGTTTTAGAACCTTCAAGATTACTAAATTTATTTTTAAATTTGTAATTTCCTGTCAAAAAAAGATCCCCTATATTTCCTCTTGTTCCAAAATCGCCGTTGGCAATTGCCGATGTTAGTTTTGTGCTTATTGCAAATTGATCAGTTAGTTCTCTTGTATAAGTTAAGTATTGCGAAAATACGGTTACACCTTCTTCTGCAATACCATATACAACGCCAAGATCGACACTGTTTTTTATGTTAGCTTCATGAGGATTAAAACCTTTTCCAAGCGAACAAAAACCAGCATCGCTACAGCCTTGTGCAAAGGAATTGGTATAACTTACTGAAATAAATAAAAAGAATGTAATAAATTTTAATTTTGTTGTTTTCATGTTTTGTTTTTATTTTAAATACTTGTGAACTGTGCAATGGCAAATAAGTGATTGTATTCCTGACAATGAATTAATACATATTTATATTCAGAAACATTTGTACCAGTAGGAACGGTGTAAAACTTATTTTTGTTTCCTTTTAAATTTCCTAAATTCACGAAATTGATAGGTGTATTTTCTTTCGATAAGTAAACTTTCAAATCTGGCCCATCAGACACTGCGAAATTTTCTAATTTTACTTTATATTCATTGTTATCTAAGTAAATTTTGGCAAAACCAGAAGTAGTTATGCCAGATGTTGGAGAAAACACCCCCGAATATTTAAGAACAGCTCCGCTACCTATAATATCATTTTTTAAACTTTTCAGGATTAGTTTTCCTTCTTTTTCGCAAGAAGTAAAAAGAAAAATTCCTAATAGTAATACAAATACATTTCTCATCATTTTTACATTTCTAAAAACATTACATAATCGTTTTTTATCATCATTCATTTGTATTGTTTTTTGAATCATGGTTTTATATCACTAAACAAAAATAAAAAACGGAGTCGATGTTAAATGTCGGTTATCTTACATTTGTATCTTATCTTTTGTCGATATTAAAAAAAGCATTATTTATTTAAGTATTATTTATAATTTGCTTAATTTCGCTAACTCAAAATTTATTATAAAAATATACTATGAAATGAGCATTTTGCGAATTCCATTTTTACAAATAAAAAATAAAACTAAAAAAATGAAATACGATATTATTGTTTTAGGAAGTGGTCCTGGAGGTTATGTAACAGCCATTAGAGCTTCACAATTAGGGTTTAAGGTTGCAGTTGTAGAGAAAGAAAATTTAGGTGGTGTTTGCTTAAATTGGGGTTGTATCCCAACGAAAGCCTTACTAAAATCTGCTCAAGTTTTCGATTATTTGAAACACGCTTCAGATTACGGACTAACGGTAAAAGAATTTGATAAAGATTTTAGCGCAGTAGTTTCTAGAAGTAGAAATGTAGCTGGTGATATGAGTAAAGGGGTTCAGTTTTTGATGAAAAAAAACAAAATAGACGTTATTGATGGTTTTGGCAAGCTAAAATCAGGAAAAAAAATAGACGTTACAGATAAAGATAATAAAGTTACAGAATATAGCGCCGACCATATTATTATTGCTACTGGTGCGCGTTCTCGTGAGTTGCCAAACTTACCACAAGACGGTGTAAAAGTGATTGGTTACCGCCAAGCGATGACTTTGCCTACACAACCAAAATCGATGATTATAGTAGGTTCTGGTGCAATAGGAGTAGAGTTTGCTCATTTTTATAATGCAATGGGGACCGAAGTTACGATTGTAGAATTTATGCCAAATATAGTTCCTGTTGAAGACGAAGATATTTCGAAACAAATGGAGCGTTCTATGAAAAAAGCAGGCGTAAAAATCATGACTTCATCATCTGTAGAAAGAATAGATACTTCAGGAAGTGGTGTAAAAGCTTATGTAAAAACAGCTAAAGGCGAAGAAATTTTAGAAGCTGATATCTTGCTTTCGGCAGTTGGAATTAAAACAAATATCGAAAATATAGGTTTAGAAGAAGTAGGAATCTCTACCGATAAAGACAAAATTTTAGTAAACGCATTTTCGCAAACTAATATACCAGGTTATTACGCAATTGGTGATGTAACTCCAGGTCAGGCTTTGGCTCACGTGGCATCTGCAGAAGGAATAAATTGTGTCGAAAAAATTGCAGGCTTACACGTAGATCCAATCGATTACGGAAACGTTCCTGGTTGTACTTATGCAACGCCAGAAATTGCTTCGGTAGGTTTGACAGAAAAACAAGCCAAAGAAAAAGGATACGAACTAAAAATTGGTAAATTTCCATTTTCTGCTTCAGGAAAAGCAAAAGCATCTGGAACACCAGATGGTTTTGTAAAAGTAATTTTTGATGCAAAATACGGAGAATGGTTGGGTTGTCACATGATTGGAGCAGGTGTTACTGATATGATTGCAGAAGCAGTTGTAGCACGAAAACTAGAAACTACTGGGCATGAAATCCTGAAAGCCATTCACCCACACCCAACAATGAGTGAAGCAGTTATGGAAGCAGTTGCCGATGCTTATGGAGAAGTAATTCATTTGTAATTTAGATTATTAGAAAGTCTGATTTTTAGACTTCATAAATAAAAAAAACCATTTTGTTTAAGCAAAATGGTTTTTTTTATTTGATATGTATTGTATTGATAATTAAGCGATTAATTATTTTAAAAAATATTATATTATAAAAATGTAACTTTTACAATAAGAGGTCGTATAACCATAGATTTAAAATTTTAATCAGAATAATTTTAATAAATAAACATAAAAACATGACAAGTATTTTTAGCTTTTGGTGGATAATCTTAATTGTATTATCCATTCTTTTTTACAAATTCGTTTTACGAGTATTTTTTGGAATGGTCATCGTTCCTGAGGATAAAATAGGTCTAGTTACTAAGAAATTTGTTCTTTTTGGAGCTGATAAATCTCTTCCCGATAGCAGAATTATCGCTACAAAAGGCGAAGCTGGTTTTCAAGCACAAACCCTTGCTCCAGGATTATATTGGGGAATGTGGATTTGGCAATATTCTGTAGACATGATATCATTTACAATTATTCCAGAAGGGAAAATTGGATTAATTTTAAGTAAAGATGGAAAAGAAATTCCAACAGGTCGTATTTTAGCAAGAAAAGTACCAAGTGATAACTTTCAGGATGCTAAATCTTTTTTAGATAATGGTGGGCAAAAAGGACGCCAAACGGCATTTATAACAACTGGTTCTTATCGTATTAATACCTTTCTTTTCGAAATAGTTATTGCCGATCAGATTAAGATTTTTGAAAATATGATTGGTATTGTAACCGCATTAGATGGTGAGCCAATACCGTTGGGACAAATTGCTGGAACAAATGTTGTGGGTCATAATAACTTTCAAGATTTTGACGAATTTCTTACCAAAGGAGGAAACCGTGGCTTACAACCCCAAGTTATGTTGGCCGGTTCCTATTATATTAATACTTGGGCTGTCCAAATTGAACAAAACCCAATGACAGACGTGCCTATTGGTTATGTAGGAGTAGTTATTTCTTATATTGGCGAAGATGGTCAGGATGTAACAGGAGATACTTTTAAGCATGGTAATATTGTTTCTAAAGGACAACGTGGTGTTTGGATGGAACCTCTTGGCCCAGGAAAATATGCTTTAAATAAATATACTACTAAATTAGAACCTGTTCCAACTACAAACTTAGTACTAAATTGGGCTGATGCCAGAAGTGAGTCACATAATTTAGATCAAAATTTATCTACAATTACGGTTCGTTCTAAAGATGGTTTCCCATTTAATTTAGATGTATCGCAAATAATACACGTACCGGCAAATGAAGCTCCAAAAGTAATTGCACGATTTGGAAGTATGAATAATCTAGTTTCTCAAGTTTTAGAACCAACAATTGGAAATTATTTTAGAAACTCGGCTCAAGAAAGCGATGTAATTTCATTTTTAAGTACAAGAAAAGAGCGTCAAGAATCAGCTAAAAATCATATTAAAGTAGTTTTAGACGAATACAATGTGAATGCTGTAGATACTTTAATTGGTGATATTGTGCCACCAGAATCTTTGATGAAAACTTTGACCGATAGAAAAATTGCAGAAGAAGAACAAAAAACATATCAAACCCAAAAAATGGCGCAGGAACAACGTCAGGGAATGGAAAAAGAAACTGCAATTGCAGATATGCAAAAAGAAATTGTAAAAGCATCTCAAAGTGTTGAAATTGCTCAGAGAACTGCCGATGCTACTGTAAAAAAGGCGGAAGGTGATGCAACTAGTTTAAAATTGAATGTAAATGCCGAAGCCGAAGCTACAAAAATGAGAGCGAATGCAGAAGCTGAAGCAACAAAAGCTAGAGCAGGAGCACAAGCCGAAGCGACTAAACTTACAGCAATTGCCGAAGCCGAAAGAATTTCTAAAACTGGTTTGGCTGAAGCTGAAAAAATTATGGCAGTTGGTAAATCTACAGCTGAAGCTTATCAATTACAAGTTACTGCAATGGGCGAGGATAATTTTGCAAAATATAAAATTACCGAAGAAATAGGGAAAGGAAATATTAAAGTTATTCCAGATGTTTTAATTACAGGAACTAATGGTTCTGAAGGTGGAATTAGCGGATTGTTAGGTATGAAATTAATGGAAATGATGGATACAAACAATGTAAATCAAAATCCTAAAAAAAAGTAATTTAAATTTCTTTTTATAAAAACCGTCTAGTGTAATTTTATACTAGACGGTTTTGGTTTTAAGAAATAGAAATAGTTATTTAGTTTAATAAAAAAGGACAGGTGTTTTAGTAATATTATTAAACTGTTTTTAAATTTTCTATTAAGTAATCAATATCTTCTAAAGTATTATAATGACTGAAAGAAATTCGTAAACTTGGTTTTTTTAAATCTTCCTTCGAAAGAATTTCGGCTAAAACATGAGATGGTTTTACACTTCCTGACTGACAAGCGCTTCCACGGGAAACTGCAATACCTTTCATATCTAAATTAAATAAAATCATCGACGTTTTTTCTTCAGAAAACGGCAAAATAATATTCAATATATTATAAAATGTTTCTTCTGGATTTCCATTAAATTTTATTTCAGGAAAATGAGATTTTAATTGCGAGATGGTATATTCCTTGAGCTTAAGAATATATTTTTCTTCCTCATCTAAATGTAAATAGGATAATTCTAATGCTTTTGCCATTCCCACAATATTATGCACGCATTCAGTTCCTGCTCGCATTCCTTTTTCTTGTTCCCCGCCCAATAATATTGGGTTTAAGAGGATTCCTTTTCGTATAAAAGCAAAACCAACTCCTTTCGGACCATGAAATTTATGGGCACTCGCCACAAGAAAATCTATAGGGGTTTCTTGTAAATTGAAGGCTGTTTTTCCAATAGATTGTACTGTATCAGTATGAAAATAAGCTTGGTATTGTTTGCATATTTTGGCAACTCTATTCAAATTAAGAATCGTACCAATCTCATTGTTTACGTGCATTAAACTGACTAATGTTTTTCCTTCTATCGAAAGTAAATCCGAAAGATGCACTAAATCTATCTCGCCAGAGGGCAAAATATTTACATAATCTATTCTAATGTTATATGATTTTTGAAGAATTTGTACCGTGTGCAAAACAGCATGGTGTTCTATTTTACTTGTAATTATTCTTTCAATTTTTAAATCTCTAAAGCAAGACTGAATAATAAAATTATTAGCTTCGGTACCACACGAAGTAAAAATTATTTCTTGTGCAGTACAATTAATATTTTTTGCAATGATTTTTCTTGAAAGTTCAACTAAATTTTTAGAATGACGACCCAAGGCATGAGTCGATGAAGGATTACCGTAATCATTCATTAATACTTGTGTCATTTCTGCAATTACTTCTGGTCGCAGTTGTGTAGTGGCGGCGTTGTCTAAATATACTTTTTTCATCGTGGCAAATATACTAATTTTAAATATTTAGCATAGCTTTGTACCCTAGTTTATAAAATTTCCTTTTGAAAAAAATACTATTACTTTCCGACACTCACAGTCATATTGATGATGTGATTTTAAAATATGTAAATCTTGCCGACCAAGTATGGCACGCTGGCGATATTGGTAACTTATTGGTTACAGATACTTTGCAAAAACACAAACCTTTGCGAGCAGTTTTTGGTAATATAGATGATGCAAAAGCAAGATTAGAATTTCCTTTGCACAATCGTTTTATGTGCGAAGGTGTTAGTGTCTGGATTACCCATATAGGCGGTTATCCCGGAAAATACAGTCCTAATATTATAGAAGAATTGCAACAAAATACCCCACAATTATTTATTTCTGGACATTCTCACATACTAAAAGTACAGTTTGACAAAAAACTTAATTTGTTGCACATGAATCCAGGAGCTTGTGGTAAGAGCGGTTTTCATAATGTACGAACTATGTTGCGATTTGTTATAGATGGCGATAAAATAAAAGATTTAGAGATTATCGAATTGGGAAGTAAGTAGTTATTTTTAAGATACTAATGGCAATTTTGTATTACTTTTTATAATTGGTATTTGAAATAATAAATTGGTAGTAAGCTACTTACAGTCATCTATTTTTATATAAATTATAGTTCCTTGTCCAATTTTAGATTTAATTTTTAGATCTCCTTTCATGTTTTTTATCCTTGCACGAATTTGAGTAATACCAAATCCGTTAGATATGCTAATATTTTTTAGATTGAAACCAATACCATTGTCTTCAATCGTAATGTGTAGTTTACCATCAATTTCTTCTAATAATAATTTAGATTTTGAAGCTTTACTGTGTTTCATCACATTATTTAGTAATTCTGATACTATAAAAAATATTTTTGTTTCAAATTCAGCATTATATCTTTGGTTTTTTTCCAAAGTAGAATAAAATTCAAATTGGATAATTGAGTTTGTGTTGTTTTCGCAAAGATCCCTTAAGGCAAATTGCAAACCAAATTTTACTAATAAGGGAGGCACTAATTCATGAGACAAATCCCTTACTTTGTCATGAGCATTTTTTAGCAAAGATCTTGTTTTCTTTAAATCTGCAATTTGTTCTTTAGTTAAACTACTTTCAAAAGCAGATAAATGTAACCCCACTGACGATAAAACGGCACTTACATGATCGTGCAAAATAGCAGATATTTTATTTCGCTCTTGGTCTTGACCATCAAGGGTGGCACTAATAATTTTGTATTGTAATTTTGCATCTATATCTTTTAGTTTATTTTTTTCTTTTAATAATAAATTTTGGTAATAAAAATAAAAGATAATACCAGCAAAAATAAACAAAGAAGCAAGAAGTAATAATAATTTCTGATTTCTTTCTTGCTTTTCAAGGATTTTTTTTTCTTTTTCTTTAAATTCGTTTTCAACCTTATTTGTAGTATATTTTAGTTCTAATGCTTGGTTAGATTGACTTATTTTGCCATTTACAACATCATCTTGTAAGGCAATATACATATCTTGATATAAATAAGCATTTTCAAAATCGCCAAGCCCTCTAAATGATTCAGCAGCATTTAAATAAGCATTTCCAAGAATTTCAGGTTCGGAGTTTTTGGGGAATGTTTTTATTAATTGGATAAAGATATCCTTAGATTTTTGATAGTTTTTCTCAACCACCATGTAATAATATCCTAAGTTTCCGTAAGATCTTGAGATAAATTTTTTGTCTCCAATTTTTAGGGCATAGCTATAAGCACTATCTATATATTTTTTTCCTAATTTGTTATCACTTACCGATAAATAATATTGCGAGAAATTAGAATAATTTTTGTATTTTATCTCTAAGTTGTTTAACCCTTTCGAGTAAAATTCTATTTTTTTTAGAAAATAAAACGTACTGTCTGAGCTAGTTTCCGAATATACTTTAAATAAGCCTCTGTAAACCTGAATTAAGAGTTCTTTGTTATTGTATTTTAATGCTGTTTTTTCGGCTATTTTTAAATATTTTTTACTTTTTGTGTATTCAAAAATTTGATTATTTATGTCGCCAGTTTTTTTGTAAATTAAAATTTGTTTTTCGGTTAAGTTATGTTTTTCTGCAACCGATAATGCTTCAAATAAAACTTTTAAGGCGTTTTCTTTGTCATTAAACTGCTCGTATAAACTCGATTTTTTTAGCATTGCTGTACAATACTCATCATATTTTTTTTCGTATAATAGCTGAGCTGTTTTTTTTCGAGCAAAATTTATTGCTTTGGCAGGGTTATTTTTATCTACATAAAAATCAACCGAATCTTTAATATTATTATTGTTATTATCAAAATCATGGCAAAATATATTATTTGAAAACAAAACAAGAATTAGAAATATTTTATTGCCTAGGGACTTAATATTCATATTTTTTAAATTTTACACGGTAAAAGTATAATATTTATCCCAATTTTTTGGTAGTTTGAAAAAGTTAAAGGTTTTTATCGATTAACTTTTATCTGAAGCACTAAATCGCAAATTCTCGTAGTTGCTATTACGGGTTGGTTTTCTTGTTTTTAGCTTAGAAGCAAATGTAAAAATAAGAGACGAACAGTCTTAATTTGTTCGTCTCTATTTTTTATACTTTCTTTTTTGCTTTTACTTTAATTGTGTGGGTTGTAACAACGCCACCAGTTATTGCGCTAATTATGGCATCACTTACGTTAAATCTAGTTACTACCTGACAATTGCCATCGCCAGGAGTGCTTACGTTTGTTCTTCCAATTGGGAGTAGTCCCCAAAAGAGCCAAATTTGCTTCCCTTTTCCATAAGTATATTCTGTTCCTTGAGTTTCTCTATAGGCTCCAATGTTTGTTTTAGTTGTCATGCAAGAGGTTAGCGATGTTGAAACTGAAAATGCCAAAAGAGAAATTAGCATTAGTGATTTTATTTTTTTCATTTTGATTTGCGTAGTCGCCACTTTTTTTCTGTCATATAAAGTTTAAGAACTCTCAAAAGTATTTTTTTGTGGTTTCCTCTTTATGTATGCTTTATATTTGCGCCTTTGGCTACTTAATAAATCCTATTTTTTTGTTTATACAAGGTCTGTAAGTACAAAATTATTTAAAAATTAAGCTTCACTACTGCCATTTTGCAAACTGCTTTTGTGTATAGGGGTTTTATTTTTCATACTGTTCGATTGTATTTAATAATTCGGCTGAATAATTAAAAATATCGTCTAAAAGTTGTATTTCGTTTTTAGTTTCTTTTTTGTTTTCGTCAATTGTTCCAATAAATTTTTTTCCGCCGTTCAGATATAATCTGCACACTGCTTTTCTGTTATTATCATCAAGAAAAATCGCAAAATAAGATTGTGCATCTCGATAAGTTACTCTTGTTGCTGGAATTTTTTGTCGCAAAATAGTTTTTACGATTAAGAAACCTTCAAGTTCTTCTTCGGTTGTGTTTATTTTGCTAATATCTTCAAGATTTTTTTCGGCTAAAATTTCGGCAGAGTTCTCAGATTTGTTTTTTTCGTCTTCTTTTGATAATGCAGTTTTTAATCTTTCTGTAATTAAATCGCTAATATAATGTTGAACAGATTTTTTGGTCAATTCTGTAAATTGTTCCAAAATTTTTGCTGTTACAACACTTGGATAAACTTGTTTTGCAAAATGTTTTACAAATTCTGGTGTAGGTTCTGTTAGTTCTTTATTTAGTAAATGTTTAAGTTCATTCATATACTTCATTTCGCTTGCAGTATTTACGATACTTTCAGCATCGAAATTTGCTTTGTGAAATTTTTTCAATTCCTCAATTTGATTGTCTTTAATTTCGGTTATGTTAAATTCTAAAAATGGTTTTTCGTCCATTTTGTTCGGAGCAACTAAATCCGAATAAAATCTGTAAACGATTCCGTTCGTTAATAAACCAAATTTAGCTTTCGAAACATGAAAATATCTTAATAATTGACCTTCGTGAACGTTTAGATTTTGTCGCCAGTCTTTACATTCTACTAAAATTGTTGGATGTCCATCTTTGAAAATTGCGTAATCAATTTTTTCTCCTTTTTTAATTCCAATGTCTGCGATAAATTCTGGAACAACTTCTAATGGATTAAAAACATCATAACCTAAACATTGCAAAAAAGGCATTACAAATGCGTTTTTTGTAGCTTCTTCAGTTTGTATGTTTTCTTTGTGTTTTGTTCGGTCAGCAATTAGTTTAAGTTGGTCTTTCAAATCCATATTTAGGTGTTTTATTTTATGTATTTAGCTAATTCAGATTTAGATTTATCAAATTCTTCTTTTGTAATAAGTTCTAAATCTAATTTATCTTTTGCTTTTTTTAATTCTGTTAATGCCTCATCACTTGTTTTGCCGAATCCTTTAATTTCTCCTGTTGATAAAGCATTTTCAAATTGGATAGTATAATTGGAAAAGCCAGTTATTCCTTTTGTACGAAAAGTAACGGAGTAACCTGCTCTTTTGTTACCAATAATAAAAATATTTTTAATTTCAGTTTCTTGTCCACTCGAAGTTGACGTTAAGTTTGTAATTGGCGACAATAAACCATCTCCTTCTGTAATAAATGCAAAAGTTTTATTTGATGACGGAAAACCTATTTTTACTCTATCTCCAACTTTGTAAGTTGCATTGTCTTGACTTATATATGATGTAAATTCTCCTCTTGAAGATGTACTTAAATCTTTAAAATTTATTTCTTGTGAGAAAGAAATAATTGATGTAAAAAAGGCGAGAACTAATAGTTTAAAATTCATAATGTTTTAATTTTTTTCTTACTCATTTGGCTTTTCAGTTGCGCCTCGTTTTTATGATGGCTTCTAGGCTCCATATTTTATTTTTAAAAAATAAAGTTAACGTTGGTATTGCTTGTCATTACTATTTTTAGTGTTTCTTTTTACTAAACATGATACCCACATCTTCTATCTCTTTTTATTCATCAAACGTAAAAAAGCAAAGCTATTATGATTATTTTTTTATTTAATTTGTAATTAAGTCATGTTTTACAGCAAAAATAACAAGCCCAATAGAGCTCTTTACATTAAGTTTTTTCATTAAGTTTTTGCGATGTGTTTCTACCGTATTTACACTAATGTTTAATAAATTGCTAATGTATTTTCCGCTTCTTTCTTGGCCAATTAGGTTTAAAATTTCTAATTCTCGGGCTGTAATGCTAGAAATTAAATCTTGAGGGTTTAATGACTGATTGTGGTCGTTATTATTTCCGGTATAAATGTTAAATATTTTGTCTTTTATGGCATCAGAAAAATATTGGTTTCCGTAGGCTACAGTTTTTATGGCATCTATAATGCTTTCTCCAGCGCATTGTTTAGTAAGATAGCCACTAGCACCTAATTTTATAACTTCCTTTATTAGTTTTGAATCATCGTAACTTGATAAAATAATAACTTTGCAGGTAAATCCGAGTTCGTTCATTTCTCGTAATACTTGTATGCCGTCTTTCTCGGGCATATTTATATCCATAATAAGAATGTCGGCTTTATTGCGTGCTATTTTATTTACTAGGCCTTCTCCGTTTAGAGAGAAACCCACTACTTCAAAATCTGAATTTGTTTTTAGCACAGCCAACAGACCATCTATAAGTACTTGGTGGTCGTCTGCTAAATGAATTTTTATTTTATTTTCCATTTTAATATTAATGTTTTCAAATGTAAAGGATTATAATTTTAGATAAAATAGCCGAAATTAATGATTTTAATCTAACTAAATTTAGTTAGGTATAAAGTATTTTTAGTTCTTTGGTTTTTGCTAAAAGCGGGGAACAATTAGGGAAACACATTTCTTATTTGTTTGAGAGAAAAAAGGATTAAAGCAAAAAATCCGTTTCAATTTCTTGAAACGGATTTTTCTCGCACTAATAAACTAAGATGAAAGGTTTATCTCAATCGATCCACAGATTTTACGAGATCTTCGTCTTTCTTGATGGCTTTATTGGCCAAAACCAATAAAAAGATAGCAACAATAGGAAGAAACATCCCAATACCCTTCTCAGAAACCGTAGTTTCTCCAGATACAGTTAGTGTACGATACACAAATAATCCTAGTAAAATTAAGTTTAATATTATATTCAATCTGTTCATCACAAATTGCTGTTGTCTTTTTTTAAAGGTAAATATACTAACTAATGATAAGGCGGTACTTAGCCCAAATAAAGCTGTGTACTTCAAATTACTCATAAAGTAAATAGTCTGGTTGTTTTCTAATTTCCATAAATGAAAAACAAAAGGAAGTGCACCAGTTACTATAAAAGCGAGTAATAAATATATACTTTGTACTCTTTGTATCATTATAAAACTTATATTAAGAATACAAAAATATATATTCTTTTTATAAAAAACTATTGTTTACTCAAAAAAAAAGCGTAATATTGCCATAAGAATCCGTAAGCACTTCATACTTCGGAAAATAAGATTCAAAAAATCATTCGCATTTTATCCCAAATAATTAATTCACACATCATTTTATGTTTGATATTTCTGTTTTAAAAGAAATGAAGCTCCCTGAGCTACAAGAAATTGCAAAAGTTGCTAAAATCGCAAAATTCAAGACGTTAAAAAAAGACGAACTTGTTTACCAAATATTAGATTACCAAGCTGCAAACCCCGAAAAAATTGCTCCAATTGCAACCGAAACTATTTCTGTAATAGATGAAAAGCCAAAAAGAGCTAGGGTTGTAGAGGCTAAAGAAGCAAAACCAATTGTTTCAAAAAAGGTAATTGCAAAGCCACCAGTTCAGCAAGAAGTAATTACTTTTGAAGAGCCTAAAGCCCAAACAACTCCAGAATTAGAAAAACCAGTTGTTGAAGCCATACAAAAGCAACGTGCGCCAAAAGTAATTCGATTTACAAAAGACGAAAATAATGTGACTAAGGTTGATAATTCACATCGAAATAAAAAAATAGTAAAACCTGTAATTGTCCCTGCAAATACAGAAGAAGGAGTTTCTGAAATTTTAGAAAATCCAGAAACGGTTCAAAAAGAAAAGTCTTCAAATCCGAATCAAAATCAGAAAAAGCCACAAGAGCGAAAGCGAACTGACGAAGTAAACCAAAATCCAAATGCAAAAAACAAAAATAATTTTAGAGAGCCAGATTATGAGTTCGAAGGAATTATAGAAAGCGAAGGTGTACTAGAAATGATGCCAGACGGTTATGGTTTTTTGCGTTCTTCAGATTATAATTATTTAGCCTCACCAGATGATATTTATTTATCGACCTCGCAAGTTCGATTATTTGGTTTAAAAACAGGAGATACTGTAAAAGGCGTAGTTCGTCCGCCAAAAGAAGGCGAAAAATATTTCCCTTTAGTAAGAGTACTAAAAATAAACGGACATGATCCGCAAGTGGTTAGAGACAGAGTTTCTTTCGAGCACTTGACCCCAATATTCCCAACAGAAAAATTTCGCTTGGCCGAAAAAGGAAGTTCAATTTCTACTCGTATTATCGATTTGTTTTCTCCAATAGGAAAAGGACAACGTGGTATGATAGTCGCACAGCCAAAAACAGGTAAAACGATGTTGCTTAAAGAGATTGCTAATGCTATTGCAGCCAATCATCCAGAAGTATATTTAATTGTTTTATTAATAGACGAACGCCCAGAAGAAGTTACAGATATGCAACGTAGTGTGCGTGGCGAAGTAGTAGCTTCTACCTTTGATAGAGAGCCGCAAGAACACGTAAAAATTGCCAATATTGTGCTAGAAAAAGCAAAACGTTTGGTCGAATGTGGTCATGATGTAGTCATACTATTAGATTCGATTACACGTTTGGCAAGAGCTTATAATACTGTGCAACCAGCTTCTGGAAAAGTATTAAGTGGTGGTGTAGATGCCAATGCGTTGCAAAAACCAAAACGTTTTTTCGGAGCAGCTCGTAATGTAGAAAACGGTGGCTCGTTAAGTATTATTGCAACAGCACTTACAGAAACGGGTTCTAAAATGGACGAAGTTATTTTCGAAGAATTTAAAGGAACTGGTAATATGGAATTGCAATTGGATCGTAAAATTGCAAACCGTCGTATTTTTCCAGCAATAGATTTAACATCATCTAGTACACGTCGTGATGATTTATTACTCGACGAAAAAACAATACAACGCATGTGGATTATGCGTAAATACCTTGCAGATATGAATCCTGTAGAAGCTATGGAATTTATAAATGACCGATTTAAGAAAACAAGAAATAACGAAGAATTTTTAATTTCGATGAATGATTAGGTTTTAACCACAAAGTTCACAAA
>NZ_MUHE01000002.1:0-60253 GCF_002217405.1 Flavobacterium psychrophilum DSM 3660 = ATCC 49418 | reverse complement strand
ACAAAGTTTACAAAGTAAAAACACAAAGTTTACAAAGTAAAAACACAAAGTTCACAAAGTAAAAACACAAAGTTCACAAGGAAATATTTTCTTTGTGAACTTTTTTGTTTAATAAATTTATCTCGTAAAAACCAACGTATTTCCTTTCGACAAATTTGCATCAAAAGAATAACCTTCGTAATTAAAACCTTTCAACCCGTCTAATGTTTCAATATCATTATCAATAATATAGCGAACCATCAGCCCACGAGCTTTTTTGGCAAAAAACGAAATTATTTTTAATTTTTCGTCTTTATAATCTTTAAATTCGGGAGTAATTATAGGAACTTTTAATTTTTTGGTGTCAATAACAGAAAAATATTCGTTACTCGCCAAATTAACAAATAATTCATTGTTTTTTAGTTCCTTATTTAAATCATTTGTTACTATTTCTTTCCAAAAACTATATAAATTTTTATGTTCATTAATTGGCAAATGTGTTCCCATTTCTAATCGGTAGGCTTGCATCAAATCTAATGGTTTTAGGATGCCATATTGTCCTGAAAGAATTCTTAATTTGTTTTGTAAAACGGCTAATTTTTCTTCAGCAATAGAGTAGGAGTCAAGCCCATTATATACTTCTCCGTTGAAGGTGTATATTGCTGGACGTGCATTTTGGGTTGTAAATGGTGTTGTAAAATTTTTATTTCGTTGCCAATTTAGTTGGGCTAAATTATCTGATATATGCATTAGTTCAGATAATTCTTTGGGATTTAATTTGTTTAAAACCGAAACTATTTCTTTGCTTTGTTTTAAATAAGCTGGTTTTGTAAACTGATTGTTAGGTAATGTTTTTTCGAAATCTAAAGATTTGGCTGGCGATATTACTATTTTCATTTGTAAACTTAAATTTAGTTTGCAAATATATGAAAAAGTAAAAGTCATAAATTTTTTATATTTATATAAAAAACGCCGAACAATTTTGTCGTTCGGCGTTTAGATGTGGTAAGGATTTTTAGTACAAACTCGGAAACTGGATAGGATTTGCTTCGTGCATTATTGCATATACTTTTTCAAAAATGTCTTCGGCTGATGGTTTCGAGAAATAATCGCCATCTGTTCCGTAAGATGGTCGGTGTGCTTTTGCGGCTAATGTTTCAGGCTGACTATCTAAAACCATGTATCCTTTTTGCTCATCGATAATTTGTTGTAAAATATAAGCCGAAGCACCACCAGGAACATCTTCATCTATAATTAACAAGCGGTTTGTTTTGGTTAATGATTTTACAATATCGTGGTTTATATCAAATGGTAATAATGATTGTATGTCTATAATTTCGGCATCGATGCCTATTTCTAATAATTCTTTTGCGGCTTGTTCTACTAATCGTAAAGTTGATCCGTAGGAAACTAGCGTGATGTCGTTTCCGGATTTAATAGTTTCAACTATGCCAATAGGGGTTTTAAATTCGCCTAAATTGGTTGGCATTTTTTCTTTCAATCGGTAGCCATTCAAACATTCTACCACAAGAGCAGGTTCGTCGGTTTCTAATAAAGTGTTATAAAAACCGGCTGCTTTGGTCATATTTCTAGGAACCAAAACGTGAATACCACGAATGGCATTAATGATCATTCCCATGGGCGAACCAGAATGCCAGATTCCTTCTAGGCGGTGACCACGGGTACGAATAATAAGCGGTGCTTTTTGGCGACCAGCAGTTCTGTATTGTAAAGTTGCCAAATCGTCGCTCATGATTTGTATGGCGTAAAGCAAGTAATCTAAATACTGAATTTCGGCAATAGGTTTCAACCCACGCATGGCCATTCCTATTCCTTGCCCCAAAATGGTGGCTTCACGAATACCAACATCGGCAACACGAAGTTCGCCGTATTTTTCTTGCATTCCTTCTAAACCTTGGTTTACATCTCCAATATTTCCTGCATCTTCTCCAAAAATTAAACTTTCTGGATATTTTGTAAAAATAGCATCAAAATTATCTCGTAAAACCAAACGAGCATCTACTTCTTCTGCAGAATTATTGTAAGTTGGTAAAACTTCTTTTACCGAAAATATATTTTTATCTGATTGTGAGAATAGGTGTGAGCTAAATTTGGGTTGTATTTTATTTGTGTAGTTAGTAATCCAATTGGCTAGTTGGTCTTTTTTGTTTTCTTTGACGATTAATCGTAAAACTTTGCGAGCTGTTGTAATGGTGTCTTTTCTTATTGGCTCTTTTATTGAAGCTAAATTAGCAGCATATTTTGCTATAAAAACTTTGTTTTCGCTAGTATTTGCAATGGTATTTAGTAATGAGACTAATTCGTCTCTTTCTTCTTTAATAGGGTTAAGATAGGCTGTCCAAGCTGCTTTTTTGGCTTCTAAAACGTTTTTTTTAGCTTGATTGTCTATGGTTTCAATTTCTTCGGCGGTGGCTATATTATTTTCTATCATCCACAATTTCATTTGGCGTAAGCAATCGAAATTTGCTTCCCATTCTAGTCTTTCGGCATTTTTGTAACGCTCGTGTGATCCAGAAGTTGAATGGCCTTGTGGTTGAGTGAGTTCTCGAACGTGAATTAATACAGGAACGTGCTCTTCACGAGCTATGACAGAAGCTTTTTGGTAGGTTTCTACTAGTGTTGGATAATCCCAACCGTTTACAGTAATAATTTCGTAGCCTTTATTTTTTTGATCACGTTGAAAACCTTTTAGGATTTCTGATATGTTTTCTTTGGTAGTTTGATGGCGTGCATGAACCGAAATTCCGTATTCGTCGTCCCAAACGCTCATGACCATTGGTACTTGTAAAACGCCCGCAGCATTGATGGTTTCGAAGAATAAACCTTCAGAAGAGGAGGCGTTTCCTATAGTTCCCCAAGCTACTTCATTTCCTTGTTCGGAAAAATTGGTTTGGTTTATTCCAGAAACGTTTCTATATATTTTTGATGCTTGTGCGAGTCCTAATAAGCGAGGCATTTGCCCAGCTGTGGGAGAAATATCTGCGCTAGAGTTTTTTTGTTGTGTTAGGTTTTTCCAATTTCCATTTTCGTCTAATGAATGTGTAGCAAAATGCCCGCCCATTTGTCGACCAGCACTCATGGGGTCATGTGCTAAATCTGTATGACCGTACAAACCTGCAAAAAATTGTTGCATTGTCATTTGTCCAATCGCCATCATAAAGGTTTGATCACGATAATATCCCGAACGAAAATCTCCATTTTTGAAGGCTTTTGCCATTGCTAATTGTGGGATTTCTTTACCATCTCCAAAAATTCCGAACTTGGCTTTTCCTGTTAAAACTTCACGTCTTCCTAGTAAACTGCATTCGCGGCTTGTGGTTGCGATGGTATAATCTTGTATAACTTCGGTCTTAAAATCTTCAAAAGTTAAGGGCTGTTTTTCTTCTACTTGTGTCATAAATTATGAAATGTAATGATGACAAATTTAAGTAAAAACTAGTTATGTTGTATATATGTAGCGAAAAATATTATTGAATTATTAATATATTTTTTGTAAATTGTAAACATAAAATTACATTATATGTTTTTAATTATTGTTTTTTGTAAGTTTTGTTTAAAAACAGAATCGAAACACTGAAATATTAAAACCATTTTCGTGTAAAAAGCCCAATAAGTGTTTTAGGGTTAAATGAGGCTGTAAATCTAATTTTTTCTTGATAATTTTTTTGTCCCATTTCGAATCCGTTGCTAGAATATATGGGAAAAAATAGCTCGAAATAACCTGGTACAAGATCAAGATGTAAACCGCTATCGTAAACAAATTTAGGGTTTTGTCCTTTGTTTTGGTACAAACCTATATCTCCGTACATTTCTATCCAGTGCCATATTGATGAAGTAGCGTTTATGGTTGTCATCCATTTGTTTGCATACGGATTTGCAAATTTAGATTTAAAACCGCCTTCGGCAATTATTATTTCTTGACTAAACAATCCTGTACTTTCTGAGCGACCGTAATAATTATAATCGAATAAATAATCTTTGGGTCTATCTAATCCGAAGCTATAAAATTCGGTGCTGGTATTTTTGTATATAAAGGTGCCTGCATACAATCGTAAACTGAATTGATAGTTGTTTTCTAAAAGTTTTCTATAACCAATTTCGGTCGAAATTTTACCAAAATCGCCTGAAAATTGTAGGTCTGTTCCTAGACCAAAACCTTTTGCAATTTCTGAATTACTAACAGAATATCTTGCATTAAAAACGGAATAACGTAGCGGAGTATCTGTGGTTATTGTTTTTGTTGCGCTGGTAATAGGTGCTAGGTCTTTGTTTACAAATATGTTTCTAAAAGTAAGATATTGCCTTTTGTTGCTTCGCAAATCAGAATCTCTAAATTTAAATTGTACTACGGGGTTTATTTTTAAATAAGCTGCATTTTGAATGTAATGATAGTAAGAACCGCTTAATCCGTATTTTATTTCGTATAATTTTTTATCTCTATATTGTTGCCTAAAAGCAATGCTTCCATAACCAGTAAACGACTTGGTTTTTGAAGAATAACTTGGGCTAACGTCGTATATAAATGTTCTATTTATAAATGATTTGTTGTGTAAACTTAATGATGTAATTATTCCGTCGTATAAATTATAGGTAATTTCTGGTAAATAAAAAATTTGATTATAAGCAGGGTTTTCTAAATCTTTAAAAAAATTAAATTGTAAGGGTCTGTTTAGCGATAAAAAGCCTTTTAGGGATTTGTAATTATTTCTGGCATTAAATTCAGGGATACTATTGTTGTAATTTAATACTAATTTGTCTGCAATATTTCGAGAAATAGCAAAAGTTGTATCATTTTTTACGTTGTATAGCCATTGGCTAAAAACAACTTCTTTGTTTTTTAATCCAGTTATAGTTATAGGAACTATTGCGTTAGAATTATTTTTTATGGTTATAGAAATACGGTCTTTAGTTTTGTTTATTGTGCCAAATTTATAATCGATAATTTTTCTGGAATTAATTAAATTAGAAAAAAACCAATCGATATTTTGATTGGCTTTTTTGCTCAAAATAGTTTCAAAATCAGAAGAAGTAGTTTGTTTTTCTTTATTTAGAGCCAAAAATTCTCTAAAACTATTTTCAACAGTACTGTCTTTTAGTACCAGGTTTAAATATTTAAAACTTAATCCTGCTTTGTATTTTCCTGCAATTTGTTCGTTAAATTTGATAAAACTTTCTTTAGATTCGCCTATAGTTTGGTCTAAATTATCTCTTGCCATAAGCAAATATAAATACTTATATTGCTCATTAAAGTTTGCATTTACTAAATTATAGCCTTTCAGAATTTTATATTTAGAAAGATTGCCTAGCATTTTTAATTCGGGGTAATTTTCATCAATATATTTCATCATCATATACACCTGAATTGCATCAAATATATAACCGCTTTTTCTTAGATCTATTTTTAATGATGCTTTTAGGTAATTATACAAATATGCTTTTAGGAATTTTATTTCATACAAGAAGTCATTTGGAAAAGGACTAATAAAAGCGGGTAATTGATTTAATCCATAAAAAGGATTTCTCTCATAATCTGCTTGAGAAATCATTATTGTTTTCTCAGTAATTTCGCCTAAATTATGGGTAACATAATTTACAATTTTATCTATAATAATCGCTTTTTGAATACCATTTAGTTTCGTTTCAGATAAATTTGTTTGCACTTCGATGTTGTCATTCTTAAAACTTTCGTAGCTGTTATTTTTTTCGATCGCTAATTGAATTTGATCGCTATTCTGATTCTTATAACGGATCGTTTTAGTTGTCTCGTTTTCAGTTTGATTGCTAAAATTTAAATTGCAAGTTATCTCATAGCTTTTGGGAATTACAAAATCGATATTTATGGTTGTGTAAATTGCATTGGCTATATCCTCAAGATTTTCGTTGCTGTAATAAGCAAACTGTCCGTTGCTGGCTAGTCGTGCCAATGATAAAAAACAGTTGTTTAAAATATATTTGCCATCATTATAGCCAAAACGAGTAAATTTTGAGTTAGGAATTTTTAAACTATATTCTATAGTAAGCGTAACAGATTTTGACGTTTTAAGACTGTTTTTTAAAACTATTTCTATAATATCAAGATGATTTTTAGCACGATTGTATTGTGCGATAGAATCATTTACGAGTATTTTAGTTATTGTAGTATTTCCTCTATCTCTATTAGGAGCCAAATGAAAATTTCTAACATATTCGTCCGAAAAACGTTTGCCTAAAGGAGAATATTTATTAGAATAGGCATTGTTCCAGTCGTTAAGTACCAATTTTGAGAGCGGTTTGTCCGAATTATTTATAAATTGTATGGTTTGCGTAACGATTAAGCTGTGGGAAACTTCATTTAATACAACAGTCATTTTAGTTTGCTGTTGCCCATAATTTCTTGTTATTAGGAGTAAAAAAGCAAATAAAAAGATAGTTTTAGTGCAAAAATTATAGTTTCGAGCCAATATGATATAAATTTATACTGCAATGTAGTGTAATAATACTTTTTTTAGATAATTTTAAATCTGAATTTTAAAATTAATTTACAATAAAAACAAACTATTCATTTTTAGTTAGTTATGGTTTTGTTAACGGGTATTATAAAAGGTTTTGTGTTGGTGTTTTTTTGTTGAATGTGTTTTGAATTTTAATTTTTTAATAAATTTGAAGCCCTTACCACTCTTTAGCCATGTTTTTTTTTATTTTTTCGCATATTTTTATCTAAACAGTAACCAATTTTCTAACACCTAACCCTGCTAAATTAGTTCTCGTTTGAAACCACCTTGTAAAACCGAAATAAACGCTGTATCTTTACCCTAAAGACTGGGTTTTTTAGGGTTAAATTATGTAGTAATAATTTAATAATGTACGAAATATTTGTCTTTTAGTAAACTAATTAACCTATGTTTTATTGATTTTTCAATAACATATATAATCTGCTAATAAAATGATAAAAAAACTACTTTTACTACTTTTATTTTGTAATTCAGGATTTTCGCAAGTTGTGATTAACGAATTAGATCCAGATACTCCCAGTACCGATGTTTTAGAGTTTATAGAGCTAAAATCTGTTACATCAAATTTTCTATTAGATGGTTATGTTTTGGTTTTTTATAATGCGGGCGGCGCTCCTTATGCTGGAACGGGTAGTTATTATGCCCTAGATTTAGATGGATATTCGACAGATGTAAATGGAATTATTCATTTTGGAAACCCTCAAGTTTCGCCAACTCCCGCATTTATTCTGCCAATTACAACGATTCAAAACGGCCCAGATGTTGCTGCTCTTTATTTAGGTGACGCTACAGATTTTCCAATAAATACAACAGCTCACGCGAGTGGATTGATAGATGCATTAGCCTATTCTAATGCCGCCACAACAAAACCAACTGCATTAATGACAATTTTAGGACTTACTACTTGCATTAATGAAAACCTAAATTCTTTGCCAGCTACACAATCTATTCAACGAAAAAATGATGGGACTTATGAATTGAAAGTACCAACTCCAGGAATGAATAATGACGGTTCAGGAATTGTATTAAATTATTTACGATTAACAACTAATGTATCTACAATAACAGAAGGGCAATCGCTTACAGTCACTTTTAGCACAACAAATGCAGTTACAGGAAGTGATCTGGTTATTAATTTTTCTTTAAATAATGGTGCTTTTACAACCGCAGATTATTCAGGAACCACATCAATAACAATTCCTATTGGCCAAACAGTTGGTAGTACAGTAATACCAATTTTAAATGACAGAATTAATGACGGCGACGAAGAAATAAAAATTGTTGTAGGTGCTTTGCGTACTGGATATAGCTTGTATAATAATAATATAATTATTAGGGTAAATGACATTAATTTTGTGACTTTACCATTTGGAAGTCCCGCAAACCCTACTAGAGGATTAGTTGCCAGTACAGCTCCAGTAGGATATTATTCGTCGATAGAAGGATTATCTGGTGCCGCATTAAAACAAGGATTGCAGGATATAATTGCAAACCCATCTGTTATTCATGCTCACGTTTATGGAGATATTTATGATATTTTAAAAGTTGCAGACCAAAATCCAGAAAACAGCAATCAAGTTTGGTTAATTTATAATGAAGCACCTCGGTCTAAAATAGATAATCAAACAGGAAATAGTATTGTAGGAAAATGGAATCGAGAGCACATATATTGTCAATCCAGAGGCGGTTTTGCAGATGCCACCTCAAATACACCACAAGGAATAAATGTTTGGAATACTTCCGGAATGCCAGGTCCTAATAATATTTCTACGGGACACGCAGATGCACATCATATTAGAGCCGTAGATGGTCAGGAAAATTCTTCAAGAAATAATCGAAATTACGGAGTCGATTATAACGGACCAATAGGAAATCCAGGCACTTGGAAAGGAGATGTGGCAAGATCATTGTTTTATATGGCAGTTCGCTATAATGGTTTAAATATTATTAACGGAAATCCTATAGATACAATTTTAGGACAAATAGGAGACTTATCTTCATTATTGCAGTGGAATAGAAATGATACATCTGATGATTTTGAAATGAATAGAAATAATTATATTTATACTTGGCAACTAAATAGAAATCCTTTTATTGATTATCCCGATTTAGCAGATTATATCTGGGGACCTAAAGTAGGTTTGCCATGGTCTGTTACATTATCAAGACCAGATTTTAACGAATTGCAAATAGCAATGTATCCAAATCCTACTAAAGATTTTATTACAATTTCTGGATTAACTCATGAAGCTAAAATTGAAATTTCTTCTATGGCTGGTTTAAATGTTTATAAAGGAAGTTATAAAAACAATGACAAGCTGAACTTAAATTTAGCTTCAGGAATTTATATGGTAAAAATTATAGAAGATACTAAATGGGTAATTAAAAAGCTGATTATTAAATAGCCATTCCCTAAAAAAACTCTTTTTAAGTTTTTAGATTTATTAAAAAATTAAAGAATTAAAAACAAAGCACTATTTGTGCTTTTATTTGGTTGTATCTCATTTTTAGAGGATACCAGATAAAAGTGTGCTATTAATATCACCAGCCACGCCTTTTAGGAAGTTTAATCCTAAGGCGTGGTTTCTTTTTAAATGTGATATTGTTGGCGCTATTACTACGATTGCCCTAAATATTTATAGGTATTGCTATTTGTGTGTTTTCAAACTTGTGTAATACTACTAAATTGGCTCTCTTTGCTTGGTTATTATGGGGCTGTTTTCGTCAATTTTACAAAAGCATAACCCCATAATAATTTAAGGTAAATTGTTAAATTTAAAATGATTAAATTGTTTTTAAGGGGTAACTAATTAATCTGTTATATCCGAATTTTCTAATTCTTTATCTTTTATTGTGCTGTTATGTAATTTTACAGGATTTTTAGTTTTTTTCATTCGTAAATTTAAAAATTCTACAAATAAAGAGAAGAAAATAGAAAAGTATAAATAACCTTTTGGTATAGACCCTACTTCGACATCATTGCCAAAACGGAAATGAGCTAAGTGCGAACCTTCGGCTAATAACATGACACCAATTAATATTAAAAATGATAATCCTAAAATCTGAATTGTCGGATGGTTATTTACAAATTTGCTTACAGGGCCTGCAAAAATCATCATAATTACTACCGAAATTATAATGGCTAAAATCATAATAGCTAGTGCTCCGTCATAACCAAATCCGCCTTCAGCTGGAGATTTCATGCTAATTAATCCTACGGCGGTTAGAATACTATCAAACGAAAAAACTAAGTTTAATACCGCAATTTGAATTATAGCTGCCACTAATGTATTTCCTGATTTTGCTGTTCCTTCTTCTTCCTCTCCTTCCATTTTATGGTGAATTTCTGATACCGATTTGTATAATAAGAACAAACCACCACCAAAAATAATTAAACTCTGCCCTGTTATATGTGCTGAGAAAAAGCTTAAATTGATATCTAAAATCGATTTTTGTAATCCCAATACCCAAGTAATTCCAAAAAGCAATATAATTCTAAACGCCATAGCTAACAAAAGTCCAATTCTACGGGCTTTTGGCTGATCTTTTTCAGCTAATTTTCCAGAAACTATCGATAGGAATACAATGTTGTCTATTCCTAAAATAATTTCTAAAAAAGTTAATGTTAGTAAGGCAATCCAAGCATCAGGGTTTGTTAATAATTCTATCATTTTTGGGTAAATATTTAGTGTTTAAAGTAATTATACGTAGTTAATCTGTTTTTGTTACAGTTCCTATTTCTTTTTTTGCTTCTCCTACATAAGAATATTCAAAAGTATATGTTTTTTTGTTTGTTGTCATTATTCTCATCGAAATCGACTTTTTTTCTTGCATATTCTTGGGGTGTAATTTTTGCAAAATACATTCGCAATCGTTTACCCAGCGAACTGTTGCGGTATCTGTTTTTCCTTCAAAAGTTTCTATTTGTAGGTTTTGGGTGCGCTGGAAAGTCGATGTTTTTTTAACTTTATCAATCACTTGCGTAAAGGTAAATTTTCCAGTTTTAAAATCTTTGCAATTTCGTTCCTGATTGTAACAAGAAGCTAATAATAAGAGCAAAGGAAGTATAAATAATTTTTTCATGTTTTTTTAGGAGCTTTATCCTGCTTTCGGCTTTATCTTTTTGTTTCGCCGAAAAGGCTCTACAAAAAGGATATCGCCTCTATCAGGGCTATTTTAGTTTATCTAATTAGTGTGCTAAATGTTTGTCATGACTTCAATAATGGTATGACCTTTGTTTTAATGTATAATAGTATATAATTGTTCTATTGCTTTTTCGCCCAGTGTTTTGTAGTATAAAAACTGCTTTTTTATACTTTCAAGATATTGACTATTTGTTTCCATCAAATAAACTTTGCATGATTGTTTTTAATCCTCTAAACGTTAAAAATACAGCAAAAAAAGAAGCGATAATTCCAATTGCTAATACTAAATAATGCCATATATTTCCTTTGTTTACGAAAGCATTATAAATAATTGATGGCCCTATAAAGTACAACGGTAATGCCCATGCAATGTATTTTATTCCTTTAAATAATATTTCTTTATTTGTTGACATATAATGTTTTGATTTATTAATTTTTTAAGTGTGAGATTGTATCAATAAAGAAAAAAACGCATAATTCTAATTTTAAACATGATGTCTTTTATCTGTTTTCTCTCCTCTAATTAAAATTATCTATGGCTTTTCTTACACTTCCATATTTTTTCAATAACTCCGAAGCTTCTTCGTAACTCACCTTAATTTCGCTCATAATCATCTTAACACCACGATCTACGAGTTTGTCGTTACTCAACTGCATATCGACCATTTTGTTGCCTTTTACTTTCCCTAGTTGAATCATGGTTGCTGTCGAAATCATATTCAAAACCAGTTTCTGAGCCGTTCCAGCTTTCATGCGAGAACTTCCAGTTACAAATTCGGGACCTACAACCACTTCGATAGGAAATTGTGCCGTTTGCGACAACGGACTTTCTTCATTACAAGTAATGCAACCTGTTATAATGTTGTTTTCGTTGCATTTTTCTAATCCAGCAATCACATAAGGAGTGGTGCCAGAAGCTGCAATTCCAATGACTACGTCATTTTTATTAATATCAAATTCACATAAATCGATCCAAGCTTGTGTCGTGTTGTCTTCGGCATTTTCTACTGCTCTGCGAATGGCTTTGTCTCCACCAGCTATGATTCCGTTTACTAAATCGAAAGGAACACCAAAAGTTGGCGGACATTCCGACGCATCTACAATTCCTAATCTTCCCGAAGTTCCTGCTCCAATATAAAATAACCGACCGCCAAGATTTATTTGGGCAACAATTTTAGTAACTAATTTTTCTATTTGTGGTAACGCTTTTTCGACTGCTAAAGGAACAGTTTTATCTTCATTATTAATATTAGCTAACAATTCATGAACCGACATTTTTTCTAAATGTTCGTATTTTGAAGATTGTTCGGTGGTTTTTGTGAAAGTCATAATTCAGCTATTGAAACTTTGGCAAGTTAGTTTTGAAATTTATTTTAGCACATGAAAGGCAAGTACATTTTGTACATCATAAACATTTACCGATTTGTTGAATTGTTTTTTGATACTTGGTATAGTTTCACTTGAAACCCATATTTTTAATTCGGCATCTAAATCAAAAGTACCAGCAGTTTCAACGCTAAATCTTGAAATGCTTTTGTATGAAATCGATTTATATTCTGTTTTACTTCCTGTTAAACCTTGTTTCTCAATTAGAATCAATCGTTTGTTAGTAAAGATAAAAGTATCTCTTATAAGTTTAAATCCCAATTCTATCTCTTCTCCTTCAATAAGAAGTTTTGCGTATTCTTTTGTTAGTGTAGCTTGATCAACAGCTCCAGCGTTTCCTAATAAGGCAGAAAATAATCCCATACTATTTGTTTTATTTTAGTTTTTAAATGTAAAAATAAACTTTCGATTTTAAATAAAATATGCCAACCCAATGCCTAAAATAATCATCGAAATTTTAGCAATATTAAATTTGTGTCCTTCGCTACTTTCAAAAATAATAGTCGATGAAATATGAAATAATATTCCAATAACAATAGCGGTTATTTGTGTGTAATATTTGTTTAAAACAGGGAAACTTTCAGATACTAAAGTACCTAACGGAGTCATAACTGCAAAGGTTATCATAAATAAAAATAAAGTCGCTTTATTGAGCTGTGCATTCAAGAAAAAAGTGGTCAAAATAATAGCAATAGGGAAGTGGTGAATCGCAATTCCTATGGCTAAATCATGGTGGTGACCTACTGGAAATCCTTCTAACAAAGCATGCAAGCACAAACTGATAAAAAGTGCCCATGGCATTTGTGTTAGTTTGTCATGACCATGCACATGACCGTGTTCTGCGCCTTTCGAGAAAAATTCGAGTATAATTTGGAACAAAATTCCAATCATAATATAAATCCCGATAGCATGGTTTTTACTTTCGTAAACTTCTGGTAATAAATGAATCACAGTTAATGCCAACAAGAAAGAACCGCTAAAAGCCAATAATAATTTCAGATTGGTTTTGTTCTTCGGTCTGAAAAATAAAGCAATTGCAAAACCTAATAAAACAGATAATAGAGGTAAAAGATATTCCATTTAATTGTTTGTTCGTGGATTTGTGGATTTGGTTATTTGGCTGCTCATTACGAATAACCAAATCCCCGAATAACCAAATAATCCTTATTTTATTTAAAAATCATTATTAATCGTTCGCTTTCGGTTTTATGAAATTTTTTCAATTTATAATCACCAAAAATGTCTAATAAATAAATACCAGCTTCTTCCATCATTTGTTCAAAATTTTGTAAGGTTATCGCTTGTACTTTTTCTGTAAAATGGTGTTTTTCTCCTTTATCTTCAAAATTAATTTCTTTGTAAATATAACCCTCTTTTAGATAACGTTTGATATAAAAATTGATGCCATCAACCGTTTTTACTTCCTCAGGAACAAGATTTTCGATTACATGATTAACATTCATAAAATCGATAACGGCAAAACCATATTCTGATAAACTTTCTTTTATAGAAATTAAAGTTTTTAAATTATCGGCATCACTTTCAAAATAACCAAAACTAGTAAATAAATTAAAAATAGCATCAAATTTTTCTTCAAATGGCTCACGCATATCGTGAACTCTAAAATTTAAGTGCATATTATTATTTTTACTCGCTTCTGCAATACTATTTGGTGATAAGTCTACGCCTAAAACATTAAATCCCAATTGGTTTAAATAAATCGCATGACGCCCTTTGCCACAAGCTAAATCTAAAACAGTTGCTCCTTCTGGAAGATTTAAATAGTGGGTCAAATTATCCATAAAAACCTGAGCTTCTTGTAAATTTCTATCTTTGTAAAGTATGTGATAATAAGGTGAGTCGAACCAGGTGGCAAACCAATTTTTTTGTTTGGGTTCTAGATTTGAGGTATTGGATTTTTCAGATTCTAACATTGTTTGTTCTTTGAATTCGATTATAACTGCAAATTTAGTGTATTTTTGCAGAAAAATAACTATTGCATAGAGATTCCGTAAGTTTTGATTTAGGGTTTCATTATTGTAATTGACATTGATATTAAAAAATGGAAAATTTTAAAATGATTGCCAAAACTTTTTTTGGTTTCGAAGAAATATTAGCAAAAGAGTTAACCCAATTAGGTGCTCAAGATGTAGAAATGGGTACTAGAATGGTAAGTTTTGCTGGGGATAAGGGTTTTATGTATAAAGCCAATTTGTCGTTGCGAACGGCACTAAAAATCCTAAAACCTATCTATTATTTTAGAGCAAAAAGTGACGAAAATTTATACAAAAATATGCAAGGAATAGATTGGTCGAAATATTTAAACACCAATCAGACTTTTGTGATAGATACAACGGTGCATTCCGATTATTTTAAGCATTCGCAATTTGTATCTCAGAAATGTAAAGATGCGATTGTAGATCAGTTTAGAGCAAAAACGGGTATTCGTCCTAGTGTAGATAAAGATTTTCCAGATTTGAGAATCAATATTCACATAGATAAAGACCAAGTTTCTGTGGCTTTAGATACTTCTGGCGCTTCATTGCACCAACGTGGTTATAAAACAGCAACCAATATTGCTCCTATAAATGAGGTTTTAGCAGCCGGAATGTTGTTGCTTTCTGGTTGGGAAGGTCAAGGACATTTTATAGATCCTATGTGTGGTTCGGGAACTATTCTTGCCGAAGCCGCTATGATTGCTTGCAATATTCCTGCCAACATCAATCGTAAGGAATTTGCTTTCGAAAAATGGAACGATTGGGATAATGAATTGTTCGATAATATTATGAATTCGTTACTAAAGAAAATTAAAGAATTTCATTATACAATTGTAGGCCACGATAAAGCGCCAAGTGCCGTTCAGAAAGCGATTGCCAATATAAAAAATGCTAATCTAGATGAATATGTTACCATTTCTGAGCAAAATTTCTTTAACACAGAAAAAAATACAGAAGGGAAGTTGCACATGGTTTTTAATCCACCTTATGGTGAACGATTAGATATCGAAATGGAACGTTTTTACAGAGAAATTGGCGATACTTTAAAACAAAGTTATCCCAATACCAATGCTTGGTTTATTACCGCAAATCTGGAAGCATTAAAGTTTGTAGGATTAAAGCCTTCACGAAAAATTAAACTTTTTAACGGAAGTTTAGAAGCTCGATTGGTAAAATACGAAATGTATGAAGGAAGTAAGAGAACGAAGTTTCAGATTTCAGAGAGTAACGATTTGTAATTAAATTTAAAATAAATACCATCTTGTCATTTCGACGAAGGAGAAATCTCATCAAAATTTAAAAGCATGAACAAAAAAACAAAATCATTCGTTTATAATTTTCTTGGCTTTGCCATTATATTCTTTACAACAAGATATTTAGTAGCAATTTATACAAATCTAGAAGGTTATTTTATTCCAATTACTGCTTTTGTGGTAGGAACACTTTTGGCTCCAAAATTTCAAACTATTCAAACTAACGAAGGCGAGAAATTATTTATGAAATGGATTTTTATCAAAGGATTTAAGCAGATAAAGTAAGGTTTATAACTAGATGCTTCAAAAGTACTACGAATAACTAAATTATCACAGTTTTTTTAAGTATTAACATCTCATTGCTACAAGTGGTTTGGGGTTAAATTAAACCTTCTTTTCTAATTTTTCGATTGCCAAATCTCTTGTAGCAACTGTGTTTCTATAATTTTTTTATTTTACGGCTGTTAGTTTTATTTTGCCGTTTTTATCTTTTTTCCAAGTAAATTTTCCTATTTCTTTATTAATATTTTCTGTAGGCCTATTTTTACAATCTTTCCAAAATGATATTGTTTGAAGAAATAAATAAATTTTATTTCGTTTAATATAATAATTTCCCGAAACGGTTATTCTACATTCATTTCCACAAAATCCAATATTACCAGAAGTAAATTTCCCGTTTTCAAATGTTGTTATATTTCCATAAGGATAGTTGTCATTTGGTTCTTGTAATTCTATATAAGAAACGTTTGGATTATACTTAAAGTCTTTTAAACCAATTATTTGATTTGTTTTAAATTTTTTATTCTCAAATGTTTTTTTAAACAAACTGTCATTAATTTGAGCATTTAAAGTCAAGCTAAAACTAATTATCGATATTGTTAAAACTAATTTAATAAATTTCATCTCTTTGTTTGTTTAAAGTTTTGGCTAATTTTCTCACATTTCAGCAATTTTCCATTTACTGACACCAGTATTTTCGACTAAACAAAAGTTCGAAAAATTTTGTACGATGCTGGCAAATTTAAAGTTTCGTATTTTTCTATAAAGTTTGTTTTTCTAATTTTTATCCAGATTTTCGCATTGCTTTTCGAATAATTCTTGGAAAAAAGAAATAATTCCTATATTAAGAGAAATTATTTCTTTTTAGGATTTACTTTTTTTTTGCCACTAGATTTATACAAAGGAATAAAATAGCTAATCGTATAATTCCAACCTGCACCAAATTTTCCGTCATACGTTCTATTATATCCAGGAATATACAAATTATCAAAATTATCAGGTTTTTTGTTAGCAACTAAATAATTCATTCGTACGCTAAATCCAGCATACAAATTATTAAATAATTCTACCTTCATACCAGCAACGACTTCAACCCATTGAGCGGTTAATCCGTCATATTTTGTACCAGCTGCAACAGGTAGGGCGGTAGGGAAATACGTATCTGTATTGTATATCTTATAACTATTTAGTTCTTGACTAAATGTACTCACACCATAGCGCAAACCTATGTGAATCATATTTTCCATGTCTAACCAATTTTCGTAATTGTTAGAATCGAAACCTACTTTAAAATAAGTTCCTTTGGTTGTAAAATTAACAGTATTTTCTTCGGTAGTTTTATTTTCGTTACCAATTTCGGCCGCGAGATACATTTTTTTTGTTAAGCGATAATCGCCCACAAACTCTATTCCTTTATAATTTTTGTCATAAAAGGTTCTGGCTAGTTTAGACAAATCTGCACCCACACGCAAACCATATCGTTGTGTTTTTGGCACTAGTGTATCTTTCTTTTTATCTTGTGCAAAAGAGCCAAATGATAAAAATAAAATGAGAATAGCTATAAGTTGCAAGTCATAAAGTCTTAATGTCATAAAGTCCTGTGTGTATTGATTTTTATTTTTTTGTTTTTTTTCAAAAGTTTGAAAAACAAAAAAATATTGTAACCATTTATAACAAAGACTTGTAACTTTATGACTTTCGACTTTCGACTTTTTAAAGATATTAAAAGAAAATTTTAACATGAACTTCATCTTCGTTAAGAATTTTATATTTCTGAATCACAATTTCTTTAATCCAATTATCAGTATCAATAGTTTTTACAATTCCGTTAGGATTATCCAGTAAACTAAAAACCGTTTTGTAGCCACAAGCTCTAGAAATAAAAAGATCAGTTCTTGTATAATTAAGGGTTATTTCGTCTGTGTTTTGAAGAGAAGCATTTGTGTTTTTAGAATCATAAATAAAACTATATTTTGTAATATCGGCAGTAGTTTTTAGCGGAACTTCAATTTTGCTAACATTATTTTTTAAAATTCCAGTTGTCATTCCCTCGGCAATAATACCTAAATTGGTTACCATTTTTTTTGCTGTTGGATTCAAGTTGTCATAAAATTCGACAATCATTCTAGGAGTTGTTGGGGTTCCAGCTTCACAAATATCATCTTTCTCGCAGCCCAAAAACAGGTTTGCAATAAAAACTGCAATAGCAATTATTTTAAGTTTTTTCATAAATCCTAAATCAGAAATTTCTGAATGCTAAATTATTTTCTTTTCTCTAAAAGCACTACATTCTCCACATGATGGGTTTGCGGAAACATATCAACTGGGCGTACACGAGTCACTTGATACATTTCGTCCATCAAAGCCAAATCACGGGCTTGCGTTGCCGAATTACAACTTACATACACTACTTTTTCGGCCCCAATAGATAAGATTTGTTTTACCACATCAGCATGCATACCATCACGAGGCGGATCGGTAATAATTACATCAGGGTGACCATGTTGCGCAATAAAAGCATCATTAAAAACATTTTTCATATCACCTACAAAAAACTCACAATTGCTAATATTATTGCGTTTTGTATTTTCTTTAGCATCAGCAATAGCTTCAGGAACAGCTTCAACACCAATTACTTTCTTGGCTTGTTTCGAAACAAACTGCGCAATAGTTCCCGTTCCAGTATACAAATCGTACACGAGTTCATTTCCTGTTAATCCAGCAAAATCTCTAGTTATTTTGTACAATTCGTAAGCTTGTTCAGAATTAGTTTGGTAAAAAGATTTGGCATTTATACTAAAATGCAAACCTTCCATTTCTTCCAAAATATAATCACGACCTTTAAATAATTTTACATCTTGGTCATAAATCGTATCATTTGGTTTCCCATTAATCACATATTGCAATGAAGTAATTTCTGGAAAAGTTTCAGCCAAATGATTCATAATCAGCTCACGTTGCACTTTGTTTTCTTCAAAAAACTGAATTAAAACCATGATTTCGCCAGTCGAAGCCGTACGAATCATCAGTGTTCTAAGCAAACCTTCGTGATTTCTAGGATTAAAAAATTCTAAATTATTTTCTATCGCAAAACGACGAATTTCGTTCCTAATCGCATTCGACGGGTCCCCTTGCAAATGACATTTTGTAATGTCTAAAATCTTATCCCACATTTTCGGAATATGAAAACCCAACGCATTTCGGTCATCAAACTCCTGATCACTTTTTATTTCGGCTTCGGTCATCCAGCGAGCGTTCGAAAAACCAAACTCCATTTTATTTCTATAAAAAAATTGTTTTTCAGACCCTAAAATAGTTTCAAATTCAGGCATTTCTACCTTTCCAATTCTTTTCAAGTTATTAAAAACCTCATTCTGTTTGTAAAATAATTGTTGCGAATACTTCATATTCTGCCATTTGCAACCGCCACAAACCCCAAAATGTTCGCAAACAGGCTCCGTTCTGTGTTCAGAATATTCATGAAAATAAATGGCTTTCCCCTCATAATAAGCCTTTCGCTTCTTAAAAGTTTGCACATCTACCACATCGCCAGGCACGACATTAGATATAAAAATCACCTTACCATCAGGAGCTTTCGCCACCGAAACGCCTTTTGCACCCGCATCAAGGACTTTTACCGTATCAAAGACGATTTTGTCTGTTATTTTTTTTCCCATGTTGCAAATATAACAATTGCAATTATCAATTATTAATTATCAATTATTAATTATTCATTATTTGTGCCCAATCCAGCATTTCGCTACAAATCCTCGTGGTAAACCCTTTTTTTCTAAGCCATTGCAAGAGCTTCCTTTGGTCGCTTTGCAAAGGCAAGAAAAAATAGGTTTTACCACTGCGGGTTTTTCGCTGCATTCTGGGGCAGTGACCTAGATTGTCTATAAAATATAACGCATAATTAGATCTAACAGGTTTCTAAAATCTGCTAGGTCTGTTCGTTTAAAAATGTTAATGTCCTTTAGGACGATTCAGTTGTATATTTAATGATTTAGTTTAAATTTACCGTAAATTACAAACAAAAAATAATGACAACCCATCTCGCACTCCTTCGTGGCATCAACGTTTCTGGTCACAATATGATAAAAATGGATGCACTAAAAAGCGCCTTAGAAAATATAGGTTTCCAAAATGTGCAAACCTATATACAATCAGGAAATGTATTTGTAGATACCGAAGAAGAAAATGGACCAAGTGTAGGTTTTACCATCAAACAAGAAATTTTTAAAGTTTTCGGACATGACGTTCCTATTGTAATTATTGGCAAACAAGATTTAGAAGATTGTTTTAATAATAATAGCTATCTAAAAGAAAAAGAAGCAGATACAAAGAAATTGTACGTCGCATTTATTTCGAAAGAACTAAATGCTTCGGCTTTAAATGATCTAAAAATTAGTCAATTTAAACCAGATGTAGCCAGTATCGATTCTAGTAGAATTTACATTAAATACGACATTGGCGCAGGAAAAACCAGATTAGATCAGAAATATATCGAAAAAAAACTAAACGTAACCGCAACCATTAGAAATTGGAATACAGTTACTAAGTTGTTAGAAATATTTTCCGAAAGAGTTTAACAGTTAAACCTTACTAAAGGTATAAACTTTATATCCTTTTTTGTATTTTTGTCAAAAATACGGATGATTTCTCTCCAAAAGAAGGAATTGAGATTACTAAAATCAATACAATTATCACCATGTCAGTATTAGAAAAAATCAGTTCAGAAGAAATTATTGCTTTAGAAGACAAACACGGAGCGCACAATTACCACCCGCTTCCAGTGGTTTTAGCTAAAGGCGAAGGCGTTTACGTTTGGGATGTAGAAGGAAAGAAATATTACGATTTCTTATCAGCTTATTCAGCAGTAAACCAAGGGCATTGTCACCCGAAAATTGTAGGCGCAATGATAGCCCAAGCCCAAACATTAACACTAACTTCTCGTGCCTTTTATAATGACAAATTAGGTCCTTACGAAGAGTTTATTACCAATTATTTTGGTTTCGATAAAGTATTGCCTATGAATACAGGTGCCGAAGCAGTAGAAACGGCTTTGAAACTATGTAGAAAATGGGCTTACGAGAAAAAAGGAATTGCCGAAAATGAAGCGCAAATTATTGTTTGCGACGGAAACTTTCACGGAAGAACAACCACGATTATTTCTTTTTCTAACGATGAAAATGCACGTAAAAACTTTGGTCCTTATACCGCAGGTTTTATTAGCATTGCTTATGATGACTTGACGGCTTTAGAAAATGTTTTAAAATCATCAAAAAATATTGCAGGATTTCTAGTAGAACCTATTCAAGGAGAAGCTGGTGTTTATGTTCCTTCAGAAGGATATTTGGCAAAAGCCAAAGCACTTTGTGAAGCACACAATGTACTATTTATTGCCGATGAAGTGCAAACAGGGATTGCCCGTACAGGTAAATTATTAGCCGTAAACCACGAAAATGTACAACCAGATATTTTAGTTTTAGGAAAAGCAATTTCGGGTGGCGCTTATCCAGTTTCGGCAGTATTGGCAAATAACCATATCATGAATGTTATTAAACCAGGACAACACGGATCTACTTTTGGAGGAAACCCAATTGCAGCAGCAGTTGCTGTTGCCGCACTTCAAGTAGTTACTGATGAGAAACTAGCTGAAAACGCAGAAAAATTAGGAATAATTTTCCGTTCGGAATTAGCAAAATTCATCCAAACTTCTACCATTGCAACCTTAGTACGTGGTAAAGGTTTATTAAACGCTGTCGTAATAAATGATACCGAAGAAAGTGATACCGCTTGGAATATTTGTATGGCTTTGCGTGATAACGGATTATTAGCCAAACCAACACACGGAAATATTATTCGTTTTGCCCCACCATTAGTAATGAATGAAGAACAATTGTTAGATTGTGTTTCTATAATTATTAAAACATTGAAACAATTTGAAAACTAACAATTAATTATAATGATGGAAAACCAAAACAACAACGAAATGCATTTGAATACTTCTGCATTAGAGTTTCTAAAAGAAAGCGCAAAATGGTCTAAATTTTTAGCTATTATAGGTTTTGTAGGAATAGGATTTATGGTGTTAGCAGCTATTTTTATGGGAGCTGTTATGTCTATGATTCCAATGGCTACTCAGACTATGGCGTTTAGTCCTCTTGGTGCTATTCAAGAATTTGTATCAATAATTTATTTAATTATTGCTGCAATATATTTTTTCCCTGTGTATTATTTGTATAAATATGCAAATGACACAAAAATTGCCATTGAAAATAATGATAGCCAATTGTTATCTAACGGATTTGGTTTTCTTAAATCGCATCATAAATTTTTAGGTATAACTATGATTGTTGTTTTATCATTTTATGCACTAATGTTTATAGGACTTATTACAATGGGGCTTTTTGCAGCTTCATCTGTTATATAAATTTATTTTTATAAAAAAATCCGTTTAGTTTTTTTTAGACTAGACGGATTTTTTATTTAAAATAGTTTGTAAATATAGGAAATAATCATAATTACAGCATTAATAATTGCCAATAAAATGATTAGTTTGTTGTAGTTTTTAGACTTATTAAAAAAATTTAATCCCAGAATTATAAAAAATAAAATAGTAGTATAAATGGCGGGAAACATATAAAAAGCTTCTGTAAATTTGCCTTTTAGCACTAAAATTAGCGCTCTTTGTGTACCACAGCCCAAACAATCTACGCCAAAGAGCGTTTTACTTAAGCAAGGAATCATGAATTCTTCAATTTTCATTTTCTGATAAAAAAAAATTAACCATGAATAGTTTCTTTTGTTCCGTAATTAGAGATGAGTTCACCTTCAAATGCTAACCATTCTGCCCAACGCTTATCTACATCTACTTTTTCTGAATATTTTCTTGCGAAGCCCAAAAATGTAGTATAATGTCCCGCTTCACTAATCATGAGTTCTCTATAAAAATCTGCTAGTTTTTTGTCTTGAATATTTTGTGAAAGCACTTTAAAACGTTCGCAACTTCTAGCTTCAATCATTGCCGAAAACAATAGTCTATCTACAAAAGCATCATTACGGCTTCCGTCTTTTTTTAAAAATTTAAATAATTCGTTTACATAATGGTCTTTTCGCTCTCTGCCTAACGTTAATCCACGTTCTTTAATAATATCGTGCACCATCTGAAAATGGTCAATTTCTTCTTTGGCAATTTTCAATAATTCGGTTACTAATTCTTCGTGTTCAGAATTGTAAGTAATCATTGTAATTACATTTGTTGCCGCTTTTTGCTCGCACCAAGCATGATCGGTAAGAATTTCTTGTATATTCGATTCTACAATTGTTACCCAGCGTGGGTCTGTTTTTAATTTTAATCCTAACATAACTTAAAAAATAAGATTGTAAAATTACATTTTTTAGTTTTGATTTTTACCTCAAATAAAATAATTAATAATCGTATTTTGCATAAAATTTTTTAGATTGAAAAATAAAACACTTTTAATAATAGGATTGGTTTGGCCAGAGCCAAAATCATCGGCAGCAGGCACAAGAATGTTACAACTAATTGCGTTGTTTCAAAAAAAAGGTTTTGCTATCGTTTTTGCATCGGCAGCACAAGAAAGTGATTTTTCGTATGACTTAAAATCTATTAACGTTGTTACAAAAAAAATTGTACTAAACTCAAATAGTTTTAATGATTTTATAAATGAATTAAATCCAGAAATTGTACTCTTTGATCGATTTGTTATCGAAGAGCAATTTGGTTGGCGAGTTTACGAAAACTGTCCGAACGCCTTACGAATTTTAGATACCGAGGATTTGCATTCTTTGCGATTAACACGTCAAAATGCTGTTAAGAAAAATATAGCATTTGAGCTTTCGGATTTATTAGCTTCCGACATTGCAAAGCGAGAAATTGCTAGTGTTTTGAGGTGTGATTTGTCATTAATTATATCAGAATTTGAAATAAAAGTTTTAGCAGAAACTTTCAAAATAGATCCTAATTTACTACATTATTTGCCTTTGTCTTATGATTTTATATTAGAAAATGAGTTGTTAGATTTTCATCAAAAAAAGGATTTTGTATTTATAGGAAATTTTCTTCATGAGCCTAATTGGGACGCAGTAAAACAATTGAAAGAAAAAATTTGGCCAGAAATAAGAAACCAATTGCCTGATGCAACGATGCATATTTATGGTGCTTATCCGTCTCAAAAAGTATTGCAATTGCACAATAAAAAGGAAAAATTTATTATTCACGGTCGTGCCAAAAATGCAAATGAAGTAATTGTAAATGCTAAGATTTTACTTGCACCAATGCGTTTTGGTGCGGGATTAAAAGGAAAATTACTCGAAGCTATGCAAGCAGGAACACCAAGTGTTACTACAAATATTGGTGCCGAAGGAATAAAGGGAAATTATAATTGGAACGGTTTTGTTGAAGATGATTTTTTAGCATTTATTTCAAAAGCAGTTTTGTTATATTGTGAGGAAGCGATTTGGAATGAATCCCAAAAAAACGGATTTGAAATACTTAAAAATAGATTTAAATCAGATTTATTTGAAAATTTATTTTTAGATAGAGTCTGTTTTTTACAATCTAATTTAGAAAATCATAGAAATCTTAATTTCATGGGACGTTTACTATTACATCACACCGCACTAAGCACAAAATATATGTCTCGTTGGATTGAAGAGAAAAATAGATTATAGTTTTAAAAAACGCTCAATGCTACTATATAACAGTCTTTTAAGATTTAATGTTTCTACTTTACTCGTAAGGTTTCAGCTTTTAATTGCAAATGCAGTTCACTAAATTCGAGTAAAAATAAAAGACACATGAATAATCGCTAACACAAAACGCTTTAATAAATAGAATTAAGCTAAAAAAAATATTATCGACTTCTTTACAATTAAAAGGAAAAAGTATATTTGTATAAACATTTTTAAAATTATATGTTATGAAATGGATAGGAAACAGGGAAAGTGACAACGTTGAGGACAGAAGAGGAATGTCAAGAGGCGGAAAAGTTGTTACTGGTGGTGGCGTTTTAGGAATTATTATTTTGTTGCTTAATATTTTTGGAGGAGAACAAGCACATCAGTTTATTCCCGTTCTAGAACAATTTAATCGAGGACAGCAAACAGAACAAGCACAACCACCAGAATTATCTGAGGAAGATGAAAATACTGGCAAGTTTGTTAAAACCGTTTTTGCTTACACAGAAGATACTTGGACAAAAGTTTTGGCCGAAAATAATGTAGCATATAGAAAACCAAAAATGGTCTTGTTTACAGATGCGGTAGAGACTGCTTGTGGTGGAGCTTCGTCTGCATCAGGTCCGTTTTATTGTCCAGCTGACGAAAAAGTATATATGGATTTGGCTTTCTTTCAAGAGCTTCAAACGCGATTTGGAGCAAAAGGAGGCGATTTTGCTATTGCGTATGTTATTGCTCACGAAGTAGGACATCATATTCAAAATGTTTTAGGAACCTCGGGAAAAGTAAGTAAATTGCAACAAAGTAGGAGCGAAGTTGAAGCCAATAAATTATCTGTTGCGCTAGAGCTTCAAGCAGATTTTTATGCGGGAGTTTGGGCAAAACAAAATCAAAAATACCTAGATGTAGATGATATAGATGAGGCTTTAAGCGCTGCACAAGCAGTAGGAGATGATGCAATTCAGAGCAGAATGCAAGGTCAAGTTATTCCGGAATCGTTTACACATGGTACATCAGAACAGCGTAAATATTGGTTTATGAAAGGGTATAATACTGGCGATATTCGTCAAGGCGATACTTTTGCAGAAATACATTAACAATTATTTTTTGGCACTATTTTAAAAAGGTGTAGTTAAAAAAAAGTATTAGGGTTTTTGCAAATCCTAATACTTTTTTACTTAGATACTTTATGAGATGTTTCCGCTAAATTAGCGTTTTGTGTATTCTTCTTTTGTGTTTGGTTTGTTTTAAGTGTTTATTTCCAGAAATAATACTAATATTCCCATCTATTTCGAACATTGCTAATTTTACTTCGTTGTAGTGCTCTACACCATGTTCTCGGATGGCTTCTTCAAGTTCATCGGAAGTAATTCCTAATCTGAAAAGTGTTTTATATTCAGTTTTTCCGTTATGAATTAAAATTTCTGGTTTGTCTTGTACTAGATCTTTAATAAAGTCAGATTTTAGCATTACTTTTTTAAAAATATAATTGATACAAAACAAAGCAAAAGCGGCTATGATTCCGCCCAGAAGCGATGTGTTAGCGCCAACCATAGCGTTTTGTACAGCGTTGCTTATAAGTAAAATTAGAATGACATCGGCGGTGTTTAGTTGCGATAATTCTTTTTTGCCAAAGATTCTCAAAGCAATTAGCATAAAAAAGTATACAGAAACACTTCGTATAATTATTTCAAGATATTCATTCATTTTTATAAAATTAGGGTTTCGTTTTAAAGTTTTTCTCAATCGCTAAAATCATTTCTCCCGCAATGTCTTTGTGCGTTGCGCCTTCAATTCCTTCTAATCCTGGTGATGAATTTACTTCTAACAATAATGGTCCTTTTGAAGATCGAATAATATCAACACCAGCTACTTTAAGATCCATGGCTTTTGCAGCTTTTATTGCAATTCTTTTTTCTTCGGCAGTTGGTTTTATAACCGATGCTGTTCCGCCCAAATGAATATTGGCACGAAATTCTCCTGCCAAAGCTTCTCGTTGTATTGTAGCTACAACTTTACCATCAACTACAAATAATCGCAAATCTTTACCGTTTGCTTCTTTGATAAATTCTTGTACTAATATATTGGCATTTAAGCTCTTAAAGGCATTAATAACTGATTCGGCTGCTTTTTTTGTTTCTGCTAAAACAACCCCTTTTCCTTGTGTTCCTTCTAATAGTTTAACGATAAGTGGTGAGCCACCAACCATTTTTATCAGATCGTCAGTATCTAAAGGCGAATTTGCAAAACCCGTGGTTGGAATATCAATACCATGATTAAGGAGTAATTGTAGCGAGTATAATTTGTCACGAGATTGTGTGATGGCTGCCGAGGAGTTTAAACAAAAAATCTTCAGGGCTTCAAATTGTCTCGTGAGCGCACAACCGTAAAAAGTGATACTTGGTCGAATTCTAGGAATTACAGCATCAAAATTGTTTAATACTTTTCCGCCACGATAATGAATTTCAGGATTGGTGGCATCGAGTTTCATGTAGCATTCTTTTATATTTAAAAAATGCATTTCGTGACCTCGCATGGCACCAGCTTCCATGATACGTTTGTTACTATATAGTTCGGGATTACTAGCAAGAAGCCCAATTTTTAGTCCTTTTTTTACTTCATCAGAATTATGATAAAATGTTTTTATCGATTCTAAACTGGGTTGTCCTAATAAATATTTTTGCTCAGGATCTACTAAAACCCTTCCGCTCATGGCTTCACGACCCAAAAGCATACGAAAACCCATCGAATCTCGATTGGTCAATGTCATTTCTATTTTCCAAGTTGCTTCGCCAATTTTTAGTTCTGTTTGTATTACAAAACGTTGTTCACGATACCCACTAGAGCTTTTTACAACCCGTTTGTCTATCAGTTTTGCTTCGCAATGTTTAACGGTTTTTGTGTTGTTTTGAATTGGATTGATATCGAACTTTACCCAATTTTCGTTATCACGAATAAATGGTGCAATATTTACAGCATGTAATGCCGATGTTTTTGCGCCCGAATCTACACGAGCCTTAATAACTGGAATATTTAAATCTGGAAACGAACACCATTCTTCGCTTCCTAGAATTAGTTTTTGTGCTAACATATTATGGGTTTTTTAATAAATCAAAAGTAAATATTTGAATTTATAAAAGTGTGTTTTTAAAATAAAAAAACCATCTAATACTAAGAAAAGATGGTTTGAATGTATTGTAAAAAAAAAATCAACTTGTTGGTTCTTCAGTTTTTTTTCGAATGCTAATTTTTAACTCAGTTTCTCCTTCTTCAAAATCCATAAATATTTCGTCTCCAGAAGCAATTTTTGAGGTGATAATTTCCTCAGCCAGCACATCTTCTACATATTTTTGAATGGCTCTTTTTAGCGGACGAGCACCAAACTGTCTGTCAAATCCTTTTTCGGCAACATAAGCTTTTGCTTTGTCTGATAAAGAAAGGGAGTAGCCTAATTCTTTAACTCGTGCGTATAATTTGTTTAATTCAATTTCGATAATCGAGTTGATATCTTCTTTTTCTAAAGCATTAAATACAATAACATCGTCAATTCTGTTTAAAAATTCTGGTGCAAATGTTTTCTTTAGTGCGTTTTCGATAATGCTTTTCGAGTTATCATCTGCTTGCGAAACTTTGGCAGCAGTGCCAAAACCAACTCCTTGACCAAAATCTTTCAATTGTCTAGCTCCAACGTTAGAAGTCATGATGATAATTGTGTTCTTAAAATCGATTTTTCGTCCCAAACTATCCGTCATATAGCCATCGTCAAGTACTTGTAGCATCATGTTAAAAACATCTGGGTGTGCTTTTTCGATTTCGTCTAATAATACCACACAATACGGTTTACGACGCACTTTTTCTGTTAGTTGCCCGCCTTCTTCGTAGCCAACATACCCTGGAGGCGCTCCAACTAGACGAGAAACAGCGAATTTTTCCATATATTCACTCATATCGATACGAACTAGTGCATCTTCAGAATCGAATAATTCTTTGGCTAAAATTTTGGCTAATTGTGTTTTTCCAACACCAGTTTGTCCAAGGAAAATAAAGGACCCAATGGGTTTGTTTGGATCTTTCAATCCAGCACGATTTCGTTGTATTGCACGAGCAATTTTTAGTACTGCTTCGTTTTGTCCGATTACTTTATTTTGAATAAGTTCTGGTAAATGGGCTAGTTTATTGCTTTCGGTTTGTGCAATACGATTTACAGGAATTCCTGTCATCATAGAAACCACATCGGCAACATTATCTTCGGATACTATAATTTTGTTATTTTTAGCATCATCATCCCATTCTTCCTGAGCAATGGCTAGGTCTTTTTCTAGCTTTTTCTCATCATCACGAAGCTTGGCTGCTTCTTCATATTTTTGTCTTTTTACAACTGAATTTTTTAGTTCACGAACTTCTTCTAATTGGCGTTCTAATTCTAGAATTTTTTTAGGAACATCAATGTTTGTGATGTGCACACGAGAACCAGCTTCGTCAAGAGCATCTATCGCTTTGTCTGGTAAAAATCGCTCAGACATATAACGATCTGTTAGTTTTACACAAGCTTCGATGGCTTCATCGGTGTAAGTTACATTATGATGGTCTTCATATTTATCTTTAATATTATGTAAGATGGTAATGGTTTCTTCAACCGAAGTTGGTTCGACAATTACTTTCTGAAAGCGTCTTTCTAAAGCGCCATCTTTTTCTATATATTGACGGTATTCGTCGAGTGTTGTAGCTCCAATACATTGAATTTCGCCACGAGCCAAAGCGGGTTTAAACATATTAGAAGCATCTAACGAGCCAGTGGCACCGCCAGCGCCAACTATGGTATGAATTTCATCGATAAAAAGGATAATATCATTGTTTTTTTCGAGTTCGTTCATTACGGCTTTCATGCGCTCTTCAAATTGTCCTCGGTATTTTGTGCCGGCTACAAGGCTGGCTAAATCTAGGGTTACAACACGTTTTCCGAATAATATTCTAGAAACTTTTTTTTGTATAATGCGCAAAGCTAAACCTTCGGCAATAGCAGATTTTCCCACACCAGGTTCCCCTATAAGTAAAGGATTATTCTTTTTTCTTCGACTTAAAATTTGAGAAACACGTTCTATTTCTTTTTCACGACCCACAACAGGATCTAGTTTTCCTTCTTCGGCCATTTCGGTTAAATCTCTACCGAAATTGTCTAAAACGGGTGTTTTCGATTTTTTATTCGATTTGTTGGCAGGATTACTGAAATTATCTGCTTTTATACTGTCATCTTGTCCTGAATCATCTCCGTAGGAAGATTCGTTTTTAGGAAAATTATCTTGAAAATCTTCTTCGTTATTTGTTGGTGTCATATTCAAATATTGTTCTTTGGCTACATCGTAGTCAATTTGTAATTTATTAAGCAATTTAGTAGTTGGGTCATTCTCGTTACGCAAAATACATAACAGCAAATGTGCAGTACTTATTGATGTAGCTTGAAAAACCTTAGCTTCTAGAAAAGTAGTTTTTAGAGCCCTTTCGGCTTGTCTTGTAAGGTGCAAATTTTTCTTATTGTTGCTTACAATTACGTTAGGATTTGCAGGGCTTAGTGTTTCTACTTTTCTACGCAAATGATTTAAATCGATAGAAAGATTGTTTAATATAGAAATTGCTGTACCATTTCCGTCACGTAGCATACCAAGCATTAAATGTTCGGTACCAATAAAATCGTGACCCAAACGTAAGGCTTCTTCTTTGCTATAAGTAATTACATCTTTGACTCTTGGTGAAAAATTATCATCCATAATTATATCTTGTTAATGTAAATTTAGTGATTTATCAAATAGAAATGCAAAAATCATTCCGCACCAAATGTACTGACAGCTAATTGACGAAAAAATATTTAGAAATAAGTATTAAAAGCAATATTATTTATTAACCAAATTGGTCTTTAATATTGTTAATAAAAATAAGAAAATTATACTCATTTGTGTGTAAAAAATAATCGAGAAAGCTTATATTAGCAGGATTTTTAAAATTATATAATTAAACATAAATAGAGTATGTCGACAGGAGAAAAGTTAATTCCAATTAACATTGAAGACGAAATGAAAACAGCTTACATCGATTATTCGATGTCAGTTATTGTATCGCGTGCCTTACCTGATGTAAGAGATGGTTTAAAACCAGTTCACAGAAGGGTTTTGTATGGTATGTATGATTTAGGAATAACTTCAAAATCTGCCCACAAGAAATCTGCTAGAATTGTAGGAGAAGTATTGGGTAAATATCACCCACACGGAGATACATCAGTATATGATGCCATGGTTCGTATGGCCCAAGAATGGTCTTTGCGTTATTTATTAGTAGATGGTCAAGGTAACTTTGGATCTGTAGATGGAGATAGTCCAGCAGCCATGCGTTATACAGAAGCTAGAATGCGTAAAATTTCGGAAGAAATTATGGCCGATATCGAAAAAGAAACGGTCGATTTTCAGTTAAATTTTGATGATACTTTATACGAGCCAAAAGTAATGCCTACTAAAGTTCCTACTTTATTAATAAACGGAGCCACAGGAATTGCAGTGGGTATGGCAACAAATATGCCACCACACAATTTAACAGAAGTTATTAACGGTACGTTAGCTTATCTTGAAAACAACGATATCGAGATTGATGAGTTAATGCAACATATTAAAGCACCAGATTTTCCTACTGGCGGTATCATATACGGATACGAAGGGGTGCGTGAAGCATTTAAAACAGGTCGTGGTCGTATTGTAATGCGTGCAAAAGTTGGTTTTGAAGAAGTAGATGGTCGTGAATGCATTATCGTGAGCGAGATTCCTTACCAAGTGAATAAAGCCGACATGATTAAACGTACTGCCGATTTAGTTAATGAGAAAAAAATAGAAGGAATATCCAATATTCGTGACGAATCCGATAGAAACGGTATGCGTATCGTATATATCTTAAAACGTGATGCAACACCAAACGTAGTATTAAACACATTATATAAATATACGCAATTACAATCTTCCTTTTCTGTAAATAATATTGCATTAGTAAAAGGTCGTCCGCAAATGTTAAATCTGAAAGATTTAATTCATTATTTTGTAGAACACCGTCATGATGTAGTAGTTCGTAGAACAAAATTCGATTTAAGAAAAGCAGAAGAAAGAGCACATATATTAGAAGGACTAATCATTGCATCAGACAATATTGATGAAGTAATTGCTTTAATTCGTAGTTCTAAAAACACAGATGAAGCTAAAGAAAAATTAATCGAAAGATTTAAACTATCTGATATTCAGTCACGTGCTATCGTAGAAATGCGTTTGCGTCAGCTTACAGGTCTAGAACAAGACAAGTTAAGAGCCGAGTATGAAGAGTTAATGAAATTGATCGAGCATTTGAAAGCTTTGCTTGCCGATGTAAACCTAAGAACCGCATTAATAAAAGAAGAATTAGAAGATATGCGTGCCAAATACGGTGACGAGCGTCGTTCTCAAATTGAATATTCTGGTGGCGATGTAAGTATTGAAGATTTAATTGCCGACGAAAATGTAGTTATTACCATTTCTCATGCAGGCTATATCAAACGTACAAACCTTAATGAATACAAAACGCAAAATAGAGGAGGCGTAGGTCAAAAATCTGCAGGAACTCGTGATGCCGATTTCTTAGAACACATGTATGTGGCTACAAACCACCAATATATGATGTTCTTTACTCAAAAAGGAAAATGCTATTGGATGCGTGTTTACGAAATTCCTGAAGGCAGTAAAACAGCAAAAGGACGTGCTTTACAAAACTTGATTAATATAGAAAGTGATGACAAAGTAAAAGCATTTATATGTACTCAAGATCTTAAAGATAAAGACTATACGACTAGCCATAATTTGATTATGGTGACCAAAAAAGGAATGGTTAAGAAAACATCTTTAGATAAATATTCTAAACCACGTGTAAATGGTGTTGCAGCTATTACTATCAAAGAAGGAGATGAATTATTATCAGCCCAATTAACAGACGGAAATAGTCAAATAATCATAGCGGTTAAATCAGGAAAATTACTCCGTTTTGAAGAAACTAAAACCCGTCCTATGGGAAGAACAGCTTCTGGAGTACGTGGAATTAGGCTTAAAGATGAATCTGATGAAGTAATCGGATTGGTGTCTGTAAACGACATGAATAGCGAAATTCTCGTAGTGGCCGAAAACGGATACGGAAAACGATCTAGTCTCGATGAATACAGAATTACAAACCGTGGTGGAAAAGGGGTAAAAACTTTAAATATTACCGAAAAAACAGGACAACTAATCTCCATTAATACAGTTACCGATGCCGATGATTTAATGATTATTAATAAATCTGGATTAACCATAAGAATGGCTGTAGAAGACTTACGTGTAATGGGACGTGCAACACAAGGCGTAAAACTAATTAATCTAAAAGGAAAAGACTCTATCGCAGCCGTTACAAAAGTAATGAAAGACGATGTAGAAGAAATCCTACTTGATGAAGACGGAAACGTTATAGAATCAGTCATCGAAAGAGTAAAACCAGTATTAGAAGTTCTTGAAGATGACGGAACAGCAGACGATGATGACGATGATGAGGATTCAGACGACGACGATTCGGAAGAAGAGGAAGATGATTCTGACGACGAAGCATAATAATATATAAAATAGGATTTTTAATAGATATTAAAAATCCTATTTTAAACCCCATAAATAAATAAAATAATTGGTACAAAAAATGAATACAAAATCTAAAATAATTACAGGATTGTTATTTTTCTCTTTAGCAACATTTGCGCAAAAGGATGAAATGAAAGCATTAAAAAAAATATATACAAAAGAAGTAATTACCGATAATGATTTAGCAGACTACAAAAAATATGCTATGAAATTTGGAGACGTAGCTATTGAAGAAGAAGACAAGGTTTATTCTGAATTCTATAAATGTATGTTGCCTATTTTAGAAATAAATGCTTTAGGAGCAAATGCAACTTCAATACAAAAATCTAATTTTGTAAACATGCAAACCATTTCTAATTTATCTTTAGGACTAAATGCAACGTTAGATTTCGAAAAGAAAACAGGAAAAAAACTTTATACAGATAAAATTATTGAAACAGTAAAAAACTTCAAACCCATATTATGGGAATATGTAATTACACTAGATGGTCAAAAAAAATATAAAGAAGTTTCTCAAGCAGCACATTTAATTTATCAATTAGATAAAAAAGATTTAGAAAGACTTTATATTGCTGCTGAATATGCTACCAGTGGGCAAGAATACGACAAAGCAATTGAGTATTATAATGAATTGAATGCACAAAAATATACAGGAGAATCAACAAGTTATATTGCAAAAAACAAATTAAATGACCAATATAATGCTTTTAGTACAATTGCAGAAAGAGATCTTGCCGTAAAAACAGGAACACATACAGACCCAAAAGTAGAGAAAACCCCTTCTAAAAAAGGGCGTATCGATAAGAATATTGTCGAATCATATATTGGTAAAAATGATATTCCAGGAGCAAAAAAAGCAATTATCGATGCAAAACTTACCAATCCAGACGATACTTCACTAATAATTACTGAAGCAAATTTATATTTAAAAACAGAGGATTACGATACCTATAAAAAATTAATCGGTGAGGTTTTACTTAAAAATCCAAATGATGCAGATTTGTTTTTCAATTTAGGTGTTATTTCTGGAAAAGCTAAAGACGGTCAAGCTGAGGCCGAAAAAAATTATTTGAAAGCAATAGAAATTGATCCCCAATATAAAGAAGCTTATTTAAACCTTGCGCTTTTAAAATTAGAGGGAGAAGTAAAGCTATCAGAACAAATGAATAAGCTTGGTACCACTCCAGCAGATAATAAAAAATACGATGTATTAAAAGCTAAAAAACGAGAATTATACAAATCTTCATTGCCATATTTAGAAAAAGCCGAAGAACTTTTTGTAGGAGATGATCAGATAAAAGGAGTGCTACTTAATGTGTATAATGCGCTCGATATGACTGAAAAATCGAAAGCATTAAAAGCAAAAAAATAGTTAAAAAGAGTTTGTAAAAAGAAACACCCCCGAAATGTTAAATACGTTTCGGGGGTGTTTTTATATAAAAAATTTGAGTAAAAAGTGTAGTATATACAAAAATTACTTCACTGCAATGACTGATATTTCTATGTTTACATTTTTTGGCAAACAAGCTACCTGAACTGTTTCTCTTGCTGGTGCAGATTGTTCTGTAAAATACTTTCCATAAATAGTATTTATCCTTGCAAAATCTTCCATATTCATGATAAAAATGGTTGTTTTTATTACATCATCAAAAGTCATGTTAGCTGCTTCGAGAACTGCTTTTAGATTTTGCATAACTTGTTCGGTTTCTATTTCAATAGTATCTAGAACTAAATTTCCTGTGGCAGGATTTATAGCTATTTGTCCCGATGTATATAACGTATTTCCGCTTAAAACTGCTTGGTTGTATGGACCAATAGGGGCAGGGGCTTTGTCTGTAAAAATTATTTTTTTCATTCTTTTGTTTTTAGGTTTATATAATCTGAAATTAAAGTTTTTTATCGGCTGTATTGCGTTTGTCCCACTTAATGTCGCTCAGTACCGATGAGCTAATTCCTATAAAGAAATACCATGAAGCCTGATTTCCAAAAGGCATCCAATTAAAATTCATTCGCCAGCTTAATAAATCTCTTTCAAAACGCAATTGGGTGTAAGTAACACCATTTTGCACAAAATCGTAACCAGAGGAAACGCCAGCTTTCCATTTCGGGGTAATATCTATATTTCCAGAAAACATAAGTGAGCTACTGGTTATTTTTGTCTCTCGTTTGTCATTACTATAAGTTAGCGAATAAGCTAGTTTTAAATCCCAAGGAATTTGAGCTTTAAAGAATCCTGCAAACCTATCTTCCTTATCATCTTTTCCAAACTGACTTTCTTGTCTGTTACTAAAATCGGTAGTTTTACCAAATAAATCATCTTCTCTTCCTCCGTTTTGCAATCCTTTATTATGCAGGGGATCTTCTTTCTTTTTGTCATCTTTTTTACTAGATAAAGAATAATTAAGAGTCATATTTGCGCTGGTCATTCTAAAAAGACTCCCACCATTATTAATATTAAGTATATTTAGAGGATTTCCATTTGCGTCTATCGCATAGGGATTTAATGTGGCAGCAAAATTGACATTCATTTTTTCTTTAAATAGATTTGTACCACCACTAACTCGAACAGGTTGCCAAGCTTGCGCTCCGTTTTGGGCACTCATGTTATATCCTGTCGAAAACTGAAGATTATTGAGTAGCATAATTTTTTTTGGTTCTACTTTTGTCGAATCACGATCTCTAACTTTTGCTTCAAAAGTATTATTTACTGAAAAATTTAAATTATTAGAAAAATACTTGTCTGGTGCACCAAAAATTCCTTTTTCAAAACGGGTATAATCTGCCATTTTTCCGCTTCCATCGGAGGCATAAGTGTCATAATATTTTTCGAAACTCGGCTTATAAGTATAGCTTAAACTTGGTGTCATTACATGACGAATAGCCTGAATTTTCTTGTCTTTACTAATGTTGAAAGTTCCGTAAATGGTAGTTGCTAAGCCTGTATTAAAATTATAGGTTCTAAAGGCATCAAAACCATTTTTTGTTGTTTCATCGACTAGATTTGTTAGTGCATTATACTTTTTTTCGATTGTTTTTATATACCAGGTTTCTGTATAGTTGCTTGATGTAGATATGTTTAGGTGTTTTAAAACTTTAAAACTACTACTTAAAGGAATAGTTTGTTGCATGCCATTCTTTGCATCATTAAACATTTGTGGTTTAAAAAATAACGATTCGACTGTTTGTATCTCGTTTCGTGCAGATAAGCCATAAGTAAAGTTAATGTTTTTTATAAAACCTTTTTTAGATTCTGCCCTTTTTGCAAAAGGATATATTCTGTCTAAACTAGCCGTTACAGTTGGCAGTGTCATGTTTATCTGACCTGTATTCGTGTTCTGGCTATGGTTTGCAATAATGGCAATATTAGCTTGTGGTACTGTATTGAACGTTTTTGAGTAGGATATAGATGAACTTAAAGTGTTGTTTAAAGAGGCTGAAGTATTTATTTGATTAAATGAGTTTTTAAAATATTTAGTGCTTCCTAAGTTTACCGATGCCGAAAATCTAGAATTTGGTGTTGCTTTTGGGTCTGGAGCATGACTCCATTGCAAATTATATATATTATTTTTTAGGTATCCTGGCAAACCACGTTCGCCAGCAATCTGATTTTCAAATTTAAAACTAAAGTTACCACGGTATTTATAAATTTTTGCATAACTAGTTTCTGCCCTAAAAGCAAAACTTCCATTTGTATAATAATCGCCTAAAACTGCTAAATCGTAGTGCTTGCTTAAGGCAAAATAGTAACCTCCGTTTTGTAAAAAATAGCCTTGCGCATTAGAATCTCCAAAAGTTGGAATAATTATTCCTGATACACTGCGTTCTTTCGATAACGGAAAATAAGCAAATGGGATGGCAAGGGGAGTAGGAACTCCTACAATAACCATATTTGTAAATCCTGTTACGACCTTTTTTCCAGGTACTAATTTTATTTTTCGAGCCAAAAAATAATATTCAGGGTCTTCTAAATTTTTCGAAGTGGTAAAACGAGCATTTTTTATGAAATAAACAGAATCATTTTCTCTTTTGGTAATTTCTCCTTTTACTTTAAATTGGTCTTGGTCTGTCCTAGAATTCCAAATTAAGGCTTTTTTTGTTTTAAAATTAAATCGAATCGAATCTGGTTCGACAATATTATTTCCTTGTTTAAAATAAGGATATTGAGAATATGAATTGGCAGAATCTTTTATTCTTCCGGCATAAACTTCGCTTTTTTCGTAATCTATAACAATAGTTCCAGCTTTGAGTTCGATATCTTTATAATAAACTTCTGCCTTGTCATACAAGGTAATTTGCCTCTTTTTTTGATTTATTTTAGCATAATTTTTCGATTTGTATTTAATCTGACCCTCAAGTAGTGCCTTTTTTTTAGTAACACTATCTTTTTTGATACCAATATTTATGCTATCTTTCTGGTTTTTAGAGGGTATTGAAGTGCTTTTTTCTCGTAACTCCTGGCTATAAGAAGTGTTATAACTAGAAGTTAATAAAAAAGCTAAAAAAACGATATGAAATAAGTTTGTACGCAACGCTATAAATACTATTTTTGTAAAAATATGTCTTAATTTTTGAAGTGACAAACTTACAATCTATTTTTAAAAAAATTAAGCATTTAGTAAAATTATAACCTTTTATGGTCATTTATAAAAAAGACAAGTATGAAATTTACATTAAAAATTAAACCTTTAGTTTTTATCTTATCGTTATTTTTTGTTGCAAATGCTTTAGCACAAACAAATTATAAATTTAAAGTTGTTTTAGATGCCGGACATGGTAATCATGATTTTGGTGCAACATATCATGGTTTTGTCGAAAAAAATATAAATTTAGCAATAGTTCTTAAATTGGGCAAGATATTAGAACTAGATCCTAACGTGCAGGTTATATATACAAGAAACAATGATACTTTTGTAGATTTAGTTGAAAGAGCTAATATTGCCAATAGAGCAAGCGCAAACTTTTTCGTGTCTATACATTGTAATGCAAATAAGAACAATGACGCTTACGGTTCTGAAACGTTTGTTATGGGACTTTCTAAAAGCGCATCGAGTCTTGCTATTGCAAAAAAAGAGAATGCAGTAATTACTTTAGAAGATAATTATAAGAAAAAATATTCAGGATATGACCCTAATTCTCCAGAATCACTAATTAGCGCAACAATAGCACAAGAAGAATATTTAGATCAAAGTATCGAATTAGCAAGTAAAATTCAAGAGGGGTTAGAAAATAAGTTAAACAGAAAATCCCGTGGTGTTGCACAAGCACCATTTATGGTATTACACAAAGCATTTATGCCAAGAGTCCTTGTAGAAACTGGATTTATTTCTAATCTCGACGAAGGAACTTATCTAAATTCTGAAGAAGGACAACAAAATATCGCAAAAACTATTGCCGATGCAGTTTTTAGAATGAAAGCCGAATATTTTGGCGGAACTGTACCAGTTATTGATATTAAAAAATACGAAAAACCAGAAATAAAAGATTCTACACCAAAAGTAACCCTACCAGTTCAGGCTAAAGACACATCAAAAGAACAAAAAAAAATAGTAGATACTAAAAAAATAGATACAAGTAAAGTAATTTTTAAAGTTCAACTAAAAGCAAGTGCCTCTAAAATTGAAGCAAAACCGAAAAATTTTAATGGTTTAGATAAGATTTCATTTGTTTTAGAAAAAGAATACTACAAATACATGTATGGAGAAACAAACGATTATCTTGTGGCCAAAATGCAATTGCTAGAAGCAAAAACTAAAGGCTATGATTCCGCATTTATAGTAGTATTTAAAAACGGAATAAAAATTAGCCTAAATGAAGCATTAAAAAAGTAATCGTAATAAGAATTTATTAATTTTGTTAAAAATATTTACCTTGAAAATCACTAGAGAAATTAAAACCGCCATATTAGTTATTGCCTCCATTTTGTTATTTATTTGGGGGTACAGCTTCCTAAAAGGACAAAATTTGTTTAACAGTCACAAAAAACTATTTGTCGAATACGATAATGTAGAAGGGTTGGCAACATCAGCACCAATAACAGTAAGCGGAAAAGTAATAGGAAAAGTAAATTCGATAACACTTAATACAAACGGAAAACTACTGGTTGAGCTTCAAATAGACGATGATGAGTTTCCAATCTCAAAAACAAGTATCGCACAAATTTATGAGCCAGGGGTTATTGCAGGCAAACAAATAGCAATTATTCCTAATTATAAAGATGCCAATATAACTAACGATGGCGATAAGTTGTTATCAGGAATAAAATTAGGACTTACAGACGCTTTAGGACAAAAACTAGAACCACTTCAAGCTCGCCTAGATAAAGTTTTAGCAAATGCAGACGCACTAATAACAAACGTAAATACAGTTTTAGATGCTCAAACACAAACAAATTTAAAAAATGCAATTGCAGGATTAAATAAAACAATGACTAATTTTGGTAAAGTTTCATCGGATATTGATGGTATTTTAATAGAGAATAAAGTAAAATTAGGAAGCGCACTAGGTAATTTAGACAAAACTACCCAAAATTTTGCCAAAATTTCTTCCGATTTAGACAAAGCAAATCTAGGTGCAACAGTAAAAAATCTAGATGCAACATTAACTAATGTTAATGCTATTGTGGCTAATCTAGAATCAGGAAAAGGAACCATGGGCAAATTATTAAAAGACGACGCCATGTACACTAACCTATCTAAAGCATCAAAAGAGCTAGAGTTATTATTACAAGACGTACGATTACACCCAACAAGATATGTCAATGTTTCTCTTTTTGGCAAAAAAGAAAAACCATATATAGAACAAGCAGTACAAAAAAAATAAAACACAAATAACTATTTATGAGCTATTTAGATAATATATTATTCTTCATTATCCTGTCTATAGGAATCGGGTATTTTGCCATCAATGTCAAAAAAATAATCCGAAACATAAAATTAGGACAGGAGATAAACAGATCTGACAATCCATCAGCAAGATGGAAAAACATGGCCATGATCGCACTCGGACAATCAAAAATGGTCAAACGTCCAGTAGCAGGAATCCTTCATATATTTGTTTATGTAGGATTCGTAGTAATCAATCTCGAAGTGCTAGAAATCATTATCGACGGATTATTTGGCACCCACAGAATATTCTCGTTTTTAGGCACATTATATAACCTACTAATTGGTTCATTCGAAATACTAGCCCTATTAGTACTAGTAGCAGTAATCGCATTCTGGATAAGAAGAAACATCATCAAACTAAAAAGATTCATACATTCAGACTTAAAAGGCTGGCCAAAATCAGACGCAAACTACATCTTATATTTCGAAATAGTTTTAATGTCATTATTCCTATTAATGAACGCCGCCGATTATCACTTACAACTATTAAACGTAGGTGAATACCACAAAGTAGGTTCATTCCCGATATCGCAATTTTTAGAACCAATCTTCAACGGAATGTCTGAATCATTAGTAATAATGATCGAACGTGGTGCATGGTGGATACACATTTGCGGCATTTTAGTATTCCTAAATTATCTATACTTCTCAAAACATTTACACATATTACTAGCCTTCCCAAACACTTATTTTGCAAACTTAAAGCCACAAGGACAGTTCGACAATCTAGAAAGTGTAACAAAAGAAGTAAAACTAATGATGGATCCTAATGCCGATCCATTTGCAGCACCAGCACCAGAGAGCAATGCCGTTGTAAGCAAATTTGGAGCACAAGACGTGCAAGACCTAAATTGGGTTCAGTTACTAAACGCCTATACTTGTACAGAATGCGGTCGATGCACCTCATCATGTCCAGCCAACCAAACGGGGAAAAAATTATCGCCAAGAAAAATCATGATGGATACTCGTGACCGTTTGGTCGAAGTAGGAAATAATATCGATGCCAACAAAGGTGTATTCATACCAGACTCAAAATTCCTACTAGGCGATTACATCACACCCGAAGAACTCTGGGCATGTACTTCCTGCAATGCTTGCGTTGAAGAATGCCCCGTAAACATTAGCCCATTATCAATTATTATCGACATGCGTCGTTACCTTGTCATGGAGCAAAGTGCTGCACCACAGCCACTAAATGCTATGATGACAAATATCGAAAATAACAGCGCCCCATGGCAATACAACCAACAAGACCGACTAAATTGGAAAAATGAATAAAATAATATTTTTGGGGTAACCCGAAAAGGGTGGGCTTTGGGCTATATCTTTTTTTTCGGCGAAAAGCCTCAAAAAAAGGATACCGTCTCACTAGAGCCTAAAACAGCGAACTGGCAAAGTAATCCCTCATGCAGCATACAACGTAAAGAAACATTACAATGAGCATCGAATATTTAGATAAAACCCTAATAGCAATTTCAGAAAACGGACAAACCATAAGTCCTATACTTTCTGAGGGTATAAAAAACTATCTAATAGGCATAGGCGGAACCATTTGCGATGATATTCTAAACGAACAACCAGAACGAATGCTAAGAGGACAATTATATCCAGAGGCACTAGCAACACTAAACAAATGGTACGACGAAGAACACATCATCTATTTTTTTACCTCAAGAACCGAAGAATATCGAAAATATACCAAAATCTGGCTCGACAAGCACGGATTCAAATACCACAGAATACTCATGGGAAAACCACGAGGAGGCAATTACCACTGGATAGATAATCACTTAGTAAAAGCAACACGTTACCAAGAAAAATTTACCAATTTAATAAACAAACAAGTAACAATACAAGTCTTCGATGACGCACAACACCAATACAAATTTGGTTATTTGTTTAACTGTTTAATCTATTGAGCGATTAAACGATTAAGCAAAAAACGATTAAACAAAATATTATGCAAGAAACATTAATAGTGCCTACAATGGCCGAAATGCTAGCCCAAGGCAAACAACCAGAAGTATTATTTTGGGTAGGATGCTCAGGAAGTTTCGATGACAGAGCAAAAAGAATAACCAAAGCCTTCGTACGAATCCTAAACCGCGCAAAAGTAGAATTTGCAGTATTAGGCACCGAAGAAGGTTGCACAGGAGATCCCGCAAAAAGAGCAGGAAACGAATTCTTGTTTCAAATGCAAGCCATGATGAATATCGAGGTGCTAAACGCTTATGAAGCCAAAAAAATAGTAACGGCTTGCCCACACTGTTTCAATACACTAAAAAATGAATACCCAGACCTGGGCGGACAATACGAAGTAGTACACCACACAGAATTTCTAAAATCATTACTAGACGATGGAAGACTAACCATTGAAGGCGGACAATTTAAAGGAAAAAGAATCACTTTTCACGATCCGTGTTATTTGGGACGTGCCAACAAAATATACGAAGCACCAAGAGAATTAATTCAAAAATTAGACGCCGAATTAGTCGAAATGAAACGATCTAAAGCCAACGGATTGTGTTGCGGAGCAGGTGGCGCACAAATGTTTAAAGATGCCGAACCAGGAAACAAAGAAATTAATATAGAAAGAACCGAAGACGCTCTAGAAACCAAACCAGAAATCATAGCCGCAGGTTGCCCATTTTGCAACACCATGCTAACAGATGGTGTTAAAAATAAAGAAAGAGAAGCCGATGTAAAAGTGATGGATATCGCCGAACTAATAGCAAACGCCCAAGACCTTTAATAACAACGGCTTAATTCTATTAATTACAGTATTTTGCGTTAGAGATTGAAGAAAACATCCTTTTCGAGACTTTTTCTGCCTCAAAAAGATTACCTCACAATACTTTTGTTTTTATCCGAGTTTAGTGCACTTCGTTTGCAACCTAATGCCCAACTCTTGGTAAAGCCAAAATAATGAAATCTAAAAAAGCTGTATATTGTAGGATTAAGCGATAATTATCAATTGATAATTGTCAATTAACAATAAAAAAAAATGTACATACCGTTCGAAAATCTACCATTAGAATCTAAAATTTGGATTTACCAATCCAACCGTAAATTTACCGATGAGGAATTTACCGAAATTCAGATTGCAGCAGAAGCATTTATACAAAATTGGTCTGCTCACGGTGCAAGTCTTGAAGCCTCCTATTTACTAAAATACAATCGATTTATTATTTTTGCAGTAAATCCAGAAGTGCAACCTGCAACAGGTTGTTCTATCGATAAATCTGTTCAGTTTATTCAAGAACTAGAACAAAAATACAAAGTCGATTTGTTAGACAAAATGAACGTAACTTTCAAAAACGGAGAGTTTGTAGCTCATAAAACATTAATCGAATTCAAAAAAATGGCCAAAGATAAAGCCGTTACAGGATCTACTATTGTTTTTAATAACCTAGTAAATTCGATCGAAGAATTTAACGAATCTTGGGAAGTTGCCGCAGAAGATAGCTGGCATAGTCGTTTCTTTTAATTTTTTTTACCAGATATTCGAAGATTTTAAAAGATTATTTAAATAAATTTAGATTTTTTTAAAATCTGCGACCCGAGAAACAGCCAATAGGCAAAGCAATCTGCAGTAAAATACGCATAGTCCGTAAAGCGGATAATCATAAAATATTATAATGAAAAATTCAGTTTTTAAATTTCTATTGTTTTCTATACTTACTTTATTTATGGTCAATTGTTCTGTAAATAAAAATAGAGGTAACGAGAATATTGCTGTCGATAACAATGAAGCAAAATCTAAAACTGAAAAATTTATCGATCCTTCGAAAGTTGGATTTAACCTTTTTGAAGACAATCATTCAGAAAAAAAATGGGTAGATAGCATATACAACACCATGACTTTTCAAGAAAAGTTAGGACAATTATTTATGGTTGCAGCCTACTCTAACAAAGATTCTATTCATTTTAACTCGTTAGACAAATTAATAAAAAATTATAAAATTGGGGGTCTAATATTCTTTCAAGGAGGTCCAGTTCGTCAAGCAAAACTAACCAACCGTTTTCAGGCAGTATCTAAAACTCCTTTATTTATAGGGAACGATGCCGAATGGGGATTAAGCATGCGACTAGATTCTACCTATCGCTATCCTTGGAATATGACACTTGGTGCCATTCAGGACATGAAACTAATTGAAGAATTAGGTGAGCAAATGGGCAAAGAAACCAAGCGAATGGGAATTCAGTTTAATTTTGCACCAGTAATAGACATTAATACAAATCCGAACAATCCAATTATAGGCAATCGTTCTTTTGGCGAAAACAAAGAAGAAGTAACTAAAAGAGCCGTTGCATTAATGAAAGGTTTTCAAAATCAAGGTGTTTTTTCAACAGGAAAGCATTTTCCAGGACATGGTGATTCTGAAACAGATTCTCATCATAGTTTGCCAATAATTAATTTTTCTAAAGAACGATTAGAAGATGTAGAATTTTATCCGTACAAAAAAATGTTTAATTTAGGATTGGCATCGGTAATGGTGGCACACCTTAACGTACCAAGTTTAGAAACTAGGGCCAATTATCCATCATCAATATCCTATAATATTGTTACCAATATCTTAAAAAAACATTTGGGTTTTAAAGGTTTAATTTTTACCGATGCACTAAACATGAAAGGAGCTAGTAATTTTAAAAAACCAGGCGAAATAGACCTAGAGGCTTTCCTTGCTGGAAACGATATTTTGCTTTTCCCAGAAGATGTTCCTACGGCGATTCAGAAATTTACACAAGCTTACAAAGACACATTAATTACAGATGATAGAATAGAATTTTCGGTAAAAAAAATATTAAAATACAAACATAAAGCAGGTTTAGATAAATACAAGCCTATAGAAACCAGTACTTTGTATAAAGATTTAAACAAACCAATTACCAATTCATTACAGTATAAATTGTATGAAAATGCGATTACACTTTTAAAAAATAAAGATTCGATTTTGCCCATAAATGATTTGGCTAAAAGCAAAATTGCTTATGTAAAATTAGGAGACGATTCAGGAAACGTTTTCTTATCAACTTTAAATAAATATGCCGAAGTTACAGAAGTTTTTAATGAAAATATTGATAGTTTAAATCAGGATTTGAAGCAATATACTACCGTTATTATAGGTTTTCATAAATCTGATAAAGCTTGGAAAAAACATGAATTTACCGAAAAAGAATTACTTTGGATTCAAAAAATAGCACAAAACAATACTGTAATTCTCGATATATTTGCAAAACCTTATACTTTGTTACAAATTAAGAATTTTGATAATATAAAAGGTTTAATTTTAACCTATCAAAATGGCGATATTGCACAAGAAGTTTCGGCCGAATTAATTTTTGGATCTATCGAAGCAAAAGGCAAAATTCCAGTTTCAATTGCCAATTTTTTTAATCAAGGAGATGGATTAACTACAAAAATGACAAACAGATTAGGATTTACAACACCAGAAAATGTGGGTATGAATTCTGAAATATTATCTAAAATTGATGCCATTGCAAAAAAAGCCATCGACGGAAAAATGACACCAGGCGCACAAATTCTGGTCGCCAAAAAAGGAAAAGTAGTTTACCAAAAATCGTTTGGTTATCACACCTATAAAAATGAAACAAAAGTTAAAAATTCAGATATTTATGACGTAGCATCGCTAACAAAAATAGTATCAACCTTGCCTAATGTAATGCTAGAATATGATGCAAAAAAAATAAATTTAGCTACCACATTGGGTACTATGATTCCAGAAGCAAGAGGCACAAATAAAGATTCTATCTCATTTAAAGATTTATTATCACATTACGCCCGTTTGCAAGCTTGGATTCCTTTTTATAAATCGACATTAGATTCTAATAAAATTCCTCTAAAAAAGTATTATAATAATACTTATTCAGAGAATTTTAAAAACCAAGTTTCAGAAAATTTATTTATTAGAAATGATTACAATGATACTATAATTAAAAAAATTATTAGTAGTAAATTGTTAGATAAAAAAGAATACAAATACAGCGATTTTACTTTTATTTTGCTTAAAGAATATTTAGAAAAATCAAACAATCAAACTTTAGATGTCTTATCTCAAGAAAATTTTTTCTCTAAACTAGGAATGAATAATACTTTGTATAATCCTTTGCGTAAGTTTGATATAAGTGTTATCCCACCAACGGAAGTTGATACTTATTTCCGTCATCAAATAATTCAGGGTTATGTGCACGATATGGGGGCAGCCATGCAAGGAGGAGTTGGCGGACATGCAGGAATTTTTTCTAATACTATAGATATTGCAAAAATGATGCAAATGTATTTGCAAAAAGGAAATTACGGCGGGATTCAATATTTTTCGGAACAAACTTTTAATGATTTTAATACCTGTTATTTTTGCGCCCAAGGCAATAGGAGGGGACTAGGGCTAGATAAGCCACAGTTATCAGGAACATCAGGGCCAACTTGTGGTTGCGCTTCATTAACAAGCTTTGGGCATACCGGTTTTACAGGAACAATGGCTTGGGTAGATCCAGAAACAGAAATTGTATATGTTTTCTTGTCAAACAGAACTTTTCCAGATTCGAACGCATCAAATAAATTGTCTAAAGAGAACATTAGAGAAGATATTCAAAAAATTATTTACGAGGCAATTATAAAATAAGACTATGTTACACGACGAAAAACACCTGAAAAGCTCAGATTTTATTACTGATGCCGTTATTGGAATGAGCGATGGCTTAACAGTTCCTTTTGCCCTTGCCGCAGGTTTAAGTGGTGCGGTAAGCAGCAATTCTATAATTTTAACTGCGGGTATTGCAGAAATAGTAGCAGGTTGTATCGCTATGGGTTTAGGAGGATATTTAGCTGGAAAAACCGAGCAAGAGCATTACCAAAGTGAGCTAATAAGAGAATACGAAGAAGTAGAAACTGTTCCCGAAAAAGAAATGCAAGAAGTGATGGATATTTTTGCGGATTATGGTATAAGCAAAGAAGGACAAAATATTTTAGCCACTGAATTGGCAAAGGATAAAACCAAATGGGTTAATTTTATGATGAAATTTGAACTTGGGTTAGAAGCGCCACATCCTCAACGTGCTAGAAATTCTGCATTAACTATTGGTATTGCTTATTTTATAGGAGGACTATTGCCCTTGTCAGCTTATTTTTTAACAAATTCACCGTCAAATGGACTAAAGCTTTCTTTGTTAATTACAACAATATGCCTTTTTGTTTTTGGTTTTTTTAAAGCAAAAGTAACTGGACAAAATCCAGTAAAAGGCGCATTTAAAGTTACTTTAATTGGACTAATCGCAGCAGCAGCAGCTTATTTTGTAGCTATTGGTTTTGAAAATATTTTTAAATAAAATTGTAAAATAAAATTAGGAACTCATAGAATTTAATAATAAAATCAATGAAAAGAATTTTATTTACTATTTCGATTTTATTAAATGTAGCATTTTTTTATACTTACGTTCAAAATAATTGGAAAGTAAATAAGTCTGAAAATAGTAAAATAGAAACAAATAAAATTGTAGGTACTTGGAAGCTGGTAGCGTTTGCGGATTTAGATACAGTAACAGGCAAGTGGATATACCCTTTTGGGAAAACACCAAAAGGCTACTTTACTTATACAAAAAATATGATAGTTAACTTGAATGTATCAGCAGAAGAACCTTTACATATTTCGGCAGATTCAAGTGAAACTTGCAAAATAAATTTAGACAATTATATTTGGCATCACTCTTTTGGTTACTTCGGTAGTTATTCAGTTAATTTAAAAAAATCAGTTATAACACATCACGTAAAAGGCGGAACGATACCTTATTATATTGATACAGACCAGCCAAGACCATTCTCTTTTAGAGGTGATACTTTGGTTATTGGAGATAACAAAACTAGAAAAAGATTACTCATAAGAGCAGATTAATAAATAAATCATAGTGATTGTAGAAAACAAAAACAAACAAAAATTTTACGGATTAGATCATTTAAGAGCATTAGCTATTGTATTGGTTTTCTGGTTTCATTATCAAATTCCAATTTTTGGATATCCAGAATGGCTCCCTGATTATGCAAAATTTGGTTGGACAGGAGTCGATTTGTTTTTTGTTTTGAGTGGATTTTTAATCTCATCACAATTATTTTTAGAAATTAAAAAAGGAAATAAAATTTTGTACAAAGATTTTTTTTTAAAAAGATTTTTCAGAATTATTCCAGCCTATTTAGTTGTTGTGGCAATTTATTTTTGTTTTCCACTTTTTCGAGAAAAAGAAAGTTTGCCTTCTATTTGGAAATTCTTAACATTTACTCAAAATTTAGGCGCTAATTTAAAAGATTACGGTACTTTTTCTCACGCTTGGTCGTTATGTGTAGAGGAACATTTTTATTTTTTCTTACCAATAATTTTAATGTTTCTTCAAATTTCAAATTACTTAAAAAAAGGATATTGGTTGTTAATTATTCTATTTATTTTGGGTTTTATAGTACGAATTTATAGTTGGAACAACTTTTATATTCCAAAAATAAACGATGAAAATTCCTGGTTATATTGGTACAAATACATTTATTATCCAACATATAATAGACTTGATGGGCTTTTAGTAGGTGTTTCAATTGCAGGAATTTATCAGTTTTATCCTAATTTATGGAACAAAATTTCTACATTAGGAAATCTAAATGTAGTATTAAGTTTAGTAATTTTAGTACTTGCTTATTTCTTGTGTTATGAGGAGCAAACATTTTATGCTTCTGTTTTTGGTTTTCCTTTAGTTGCCATTGGTTACGGGTTTTTAGTAATTGGAGCCATAAGTCCTACATGTTTTTTGTATAAATGGAGTTCAAAAACCACAACATTTATAGCAACATTATCATTTGCCATTTATTTAACTCACAAAGGAATAATTCACATTACCCAAAATGTATTCGAAAATCTAAATGTAAAAACCGAAAGTAGTTTAATGATGTTTATTTGTATGGTAACTTGTATAATTTGTGCTTATTTACTAAATTTAATTATCGAAAAGCCATTTATGAAATTGAGAAACCAAGTAATATCTAAAAAAAAATTAAGTTAATTTTCTCTAAAATCGCCTATGCTTTTTTTATTTTTAACTAATTTCGTAAAATGAAAATAGCAATCGTTTGTTATCCAACTTTTGGAGGAAGTGGCGTTGTTGCCACCGAATTAGGACTAGAACTTGCCCGTCGTGGTCATGAAATTCATTTTATTACATATAGGCAACCCGTTCGTTTGGCATTATTAAACCCAAATGTGCATTATCACGAGGTAAATGTGCCAGAATATCCGCTGTTTCATTATCAACCATACGAGTTGGCTTTGTCCAGCAAATTAGTCGATATGGTAAAACTGCATAAAATAGATTTGCTACATGTGCATTACGCTATTCCTCATGCCTATGCAGGTTATATGGCAAAGCAAATGCTAAAAGACCAAGGGATTATTATTCCTATGGTTACCACATTGCACGGAACAGATATTACTTTAGTAGGCAATCATCCTAATTACAAGACGGCAGTAACTTTTAGTATTAATAAATCAGACAAAGTAACGTCGGTTTCTCAGAGTTTGAAAGATGATACACTCAGGCTTTTTGATATTAGAAATGAGATAAAAGTAATTCCAAATTTTATAGAATTAGAAAATAAAATACTCGACAATATTCCCTGCAAGCGTTCAGTAATGGCAAGACCAGAAGAACGAATTATTACACATATTTCTAATTTTAGAAAAGTAAAAAATATTCCTGATGTTGTAAAAGTTTTTTATAAAATTCAGCAAAAAATACCAGCAAAGCTAATGATGGTTGGCGATGGACCAGAAAAGGCCAAAGCCGAAAAGTTATGTGATAAATTAGGCATAAGCGATAAAGTAATTTTCTTTGGAAATAGTAACGAGATAAGCCAAATTTTAACCCTTACTGATTTGTTTTTATTGCCATCAGAAACAGAAAGTTTTGGTCTTGCAGCACTCGAAGCTATGGCTTGTAGTGTTCCTGTAATTTCTAGTAATTCTGGTGGTTTGCCAGAGGTAAATATTGATGGGGTATCGGGCTATTTAAGTAATATTGGTGCGGTAAACGAAATGGCAGAAAATGCACTTAAAATTATTTCAGATGAAGATAATTTAAACTTATTTAAGAAAAAAGCACTAGAAGTTGCCAAACAATTTTCGGTCGAAAAAATAGTTCCTTTGTACGAAAATTTATATTTAGAAGCTATAGCAGAATCTAAAAAAAACATTTTTAATCAAATTTAAATTAAAGATATTTTTATATTATACTAGGCTCTATTTTTTTAGAATAAACACAAAATTAGGGTAAAAAAAATCTGTATCATGTATGCAATACGAGAATCGTTAATTTAAAAAATCCCCTTCAATTCCAATTCAATATCTTCGAAAAAATCACTCAAATTATCGTTTTTACCCGATAATAAAAACACATCTGTACTCGGAATTTCTGTACTGTTCCATATCATTTGCAATTTCTTTTCTTCAATCATATTTTTTGCATTAATGTTCCAGGTAACTGCTACTCCTGTGTTTTTAGAAAGGATTTCCAGCATTTCATATTCTGACGGAATAATATAATTGGCAATCATCGAGGGTCTTTTCTTAGCAAAAACATGCAACCAGAATAATTTAATATGAGGAATTTCGGCATCATGGCTGTACCATTTTTGCTCATTCAACCAATTTTCGATTGTTTCCAACTCTTTTGTTTTAATTTTTGTTTTTATTACAGAAAGATCAATATTTGCAGACCCTACAATAACTTGTTTGATGGCTCCCACTTTTTTCTGAATGGTATCAAAGGTGTCAAACTTTTTGGTAACAATTGCAAAATCGAGTTTTTTAGAATTAACCAAATCAAACAACGCATCATTATTATGGAAAGTAAAATCGATAAAATCAAATTTTATAAGTAACGCACTCCCAATACTACTCATCAAATGTCTGGAAATGCCAACAGAAAGTACTCTATTTGCATTGAAAGCTTTAGACCGAAAACCGTTCTCTACATTTTCCAATCGGTCTAAGGCATCAATGATTAGATTATTAAGCAACTTAGCATATTCAGTAGGTTCAACCCCTTTAGACTTTCTATTAAAAAGTTTATACCCTACATGTGCCTCCAACATGACTATTTGTTGGCTTACAGCAGGTTGGCTAATAAATAATTCTTTAGCGGCTAAAGAAAAATTTCCGTTTTTATAAACCGACTTAAACGTTCTGTACCATTCGAGATTGACCATGATATAAATATATTTATTACAAACATAATTTAAATTATTTTTAATAATACCATATTCGCTCTAAATTTGCATTCTTAAAAAAATAACAATGAAAAAAATAACCGCATTCACTATTCTAGCATTAACCTTGAGTTGCTTTATGGCAACAGCACAAAAACAAAAAAACAAAAAGATGAAAAAAGTATTATTTGTAGTTACCAGTCACGATCAATTGGGTAACACAGGAGAGAAAACAGGATTTTGGACAGAAGAATTGGCTGCTCCTTATTATGCTTTACTAGACCAAGGCGTAAGTATAGACATTGCCACACCAAAGGGAGGACAACCGCCTATTGATCCAAAAAGTGCCGATGCATCATCGGCAACGGAAGACACCAAACGATTTGATGCCGATACGGTTTTATTAGAAAAACTAAAAAACACCAAAAAATTAGCCAACGTAAATCAAGCTGATTATGACGCTGTTTTTTATCCTGGAGGTCATGGTCCACTTTGGGATCTTGTAGAGGATAAAAAATCTATTGCTCTTATTGAGTCATTTTATACAAATAAAAAGCCTGTTGCCTTTGTATGTCATGCACCTGCAGTTTTAAAAAACGTAAAAGTAAATGGAGATTTTTTGGTAAAAGGTAAAAAAGTAACTGGATTTACAAATACCGAAGAAGAAGCTGTTGGGCTAACTAAAATTGTTCCTTTTTTATTAGAAGATGCACTTCAAGAAAATGGAGCAACATATAGCAAAGCTGCCGATTGGCACCCGTATGCCGTTGAAGATGGTTTATTAATTACAGGGCAAAACCCAGCTTCATCTAAACTGGTTGTTGAGAAATTATTAAACCAATTGAATTTAAACAAATAAACTCAAACAGCTAAGATTCTAAAAAGCTAAGCAACTAAGATTTAAGTACGATTTTTTCGAAACTTAAAGCCTTAGAAGCTTAGCTTTTTTTTAGGATCTAAATTACCTGAAATGGCATAAAACGAGTATTCTAAATATAGAGGTTTTAGAGGTTTTATTATGATATTTTAAATTAAATTTAAATATTATTTTATAATTTTTAATGATTAGGTTATATTTGTTTAAAACTTAAAATAATGTCAGGAAATAGTTACGGAAAAATTTTTAAAATCACCACTTTTGGCGAATCCCACGGAGAAGCTTTAGGCGGAATTATCGATGGTTGTCCGCCAAACATAATAGTAGATTTAGACGCTATTCAAATCGAAATGCAACGCCGCAAACCAGGACAATCCTCTATAGTTACCCAACGAAAAGAAGCAGATGAAGTGCAATTTCTTTCAGGAATTTTTGAAGGAAAAACCACAGGAACCTCAATAGGCTTTATAATTAAGAATACAAACCAAAAATCTGATGATTATTCGCACATAAAAGATTCATATCGACCATCTCATGCCGATTATGTTTACGAAAAAAAATACGGAATTCGTGATTATCGTGGTGGCGGACGCAGTTCTGCCAGAGAAACAGCCAGTAGAGTAGTAGCAGGAGCGATTGCAAAACAAGTTATTCCAGAAATAAAAATAAATGCCTTCGTATCTTCTGTAGGCGATATTTCTCTCGATAAACCTTACCAAGATTTAAATTTTTCATTAACAGAAACCAATGCCGTTCGTTGTCCAGATTTGGCTTCGGCAGAGAAAATGGAAAACTATATCAAAGAAATAAAAAAGCAAGGAGATACAGTAGGGGGAACCATAACTTGTGTTATACAAAACGTACCAATAGGTTTAGGAGAACCTGTATTTGATAAGCTTCATGCCGAATTAGGAAAAGCAATGCTCTCTATAAATGCCGTAAAAGGTTTCGAATATGGTAGCGGATTTTGTGGGGCAAAGATGAAAGGAAGCAATCATAATGATCCTTATAACAAAGACGGAACTACGAGAACTAACTTATCAGGAGGTATTCAAGGCGGAATTTCTAACGGAATGGATATTTATTTTCGAATCGCTTTCAAACCCGTGGCCACATTAATTCAAAAACAAGAAGTACTCACAAATACAAATGAAATAATAGAGCAGCAAGGTAAAGGGCGTCATGATCCTTGCGTAGTACCACGTGCAGTTCCTATTGTCGAGGCAATGGCAGCAATAGTAATGGCTGATTTTTTTCTTTTAAATAAAATTTATAATAATCATTAAGAGTTATTTTCGCTATTCGTTCCAAGCGAAGTTCACTGAACTGTAATTAAAATAAACGTTAATTGAAATAATCTTTTGCTTTTTAAAGCAAGATAATTTCTGGAGCTATCTGAGCTAAAATAACAACAATAACATTTAACCATAATCTATGAATTCAACAGAATCTACAATCGAAACAAAAAAAACATTCTTCAGCAACCTAACAGTTCAAATTCTAATAGCCATGATTTTAGGTGCTATTCTAGGTGTTTTTATTCACAATAATTATTCAGCAGCAGCAGCCAAAGAGTTTAGTGGTTATATAAAAATGTTAGCAACAGTCTTTATACGTTTGGTACAAATGATAATTTCGCCATTAGTATTTACCACATTAGTTGTAGGAATTGCAAAATTAGGAGATATAAAATCTGTAGGAAGAATAGGAGGAAAAGCAATGGTCTGGTTTTTTACAGCTTCTTTTATTTCACTATTAATAGGAATGTTTTGGGTAAATATTTTACATCCAGGAGCAGGTTTAGAACTTTCTAATATAGATGTTTCGGCAGCGACCGAAGTAACCGAAAAAACACAAAGCTTCTCAGTCCAAAATTTTGTAGAGCATATTATCCCGAAAAGTATCGTTGAAGCCATGGCGAATAACGAGATATTACAAATCGTAATTTTCTCTATTTTCTTCGGATTAGCAGCCGCATCATTAGGTGATTTTACAAAACCAGTTGTAAATGCTTTAGATAAAACATCACATATTGTACTAAAAATGGTAACCTATGTCATGAAATTTGCTCCAATTGGTGTTTTTGGTGCTATTTCGGGCGTTTTTGCAATTCGAGATCTAAACGAACTTTTGTTAACCTATGCTAAATTCTTCGGATCATTTTTAGTAGGAATCTCAACTCTGTGGATTTTTCTGTTGCTAATTGGATTTGTTTTTTTAGGACACAGAATGAAAACTTTGCTAAAACATATCGTAAGTCCATTAATTATTGCTTTTGGAACTACAAGTTCTGAAGCTGTTTTTCCAAAATTGACAGAAGAATTAGAGCGTTTTGGTATAAAAGATAAAATTGTTTCTTTCATGTTGCCACTAGGTTACTCCTTCAATCTAGATGGTAGTATGATGTATATGACATTTTCAAGTATCTTTATTGCGCAAGCTTATGGCGTACATCTTGATATACCCACACAACTTACCATGTTATTCGTTCTAATGCTTACCAGTAAAGGTATTGCAGGTGTACCAAGGGCAAGTTTAGTTGTTGTTGCAGCTACTTGTGGCATGTTTGATATTCCTATTGAAGGTATTGCCTTAATATTACCAATAGATCATTTTTGTGATATGTTTCGTAGCGCAACAAATGTATTAGGTAACGCATTAGCTACAAGTGTTGTAGGGAAGTGGGAAAAAGAATAAATTACATCTTTTAAGTAAAAAAGATAACGGTTTATATTATAAATCGTTATCTTTTTTCTTTTTATCAGTATTCATCATAAGCATAACAGCCCCAATTAAACCAAATATAACAAGTCCGAACACAATAATCATGATAAATGCGCCATTTCCCCATGAATATAATGGTAATATTAAATTTTTCATTGTTTAATTTTTTAAGTTTTGGTAAAAGTAAAACGATAATAGGAATACTTTTATGATAAATATCATTTACTCTAAAAATTTCAATTTTAATTCGGGTGTAGGAATGCTACAAGATTCGTTTTTGCCATACCATTTGTAACGATTTTTAGCAATATAATCATAAAGTATATCTCTTATTGCTGAAGGAATAATCCTAAAAAGGGTAGCGTAAGTAAAAAAGCCACCAAGACTTTTTGCAATTTCTAATGCAGCAGTCGATTTGTAGTAATAGGCTTTCCCTGGGTTATACAAAATAACACTGTCTATATTTTTTGAAGAAATTCCTATATAATTTATGATGTTTTGTCCTAGTTTAGATTGTATAGGAACAAATCTAAACACATCTTTTTTGTCGTGTTTTATAATATACTGTACAGACGAATTACACAAATTGCAAATGCCATCAAAAATAATTATTTTTTTGTTAGTTGGTATTCCTTCCATATACTTGCAAAGGTTAAATGATTTTTTTAATCACTCTCAATTTATGTGTATGTTTATTAGCATCTGCATTATAAATTCCTAAATGATCTAGTCTATCAATACGCACTTTACCGCTGGCATGAATGATGTAATTATCGTCCATAATAATGCCAACATGTATAATATTTCCTTCCTCATTGTCAAAAAAAGCCAAATCTCCAGGTTCACTTTCCTCGATAAAACTTAAGGCCTCCCCTTGAGTTGCTTGTTGCGAAGCATCTCGAAATAGCTTGTAGCCATTTAGTTTGTAAACCATTTGTGTAAAACCAGAGCAATCAATGCCAAAAGGTGTTTTTCCTCCCCACAAATAGGGTGCATTCATATACATAAAAGCGGTATTTATTAGGTTTGATTTTTGTTTTATGCCATTTATTTTCAAACCATCAAACGAAAAATTATCTTTATTTATCGATTCATAATTTAAAAAAGACAATGACGATCCGAGAGGAATAGGAATTAATGAGTTTTTTGAACAAGTGATATATTCTATCAAATCGGAGCTCAAAATAATACTGTCTTTAGATAATTGCTCAGACTGTTCTTCGGTAATTGTTGTAAATTGTTTATTATCTACCCAACCTTCATAATCATCAAAATTCAAACGAATTTTAGACCATTTCTGAGTTTTTTCTAAAATACTAAAATGTTCGCCAAACAAAACTTGCGAAACCAATTCGCTTCGGTCGCTGGGTTCTATTCTTAAAGGGATATTGGCTAAATTACAAATTCCAAACATTAAAATTATTTTAAATTTTAAATGATGAATTTTGAATCAATTAAAACCCAAAATTCATCATTTGTATTATTTTTATTTGAAGCTAATCCTGCTTTTCGCTACAATCTTTTTGTTTTTTAAAGGAAAAAACAAAAAGGATTTTCGCTGCAATCAGGGCTAGGGGAGCACAGTAAATTTTAAAATTTATTATTCAAAATTTATTAAGCTCTTTCAATTACAATGGCAGAAGCACCACCACCACCATTACAAATAGCAGCTGCACCAATTTTGGCGTTGTTTTGTTCTAAAACGTTTATCAAAGTAACAATTATTCTTGCTCCAGAACAGCCAAGCGGATGACCTAAAGAAACGGCACCACCATTTATATTAATTTTATCATTATCTAAACCAAGAATTTGAGCATTTGCCAATCCAACCACTGAAAAAGCTTCATTAAACTCGAAAAAATCCACATCAGATGTAGATAATCCAGCTTTCTTCAAAGCCAATGGTAATGCTTTTGCAGGAGCAGTTGTAAACCATTTAGGTTCTTGTGCTGCATCTGCATACCCTTTTATATACGCTAATGGCTTTAATCCCATTGCTAATGCTTTTTCTTCACTCATCAATACCATGGCTGCTGCGCCATCATTTATTGTTGATGCATTGGCTGCAGTAACCGTTCCGTCTTTGGTGAAAACTGCATTTAGTGTTGGAATTCTATCTAATTTTACATTAGTATATTCTTCATCTTTACAAACTACGATTGGATCGCCTTTTCTTTGTGGGATAGTAACGGGAACAATCTCGTTATCAAATTTTCCAGCATCCCAAGCCTTCGAAGAACGCTCGTAAGATTGAATGGCAAAATTATCTTGGTCTTCACGAGAAATTTTATATTCAGTAGCACATAAATCAGCAAAAACACCCATAGCTTGTTGGTCATAAGCATCTACCAATCCGTCTTTTTGCATACCATCAAGCATAGAAGTAGGTCCAAATTTCACACCATTTCTTAAATGAACGTAATGCGGTATCATACTCATGTTTTCCATACCACCAGCTACAACGATTTCTGCATCGCCACACATAATAGCTTGTGCGCCTAAGATAACAGATTTCATTCCAGAGGCACATACTTTGTTTATAGTTGTACAAGCAACATCGTTAGATAAACCAGCAAAAATGGCTGCTTGTCTGGCAGGAGCTTGTCCGACACCAGCTTGTACTACATTACCCATATATACTTCATTAACCAAAGCTGGGTCAAGATTTATTTTGTTTAATGCACCTTTAATGGCAATTGCGCCTAATTGTGGCGCAGGAACGCTAGATAACGCTCCCATAAAACTTCCAATAGGAGTACGAACTGCTGATACTATAACTACTTTTTTCATTTTTGAAATGTTCTTAAATTACAGTTGCGAATTTACTAAATTTAAAAAGATTTTGCGCTTCTTAATGATTTTTTTTAAATTTAAGACTTATTTATGTTTTAATAAATTATTTGTGTTTGTTGTATGGTATTGATTATTAAATAGTTTGAATTTATTTTTAAAATAAAATAAAAATAAACGAAAAAAATGTTGGTAGTATTCATTTGATGTCTTACATTTGCAACCGCTTAAGAGAAGGGAATTACTTCCTTACAGGAGAGTTGCCTGAGCGGCCGAAAGGACATGTTTGCTAAACATGCGTATGGGAAACTGTACCAAGGGTTCGAATCCCTTACTCTCCGCTTTTTTTAGCTCTCGGGGTGTAGCGTAGCCCGGTTATCGCGCCTGCTTTGGGAGCAGGAGGCCGCAGGTTCGAATCCTGCCACCCCGACAATTTTTAGTTGTCTAGAGAATAAATTTTAATGGTTGCGTAGCTCAGCTGGATAGAGCAACTCACTTCTAATGAGTAGGTCCCAGGTTCGAATCCTGGCGCGATCACTATTGCCTTTAAATAAGCAAATCAATGTAAGCACACAATACTCGGGAAGCCTTGTATTATGTGCTTTTTTGTTAATTTTTTTACAACTTTGATTTATGCTATTTACCCAACAAGACAGGATTTTTGACACGCTGATTGACACAACGAAAAACTCGGTGTCAGTAAAAACAAATTTTAAAATTAGAAACAGACCAAACGCTTTTAATCTAGCCAGTGTATTTTATATATTATGGTCTAATGAGGATTAATATAGCAAATGAAATGTTGTCTTTAATGAGTTAAAGACAACATTTCATCTTCAAAAAAAAGCACATAGTTGTTATTAAGATTATAGTTTAAATTTATTGTTTCCTAAAAAGGTAAATTTTAATAATCCCGAAATTGTAAATTACTTAAATTTTTATAAATTCCGTTTTCAATTTCGATAAGTTCTTTGTGCGTTCCTTGTTCTGCAATGATACCATTATCGAGAACTAAAATGGCATCTGCATTCCTAATAGTCGATAGCCTGTGTGCAATGATAATACTAGTTCGTCCTTCCATTAGGGTTTCTAGTGCTTCTTGAACTAGTTTTTCGCTTTCACTATCTAAAGAAGAAGTGGCTTCATCTAGAATTAATATACTAGGATTTTTTAGTAAAGCACGAGCAATAGCAATACGTTGGCGTTGTCCTCCAGATAGTTTAATGCCTCGTTCGCCAACTATGGTATCAAATTTTTCAGGAAATCCGTTTACAAAATTGAGTGCATTGGCTTGTTTGGCAGCAATGATAATTTCTTCTTCGGTGGCATCGGGTTTTCCGTAAGCAATATTTTCTTTAATGCTTCCACCAAACAAAATCACATCTTGCGGCACAATACTCATATTGCCACGAAGATTTTCTAAATCGTAATCATAAATATTTTTGTCATCTATAAGAATTGTTCCACTTTCTATATCATAAAAACGTAGTAATAAGGATGAAATTGTCGATTTTCCTGCCCCACTTGGTCCAACAATGGCTATTTTTTGACCAAAAGTTGCTTTGAAACTTACATCTTTTAAAACCTGAATTTCTTTTCGAGAAGGATAAGTAAAAGCTACATTTTGAAAAGTAACTTCACCTTTTATTTTTTCTTTGATTGATGATTGGATACCGCTTATTTTTTCTGGAGTTTCTTCTAACAATTCGAAAATTCTTTCGGTCGATCCGATTGCTTTTTGTAGTTGCGAATACAATTCGGCAATGCCTCCAAAAGATGCTCCTATAAATGCAGAATACAGTACAAATGAGATTAATTGGCCTACATTTTTCATTTCGCCAGAAATGGTTAATGTAACGCCATACCAAACCACCGAAACCACTGCTCCGAAAAGACAAATGATAATAAATGAAGCGAAAAACCCTCGATATTGCCCGCCTTTTATGGCTATTTTTACAATCTCGTTTATTTTATTTTTGTAACGTTCTATTTCGTACCATTCGTTTGCAAATGCTTTTACATTGGTTATGCCTTGCAGTGTTTCTTCAACAACTACTTGGCTTTCGGCAATTTTGTCTTGTGTTTTTTTTCCGTATTTTCTGATAAATCTTCCAAAAATTACTGCCGCAACTGCAACTACAGGAACGATAGACATCATCATTAAAGTTAATTTTGGGCTTATGGTTGCTAAAATGATAAATCCGCCAATAATTAATATAAATTGACGTAAAAATTCGGCAATTGTACTAGTTAAGGTATCTTGCAGCTGAGAAATATCGGCACTTAATCTACTATTTAATTCTCCAACACGCTTTTGAGCGTAAAAAGACATGGGTAATTTTATCAGGTTTTGATATAAGGCAAATCGTAAATTTGCCAAGGTATTTTCGGTAAAATTGATAAATAATGACAATCTGAAAAAAGAAAAACAAGATTGTAAGATTAAAATTCCGAATAATCCCAAAGTGATTTTATTGGCTTTAGCGGCATCTTTATTAGCAACACAATCTACCAAGAGTCCTAAAAATTTCGGGAAGGCTAATGCGGTAATACTCGTTAGTAGTAAGAAAAATAAGCCTACATAAAATTTCCATTTATGATTTCCAGCATATTTGAAGATTAATTTTGCTTTATTTAGTGAACTTGCATTTATTTTCGATTTTGGTAAATCGTTTTCTACGAACCTAGCCATTTATTTTTATTTTGATACAAAAATACTACAAATGATAGTTTGATAAATGGTTATAATTCCTGTTTTTAGTTAAATTAATCTTAAAGTCGAAAGTCATAAAGTTTTAAAG
>NZ_MUHE01000019.1:38270-39088 GCF_002217405.1 Flavobacterium psychrophilum DSM 3660 = ATCC 49418 | reverse complement strand
ACAGAAGATTCTTTCATAAATTCAATGTTTTCTAAATAAAATACATCATTATCTCCATCACCATTTGGTGTTACACCATTATAAATGATGACATTACTTGGTAAAACTTCAATTGTAACGGTTGCTGTACTACAATTTGCAAGATTCAAGTTTTCACAAATAGTATATGCAAAAACATAAGTACCTGGAGCTACACTTGTTCCAACTGTTATAACACCCGAAGTATAATTCATTGTCATACCACTTGGCAAACTAGATACTGGTTGAATTGTAACAGATGCAGCACCTGTTAATAAACCTCCGTTTAAGGTATCGTTAAGTAAAACACTCACTGAACTGCCACCAACTCCATTGTAAATTGGGATTGTATTTACATCGTCAATCGCAATAATTACCGAAAGTGCTACCGCTACTTGAACTGTTACTATATTACATTTTTGCGGTGTTAAATTATCGCATAATTGATATGTTACCGGATAGTTTCCTGGTGGCATTCCTGCTACAACATTGATTGCTCCTGTCGCTTGATCTAAAGTTATCCCTACTGGCCATACTCCTGATGTTGCTACTGTCGCATTACCTCCTACTCCTAAAGTCGCTGGTAACCCATTTACAACATCGTTTGCAGCTACGTTTAGTATTGCTACTCCTCCTGTTGCTGGTACTGTACCATTTTCTGCTACTGGATTTACTACCGCTGTTACAGTGACTGTATCTACTACTGTAGCACATGTTTGTGGCGTTAGTTTATCACACAATTGGTAGGTTACTGGATAAACACCTGGTATGGTACCTACCGCTACGTTGATAGCACCTGT
>NZ_MUHE01000019.1:0-38163 GCF_002217405.1 Flavobacterium psychrophilum DSM 3660 = ATCC 49418 | reverse complement strand
TGGCCATACGCCTGAGGTTGCTATTGTCGCATTACCGCTTACTCCTAAAGTCGCTGGTAATCCATTTACAACATCGTTTAATGCTACATTTGGTATGGCTTCCCCTCCTGTTGATGGTGCTGTACCGCTGTCTGCTACTGGATTTAATACCGCTGTTACAGTGACTGTATTTACTACTGTAGCACATGTTTGTGGCGTTAGTTTATCACACAATTGGTAGGTTACTGGATAAACACCTGGTATGGTACCTACTGCTACGTTGATAGCACCTGTTGTTGGATTTAAAGTTACTCCTACTGGCCATACGCCTGAGGTTGCTATTGTCGCATTACCGCTTACTCCTAAAGTCGCTGGTAATCCATTTACAACATCGTTTAATGCTACATTTGGTATGGCTTCCCCTCCTGTTGATGGTGCTGTACCGCTGTCTGCTACTGGGCATACATAATTATTAATAACTACTTTAACTGACCCAGATGTACACCCACTAAGGGTTACTGTATAATTAAAAGTGGTTCCTGCCGCCAATCCTGAAATAGTGGTAGTAGCAGTATTTCCTGTAATATTCCCTGGATTGATTGTCCAGTCTCCTGCTGGTAGATCATTCAACACTACACTTCCTGTCACCAAAAGACAGGTAGGCTGGGTGATGGTTCCAACTGTTGGAGCTGTTGGTATTATATTAACAGTAAAAGCAACATCTGAAGTTGTAGCAGCACATGATCCGTTTGCAGCCACTGTATAACGAATGGTTACTGGAGTATCTGCTGCAACATCTGCTGGGGTGTATGTAGTTCCTAAAATTGTTCCGCCTCCTGAAAGTACAGACCAAGTACCGCCTGCTGGTGTAGCAGTTAATGCTTTGGCGGTATTCTCACAAATAGCAGCTGTGCTGGTGGTATTGGTTGCAACAATGGCAACCGTGGGAACTGGAGTTACAGAAGATGAATCATTAGTTGCATTAATATCTACAATATCCCCAGATGCTATGGTTGCTGTATTTAAATAAACGCCTGACGGATTTACAGTTGCAACTATTTGCAATGTTGGTACAGCTCCAATATTTAACAAACCAACATCCCAAACGCCAGTTACTGAATTATAAGTTCCAGCAGAAGGCGTAGCAGACACAAAAGTATATCCCGAAGGCAATAGATCTGTAACTTTAGTATTGGTTGCATTACCTGGCCCTGCATTACTAGCTGTTAATGTAAATGTAACATCACAACCTATTTGCGGAGACATACTACTTACAGTATTTGTTACTGCTAAATCTGTGTTTATCATACCCTCCATCATATCAATAAACACACCTGAATCATACTTATAATCTCCCGCATCTGCAATAACCACTTTAAATGTATATGTGGCTCCTGGCGTTAACCCTGTAATAGTCCTATTGATTAATTTTGTTAAACCATTAAACTCTACAAAAACTGGAAAAGGGCCTGGCTGAGGATTAGTATTCGAAATATATTTACCTCCTAAAACCGTAGTTGTGTGCCCATTATTAATATACAAAGCAGACTGTGTACCATCGTAAGCAGCAATTGGTGGTGTAGAAGAATTACTACCAGGCACCCCTGAATTTACCTTATTAATTGAAGTGGCATTACCATTTGGCAGTGTTGCCATGTTTAGCGTACCGCTAATTCCGGGACCTGTTAAAAAGAAACCAAAAACATCGTTATAAATTGACCCTACATAATTCGGAAATTCTTCGGAGCCAAACTGATACCCAATTTTTAAACCTGAAACAGCAGGCCCTAACGTAATTGTAAACGAATACGAAACTAAATCAAAGTTAGCTGTAGGATCGATAATTTTCAAATCATCATCATCTAGGGGAGTCGCACCCGCTGGATTTTTAGTACTTATAGCAAGTGAATTTTTATTAGACAATTCAAAAACTGCATCTCCCGTAGAGAAATAAGCACCTTTTGCTAGCCCTAATCCTGCCCCTACAATTCCGTTTGTAAATGTAGCTACTTGTTTAGCCCTTACAGTAGCTATAGGCGCAGCACCAACTAATGTACCGCCCGTAATGGTAAGATTGGGTCCATTAAGCGATGAATTAATTTGCGCATTCGTAGGGTTTGCAACCACAGTAGCCTGTGAATACAAAAAAACTGAATTTAATAGAAAAAAAACATATAGCATTTTTCTCAAATTACTATACAACGATGGTAGCGTTTTACTCATAAATTTATTTTATAATTTCAACATGTAAATTCTGACTTAATTTTATAAATTACAGCGTTTTCTTTAGGGGTTGCTTCGCCAGTTCGCTCTTTCAGCCTCGAGTGAAGCGAAAGTCTTTTTTGAGGCTTTTTCTTCCTCAAAAAGGTTGCAAGGTAAAACTAGACCCTTGTGTAACGCCAAAGTAATGAGATTTAAAAAATCTGTTTATTTTAAAATTAAGCATAAATTCTAATACAAAGGTATATTATATTTTTAACATTAAAAGCACTACAATTTGTGACATAAAGGAATAAGTGACGTAAAATCGACGAAATGCAAATAAAATCGACAAAATGCAAATAAGCTTCGCAAAAAACAAACCAAATAGATAAAAGATAACACAAAGATAATTAATAACGAATCTGCTTTATCAAATGACCGTAAAACAGTATTTTTGCAATATTATAACAACAAACGTATGAGTTTCCTTAAAGAAATAGAACGCCGAAGAACTTTTGGCATTATCTCCCACCCCGATGCGGGTAAGACAACACTAACAGAAAAACTTTTACTTTTTGGTGGTGCCATACAAGAAGCGGGAGCTGTAAAGAATAACAAAATAAAAAAAGGAGCTACTTCCGATTTTATGGAAATAGAACGCCAGAGAGGGATATCGGTTTCGACATCGGTTTTAGCCTTTATTTATAAGGATAAGAAAATTAATATCCTAGATACCCCAGGACACAAGGATTTTGCCGAAGACACTTTTAGAACGCTAACCGCTGTAGATAGTGTTATTGTTGTAATTGATGTTGCCAAAGGTGTCGAGGAACAAACCGAAAAATTAGTTGCCGTTTGTAGAATGCGCAAAATTCCTATTCTGGTTTTTATAAACAAACTAGACAGGGAAGGAAAAGATGCTTTCGACTTGATGGATGAAGTAGAACAAAAGCTAGGACTAACCGTTACACCAATGAGTTTTCCTATAGGAATGGGCTACGATTTTCAGGGAATATACAATATTTGGGAAAAAAACATTAACCTATTTAGTAGCGATAGCCGAAAAAATATTGATGATGTTGTGGCTATTTCTGATGTGCAAAGCCCAGAATTAGAAAAAATAATTGGTCAGAAACCAGCCGATACCCTTCGAGAGAATTTAGAATTACTTACCGAAGTATATCCTAAATTTGACAGACAAGATTATCTTGACGGGAAGTTACAACCCGTGTTTTTTGGTTCGGCATTAAATAATTTTGGCGTTAGAGAATTGCTAGATTGTTTTGTAGAAATTGCACCGTCGCCAAGACCAAAGGAATCGGAAACAAGATTGGTAGATCCTACTGAAGCAAAATTATCTGGATTTGTGTTTAAAATTCATGCCAATATGGATCCTAAACACCGAGATAGATTGGCGTTTGTAAAAATTGTATCTGGAACTTTCGAGAGAAACAAACCTTATTTACATGTTCGACAAGGTAAAAACCTAAAATTTTCGAGTCCAAACGCCTTTTTTGCCGAGAAAAAAGAGATTGTAGACATTTCGTATCCTGGAGATATTGTAGGTTTGCATGACACTGGAAACTTTAAAATTGGTGATACGCTAACCGAAGGCGAGCAAATGAGTTTTAAAGGAATTCCGAGTTTTTCGCCAGAACATTTTAGATACATTAACAACGCAGACCCACTAAAATCTAAACAATTAGACAAAGGAATAGACCAATTAATGGATGAAGGTGTTGCGCAATTATTTACGCTAGAAATGAATAACAGAAAAATTATAGGCACTGTAGGTGCGCTACAATATGAAGTAATTCAGTACCGTTTAGAGCACGAATATGGTGCTAAATGTACCTACGAAAACCTACCTGTACACAAGGCGTGTTGGGTAAAACCTACCGATCCTAAAAGTGAAGAGTTTAAAGAATTTAAACGAATAAAACAGAAATTTCTAGCACATGACAAGTACAAACAGTTAGTTTTCCTTGCCGATAGCGATTTTACTATTCAAATGACACAAAGCAAGTTTCCTAATGTGAAGTTGCATTTTACTTCAGAATTTGATTAGTTTTTTTAGATAAATATAATAAAAAGATCTAGTTTTAGAATAAGTAGCATTTTGAAATTTAGCGTTTGGACATTACCACAAAGCCTAGATTTTAGCACAAACGAAGTTTACAGAATTATCCCTTTTGTTATTGAATTTACTAGAATAACAAATATACAGTTTGCGATTCTAGGAATGAGAATATATGCCCCAAATATTACAGGGAATTTACAATAAAAAGGGGTTACTATAAATAAAAAAACCATTCGGCTATCGAATGGTTTTTTTTATTTATGCTTGTCCAGCAGCACCAAAATTTAGTGGTATTGGTGGTTGCTCTGATTCGACAATTTTTCCGTTTACGCTTTCAAAACGTTGAATATTGTCGGCAATTGCTTTAACTAATCGTTTGGCGTGTTGTGGTGTGAGTATAATTCTAGATTTTACTTTGGCCTTTGGCACACCTGGCATGATGTTTACAAAATCTAACACAAATTCTGTATTAGAATGGTTTATAATAGCCAGATTAGAATAAATTCCATCTGCTATTTGCTCATCTAGCTCGATATTTATTTGTCCTTGTTGGTTGTTTTCGTTCATTTTTTTGTTTTTTTTAAGTTGATTAAGATGATTTAATTCTATTATTTACAGCATTTTGTGTTAAGGATTACTTCGCCAGTTTGCTCTTTTAGGCTCGGGTGAAGTGTAATTTTTTTTTGAGGCTTTTTTTGTCTCAAAAATATTACGTCACTATATTTTATTGGAGTTCCGTGAACTTTGTTTGTAACGCAAAACCCGACCCTTGTGGTAACGTTCAAATAATGAGTTTTAAAAAAGCTATTTATTATAGAATTAAGTAATTAAAACTAAAATCCTAATAACTCGATAAAGAGCTATTAGGATTTATAAATATAATTAAGAAAATTTAATTATTTGAATTAATAATTGAATTCTTCTTTTGCAACCATCAAATCATTGTATTCTTCTTTAGACCCTACAATTGTATGGTCATATTCTCTCATACCTGTACCGGCTGGGATTCTGTGTCCTACAATTACATTTTCTTTAAGACCTTCTAAGTAATCTATTTTACCTGCAACGGCAGCTTCATTAAGTACTTTTGTTGTTTCTTGGAAAGAAGCCGCAGAGATAAACGATTTAGTTTGTAGCGATGCTCTAGTAATACCTTGCAATACTGGAGTTGCTGTTGCTGTAATAACATCACGAGCTATAACTAAATTTTTATCGGTACGTTTCAACAATGAGTTTTCATCACGTAACTCACGAGGCGTGATAATTTGTCCTGCTTTTAAGTTACTAGAATCTCCTGAATCTTCCACTACTTTCATACCGTATAATTTATCGTTTTCTACGATAAAATCCTTAGTATGAATTAATTGATCTTCTAAGAACAATGTATCTCCTGGATCCTGAACTCTTACTTTACGCATCATTTGACGTATTACTACCTCAAAGTGTTTGTCGTTAATTTTTACCCCTTGCAAACGGTAAACTTCCTGAATCTCATTAACCAAATACTGTTGTACAGCAGCTGGTCCTTGAATTCTTAAGATATCGTCTGGTGTAATGGCACCATCAGATAAAGGAACACCTGCTCTTACGAAGTCATTTTCTTGAACTAGAATTTGACTAGATAATTTAACTAGGTATTTCTTGATTTCACCAAATTTAGATTCGATAACAATCTCACGGTTACCTCTTTTAATTTTCCCAAAAGATACAACACCATCAATTTCTGAAACTACTGCTGGGTTTGAAGGATTACGAGCTTCTAACAACTCGGTAATTCTTGGTAAACCTCCTGTAATATCGCCAGTTTTTGAGGAACGACGTGGTATTTTTACTAAAATCTTACCTGCTTTAATTTTCTCACCATCATTTACCATAAGGTGGGCTCCTACTGGTAAGTTGTACGAACGAATTAGTTCGTCATTTTTACCATACACTAATAAAGTAGGGATTAATTTTTTATTTCTTCCTTCAGAAATTACTTTTTCTTGGAAACCAGTTTGCTCATCGATTTCGACCATAAACGATTGTCCTTGTTCTAAATCTTCGTAAGCAATTTTTCCGGTAAACTCAGAAACGATAACTCCATTATATGGATCCCATTTACAAATAACATCTCCTTTTTCTACAACTTGAGCGTCATTTACATAAATACTTGAACCGTAAGGAATATTATTTGTAGCAAGAAGAATACCCGTTTTTTGGTCGATTAATTTCATTTCTGTAGAACGAGAAATTACAATATCAACTAAATTACCTTCTCCATCTTCACCTTTTACAGTTTTTAAATCTTCAATTTCTAAACGTCCTGCAAATTTTGCAAGAATGTTAGATTCTTCAGAAATACCACCTGCAACCCCTCCAACGTGGAAAGTACGAAGTGTAAGCTGTGTTCCTGGTTCTCCAATAGATTGTGCTGCAATTACTCCAACTGCTTCACCTCTTTGGGTCATTTTTCCAGTAGCCAAGTTACGTCCGTAACATTTAGCACAAATTCCTTTAGTAGCTTCGCAAACAAGTGGCGAGCGTACTTCTACTTTCTCTACTGGAGAGTTTTCGATAACTTTCATTATTGCTTCGGTAATTTGCTCACCTGCATGCACTAATATATCGTTGGTTAAAGGATTTACTACGTCTTGTAACACAACACGTCCTAAAATTCTTTCTCCTAATGATTCAACAATTTCTTCATTTTTCTTTAATGCAGAAACTTCTACACCTCTTAAAGTACCACAGTCTTCGATGTTTACAATTACGTCTTGAGATACGTCATGTAATCTACGTGTTAAGTAACCCGCATCGGCCGTTTTAAGTGCTGTATCTGCAAGTCCTTTACGCGCACCGTGAGTAGAAATAAAGTACTCAAGGATAGAAAGACCTTCTTTAAAGTTAGAAAGAATTGGGTTTTCGATAATTTCACCACCACCAGCAGTAGATTTTTTAGGCTTAGCCATCAAACCACGCATACCAGTTAACTGACGAATTTGTTCTTTAGATCCCCTTGCACCAGAGTCAAGCATCATATATACCGAGTTGAAACCTTGTTGGTCTTCACGGATATTTTTCATTGCAAGTTCTGTAAGCTGTGCATTTGCAGAAGTCCAGATATCAATAACTTGATTGTAACGTTCGTTATTGGTAATAAGACCCATGTTATAGTTTCCAGAAATTCCTTCTACTTGTGCTCTTGCATCGGCAATAAGCTGTGTTTTTTGTTCTGGAATTCTAATATCACCAAGAGAGAATGATAATCCACCTTTGAAGGCAAATTTATAACCCATATCTTTAATGTTATCAAGGAAAGCTGCCGTTGTAGGAACATCTGTTACTGCAAGGATTTTCCCAATAATATCACGTAAGTTTTTCTTAGTTAATACGTCATTTATATAACCTGCTGCTTCTGGTACTACTTCATTAAATAATACACGACCGGCAGTGGTTTGTATAATTTTATATACTAATTCTCCTTCTTCGTTGAAATCTTTAGCACGAATTTTAACACGAGCATTTAGTTCTACTCGTCCTTCGTTGAGCGCAATATTTGTTTCTTCGGCAGAATAGAAAACTAAATCTTGTCCTAGAATAATGTGTCCTTCGGTTGTTAAACGTTCCTTGGTCATGTAATACAGACCAAGTACCATGTCTTGAGAAGGTACAGTAACTGGCGCACCATTTGCTGGATTTAAGATATTGTGTGAAGCCAACATTAACAATTGTGCTTCTAGAATAGCCTCTGGTCCAAGTGGCAAGTGAACTGCCATCTGATCTCCATCGAAATCGGCATTAAAAGCTGTACAAACTAAAGGGTGCAATTGTATTGCTTTTCCTTCAATTAATTTAGGTTGAAATGCTTGAATACCTAATCTGTGCAAAGTAGGGGCACGATTTAGTAATATTGGGTGTCCTTTAATTACATTTTCAAGAATATCCCAAACTACTGGTTCTTTTTTGTCTATTATTTTTTTTGCAGATTTTACTGTTTTTACAATTCCACGCTCTATCAATTTACGGATAACGAATGGTTTGTATAATTCGGCCGCCATATCTTTTGGGATACCACATTCGAATAATCTTAATTCAGGTCCAACAACAATTACCGAACGAGCAGAATAATCGACACGTTTTCCTAGTAAGTTTTGACGGAAACGACCTTGTTTTCCTTTTAAGGAATCAGAAAGGGATTTTAACGGTCTGTTAGATTCCGTTTTTACAGCAGAAGCTTTACGAGTATTATCGAAAAGTGAATCTACTGATTCCTGCAACATACGTTTTTCGTTTCTTAAGATTACTTCTGGAGCTTTAATTTCCATTAATCTTTTTAGACGGTTGTTACGTATAATTACACGACGGTATAAGTCATTTAAATCTGAAGTTGCAAAACGACCACCGTCTAGTGGTACAAGCGGGCGTAATTCTGGTGGGATAACAGGAACCACTTTCATAATCATCCATTCAGGACGATTCTCTCTGTTCTTGTTAGACTCACGGAAAGATTCAACCACTTGAAGTCTTTTTAAGGCTTCTGTTTTTCTTTGCTTAGATGTTTCGTTATTTGCTTTGTGTCTCAAATCGTAAGACAATTCGTCTAGATTGATACGTGCTAATAAGTCCATAATACACTCTGCTCCCATTTTGGCAACAAATTTATTAGGATCAAAATCATCTAAATATTGGTTATCAGCTGGAAGAGTATCAAGAATATTTAAGTACTCTTCTTCTGTTAAGAAATCTAATCTTTTGATAGATTCTCCTTCAGCATTTTGAGCAATACCCGCTTGAATTACTACATATCTTTCGTAGTAAATAATCATATCTAATTTCTTAGATGGCAATCCAAGAATGTACCCAATTTTGTTTGGAAGTGAACGGAAATACCAGATATGAGCGATTGGCACAACAAGATTAATGTGTCCTACTCTATCACGACGTACTTTTTTCTCAGTGACTTCTACACCACAACGGTCACAAACGATTCCTTTGTATCGGATTCTTTTGTATTTTCCACAAGCACATTCGAAATCTTTTACAGGTCCGAAAATTCGTTCACAGAAAAGACCATCACGTTCTGGCTTATGCGTTCTATAGTTGATAGTTTCCGGCTTTAACACCTCTCCTCTTGACTCTGCCAAGATAGATTCTGGTGAAGCTAATCCTATAGAGATTTTATTGAATCTTTTAACTGGATTCTTGTCTCTGTTATTATTATTGTTTCTATTCTCTATCATAGTTTTTACTATTGATTTATTTGCAATTAAAAATTGATTTTATTTACGTCGAAAGTTTGAAAGTCTAAGGTCGAAAAGTCATTCGAGACTTTAAAACTTTATGACATTTGACTTTATGACTTAAACACTACCTCGGATTACTTCTCTAAACTTCAAATAAATATTGAAGTGCTAATTATTAAATATTAATAAAAAATCGGAACGGATTACGGGTATAAATCCTAAAAACTTATTAAAATTAGTTGAAAAATCGAAAGTCGAAAGTCTTTTGACTTTCGACTTTCGAGATTTTTTATTCTTCTAAACGAATATCTAATCCAAGACCTTTTAGTTCATGCATTAATACATTGAACGATTCAGGTAATCCTGGTTCTGGCATAGTTTCTCCCTTCACGATTGCTTCGTAAGTTTTTGCTCTACCAATAACATCATCAGATTTTACTGTCAAAATTTCACGTAGTGTACTTGATGCTCCATAAGCTTCAAGTGCCCAAACCTCCATCTCTCCAAAACGCTGCCCTCCAAATTGAGCTTTTCCACCCAATGGTTGTTGTGTAATAAGTGAGTATGGTCCGATAGAACGTGCGTGCATTTTGTCATCAACCATGTGTCCAAGTTTCAACATATAGATAACTCCAACTGTTGCGGCTTGGTGGAAACGCTCTCCTGTACCACCATCATAAAGATGTGTGTGTCCGAAACGTGGTACCCCAGCTTCGTCAGTAATTGCGTTTATTTGATCTAATGATGCTCCGTCGAAAATTGGTGTTGCATATTTGCGTCCCAAGTTTTGTCCTGCCCACCCTAGAACGGTTTCGTAAATCTGACCAATGTTCATACGAGAAGGTACTCCAAGTGGATTCAATACAATATCTACTGGTGTTCCGTCTTCAAGGAAAGGCATGTCTTCGTGACGCACAATACGTGCAACGATTCCTTTATTTCCGTGACGACCCGCCATTTTATCACCTACTTTTAACTTACGTTTTTTGGCGATATAAACTTTGGCTAATTTCAAGATTCCTGCTGGCAATTCATCTCCAACTGTAATGGTAAATTTCTCTCTTCTTAATGCGCCTTGAAGGTCGTTTAACTTAATTTTGTAGTTATGAATTAAGTCGTTCACCATTTTATTGGTTTCATCGTCAGCAACCCATTGTCCTCTTGTTAAGTGAGCAAAATCTTCAACTGCATATAACATTTTTTGAGTATATTTTTTACCTTTTGGTAAAACTTCTTCACCCAAATCATTCATCACACCTTGCGATGTTTTTCCGTTTACTATGGTAAATAATTTGTCTACTAATTTGTCTTTTAATTCAACAAATTTAACTTCAAATTCCATTTCCAGATCAGACAATGCGTCTTTATCTTGTGTACGTTTACGTTTGTCTTTTACTGCTCTTGCGAATAGTTTTTTATCTAAAACAACACCATGAAGTGATGGAGAAGCTTTTAATGAAGCATCTTTTACATCACCAGCTTTATCCCCGAAGATGGCACGAAGCAATTTCTCTTCTGGAGTTGGATCTGATTCTCCTTTTGGTGTAATTTTTCCTATTAGAATATCGCCAGGTTTAACTTCGGCACCAATTCTAATCATTCCGTTTTCATCTAAATCTTTGGTAGCTTCTTCAGAAACATTAGGAATATCATTAGTTAACTCTTCGTTACCTAATTTTGTATCTCTAACTTCTAATGAATAATCATCTACGTGGATTGAGGTAAAAATATCATCACGAACTACTTTTTCAGAAATTACAATCGCATCCTCGAAGTTATACCCTTTCCAAGGCATAAAGGCTACTTTTAGGTTACGACCTAAAGCTAACTCTCCGTTTTGTGTTGCATATCCTTCACAAAGCACTTGTCCTTTTATTACTTTATCCCCTTTTCTTACGATAGGTTTTAAGTTGATAGAAGTTCCTTGATTCGTTTTTCTAAATTTAATTAATTTATATGTCTTCTCATCAGATTCGAAACTTACTGCTCTTTCGGCATCCGTTCTATCGTATTTGATGGTAATCATATCTGCATCAACATATTCTACAACTCCAGCTCCTTCAGCATTTATTAATACTCTAGAATCTGAGGCTACTTGACGCTCTAAACCTGTACCAACAATTGGTGCTTCAGGGCGAATAAGAGGAACAGCTTGACGCATCATGTTAGATCCCATCAAGGCTCTATTCGCATCATCATGTTCCAAGAAAGGAATTAATGAAGCTGAGATAGATGCAATTTGATTAGGCGCAACATCAGTATAATGAACAGCCGTTGGGTCTATTACTGGAAAATCACCTTCTTGACGAGCAATAACGTTATCGGCAGTAATTTTACCATTTTCATCCATTTGAATGTTTGCTTGTGCAATTAACATTCCTTCTTCTTCTTCGGCACTTAAATATTTAGGGACAGAAGTTAAATCAACAACACCATTTGTTACTTTACGATACGGCGTTTCGATAAAACCCATTCCGTTTACTTTTGCGTAAACACCCAAAGATGAAATTAATCCAATGTTTGGTCCCTCAGGAGTTTCAATTGGGCAAAGTCTTCCGTAGTGCGTGTAGTGAACGTCACGTACCTCAAAACCAGCTCTTTCACGAGAAAGACCACCTGGTCCTAGGGCAGATAAACGACGCTTGTGTGTAATCTCGGCTAATGGATTGGTTTGATCCATAAATTGAGACAACTGGTTTGTACCAAAGAAAGAGTTGATTACCGATGATAATGTTTTAGCATTAATCAAATCGATAGGTGTAAACACCTCGTTATCTCTAACGTTCATTCTCTCACGAATAGTTCTAGCCATACGAGCCAAACCAACGCCAAATTGCTGAGATAATTGCTCACCTACAGTTCTTACACGACGGTTTGATAAGTGATCGATATCATCAATATCTGCTTTCGCATTGATTAACTCGATCAAATATTTCACGATGGTAATGATATCTTCTTTGGTAAGCACTTGCTTTTCCATTGGAGTATCTAAACCTAATTTTTTGTTTATTCTATAACGACCTACTTCACCTAAATTGTAACGTTGGTCAGAGAAGAATAATTTATCTATAATACCACGAGCAGTTTCTTCATCAGGCGGTTCTGCATTACGCAATTGTCTGTAGATGTGCTCAACGGCTTCTTTTTCAGAGTTGGTTGGATCTTTTTGTAATGTATTATGAATGATTGAATAATCTACAACGTTATTATCTTCCTTGTGCAACAAGATAGATTTCACGTTAGATTCTACAATTTCTTCTACATTATCTTTATCTAAAATCGTATCACGATCTAAGATGATTTCATTTCTTTCGATAGAAACTACTTCACCAGTATCTTCATCGACGAAATCTTCGTGCCAAGTGTTTAATACACGAGCAGCAAGTTTTCTTCCAATATATTTTTTAAGTCCTGATTTAGAAACTTTAATTTCTTCAGCAAGGTCAAAAATTTCAAGGATATCTTTATCACTTTGAAAACCGATAGCACGGAATAAAGTAGTAACAGGTAATTTTTTCTTTCTATCGATATAAGCATACATTACACTATTGATATCGGTAGCAAATTCTATCCATGATCCTTTAAAAGGAATAACACGCGCAGAATATAATTTGGTTCCATTTGCATGGAATGATTGTCCAAAGAAAACACCTGGTGATCTATGTAATTGAGAAACAACCACACGCTCAGCACCGTTAATAACGAAAGTTCCGCTAGGTGTCATGTAAGGAATAGTTCCAAGATATACATCTTGTACTATAGTTTCAAAATCTTCATGTTCTGGGTCTGTACAATATAGTTTTAAACGTGCTTTTAGTGGCACACTATAAGTAAGACCTCTCTCTATACATTCTTGAATTGTATAACGAGGTGGGTCTACAAAGTAATCAATAAACTCCAATACAAAGTTATTTCTAGTATCTGTAATTGGAAAGTTTTCCATGAAGGTATTGTAAAGCCCTTCGTTGCCTCTTTCGTCAGATTTCGTTTCTAATTGAAAGAAATCTTGAAAAGATTTAACCTGAACATCTAGAAAATCTGGATAAGCAGGAATATTTTTTGTTGAGGCAAAATTCAATCTTTCAGTCTGATTTGTTATCATCAATGGACAAAATTTTGATTAAAAAAAAGTAGTTTTTTGTGTAAAAACACTGTTATTTATAAAACAATCTATACTTTCTTTTTTTAATCAATACCTCTTTAAAAACAATTCAAAATAGAATTTTGTGTTATTTTCTTTCCTCGTATTGATTTAAAAGCTTTTTCGTATTTTAAACTATTTTATAATAAAACTTGATATAATTTTATTATACGAAAAATGGTTTAGGTCATTGAGCATTTACTCAAGACCTAAACCTAATTCAAAAACTATGTTGAACTATTTAAGCTCAACAACAGCTCCTGCTTCTTCTAATGATTTTTTAAGACCTTCAGCCTCATCTTTAGAAACACCTTCTTTTACATTAGATGGTGCAGCATCAACTAAATCTTTAGCTTCTTTCAAACCTAAACCAGTCAATTCTTTAACCGCTTTTACAACTGCTAATTTAGAAGCACCAGCCTCTTTAAGAACAACTGTAAATTCTGTTTGAGCTTCTTCAGCAGCTTCTCCACCACCTGCTTGCATAACTACTGCTGCAGCTGCTGGCTCGATACCATACTCATCTTTTAATATTGTAGCTAAATCATTAACTTCTTTTACTGTCAAGTTAACTAATTGTTCTGCGAATTGTTTCAAATCTGCCATTTTTTCTATCTTTTTAATGATTTGTAATTATATAATTTATTTGTGCGCTTATTTATTCCGCTACCTCACCTTTAGATTCTGCATTGTTTAATAATGCAGCGATTACGCGCTTAGCAGGAGATTGAAGTAATCCGATAATTTCTCCGATAACCTCGTCTCTTGATTTTAGGTTTACTAATGAATCTAAAAGGTTGTCACCAATATAAATTTCGTCATTAATAAAAGCTCCTTTCAAAAGAGGTTTGTCAGATTTTTTACGGAAATCTTTGATAATTTTTGCAGGACCATTAGCCACATCTGCAAAAAATATAGAAGTATTACCCTTTAAAGTTAGTGGCAAATCACCAAAATCTTTATCTGATGCTTCCATTGCTTTTACAAGCAAGGTGTTTTTTACAACTTCTAATTTGATACCCGCTTTAAAACAAGCTCTTCTTAGGTTTGAAGTAGTTTCTGCATTTAATCCAGAAATATCTGCTACATATAAAATGTTTGTACCAGCTAACTTTTCAGTTAAATCTCCAATAGCGATTGATTTTTCTTCTCTTGTCATATCAATTATACAGCTTTAGGATCTAAAGCAATAGCTGGACTCATTGTACTTGTCAAGTGAATAGACTTGATGTAAGTACCTTTTGCAGCAGTTGGCTTTAATTTGATTAATGTTTGAATGATTTCGTGTGCATTTTCCATGATTTTATCAGCATCGAAAGAAATTCTTCCAATACCTGCGTGCACGATACCAGTTTTATCTACTTTAAAGTCGATTTTACCCGCTTTAATTTCAGTTACTGCTTTACCAATTTCCATAGTAACAGTACCTGTTTTAGGGTTTGGCATTAAACCACGTGGTCCTAATATACGACCTAACGGACCTAATTTACCCATAACAGCTGGCATAGTAACAATAACGTCAACATCAGTCCAACCGTCTTTTATTTTTTGTAAATAATCGTCTAAACCAACGAAATCAGCACCAGCTTCTTTAGCTTCAGCTTCTTTATCTGGAGTAACCAAGGCTAAAACTCTCATGTTTTTTCCTGTTCCGTGTGGCAATGCTACCACACCACGTACCATTTGATTCGCTTTTCTTGGATCTACTCCTAGTTTTACTGCGATATCAACTGACTCATCAAACTTTGCAGATGCAATTTGTTTGATTAATACTGAAGCGTCTTTTAAAGAATATAATTTATTCTTTTCAATTTTCGAAACAGCTTCTTTTTGTTTTTTTGTCAATTTTGCCATATCTATTTTTTTAGAGGAGAATCTCCAGTTACAGTTATACCCATAGATCTAGCCGTTCCTGCGATCATGCTCATTGCAGATTCCGCTGTGAATGCATTCAAATCGACCATCTTATCTTCAGCAATAGCTTTAATCACATCCCAAGTAACTGAAGCTACTTTTTTACGATTAGGCTCACCTGAACCAGATTTTAATTTTGCAGCTTCCATTAATTGGACTGCAGCTGGTGGAGTTTTTACAACAAAATCGAATGATTTGTCTTTATATACAGTGATTTGCACTGGACATACTTTGCCGGCTTTATCTTGAGTTCTAGCATTAAATTGCTTACAGAATTCCATGATATTAACACCAGCAGCTCCCAAAGCAGGTCCAACCGGTGGCGACGGGTTCGCAGCACCTCCCTTAACTTGTAGTTTAACTACTTTACTAACTTCTTTAGCCATTTTTTAAAATTTTACATTAATCATTGGAAGCGATTAACGCGGTTTATATATGTAACAAAAAATTATACTTTTTCCACTTGCATAAAACTTAATTCTAATGGTGTTTTTCTTCCGAAAATTTTAACCATAACTTCAAGTTTACGCTTTTCTTCATTTATTTTTTCAACAGTACCATTAAAACCATTAAAAGGACCATCAGTCACTTTAACAGTTTCTCCAACTGTAAACGGAATAGAGCCGTGGTCTGCAGTTACTGCTAGCTCATCGACTTTTCCTAACATTCTGTTTACTTCAGCAATTCTTAACGGAACTGGATCTCCATTTTTTGTTTCGCCAAGAAAACCAATTACACTAGTTATAGATTTTATAATATGTGTTATTTCTCCCGCTAAGTTAGCTTCGACCATAACATAACCAGAAAAATAAACTTTGTCTTTTATTATTTTTTTACCATCTTTTACTGTAACTACTTTTTCGGTAGGAACAAGAACTTGAGAAACATAATCTGACAATTCTAGCCTGTTAATTTCCGCTTCTATATAAGCTTTAACTTTATTTTCTTGTCCACTTACAGCTCTTACAACATACCATTTTTTTACATTAACATCTGCCATGAGGTGATTTTTAAGATTTTATCCAATTAAAAAAACCTGAAACAGCTTTTGCAAAAACAGTATCAACACCCCAAGTAGCTAATGAAAATACAACTGAAAAGATAGCAACAATTATTGCATACTTTTGAGTCTCTTCCCAAGCAGGCCAAGAAACATTAGACTTTAGCTCTTCAAAAGCTTCTGATATATAATTAACAACTTTTGTCATCGTGCTTTATTTTTTTGCACGGGCGGAGGGATTCGAACCCCCATCAACGGTTTTGGAGACCGCTATTCTACCCTTGAACTACGCCCGTTTGTTAAAAAAACCAGTATCGCCGAAATGACGACACTGGGTTTTATATATTCAAAATATGCTTATTCAGTAATTTCAGTAACTTGTCCAGCACCTACTGTTCTACCACCTTCACGGATAGCGAAACGCAAACCAACACTCATAGCAATTGGACTTAACAAAGTAACATCGATAGTTAAGTTATCACCTGGCATAACCATTTCAACTCCTGTAGGCAACATGATTACCCCTGTTACGTCAGTTGTACGAACGTAAAACTGTGGACGGTAGTTATTATGGAATGGTGTGTGACGACCACCTTCTTCTTTTTTCAAGATATAAACCTCAGCTTTAAATTTAGCATGTGGCTTTACAGATCCTGGCTTAATAATAACCATTCCTCTTTTGATATCTTCTTTTGCAACACCTCTTAACAAGATACCTGCATTATCTCCAGCCTCACCTCTATCAAGGATTTGACGGAACATTTCAATACCTGTTACTGTAGAAGTTAATTTCTCAGCACCCATACCAATGATTTCAACTGGATCCCCTGTATTACAGATACCTGTTTCGATACGACCTGTAGCAACAGTTCCACGACCAGTAATTGTAAATACATCCTCAACTGGCATTAAGAACGGCTTTTCAGTATCACGTATTGGCTCTTGGATCCAAGAATCACAAGCTTCCATTAATTCGATAATTTTAGGAACCCAAGCAGGATCATTATTTAATCCTCCTAAAGCTGAACCTTGAACTACAGGACCATTATCTCCATCATATTCGTAGAAAGATAATAAGTCTCTGATTTCCATCTCAACTAATTCTAATAATTCTTCATCATCAACCATATCCACTTTATTCATGAACACTACCATTCTAGGAATACCAACTTGGCGACCTAAAAGGATATGCTCACGTGTTTGTGGCATTGGACCATCAGTTGCAGCTACAACAAGGATAGCACCGTCCATTTGAGCAGCACCAGTAACCATGTTCTTTACGTAATCCGCGTGACCAGGACAGTCAACGTGTGCGTAGTGACGGTTAGCAGTTTCGTACTCAACGTGTGATGTATTAATTGTAATACCTCTTTCTTTTTCTTCTGGAGCATTATCAATTTGATCAAATGATTTTGCTTGACAGTAACCAGCATCAGATAACACTTTTGTGATTGCTGCTGTTAAAGTAGTTTTACCGTGATCTACGTGTCCGATCGTACCAATATTTAAGTGTGGTTTCGAACGGTTAAAGGTTTCTTTTGCCATTTTACTTAGTTTTTAATCTTTAATTATAATATATTAGTGTTCAAATTTTACTTTGTTGAGCCAACTACGGGAATTGAACCCGTGACCTCTTCCTTACCAAGGAAGCACTCTACCTCTGAGCTAAGTCGGCAGAATCCTTGATTTTAGATTTTAGATTTCTAATTTTAGATTTTTTAATCTACAATCTAAAATCTGCAATCTAGAAATTCATTCTAGTGGGGAGAGCAGGATTCGAACCTGCGAAGTTTACACAGCAGATTTACAGTCTGCCCTCGTTGGCCGCTTGAGTATCTCCCCAGACAATTTATGATTTTACTTTTTTATCTTTAGATTAAAACCAAAAATAAGAAACACTAATTCATAAATTAAAACTTTTTATTAATTTTTTCAGTACTGCAAAAGAACAATTTCCAAACGCTTTGGAGTTCAAAATTTTAGAGCCGGCGGAGGGACTCGAACCCACGACCTGCTGATTACAAATCAGCTGCTCTAGCCAACTGAGCTACGCTGGCAAAATAAATAAAAAAAAGTCCGCTATTTCTAACGGACTGCAAATGTATGTATTTTATTTATTAATCAAAACTTTTTTTAAAAAAATTTACCTAAATATGTGCTTTAACTTTTTCTTTTCGTTTTAACAACAATCTTTCTAGAGAGTCTGAAGCTAACTCTACTCCTTCTTCGAATGTTTTGCACTGTTTTTTTACAATGAATTCATCTCCTGGAACGATGACTTTTACCTCAACAATTTTATTCTCTTTGTCACTGGTTTTTTCGACTTTTAGAAACACATCGTACGACACTATTTTGTCATAAAATTTTTCTAATTTAACTATTCTTTCTTCTACAAAATCTACTAGTTTTTTGTCAACATTAAAGTTAACTGCATGAACATTTACCTTCATAATTTTTAAATTTTGGTTAAACAATTTGGAGAATTATTTTTGATTTCGAGGATGCGCATTTTGGTAAACATTTTTAAGTTCAGCTAAACTTGAATTTGTATAAACTTGGGTTGACGCAAGACTTGAGTGACCTAATAATTCTTTAATAGAATTTAAATCGGCTCCGTGATTTAGCATGTGAGTTGCAAATGTATGCCGAAGCATGTGCGGACTTTTTTTTACTTTCTCGGAGACATTACTAAAGTAATCATTTATTAATCGATACACAAATGTTTCGTTAGCTTTATTTCCGTTTGAGAGTAAAATTAAATTTTCCTTGGCTACTATTAATGAAAGTTGTTTTCTTTCCGCCAGATATACTTTTATTTGCTTTATAATTACTGGCAATAGTGGTATTATTCTTTCTTTGTTTCTTTTACCTATAACTTTTATTGTTCCTGCAACTAAATTTGTATTTGATATTTGAAGTGAAATAAGTTCTGACCGACGAATTCCTGTGGTATAAAACAAATCGATAATTAGCTTGTCTCGCAGTCCTTCAAACCCTGCTTTGTATTGTATTTGGGTTAATACTGTATCGAGTTCTGCTTCCGAAAATGGGATTTGTATTTTTTTTGGGGTTTTGAGTGCTTTGTGTTTAGATAGCGGATTTATTTCTATTTGTTTGGTTTTTAATAGAAATTTGTAAAAGGCTTTGAGCGATGCTATTTTTCGGTTTACCGATGTGTTACTCATTTCTGCATCGACCATCGAGACTATCCAGCTTCTTATTAAGGTATAGGAAACTTCTTCGAGTGGCGTATTGTCGAATTTTATTTCTAGGAATGTTTGAAAAAACTGCAAATCTTTGCCGTAAGCTAATGCCGTAAGCGGGGAATAGTTTTTTTCTTTGAGTAAGTAATCTTGAAATTTTTGTTGGTTATTTTGCATAAAAAAAATCGTTAGCATAAAAGTACTAAACTTTTATTACTAACGATTTATATTTGTCAGAAAATTATTTACATATTTTCTAAGCCTTCTCTCATGTTTTGAACATAAGCTGCTTTTTGAATCATCGCTCTGTTTATTACAGATGGCTTGATGAAAGCTTGACGTTTTCTCAATTGTCTTACGACTCCTGTTTTATCAAATTTTCTTTTATAGCGCTTTAATGCTCTATCTATATTTTCTCCGTCTTTAATTGGTATAATTAACATAATATTGACACCTCCTCTCGTTAAGTGGCAAAGGTAGTTATTTTTTTTTGAATTATGATTTTTTCTGTCTGTTTTTTTTTAGCCCAGATAGAAATGGAAAGCTTTTGCAGTTGGCTTGTATTTTTTCTTGACACGAAAAAGCGACCAACGGAAGCTCCTTTTGTGGCTTTGAAAAAAACAGGCCTACAAAAAACTTGGAATGTATAGCTGGAATGGCTTCTAAATGAATTAGAGATTATTTTACCGCTGGTTTGTAGTCTTGTTTTTCGAATATCATTTTTGATAATATTTCTTTAAGGATTTCTGATGTTCCGCCGCCTATTGGCCCTAAACGACTGTCTCGTAATAATCGTGCTAATGGGTATTCTTCCATATAGCCATAGCCACCAAGCATTTGTAGGCAATCGTAAATGGCTAAATCTGCTACTTTTGTAGATTTTAATTTTGCCATTGTTGCTTCTTTAACTACGTATTCGCCTTGGTCTAGTCTGGCGGTTGCTGCATAATTAAATATTTTACAATGTTCGATTTCTGTTGCGTGTTCTACTATGGTGTGTCTTAACGCTTGAAATTTATTAATTGTAGTCCCGAAGGCTTCTCGTTGCGACATGTAGTTTATTGTATATTCAATCGCGTATTCTGCTCTTGCGTGTGCATTGATTGCCATAATTAGTCTTTCGAATGCAAAATGTTGCATGATATAAGGAAATCCTTTTCCTTGTTCTCCCATTAGGTTTTCTTCAGGGATTTCTACGTTGTCGAAGGCGATTTCGGCAGTATCTGATGCTCTCCAGCCTAATTTGTCTAGTTTTGTAGCGGTTATTCCTTTTAGATTGGTGTCAACCAAAAAGATACTTATTCCTTTGTTGCCAAGTTCGGGACTTGTTTTTGCGGCCACTACATAATAGTCGGCATAAATACCGTTTGTTATAAATGTTTTAGATCCGTTAATTATAAATTTATTTCCTTGCTTTACGGCAGTTGTTCTCATTCCTGCAACATCACTCCCGCCAAATGGTTCTGTGACGCATAATGCGCCTATTTTTTCGCCTAATATACTTGGTACCAAATATTCTTGCTTAATGCGTTCGCTCCCTTCGGCATTGAGATGTGTCATGGCTAAATAGGCATGTGCCCACATGGCTGCTGCGAAACCAGAAGATTTTATTTTTTGAAGTTCTTCTAAAAAGATTACTGTGTAAAACAAATCTAGATTTAATCCGCCATAGGCTTCTGGACATTTTAGCCCGAAATAGCCCATGTCACCAAATTTTTTCCAGATAAAACGTTCTATTGTACCTGTTTTTTCCCATTTTTCGATATGAGGAACTACTTCTTTTTGTAAGAAATCTTGCAAACTTTTTCTAAATAATTCGTGTTCTTCTGTAAAATATATTGAATTCATATAATTATACTGTGTATTTTTTTTAATGTTTTAATCTTTTGTTTTAGAATTTCAAATATAAGGCAATAACTTTTATTTTATCAATAGGAAAACCCTTAATTTTTGTTAAATCCTCAATATTCTTAATTCCGTTATTCATACTTCGGTATGTTACTATTTCTTTGGCTAAAGCATATTTAAAATACGGGAATTTTGCTAATTCTTTAGTAGCAATATTATTGATGTCTATTTTATTGATTGTTGTTGTGCCTAGCACTTTAAAATGTGAGTTTAATTGAGTGATGACTTCGGGCGATAATCCCCAGATATCTTGCATTTGATCCATGCTAACAAAGGAACCGAAAACTTCTTTTTGTTTCAGAATTCTATCGGATATAGCATCGCCTATTCCGTATATTTTCATCAAATCGTCTTTTGAAGCTTCGTTGATGTTAACAATTGTAATTTTCTCTTTTTTACTAAAATCTTTGAAATTCGATTTTGCATAAGTTGGATAGTTTTTTTTGTTTGTTACCCAATCTGGAAATTTGAAATACGGTGCAATTATTGCCAGTAAAGAATCTGAAATTTGTGTTACTTTTTGAAATTCTTGTGCAGAATTTACATATTTATTTGTTTTTCTAAATGCTAAGAGCCTGTCTATTTCTGCTGCTTTCATTCCGAGTTTATAGCCTTTAAAATCCGTAATAAAATTAGGGTTAAAAGGATACATTTTATAAGTATCGTTGTTAGAAACTGGTTTTAATGAGTCTATTCCTGTTTGCATTGCCAGCCATTGCTCTTCTTCTTTTGTTGATATTTTTGCGGTTGAAAAATCGACAAAAAAATACAACAATTGCACACTAATTATTAGTACAACTAATATTGTTATACCTATTTTTTGTTCTTTATTGAAAATAAAATACTGCTTAAAACTCATACACTACAAATCGAAAACCGAAGATCTTTTGGCCCGCACTAAATCCTTCAATTTTATTAAAAACCCTAATGTTAAATAAACGCCAAACCATAATCCTGCCGTTACAAAGGAGATGTAAATGAAAAACAAACGTACACTATTTGCTCTCATTCCTAACCTATCAGCAAGACGAGAGGCTATGTGAAAACCTTGTTTTTCGAAAAGATATTTTAGCTTTATAACGAATCTCATTTTTTGCTAATAGGTTATTATGTGTTTGGTTAATTGTCCTGTTGCAACGCTCAGTATGCTTTTTTTGTAAAATTACAAAAAAAATCTAACTATCTGAATAAGTCTAACAATCTGAAATCTAATTTTTTAGAAATGCTAAACCAACAGCACATTGCAAACAGTTGCTTTTGTCACAATATTCTTTTTTAAGCTGAAGCAAAGATTGGGTTTCGAAAGCATTTTTTGTTATGATTCCTACTGATTTAAACTTATCGATAACGGTATTTTTCTCGGCTGTAATTTGCGATAAAAATTTAATATTTTCTTCCGATGTTTCTTTCCCTAAACTTTTTTCGTAAGCAAATCGAAAAGGAATAATAGTATTAATGATAAGCAAATCGACAAATGATTTAGATAGTGATTTTGCCTTTTTTGTGCTTATTTTATCGAAATTATAATGTGTTTGCCAATATTCTGAAACTGAAACTTGAAAAATTTGGTATAATTCTTCTATATTCTTTGCTCTAATTACTTTAGAGAATAAATTTTGATGTGTATGATGCAAATTAGCCAATTGCGATAATCGTATGGTTGGAAAATTATCTGGTCGGTGTTTAAAAAACTGAACTGTATTTACAAAAATACCTTCTAATTGGTATTTATTTTGAATGTAATTCCAGCGAAATTTCAAGTCTTTAAAGTAATTATCTTCTTTGTCTTGTGCTAACAAATTGGCTCGGCCAAAGAAAATTGCTTCTAAATTTTCGACTTCAAAGGCTTCTTTACGAATGATCGAAAACGGGACAGATTGAGCTATTTTGAAAAATGATTCCCCGTTTGTATTCAAACCGAAATTTTTTGCTAAAAAACAAAAAAAAGTCGCTTCCCAATCATTATGATTTTCTAAAAGTAATACTTCAATTGGATTTGATTTTCTTTCCAAACGCTCAAAAAACAAGCGTTCTTTCCAATTTTCGAAAACAAAACTTGGAATGTTTTTTATTTCATTTTCGCAATATATCCATGATTTTGTTGCTTTTAGCTTTTCGTATTGATGAATTAAAGTTGGCGAAACATAGTTTTTTATTTCTAAAACTGGAATTTCGGAGTTGTCTTTTCTAAAGATTGCTGCATCATGTTCCCAAACAACATGCAAAATAACCGAATCGTAATGCTCATTTCGCTCATGATTATGAATATACCAATCGGAAGATTTGAGATGAATTTCTATATTTCCAGCCCATTTCTGGTTATCTATTTCTATTTGTGCATTAAAAAAATCTGGCCCTGCGAGCTGGGTAAAATTTCCAGTATTAAAGATTGATACGTTTTCTCCCGAAGTCGTTTTTAAATTGGTAAAATCAAACTTTTTGTATTGCCAGATATGATGGAGAAAATCTTCTTTCATTTTTAGACTTTAGATAAAAGACTAAAGTAATAAAATAAATTAAGATTGGTTACTAATATTAACAAATAAGGTTACTAATACCATTTTGATATTCAAATTACTGCAATAACAAACACTCGGTGCTTTGTGGGGAATGAAAAATTCTATCAAGTGATTCAGATTATGAGATTTCTCGTTCCTATGCAATGACAATATAGCACCAAATATTAGGGTGTTTTAAAGATTAAAACGGTTATAATTATCGCAACAAATACAATTTCGCACAAGCTCTAGCATCAGACAGGGCTTCGTGATGGTTTAGTTTTATATTCATTTCCTGGCAACAATCACTTAATTTTGTTGGTTTAAATCCTTTGGCTTTGTATATTTTTAGGGTGCATTCCCAACGGTTGCTAATATTTAACGTTTCATAATCTAGCCCGTAAAGTGCCATAGATTTCGCCAGTACGTTGCGATCGAAACTTTCATTATGAGCTACTACTGTTTTATTTTGAAGGCGTTTTTTTATTTCTGGATATACCTCTAAGAACGATTTTGCATTAACGGTATCACGAGGGCGTATCCCATGCACGGCAATCGTAAAAGGAGAGTATTGATTGTTTGGCGGTTTAATTAGCGTAACAAATTCATCGACAATAACACCATTTTGTACAGTTACAATCCCGACTGAACAGGGATGAAATGCGGTTGCAGTTTCGAAATCGATGGCAGTAAATGTCATTTTTGAATGAATTATTTAATTGTTCTTAAATTTATAATAGTGAGGGTTGTGGCAAGTTTTTGTAATATAACTGATTTCTTTGGTGTTTTTTTCCGTTTGAACAATCCTTGATTTCTGACCTAATTTTTCTAATAAAAATCGTTTTTTTATAATCTTGCTGCTCTTACCTTTTCATCATTAGAAGAATGAATTTTACAAAAACGAGATGAATCGCTCTTTCATGATAGAATATTTCTTCAAAATTAAGCGCTTTATTTTTAAAAAAAAACTAATGTCATATAAGGCTTAAGCATATCGCTATTTACTTCATGCAATAAAAAAATATCGTTCGACATTTAGATATCATGAAGCGCATGAAGTTTTTTTATGTGTTCTAGAAACAAAAGATTCGAAAAGGATTTCCTTTTTACCCGAGCCTGAAAGAGCGAACTGCCGAAGCAATTCCTAACACAAAACATTGTAAATAAAAGAATTAAACCCTTTGCTAACAACTAAAAAACAAATATAAAACTAATCTTATGAATATGCGGTTACTATTTTTAATAATATTATTTCCGCCTGATTTATTATAGAACGAAATTCCTGTAATGCTACCAAACTAAGTTGTTATAATATAGCAAAAAACGCTCAAGAATTAAATGTTGAGCGTTTTTTTTGTGTATTGTAATGAATTTAATTTGCTTTATTTTATCGATCCTATAATATCGTGTTTTGTAATAATATGGTGTTTTCCGTTTCCTAAATCGATTAAAACAGCTTGGTTTTCTTTGGTAAACAATTTAGAAACTTCTTCGATTGCGGTGCCTAATTTTATAATAGGATATGGTTTTCCCATGATTTCACTAATGGGTTTATTGGCAATGTTTTGGTCTTCTAGGTAACTTCTAAACAAATCTGATTCATCTACTGAACCTACAAATCCTGTAATATCTATGACTGGGATTTGAGATATTTTGTGTTTACGCATACGCTCGATGGCGTGCGAAACTAGCTCTTGGGTACGAACTATTACTAATGGCTTGTTAATATGATCTTTGATAACATCTTCTGCTTTTGTAATTTCTTGGTCAAGAAAACCACGTTCACGCATCCAATCGTCATTGAACATTTTGCCTATGTAACGACTTCCTGAATCGTGAAACAATACGACAACTACATCTTCTGGTTTGAAGTGTTCTTTGAGTTGCAATAATCCTTTTATTGCTGAACCTGCTGAGTTTCCTACAAAAATTCCTTCTTCTAGAGAAATTTTACGGGTATAAACTGCTGCATCTTTGTCGGTCACTTTTGTAAAACCGTCTATGATGTCGAAATTTACATTTTTTGGCAAGATATCTTCTCCTATGCCTTCGGTGATGTAGGAATAAATTTCGTTTTCGTCGAAAATGCCTGTTTCGTGGTATTTTTTGAAGACTGATCCATAAGTATCTACGCCCCAAATTTTGATGTTTGGGTTTTTTTCTTTCAAATATTTTCCTACGCCAGAGATTGTGCCTCCTGTTCCTACTCCAGATATAAAATGGGTAATTTTACCATCGGTTTGTTCCCAGATTTCTGGTCCGGTTTGTTCGTAATGTGCTGTGGCATTACTGGGATTATCGTATTGGTTTACATACCATGAGTTTGGTGTTTCTTCGCCTAATTTTTTTGATACTGAGTAGTATGATCTTGGATCTGTTGGTTCTACATCAGTTGGGCAAACGACTACTTTTGCGCCTACGGCACGAAGTATATCGCACTTTTCTTTAGATTGTTTGTCAGATATTACGCAAATTAGTTTGTATCCTTTTACAATGGCTGCTAGTGCTAATCCCATTCCTGTGTTTCCTGAGGTTCCTTCTATGATGGTGCCTCCTGGTTTTAGACGACCGTCGGCTTCTGCATCTTCTATCATTTTGACAGCCATTCTGTCCTTTACAGAGTTTCCTGGGTTGAAGGTTTCTACTTTTGCTAGTACTAAGGCATTTACTTCTTTTGTAACGCTATTTAATCGCACTAATGGTGTGTTTCCGATAGTGCCAAGTATGTTTTCTGAGTATTTCATTGTTTATTTTAGATTTTAAAGCCTAATCATTAATTATCGCAAATGTAATGATTTGAATGCTAATTATGAAACCGAATGTTGTTTGCGTGAGGGATTGAGGCGGTATCCTTTTTTGAGGCACGAAAAAAAGATATAGCCGAAAGCCCGACTTGAGGAGGAACGACGAGAGGCACGCCCTAAAGATGCAATTTGATTATTGAAAAAATGTCCAGACTAAACCAAATCTAATAATAAAGTCTTTGTAAGGGTAATTGGGGGCTGAGTAGTAGTTTCTTCCTGTGAAACTTGAGTTTAGATGCTCGGCTTTTAGGAATATTCTGGCTTGACGAACTCGTGCATTGATGAAGAAATCGACCAGTGGAAAATTGCCGATTTTAGTGTTTTCTTGCACGTAAAATTCTCCTATTAAGGGATTGTAGTGGTTTGCGTAGTATTTTGTAAAGGTTTGAAAGGTGAATCCTGTTTGTAAATACATGGCTTTTTTGAAGACGTAATCTGAAAAATATATGGTGTTTCTGGTGACTAATTTGGGTACGTTTAGGATGTTGTTTTCTTGTGTTACTTCTTGAAATAAAATAGTATTGTCGAGGGCAAATTTTCTGAATGTTAGTTCTTTGCTAACTTTTAGTGACAAATAGTTTATTGTTTTATTGTATTGTTTTGGTGTTGAAATTACAATGGTGTCTGAGGTGTCGTTGTTGCTAAAATACAAATAATTGTCTAATCTGGTAAGTTGTACTTGGGCAGATAGCCATTGTGTATTGGCTTTTAGCTTGATGGTATTTGTTTTTTCGTTTTTGAAGTTGTTGTACCAATTGTAATTTACGAAACTGCTTTGATATAATATGTAATTTAAATCTGGGACTTTGCTTTGGTTTGTATATTGTAGGGAGAAATTATTTTTTTCGTTCCATTTGTATTGTGCAGAGAGGTCTAAAGTGGAGAATGTTTGTTTTGAAATTGATTTAGAGAATAGGGCTTCTCCTTTTAGGTTTCGTTTAGAATATAAGTATTTTGCGCCTATGGCATTGAGATTGTCATGGTTTAGGTTTGGTATTGAAACTTGATTATTTGATATTGAAACTCTTTTGTACGAATAATTGTATTGATAGTTTTCTAGGAAAAAATGAATGTCTCCTAGTTTTTTGTTTGAAAAATTAGCGCCTATTTTGTTGTATGTGGTGGTGTTTTTTGTTACATCGAAATAATTTGATGCAAGGTAAGCGTTTCCGAATCTTTTGATTGGAGATTTAGAGCTAAATTCGAACATTTTTGCTTCGTAACTAAACTGATGGTTTATAGCAATATTATGCTCACTGCCTTTGTTATTTAATCTGAAAGAATGGTCTAGAAAGTATCTTTTTCCTTCTAGTAATGATTTGGCGTCTTGAAAATATACGTCTAATCGGGAACGTTTTGAGAATTGAGCGTTGCCAGATTGAAAATCTGAAAGATTAGAAACGCCCCCGTTCTCGCCATTTAGTGCCTCTTGACTGGTGTAATGCAAATTAGCCAAGTACCTCTTGTTTTTTGAAAAATAACTGGCTGTAAACCTAAAGTTTCCTGAGCTTGATAAAGAATTTATATATTTTCCTAGAGAACGCAATCCTTTGTAAGCGATAGAAAAATTGAGTTGTTCTGATGTGTTTAGGGTTATAAACGCATCGACAGATTGTCCTTGTTCTAAAACGGTTTTAAAATACAATTCGGTAATTGGTGTGGCTACCGAGTAATAATTAATGTCTTTTTCATTACTGTAGTTGAAGTGTTTTGCTTTAAACCCAAATTGTGGCAAAGTATTAGATTTGTTTAAACCAAAATCTAGGGTGTTATAAGTATGCCCGTCATTTGCAAATGGCAATAATCCGAAATTATCTTTGCGCAAGTGGTTAAATTTATATTCTTTGTAAATGGTTAACGAAGTGTCTACATAAGTAGTATCCTTTTGTAAAGTTATAATTCTATATTGGTTTATAGGTGCTTTGGGGTTCTCTTTGGGTTTGTCTCGCAATGACTTTTTGATGGTGTCGCTTTTATTTATAGACAATTCATTATCTACTTGAGCAAAAATACTTGTAGTTAAAATGAATAATAAAAATGTAAAAATGTGCTTCATAAGTAATGCGAAATTTATTATGCAAAAATAGGCAATTATTAGACATAAAAAAACCCGCAATAATGCGGGTTTAAAATATTTATAAAGACAATTAGTTTCTTACCCAAAAAGGAGTATAAGCATTAACTGAAAATAAATCTTCTAGTGATACTACTGGAGTATTAGCTCCATTAGCAGAATACTCTGTAGAAGGGTATAATAATCTTCTAGGACTAGTAGAATGCACAGATGCATTAGCTCCTGTTGCTAAAGGATTATTAGGAAATCCTGTTCTAACTTTGTCTAGAAAAGGCTCTATACCATGTATTCCAAATAAAGCCAACCACTTTTGAGTTAATATTACCTGTAATTTATTAGCTGTTCCTGTCCAACCTAGACCTAACATACCATCAACAGAGGTAGTATAGGCAGCTGCGTTAGGTACAATTGCTAATGGCGTATAATTACCATATGGCTTTTGATAAAAATTAAATGACGCAGCAATAGCGCTATTAAATAATGTTTGCGGAATTCCAGAAATATAACCACGTTGTGCAGCTTCTGCTTGTAAAAACAAACTTTCAGCAAGCGTCATGATAAAACCATCTCTAGAAGTAGCATTTTTAAATTTAGATTCATTATCAGCAGCAATTGTAGAATTAAAACCTGTTACTCCTGAACCCAATAAAGAAGGATTCGTTGAAGTAGGTGCAAAACCAGTCCCTTGATCAATTCCGATAATTGTAGTGGCTCTAAACATTCTGCTTCTTCTTGGGTCAACAACAGAAGACACAATTACTCCTGGTTGATTTACAGTACCATTTAAAACTTTTGCAACATAACCCGATGCACATGGCAAACGAGAAGAGTAAACATTCTCTTTTACTACATTACCCGAAACTATACGAGAAAAATTAAGCGCAAAAGGATTATATTGAGCCTCGGTAGAGTTGTTATAACCAGGGTTTATGGTTACATCAGCAGAAACGAAAGGTCTTGAAGCTGCGATTGCTAGATTAGCAGTACGCAAACTAACCATTGCTGGATCTGTAACTTCCGACATTCTTAAGCACATTCTTAATCTAATTGTATTAGCAAATGCAGCCCATTTATCCATATCTCCTTTAAAAACTATATCCTCCGAGCCAACAGCTTTTGCATTTGCATTTGCAAATAAAAGGTTAGCCTCATCAAGATTCTTGAATAAACCTTTATAAACTTCGGTATCTTTATCGAAAGAAGGAGTAGCGTTTACAGTAGCTCCTAAAAAAGCTTTAGAGTATGGAATATTACCATACAAATCTACTAAATAGGCTAAATAATATGTTTTCATGATTTTTGCAATAGCAACATGATTGTCATATTCCCCATTACTAGGAAAATTTATCATGTTTTGAAAATTAGCTACTCCAACATAAATATCATTCCATATAGCTTGTCTAGTGGTAGTTTTAAGATCACCTCTAAATTCTGTTTGGTAAGGATTCGTATAATATGTAGCATTACCTCCCCAAGCATTCGTCATTACACTACCATATTCATTCATAGAAACTGCTTGAGTACGAAATGTAGTAGCCAAAGCAGCGGCTAAAAAACCAGGTGGCTCTACTCTTTCAGTATGCGCAGAGTTTGTAGACTCATTAACATCTAAATAATCAGTACACGAGCTAAATATTACTGGCGATAACGCAAATAATAAGACATAAATTTTATTTTTCATAATTATTAAAAGGTTAAATTAACACTGAATCCAAAAGTTCTAGTAGAAGGATATTGCCCAGTTTGAGAGAATCCACCTGCGTTAAGACTTGTATTTGAAAGCGATGACGTACGTACCGCTCCAACAGATGAATTAGCATTATTCACGTTAGATGCTTCAGGGTCTGAATAATTTCTGTTATTACTAGGTTTGAAAAAATTGTTTTTATCTACAAAAAACACAAACGGATTTCTAGCATTTACTCCAAAACGAACAGACTCTAACTTTAATTTGTCTAAAAATCTTTTAGGCAAATTGTAACTTAATGAGATTTCACGGATTTTTAAAGCAGTACCATCTAAAAGTTGAGCTTCTCCTAGTTTAGAATAATCATTATAATAATTTATTGTATTATCATAAGCAGTTGTTCCTGTGTAATCTCCTCCTGTATAAACAGTAGTGTTTGGAAGACCCGTAGTACTAAGGACAGAATTAGGATAAATAAAACCTACAGTTCTATCATAATCAGCTGATTCTTCAAGATTTCCAACCCAAGAAAGATTATGTTTAACTCCTGAAATAAACGAATTACCCGTTCTATAATCAGCAACAACAGCCAAACGAAGTCCTTTATATGTAAAACTGTTTGAGAAACCTAAAATATAATCTGGATTAACTTGTCCTATAAGCGAACGGTTTACAGAAATTTTTGGCATACCAGTAACAGCATCAACAATTACCCTTCCTTGAACATCTCTTAAATAAGTAGTTCCTTTAATAGAAGGAAATGATTCTCCTACAATAGCATAAGTTCCTGAATTTACATTAGAATTAGAATCATTAGCATGATTGTAAAGTTCAATCTCAGTAGATTCTCCATCTAATTTAGTCAATTTAGTTTGATAAGCTGAATAACTTAACCTACCTTCCCAGGTAAAATTTTCAGTTTTCACAGGCATAAAACCTAAATCGAATTCCATTCCTTTATTAGTAAGATCACCAATATTAGTTTTAAAATTTGCTACACCTTGTGAGGCACGAGAGATACCTTTTTCAGAAATCAAATCAGTAACCTTAGACTGGTATACAGTTGCATCTAATGTTAATCTATTGTCTAGAAATCCGAAACTTGCACCAGCTTCAACTGTGTTAATAAATTCAGGTTTTATTCCTCCATTAGTAGCACCATTAAACTGTGAGTACGAAGTTAAACCTGAAAAAGGGAATCCGTAACCTAGTGGAGATAATTTCTCTACATCGTAAGCATTTACAGCACTAGAGTTACCTACTTTAGCATAATTAACAAATAATTTAAGATAATTTAAAGTTTTTTTATCTTTAAGACCTTCAATTAATTTAGTTGGCACGAAAGACAAACCTCCAGAATAATAATTATAAACGTTATTACTTGAAGTAAGTACAGATGTAGCATCTCTTCTTCCTGTAAGGTTTAAGAATAAGTAATCTGCGTACCCTAAATCTACGTTTCCAAATCCAGAAACTTTTCTTGTTCTGAACATATTATTACTTAAATCTTTTGCCAAATCTATATTTGCTACGTTCTGAAGATTGTACCAACCTGGAATTTGCAAATTTTCACCTCCTTGAGAAATTCTCTCTGAATATTTATCTTGCATATTACTACCCAAGGCAGCTTTAAACGAAACTTTATCAAATAATTTATAGTCAAAATTTAAAAGTAAATCACCATAAAAATTCATAGTATGACTATTACTTCTGTAAAAATTAGATTTTTGACCAAAAGAATAGGCAACTGGAACTGCATCAAAAGAATTTCCAGAGGTAAACCCAGCAGCATTGTGCGTAGTTTGTATACTTGTTTGAGTTTGTACGTTTGCTAAATATGTAACATTAATATGTTTATTAAAAGCATATCCTAAACTAGCTGATACATCAAAGAAATCAGAAGATCTATTTAATCTATTGTTTTTACGTTCCCAAAATGGGTTTTTGTAATAAATATTCCAACCAAAAATACCTGTATTTTCAAAATCTCCTACTGGAATATTTGGAGCTGATTGCAATAGATTAGCTAAAGCATTATCAGCCTCACTTTGCTCGGTTTGAGTAGATACATATCTAACACTACCATCAAACTTCCATTTTCCTATTTTTTTTCCTCCTTTAAACAAGAAAGAGTTTCTTCTAGACCCATCTCCTTCTACAACAAAGTCTTGAACTGATCTATTAGCAGATAACAAAGCATAGCCATCTTCTCCACCAAAATTAAGCGTTACACCATTTTGAGTACTAATCCCATCTTGGTAATAAGCTTTCATATTATCTTTAACAAAACTATAAGGTTTAAGGTCTCCATTAACACCTGTAACTTTCAAAGAACCATCTAAAAGCGAACCCCAAGCACCATTTTCTATAGAAGCGTGATCTCCATCCCAACCTTGACCATACAATGATTGTTTTTTAGGCAAGAAAGAAATCTGTTCCATTTCGATAGACGAATTAACAGATATCGATAATTTACCACCAGCAGTTCCTTTTTTAGTTACTACTAAAATTACACCATTCGATCCTTGATCACCATACAAAGCAGCACCTTGCGCTCCTTTTATAACAGTAACACTTTCTACAACATCAGGTGGTAATTGCGCTAAAGCACTACCTGTAGAGATTGCATTATCTATAACAATTAAAGCTTCTGTGTTTCCAGAAACAGACCTAGGCCCTCTTAACACAATTCTTGTGTTTCCGTTAACACCCCCACTTGAATTATCAATCTGCAAACCTGAAACTTTAGCAGTTAAACTTCTTGCAACATTAGGATTCATTGCTTGCGTTAACTCTCTACTCCCAACTACTTGCTGAACAGAAGTTATCGCATCTTTTTTCTTCTTAATACCCAATGCTCCAGTTACAACAACCTCGCCTAATTGCTTAGCATCATCCTGCATTTTAACACTAATAGAAGCTGAAGCTCCTACTGTTCTAGAAACATCACCCATTCCCATGAATGAAAAAACAAGAACTTCTCCTTGACTAGCCTTGATAGAATAAGTTCCATCGAAACCAGTTGATACGCCACGTTGGGTACCTTTTACCAAAACATTTACACCTGGCATTGGACCATTTGCATCAGTCACAACCCCTTTCACAGTTTTCTCTTGTGCAAAGGAAAGCTGCATAGTTAACGCTACTAATAGCGTAAAAATCCATTTGAACTTTGATCTCATAATTATTTTATTTGAGTTAGTTATTTAGCAAACTTCTTAATAATTTCTTAAATAACCAAACAATAGACCGAAATATTACATATTTTATTTAAGCAAAAAAAAACTAATTATAAATCAGGAATAATAATTACTGGTTTACTAGACAAATAATAATGCAAAAGGTTACGCAAAAAATTATATTTTTGTCAAAATTAAATTTATGTTAAGTTCGTTTTTTTTAACACAACATTTAGAAGCTGGCACGGACGAGGCTGGACGAGGTTGCCTTGCTGGCCCCGTAACAGCAGCAGCAGTTATTTTGCCAGAAAATTTTGAATCGAAAATATTAAATGACTCCAAACAATTATCTGAAAAAACTAGAGAACAATTAAAACCAATTATCGAAGCATTAGCTATTTCATTCTCGGTTACACATCTGGATCCTCTAATTATTGATGAGATAAACATTCTTAACGCTTCACTAAAAGCCATGCAAGAGTGTGTTTTGCAGTTAAATCCTACCCCGTTATACATTATTGCAGACGGAAATCGCCCTTTACTATCTAAGAATAGCTTTAAAAAATGTTCTGGAAAAATATTTACCAATAGAGAAATAGAAATACTACAATCGATACCAAGTAGCAGTATTATAAAGGGAGACTCTAAATACCTGAGCATTGCTGCCGCCTCGGTTTTAGCAAAAACGTATCGTGATGAGTATATGAATACAATTCATGAGGAATTCCCAATGTATAATTGGAAAAAAAACAAAGGATATCCTACTAAAGAACATCGTGAAGCCATTAGAAAATATGGCGTAACAAAATACCACAGAATGACCTTTAGATTACTTCCAGAGCAGACTGTTTTAGACTTATAGATAATAGAACGTAAGATGATTTTTTTTTAAAATCATCGTACAATCGAACAATTGTGTAAAATGTTTTAGGATTTTTTCTTTTACTTCTTCTTCATTTACTTTTTCGACACCAAGCTCTACATTTAATGAGGTAACTGCTTTGCCTTTTATACCACACGGAATTATATTGTCGAAATAACCCAAATCGGCATTTGCATTTAGCGCAAATCCGTGCATGGTTACCCAACGGGAGGCACGAACCCCTAAAGCGCATATTTTTCTTGCAAATGGCGTTCCTACTCCGAGCCAAACTCCTGTTTCGCCTTCGCTTCTTGTACCTATAATATTATATTCTGCCAATGTAAGAATTATCGCTTCTTCGAGTAGTCGCAAATATTTATGAATATCTGTAAAGAAATTTTCTAAATCCAGAATAGGGTAACCTACAATTTGCCCTGGGCCGTGGTAGGTGATGTCGCCCCCTCGGTTTATTTTATAAAAAGTAGCTCCTTTTGCTTCGAGTTGTTTTTCTGATAAAAGCAAATTAGACAAATCGCCACTTTTTCCTAAAGTGTACACATGTGGATGTTCGACAAAAAGAAAATAATTTGGCGTTTGGTCCTGACGTTCTTCTCTCCTGTTTTGAATTTTGATATCTAGCACATTTTGAAACAATTGCTCTTGATAATCCCAAGTTGCTTTGTAGTCTTTGTGGCCTAAATCCTGGAGTTGTATGGTTTTGTTCATTTCTTTTGGAAAGTTCTGAGGTTTTGAAGAACAAAGATACAAAGTTTTAATTGTTGTACATCTATTTTAGATCGCAGATGACACAGATTAAAAGGATTTTCGCAGATTTTTTGAATGTTAAATAACGAATGTTAAATTTTGAACCGTAATGCTGAAATAGCCCTGATAGAAGTGGAAATCCTTTTGTTTTTTCCTTTAAAAAACAAAAGATTGTAACAAATAGCAGGAAATAGCTCCTAAATCTGAAATCTAAAATCTGCCATTTACAATCTTTTATTATCTTTGTGGTCTTAAATAAAATTTACCCATGCAACTTTCCGAACAAGAAATCATTAGAAGAGAAAAACTGAACGCTTTGCGCCAACTAGGAATTAACCCTTATCCTGCAGATTTATTTCCTGTAAATCATACTTCGAAACAGGTTAAAGAAAATTTTGAAGAAGGCAAAAAGGTGACTCTTGCCGGACGATTAATGAGCGTGAGAGACCAAGGAAAAGCTTCTTTTGCTGAGTTGCAAGATAGTGAAGGTAGAGTTCAATTGTATTTTAACCGTGATGTAATTTGTGAAGGTGATGACAAAACGTTGTACAATCAGGTTTTTAAAAAATTGACCGATTTAGGTGATTTTATTGGTGTAGAAGGTGAATTATTTACTACACAAGTAGGTGCAAAATGTATTCGTGTTTCTAATTTTACTTTTTTAAGTAAAACTTTACGCCCGCTACCGTTGCCAAAAACTGATGAAGAAGGTAATATTCACGATGCGTTTAACGATCCTGAATTAAGATACAGAATGCGTTATGTAGATCTTGTGGTTAATCCGCAAGTGAAAGAAGTTTTTGTAAAAAGAACAAAATTATTTACTGCCATGCGAAACTTTTTTAACGAAAGTGGGTATATGGAAGTAGAAACTCCCGTTTTGCAATCTATTGCTGGTGGTGCAGCGGCCCGCCCGTTTATCACCCACCATAATAGTTTAGATATGCCTTTGTACATGCGTATTGCAAACGAATTATACTTAAAAAGATTAATTGTAGGTGGTTTTGATGGGGTTTATGAGTTTTCGAAAAACTTTCGTAATGAAGGAATGGACAGAACGCACAATCCAGAATTTACCGCTATGGAAATTTATGTAGCCTACAAAGACTATAATTGGATGATGACTTTTGCCGAAAATTTATTAGACCATTGCGCTACTGCTGTAAATGGAAGTAGCGAAGTAACTTTTGGCGAGCATAAAATAAGTTTCAAAGCACCCTATGCTCGTGTAACTATGACACAGGCTATTATAGATTTTACTGGTTTTGATATTTCTGGAAAAAGCGAAGCAGAACTTTTTGCTGCCGCAAAAGGTATGGGAATTGATGTTGATGAAACCATGGGTAAAGGAAAACTAATTGATGAAATTTTTGGAGCCAAATGCGAAGGAAATTACATTCAACCAACCTTTATTACCGATTATCCGAAGGAAATGTCGCCGTTATGCAAATCGCATCGTGACAATCCAGACTTGACAGAACGTTTTGAACTAATGGTTTGCGGTAAAGAAATTGCCAATGCGTATTCTGAATTAAACGACCCGATAGACCAACGGGAACGTTTCGAACACCAACTAAAACTTTCCGAAAAAGGTGATGACGAAGCCAATGGTGTTATTGATGAGGATTTTCTTCGTGCTTTAGAATACGGAATGCCGCCAACCTCTGGAATGGGAATTGGCATGGACAGACTAATTATGTTCCTAACTAATAATGCTTCTATACAAGAAGTATTGTTTTTCCCTCAAATGCGTCCTGAGAAAAAACAATTGGAATTAACAGATGACGAAAAACACATTGTTGAAGTTTTGAAAGCTAACGAAGGAATTTCTATTTCTGATTTGAAAGAAAAAGCCGCTTTGAGTGGCAAAAAATGGGATGCGGCCAGCAAAGGAATTACCAAACATGGATTAATGAAAATAGTAGTAGATGGCGATCGTAAAATTGCGGTTCTAAATTAGAGCCTTTTCAAAACACTTATAACATCATAAAAATCTGTTCTTTCGAGCAGATTTTTTTATTTACCAATAAAAATTTTTCGTTTTTTATTGGCTCAATGTCATGATTTTTAAAAAAAATTCTTAAAAAATCGTTTTTTACAAACCTGATAAAAACAAAGTGAAGTTTTTAATATTTTTTGGTAGTTCAAAAAAAAAGTTTAGATTTGATAAATATAACTAATTTATTTATCAGATTATGAAGAAATCACTATTAATATTCGTCTTATTTTTATCATTTTCATTAAGCGCAAATGCTCAAACTGAGAAAAAAATAACTACAAAAGAATTATCTATTGAAGGAAAAGCAAAACAAAACCTTGAGTCTATAACTACCGTTATGAGTATAAACGACCCTGCAATGTCAGAGGCTTTAAGCCAGCTTTTTTATAAAAAACACAAATGGTTAAGCAAAAAAAATATTACAGTTGCTGAAAAACAAAACATCGCAAATGAAATTGATGCTAAATTAAGAGCTACACTAGACTACGAATTAATTCAAAAACTTATAGCTAAAGACATATACAAAGATTTAATAAACTAATATTTAAATACTTGTTAAAAAATGTTTTTATAAAAGGAAATTACTAAAAAAGTGTTTGTTTAAAAAAAATATTGAAACAACTATATAATACCATTTAAAGTT